>PAZC01000008.1 GCA_002716045.1 Opitutia bacterium
TAGATTTTGCGGGCCTTCTTTGCGTCAAGCAGTTCCGCTTCCTGCATCTTGCCGTTCACTTCCATGGAAAACTTGTCGATCTGGGCCCCTCGGGGAATAGGGAATATGAAAGTGCCCTCGAGGCGTTGGTGGGACGGATTGAAAAACACTTGGCGTATGTTCGTGGTGGCCACTTGCTCCTTGATGTCCACCTTGACGTTCTGGCTCCGCAGTTCGAGTGGCATGAGGCGCTGCACGGGGCGTGGTCGCGGCCAAGGGCGCGGCGGCATCGGGGGGTGCGGCGGATGAATGATGATCGGTGGGTGCGGGTGTCGCGGCGGCCATATGACGTCGGACGGTACCTTGTCCACTATGATGAGTCCGCCTGCCTGAGAAAGCAGCGGGCACAAGGCGAAAACGGCGATGGCGAGGATGATTGGTAGACGTTTCATAAGCTCTCTTGATTGAATTCGTACATTATAAGCGACACTCGAACCGTATGTTTTGTTAGAAATTAAGTAGTTTTTTCTTTGATGCAACCGTCGGCGAGGGGTTGAAGGGCGGGTCTGGGCGCAAAAGGCTTGCCCCCGATGCCTTGCTCTCATGCCATACGCGTTTCCTTAACCTCAGTATTATTACGACGATGGCATGAAAATCTAGTTTTCCCAAGCAGAATACCGCTCGCTGGTCGATCTCCTCTCCCTTGCCGGCTGCATGCTGGAAGGATACGGGCGAGGGGAGGCCCCCGACAAGGCAGCTTGCTTCCAACTGGAGCAAAAACTTCTTTCCTATGCCGAGGACGCGGATTGCCGCGGCCTCGTGGAGCGAGACCCCGAGAGCGGCACCTATTTCAGGAAATGGTCGCGGGAGCGCAAGGAGCCACCCGTCCAGTGGCTGGACCAGTACAATGACGACTGCTTTTGGCAGGAATTGATCATTCGCATGGCGGAGCGCGACTTCAAGTCGATGGAGGCAGTGGAAAAAAGCACTGAGGAGGCATCGCCGGCCAAGGAGAAGCCGCGGCGCTTGATGGAGCTGGAGAAACAATACGAGGAAGCTTTCGTGGCCAATGGCTTGGACAATCTCGTTCTCCGCAACCAAGCGGCCGAAGGAATGAATTGATCCGCTGACCCTGACGCTCATGCCTGCATCATCCGAAGAGCCCCTGTTTGGCGTGGAAGGTCTCGTGATCGAGCGAGACGGCCATATCTTGCGTGGAATCGACTGGACCGTGGGCAAAGGCGAGCACTGGGTGGTGCTGGGAGCCAACGGCTCGGGCAAAAGTACGTTGCTCAATGCCCTGATGGTATTCATCGCCCCGACGGAGGGGCGTCTCTTCGCCTTTGGCAAGGAATTCGGAGAGGATGACTGGAACGAGGTGAAGGCGGCGATTGGTTACGTCGGGAGCGAAGTGAACCGCATGATCGAGCCTGGCGAGTCGGCCCTCGACGTCGTGGTGAGCGGCGCCCGGGCCATGATCAACTTTTGGGGCGACCCCGATCCCAAGGAGCAGCGGGCGGCCCGCAAAATATTGAAAAACATGGGGTGCGCCGGGCTGGAGAGCCGCACTTGGCGGCAAATGTCACAAGGCGAACGCCAAAAGATGCTGTTCGGGCGAGCTCTCATGGGCAAACCCAAGGCGCTTTTCCTGGACGAGCCATGCGCCGGGCTCGATCCCATAGCGCGGCTCGACTATCTGCGCTTCATGGAAAGCAACGCCGCCAACCCCAAGGCTCCCGCTCTCATACTAGTGACCCATCACGTCGAGGAAATCACGCCGTCCTTCACCCATGCCCTGTTGCTGCGAGAAGGGCTCGTGACGGCTTCCGGGCCGGTGGGTGATGCCTTGACCTCGGCCAAGCTCAGCGAAGCCTTTGGTCACCCCGTGCGCCTGCGCAGGCGCCATGGAAGCTATTTATTGGAGGAAAGGTAGCCCGCCTTTACTTTTTCTTAGGCTCCTTCTTGGGCTTTTTCTTCCTGCTGAGGGGCCGCGTGTCCTCTGGTACCTTGTATTGTTCCCGAAGGCGGGTCAGCTCGGTCTTGAGTTCCTTTTCGAGGGCGGCGAACTTGGGTTTGCCGTAGACGTTGTTGAGCTCGTTGGGGTCTTTTTCGAGGTCGTAGAGTTCCCAGGCGTCCAAGTTGTAGAAATAAATCAGCTTGTGGGTCTCCGTCCGCACACCGTAGTGGCGACGCACACTGTGGGCCCCGGGGAACTCGTAGTAATGATAGTAAAGTGATTTGCGCCAGTCATCGGGCTTCTTGCCGCGAAGAAGGGGCACGATGGACTCGCCCTGCATGTCCTTGGGGGATTTCACTCCGCATATGTCGAGAGCGGTCTGGGCGTAGTCGAGGTTTTGCACGAGGTCATGGTTCTTGGAGCCTGGCTTGATTACACCGGGCCACCGCACGAGCAACGGCGTACGGAAGGATTCCTCGTACATCCAGCGTTTGTCGTACCAGCCGTGCTCACCCAAATACCAGCCTTGGTCGGAGGAATACACCACAATGGTGTTCTCGGCCAGGCCGGACTCATCCAGATAGTCGAGCAGGCGCCCGACGTTTTCGTCCACCGAGTCGATGCAGCGCAGGTAATCCTTCACGTAGCGCTGGTATTTCCACTTCAAAAGTTCATCGCCTTCCAACTTGGCCTCGGCGAATGCCTTGTTCTTGGGGCCATAGGCGGCGTCCCACTTGGCCTTTTGCTCGGGCGTGAGGTTGCCCGGAGCGCGAATCTTGAGGTCACTTGAGCTGAGGTGCCGGTCGATTGTCATGGCTTGGCTGGAAGCGGCGGCGGAACGTGTCTTGTAGTCGTCGCGCAAGGTGTCCGGTTCGGTGATCTCGACGTCATCGTACTTGGTCAAGTACTTGGGACCCGGCTGCCAGTTGCGGTGCGGCGCCTTGTGTTGGCTCATGCAAAAAAACGGCTTGTCCTTGTCGCGACCGTTCTTGAGCCATTCCAAGGTGACGTCGGTTATGACGTCGGTGGTGTAGCCGGTGATTCGCTTCACCCCGTCGGGCGTGTTCATGGGGGGATTGTAGTAGGGGCCTTGTCCCTGCAGCACCTGCCAGAAGTCAAACCCGGTGGGGTCGCTCTTGAGGTGCCATTTTCCGATCATGGCGGTTTGGTAGCCGCCTTTTTGAAGGAGCTTGGGGAAGGTTTGCTGGGCCCCGTCGAAGCGCATGCCGTTGGTCAACTGACCGTTGAGGTGGCTGTGCTTGCCAGTCAGTATGACGGCCCGGCTTGGGGCGCATATGGAATTCGTCACGAATGCCCGGTGAAAGATCATGCCTTCCTTGGCGATGCGGTCCAAGTTGGGGGTGCGGTTCCGGTTGGACCCGTAGGCGGAGATGGCCTGGTAGGCGTGGTCGTCCGCAAAGAGGAACAATACGTTCGGGCGTTTGGCTTTGGCTGCGTCGGATTCGACGAGCGTGGCATGAAAGGCAAATAGTGCGAGGAAGAGGATCAGGATATTTTTCATTGCAGGAAAGGTTGGCGTGCCGCGGGCGAAAGGCAAAGCGGAAATTGGAAAATGGGCATTGAAATAATCTTGGGCGCCGCAAGGATGGTCCGACTGCGATGTTGGAGTTTTCAGACAAGGGGTACCGTTATTTCGAGTCCAAGCCCAATCGGTTTGCGGAAGGGTTGCTCCGTTGGTTCAATCTTCGCCTTTATCTACCGGGCAAGGAGCATCGCATCGACGAAGTGGAGGTCATGAATCCGGAGGTGGTTGGCGATGCCATCAAGCGAGCCGGTCATCGGTTGCTTCTCTTGCCGAACCATCCTACCCACAGCGATCCGCAGATCATGGTGGAGGCCTTTCGCCAGTTGAAATTGCCGGCTTCCTTCATGGCGGCTTACGACGTTTTTCTGCGCAGCCCGCTGACTGCCTGGTGCATGCAGCGAATGGGTTGCTTCTCGGTGGATCGGGAGGGAAGTGACCGCGCCTCCATGAAGGAAGCGCTTAACATCTTGAAGGACGGGCAACGGGCCCTGACGATTTTTCCCGAGGGAAACGTTTACCTGACCAACGATAGGGTCACGCCTTTCCTCGAGGGTCCTGCATTCATTGGCTTGAAGGCGCAAAAGGACTCGGTGGACGATTCTCCCGTGCTTGCCTTGCCCGTCAGCATAAAGGTGACTCACCTGACCGATGCCCGCCCCCAAGTGCTGGGTCGGCTCCGCGAATTGGCGGCGGAAGTGGGTTCGGAGTACGATTCGTCGGCCGACCCGGTGGATGAGGTGAAGCGGCTCGGCTTGTTGGCCTTGCGCAAGGTGATGGCGAGCTTGGCCCGTTCCTTGCCGGAAGAAGTTGGTGACGATCTGCCCGCTTTCCTGGGAGGCGTGGCCAGCGAAATAATCGTCGAGCTGGAGAAGGATCTCGAATTGTCGGCGAAGGAGGGCGAGGACTTGGTTGACCGCATTCGCAAGATACGGCGCAAGATACATTCCCTGCGCATCGCGGAGGAGTCTGCCTTGGCAGATTTCAAGGCCCGCACCTTGGCTGCCGATGCCATGTTGGCGTACCGGTTGCTCACTTATCCTGGAACCTACCTGGAGGAAAACCCGAGCCTCGACCGCATGAGCGAAACGGTGGAAAAGATACTGGAGGACCTAAGGTCGGAAACCCTTGTTCCGGTTGCTCCGCGTAGAGCGATGGTATTGTTTGGCGACCCGATTGACTTGGCCGAGGAGTCCAAGGAAGCGGGGCGTGGATTGAGCTCTCGCTTGACGGAGCGTTTCGAGGCGCAGGTGCAGTCCGGCCTCGACTCCTTGAACCAAAAAAACGATTGTCCCGGATCCGCACCGTTTGCACCTGAACCGAAGTGACAGAAACCATACACAGATTCCGGAACTGCGTATGGTTGTTGATCGCTCAAATGATCGGGGCTTTCAACGACAACGCGACCAAGGCCATGTTGCCTGCCTTGGCTGCTTTGGTGATTGGCAAGGGGGAGATGGATCCTGTCAACCAACAGGTCTCTTTAATGCTCATCGTGCCCTTCGTGTTGTTTGGCCCGCTTGCTGGTTGGCTGTCCGACCGTTTTTCCAAGCGCAAGGTGACCAGCATGGCGCTTTTCGCTCAAGTAGTGGGCTTGGCGGTTCTTTGCCTTGGCATGGGACTGGAGTTGTTTTACCTCAGCTTGGTCGGGTTTTTCATGTTGGCGGTGCAGTCGGCCATGCTGTCACCGGCCAAGAAAGGCATCCTNAAGGAGTTGGTGGGCTCGGAGAAACTGGGCATGGCGGTGGGCTGGATGGAAATGCTCACCATGGTGGGTATCTTGGCAGGGGCTTTCGCCGGAGCACGTGGTTTTGATGCCTTGGTGCAGACCGAAGGCGGATGGCGGGCAGGTCTTTGGGTATCTGCTGCAGTCGGGGTGTTGGCAGTATTTTCCTGGTGCATTTTTCAGCCCACGCCCGAGGTTGCCCCGCGCTCCAAAAAACCCTTTCGAATCGGTGTGCTGGTTAGTCACTTCGGGGACTTGGCTTACCTGTGGAAAGAGAAGCCGCTTCGCCTGGCTGCCTTGGGCGATGCCTGGTTCTGGGCATTTGGTACCTTTTTNTACCTCGTGCTCGTGAAACTGGCCGGCGAAGTGGTGCCGGGCAACGTCGGCATGGCGAGCCTTTATGGCTTGTGGTTTCTCTTGCTCGGCGTAGGCATCATGGCGGGCAGTTTGATGACTGCCTACGTCAACCGGGGGCGGGTCGACTTGGGCTTGGTGCCCGTGGGAGCCATTTTGATGCCGGTCATTCTCTATGCCTTGACCCGCTTCGACCCCTTGGCTGCTTCCTTCCGTTACGGTTGCGTGGGACTGGGCATGGCAGGCGCCTTTTTCTTTGTTCCCTTGAATGCCTTTTTGCAAGACAAGGCAGGTGACAGCAGACGTGGTCGGGTGGTGGCAGCATCCAACTTGCTGACCAACTTGCTGGTCATGGTCCTGATCGGGGTACATGCCTATCTTTCCAATACCCTGAAGCTTACCGCCATGGAGGAATTCCTTGTCATGGTGGTACCTTCGGTCCTGCTTGCGGTCTACGTCATGACGATTTTGCCGGAAGCCTTTTTTCGCACGATTGCCACGGTGGTGTCGCGCATTCTTTATCGTGTGACGGTGACCGGGACCGAAAATGTTCCGAAAGAGGGTGGGGCGCTCGTGCTTTGCAATCACCTTTCCTACGCCGACCCCGTGCTGGTNGGAGCCAACTTGCCGCGGGAAATTCAATTCATTGCGTTCTCCGGATTGGCTGACAGTCGGATCATGCGCCTGGCCTTTCGTCTCAGTTCCACCATACCGATTTCGCCCACCCGGGCCAAGGATGCCATCCAGACGGCATCCCAGCGAGTCCAGGAAGGAGACGCCATATGCATTTTTCCGGAAGGCGGCATATCGCGTCTCGGCCCGATGATGGATTTCAAGAAAGGTTTCGAGTTGATTGCCCGCAAGGGTGAGGTGCCGGTTGTACCGGCCTACTTGGATGGCGTGTGGGGCTCGATGTTCAGTTTTTCAGGTGGTCGTTTCTTTACCAAGTGGCCCCGCAAGATCCCTTATCCAGTTCGCTTCCGCATAGGTGAGCCAATTCCCGCCGATGAAGCCAAGACCGATCGGGTGCGCCAAGCCATTCAGCGCCTGTCCCGAGAGGCCTTCGCGGAGCGGCCCGACATGCAGCGCCCGCTTCCCGAACTCTTGGAGGCGTTCCTCTCCGAAAAGCCGGACATTGCCTTTCTCTCGATTGCAAACGACGGGATCAACTGGACGCGCGGTGACATCCTCGCCTTGGCCAAGCAAAGCGCAGGTGAGGCGATCGATGAGGATACCTCGTGGCAAGACGCCTTGCCCGCCTTGTTGGCTCGCGCTCTCTCGGGCAAGGATATACAGACCTGCGGAATTCCTTGGGACCCGGCCGAGATTCAGGCGAACGGCCTTCGCCTGCCGGAGAACCATCTTTGGTCTCAGGGGGCTTTTCAGGTGAAGTTGGGAGGCAGTCTGGATTCGGCGTGGGACCAGACTTGGCTGCTGTGGGCACCGATTTTCGGACAGGTTTCGGCCACAATGGAAGAGGATGGCTTGCTCACGCTCCGCCGCCCCGGTTTCTCGGGGGACTCTCTGGGCCAGCCCTTAGATGGCTTGGCGGTTCCTGGAATTGGCGTGCTTTGCATGAACATGCCCGATCCGCTTTGCGAAACGGATCCAAATAACCAAAAGGGCGCTGCCGAGGGATCTTTTGGGCGCCTTCTCCCGGGGCTTGAGCTTCGGCAAAAGAATGACTCCGACGATTCCGCGGAATATGAAGCGGCGAGCGTGTCTGGTGAATGGCATGCCGTTGCCCCTCGTTTGCGTCTCGATGGCCAAGGCTTTGTTTTTCCGGAGGAAGATGGCTCCGGCGAATGACTCCTTGATTTTCGATTTTAACTTTCCAATTCTTCCCGAACGTNTATTTTAAACCGTTTGATTTCATTCACGATAGCCAGATGAAAGAAGGATTTTTCCCAGAAGATTCGCCTCGCTTCGCCGAAGTGGTGGACAAGTTGCGCGGACAACGCGTGGTGATCCTCGGGCATAGGCGCCCCGATGGCGACTGCATAGGATCCCAAGTTGCTCTGACCCGGTGCCTGAGGGCATTGGGGATCGAGGCCACAGGTATCAACCCGGATCCGGTTCCCCGTACCTTGCAAAGCTTCATCGGCGATACCCCGTTCGGCGGGCCTGATGCCATACCCGAGGGAGAAGTGGTCTCGATCTACGTTGATTGCGCCGAAAGGCAGCGCTCGGGCAACGAGATGTCGGAGCGTTTCAGCTCTCCGGTTCTTAACGTGGACCATCACGTCTCAAACGAGGGATTTGCGGAGGTGGACATCGTATTGTCGGATGCCAGCGCCACCGGCGAAATATTGGCCGGCATCTTTCTCGACAACGAATATCCGATCGATGCCACCACCGCCCAGGCCTTGTTTCTCGGAATTGCCACCGATACCGGGCAATTCCGCTACCGCGGGGTGAACCAAAGTGTCTTTGCCATCTGTGAGCGTCTTTGTGGCCTAGGCGCATCGCCCGCCGACATGGCCAATGAATTGTACGAACAAGAGAAGCCAGGCCGCATTCAGTTGCTGCAACGCTTTCTCGCCAGCTTTCGTTTCGAGTGCGGCGGTCGTNTCTGCATCGGGTTGCTTGACCCCAAAGTCTACGAGGAAACCGGCACTTCCCCCGAGGATTCCGAAAACCTCGTCGATTACACCCGCTCCATCGAGGGCGTGGACGTCGGTGCCTTGGTGGAAGAACGGGATGGCATGATAAAGGGTAGTTTGCGGGCAACCGAGGTACGATACCGAGTCGACTTGCTGGCCAAGACAATGAGTGGCGGCGGACACGCTTGCGCCGCAGGTTTTAACTTGGACGGCACATTGGATGATTTTTACCCGGGCTTCGCTCGGGCGCTGGAACTTCACTTGGCCAAGGCCGACCAAGGCGAACTCGAGTCGTGAACGCCCCCAACGATCAACCCGAGGGCGTGCTCCTCGTGGACAAGCCGAGCGGCATGACCTCCCATGACGTCGTGGATCGCTTGCGCCGCAAATTCCAAATGCGCCGCATTGGCCATGCAGGCACCTTGGATCCCAATGCCACCGGTTTATTAATCATGTTGATTGGCAAGGCGACCAAGATCTCCCAATTCCTGATTAGCTTGGACAAGACCTACGACGGTGTCATGCGTTTNGGGCAAGCCACCAATACTCAGGACATCGATGGTGAAGTCACCGAGGAAAAGCCTCTTCCGGATGACTTGGACGAGGAGCGCCTGCGAGAGGTCATGAAAAGCTTTCGTGGAGACCAGTACCAGACGCCTCCCATGTTTTCGGCCAAGAAAATTGATGGCGTGCCTCTTTACAAAATGGCCCGCAAGGGAAAGTCGGTGGAGCGGGAACCGCGCTTCATTCGCATCAATTCCTTCGACTTGACGGGCACTTGGAATCCACCCGATGCTCCCTTCACGATGTCTTGCAGCAAAGGCACCTACGTTCGCACAGTGGTTCATGATCTTGGTCAAAAATTGGGATGCGGAGCCCATTTGATCAGTTTGCGCCGTACCTTGATCGATCAGTTTGACTTGGCCGACGCGCATACTCTCGAGGCCATTCAGGAAATGAACTTCGTTGATCTCAAGCAGACTCTCATACCCGCCCACCAAGCGGTCCCCCCTCACGTATTGTGAACCTTGCCCCAGTTCTCCCCGCATTGGCCGAACTGGCTTCAGTTGATCGGTTCGCGCACTTGGCGATCGGTATGTTTGACGGGGTTCATCTTGGCCATGCCCGGGTGATATCGAGCGCCATCGAGTTGGCTGAACAAGAGGATGGATTGGCGGCTGTGCTGACCTTTCCAAATCATCCCAGCCAATTGCTTGCCCCGAATTCGCCGACCCGCCTCCTCATGTCGCCTGAAACGAAGGCCGCTAATTTACTGGAGTTTGGTGTCGATCACGTCGTGCTGCAGGTATTCGACTTGGCCTTTTCGCAAATTGAGGCGACTTCCTTTGTCTCCCGATTGAAGGAACTGGCGCCTAATTTGCAAAGTTTGCACGTGGGGAAGAACTTCCGCTTTGGCCAAGGACGCGCAGGCGATGCGGCACTACTTGCCTCCACTGCAGCGGAACACGGCATGCAGGTACAAGTTTCCGATCCGGTTGAATTCGAGAATGAGCCGATCAGTAGTTCCCGCATACGGTTGGCCCTCTCCCAAGGCGACATTTCCTCCGTCAACAATATGCTGGGTCGCTGCTACGAGGCAGTTGGCGAAGTGGCGAAGGGCGACGGACGTGGAGGCGAGCTGGGGTTCCCCACCTTGAACCTTCCTTGGCAACCCGGGGTAGCTCCCCGCTTTGGAGTCTACGCCGTCAAGTTGACCGCGAGGGAGTCGGGCCAATCGTGGCCTGGAGTGGCCAATTATGGCGTCCGTCCCACCTTTGACAAGGAAGAGGATTCTCCGCTCTTGGAAACCCATTTGCTGGCGGATGCCGAGTTAGGCCCAGGCAACTTGGTCGGAGTTGCTTTGCATGCTTTTCTGCGCGACGAGGCAAAGTTTGCCTCCCCNGAGGCGCTACGGGAGCAAATTGCCAAGGACAAGGAGGCGGCTCGCCTCAGCCTGCCTGCTTAATCGTTGAATCATTCCGTAGTTTTCTCTCGAACTGCCTCAACAGAATCACCACTGCCGCTCCGCCTGCAAAGGCAAGCAGCGACCACCACCAATCACTATCTGGGAGTATGTTCAACATGGCCTCTTCCTTGGGGTCGTAACTCGATTTCCATGGCCAGAGGGCACGCAGGGAACCTGCCATGAGCCCCGACAGCATGGCCATGGTAAGATCATGAGCTCGAGCTAGCAGCTCTTTGAGTAGAGGGACAAATAGAAGGGCTCCTAAAAGGATTCCTCCCAAAAATACACCGAAGCGAAAAAAATCTCCGCTGTGCAAGGCTTCTACAACCGCATTGTATTGTCCCAGCATAACGAGCAGGAGAGAACCGCTCACACCCGGAAGGAGCATCACGCTGATTGCTGCTGCTCCGCCAAAAAGTAGCATCCAGGTAGCTGGTTCGGCAGTTGCATAAGGTAAGCCGGAGAAGGTGAAGGAAGCAGCGAAGCCTATTGCAACCGCCAAGCCGCCGTAGAGGCTTTTCTTTCGGATTCTTCTCCATGGTTCCCTGAGGCTTAACAAGACCAGCCCAAAGAAAAATGCATAGCAGAAAGGGGCCGTGTCCTTGGCTTTCATCAATGCGTCCTTGTCCGCGGTTCCACCAACGAGCAATTTGGTAATCAAGACATAGCTTATAACGATGCCGACTCCTAGGGGGATGAGGAAACTCAAGGCCGATATGATTTCAGCGCGTCCTTGCGGGTTTCTCGCAAGCCTCGGTGATCGAATTATCGTGGCCAAGGCGGAGATGAACTGCTCGTAGATGCCCAGGATTAGGGCAATGGTGCTTCCCGATACCCCAGGAATTGCATCGGCTCCGCCCATCATGAATCCACATGCCACGGTCCGTGGCGATTTACTTCCGTTTGCCTTGCCGACCACTTTTCCTATTTTATCCATCAATTAGGAATACATCTCTGGCTTCAGTATTCCGACGTAAGGGAAGTGTCGATACCTCTCGGCATAGTCCAAGCCATAGCCTACCACAAAGTGATCCGNGATCTCAAAGCCCACCCAGTCCGCCTCGAAATCAGTTTCCCGACGTTCCTTCTTGTCCAGCAGTACACAGGTCCTGATGGAGGCAGGTTGTCTTTGAGAGAGTTCCGCCACCACTCGAGACAAGGTATTCCCCGTGTCGAGGATGTCATCCACCAACAGTACTTCGGCTCCTTCCACGGGCAGTCGCAGGTCTCCCGTTATCTCGGGGGCGCCGGATGAGGTGGTTCCCGTTCCGTAGCTTCGNGCCCGCAGCGTATCCAGCCACAGCGGGCTGCGTATGTTGCGAATCAAGTCGGCGGTGAAAACAATGGCGCCGTTGAGCAAGGTGACGAGGAGGATTTCCTTTTTCTTGTAGTATTCGTCGATTTCCTGCCCGAGTTCGCTGACCCGTTTCTCGATGCTTTCCTCGGAGACGAGGATGCGTTCCAAATCTTCTTTACGCATGATGACAATTAGTGAAGGAGTTCTTCCATCGAAGCTTGGGCGGAGGAGGCATAGCCGCCCCCGAAGATATTGAAGTGATTGAGCAAGTGGTATAGATTGTAGAGGATTTTCCTGCGGGGATAGCCAACGTCGAGGGGAAAAGTATTTTCATAGGCTTTTCCGAAGTCCGTTGAAAAACCGCCGAACATTTCGGTGAAGGCCAAGTCTGTCTCACGGTCGCCGTAATAGGTGGCCGGATCGAAGACAAAAGGCATTCCCTTACTGTCAGTCGACGCGTTTCCACCCCAGAGGTCGCCATGCAAAATGGAAGGAAATACCTCGTGGCCGGCCAAGAGTTCCGGAACTCTTTCGAGTAACTCCTCGGCGCCTTGGAAGCTTTTCCCCTTGCGAGCCGCGAGATCAAACTGAAACCCCAGGCGATGGTCACGGTAGAAGGTTGCCCAGTCATCGCCGCGGTCGTTGGGTTGGTGGGTGCTCCCTATGGCATTGTCGCGTTTCCAGCCAAAGAACTCCTTCTTGGTTTTATGCAGGCGGGCCAAGCTTTCGCCCAGTTCGCGCTGCGAGGCAGCTGATTCGGGGCCGGTTTGAACAAACTCGAGGGCCAGGAAGGAGCGATCACTGCCTGCCATCCCATGGCAAATCGGTTCGGGCACACGAATGGTCTTTGTCTGCGCGATTTCACGCAAGGCCTCGGCTTCGGCCTCGAACAGCGGTAGAAAACTGGGGTCGTTGGTCTTTACGAAAAAACTACTGTCCGCGCCATCGAGCCGTTGGGCATCATTGATGCAACCTCCGCTAACGGTGCTGCGATCCACGATCTGGAAGGGATTGCCGGTGGCTTCGGCGATCGCTTGCTCAATGCTATTCCACATCAAACTAGATGCCGAGTTGCTCGCGTATCGATGCGAGCAGGTTGGCGCATCCATCCTCGAGCAAGTCCAGCACTACGTCGAATCCACTTGCGCCACCGAAATAAGGGTCAGGCACCTCGAGGTCCTCGTGCTCGGTCAGGTATTCGCAAAAGGGGCGAATCTTTTCGGCATGTTCGGGCTTGGGGGCAAGTGAACGCAACTCGGACAAATTGAAATTGTCCATGGTCAGCAAGAGGTCGAAGTGATCAAAATCACCTGGAGCGGCCATTCGGGAGGCTCCGTTCACTGTAATGCCGCGGCGATCGGCCGCTTCCCGCATACGGCCATCAGGCGCATTGCCTCGGTGTTGATCTATGGTCCCAGCCGAATCGCATTGGATGCGATCGGCCAAGCCTTCCTTTTCAACAAGCGATTTCAATACGCATTCCGCGGCCGGGGAGCGACAAATGTTGCCCCAGCACACGAAGAGCACGCGGTATGGTTCCATTGAATTCGTCATACTGGAAAACGATGGTTTATATTGAGGACTTGTCTGCTGGTCAACCAGAGAGGGGGGGATTGACTCTTTTGGCAGCCCGCCTGATGGTTGCGCAATGGCAAGTGGCATAGTGATTTTTGGATGTGGCTATCTCGGCAGCGAGTTGGCCCGTCAAGCAATTGCCAAAGGGCTTCGGGTCACCGCCTTGACGCGAAACAAGGAAACTGCTGCCGTTCTTCGTTCGCTGGGGGCGGAATTAGTCTTGGAAGCTCAATTGGAGGAGGATGCATGGCACTCGCAAATAAATCCCACGCAAGATTTCGTGGTGAATTGCGTGGGCTCTTCGGGTGGCGGAATCGAGGGCTACGTAAAATCTTACCTCAACGGGCAGGAATCAATTGCCCGATGGGCGGCGAATGGGGCCATCGGCACCTACTTGTTCACTGGCAGTGTATCTGTGTATCCGCAGACTGACGGTAGTTTGGTTAACGAAAAAGCATCTTGTGATGGAGCATCCGATCGCGGGGACCTTCTTTTGGCATCTGAAGCGATCGGGTTTCCTGGTTCTCCCGCGGTGAAGCGCTCATTTGTCTTGAGATTGGCCGGAATCTATGGCCCCGGCCGCCATGTTTTCCTTTCTCGTATACGAGACGGCGAAACGAGTCTGCCCGGAGATGGCGAAGCTTGGCTCAACTTGATCCACCGCGACGATGCCTGTTCGGCCATTTGGGCTGCGCTGGAATCACTGCCGGAGATCGTTGGCCACATATTCAACGTTTCTGACGGACACCCCGTTTTACGTCAGGAGTTGGTCAATTGGTTAGCTGGGGAAATGGAGGTAGAGCCTCCTTCTTTCTCAGGAATTGCCAACCCCGGCCGAACTGCCCCCGGCGCACGGTTGCCGAACCGCAAGATAGACAATGGCAGAATACGCGAGGAACTCGGCTGGGAACCTCGCTATCCATCCTTTCGCGAAGGATACCGCGACTTGCTGACAGAAAAATAGCTTGGCCTAAGGTCTTGACTAGCGATGGCATTCCGAAAAAGTTGATTCCAAGAGAGCGGTGCATTGACCGCTCCATAATATTGTTAACCGACGAGGAGGAAAACAGTCCATGGTAGGAGTAGGAAAATTGCTCAAGCAGGCTCAGAAGATGCAAAAAAGCATGGCGGAGGCCCAAGAGAAACTGGCCGAGCAAGTGCTCGAGGTGTCTAGTGGAGGTGGTGCCATCACCGTGAAAATCAATGGGCAAGGCGAATTCCAAAGCCTTTCCTTTGACCCTGAATTTCTCAAGGAAGACCCCGAGGTAATCGAGGAAGCTACCTTGTCCGCTGTTCGAGAAGCAGCAGACAAGGCAAAGCAGGCCAACGAAAAGATTATGGAAGACATCACCGGTGGCATGGGGATGGGGTTGCCAGGTTTCATGTAAGGGCGAATGACGCCCGCTTTTGATAGCTTGGTTGACGCTCTCAAGCGCCTTCCTGGCCTCGGGTACCGATCGGCCGAGCGCATCGCCTTGCGTTTGCTTGTCGAGAAGCCGGACTTGGGGAAAGCCTTGAGCCAAGCTTTGTCCGATGCCGACGGTTCCGTTCGCGCATGCGGGGATTGCGGAAACCTGAGTGAAACCGAATTATGCGCTGTCTGCGTTGATTCCTCTCGTGATCGTTCAACTATTTGTGTGGTGGAAAACGTTCCCGATCTTTTTTCCATTGAGCGAGCCGGCGTGTTTCGTGGACTCTATCATGCCCTCGGCGGAAAATTGTCGCCCATCCATGGGATTGGCCCGGAGCATCTCAATATCGACTCCTTGAGAAGACGTTGCCAAGCCGAGGAAACCGCGGAATTGATCCTCGCCCTGCCGAATGACGTCGAGGGAGAGGCGACCTGTCATTATCTTCAGGAAGAGGTGGTGGGCAATCGACCGATCCGCGTTTCGCGAATAGGCTTTGGCATTCCCAGCGGGAGCGGTGTGACCTATTCGGATTCGACCACCTTGCGCAGTGCCATGGAAGGACGGCGTTCCTACGAATGAGGCGGGGTTTCCACTTGCGGACGTAACGCCCTTCGAACAGTAAGACTCTATATGGAAAAGATTCAACAGGCGCTCCGAATTATCACGGGAGGAGAACAAGGCGACATTCGGGAAGCATTGGCGACCTTGGACCAAGCCTTGCTAGACCAAGCCGATGAAATGGATGGTCAACTCGTTCATTTCCTCGAGCGTCGCAGTTACGTAAAGGCATTGGCCTTCGTTAGCGGCGAGGAAGCGCCGGAATGAAGAAGAAGCGTGTCCCGATGGAAGGTGGCGACGCGGAATGGGGGGATTCGCCCTTTGCCGCAATCGACTCAAGCGGCTTGGCTTCTCCTGCCAAACCTATCCCGAAACCAGCCCGCGAAAAGCCGACGGCGCCCAAGGTCCCAAACTTGGGTAGAGTCGAGGTGCGCCGGGAAACAAGCGGGCGGGCAGGCAAGGCGGTCACCACCATTCGCGAATTTCGAGCTGGTACCAGCAAGGCCCAACGGAATGATTTGCTCCGTGAACTGAAGAAGGGCTTGGCCGTCGGGGGCTTTTTGCGATCGGACGGCGGGCTCGAGGTACAAGGCGATCACCGCGAAAGAGTGACCGCTGTTCTTGTGGAAAAGGGGTACCAACCGGTTCAGGCCGGAGGCTAGGGGAGGGCATTGCCTCCTCAGGTAGGTTCCTTCTCAGGTTCGGCAACCGTCTCGGAATGAGTTTCCGCAGCGTGGTTCTGTTGCTCCTCGATGCTGGGATCTTGGTGCATCACCGTACGAATATCGTCCTCGACTTCGGTGCGTGCCTTTTGGAACTCTTTGGTCGCCTTGCCCATCGACCGGAATAACTCGGGCAGCCTTTTGGCTCCGAATAGCAATAGGAGCACCATGGCGATCATGAAGATCTCCCAGCCGCTCAACATGGCCAATATGGGTTGTTGTGAAAAGTTCATGGTGTTAAAAATTACCTTGGACGCCTTCTTTTTGCAACTTCATAATAGGTGCATCGGGCAATCCCGAAATCGAAGGCCGTAATTTGTTCTACAGCTTCAGGTGACGCAGGGCTTCCGGTTTTGGCTTGTTTACTGAGCTTTGGTCGGCCTCGAAGAAGCCGTGCAGTTGGCGTATGCGGGTGGGATGACGCATCTTGCGAAGGGCTTTGGCCTCGATTTGGCGAATGCGCTCACGCGTGACCTTGAATTGACGACCCACTTCTTCGAGCGTGCGGCTGTAGCCATCCTTCAATCCAAACCTGAGAGAGAGTACGTTACGCTCCCTTTCGGTCAGGCTGTGCAATACGTCCAGTATCTTTTCGCGCAAAAGAGAGTAGGCTGTCTGGTCATAGGGGTTTTCCGCCGCCTTGTCTTCGATGAAGTCACCGAAGTTAGTGTCGTCTCCGTCTCCTACGGGACTTTGGAGACTAATCGGTTGCTGAGCCATTTTCATGATGGTCTGCACCTTTTCGACGGGCATCCCCATCTCGTCGGCTACCTCGTCACTGGTAGGCTCATGTCCAAGCTCCTGCAGCAACTGCTTCTGTACCTGCATGACCTTGTTGAGGGTCTCTATCATATGGACCGGAATGCGTATAGTGCGCGCCTGATCCGCTATGGAGCGAGTAATGGCCTGCCTGATCCACCAGGTGGCATAGGTCGAGAACTTGTATCCACGCCGGTACTCGAATTTTTCCACCGCCTTCATCAATCCCATGTTTCCTTCCTGGATCAAGTCGAGGAAGGACAACCCGCGGTTGGTGTATTTTTTGGCGATGCTGATTACCAGACGTAGATTGGCCTCGACCATTTCTGTCTTGGCCTCATGGGCTTTTCGCATGGCATGCCGGACTTCGCGAAGGAGGTCGACCATTTCCTGGGGATCCATGCGATACAAAGCCTTTAATTCCCTTAATTCCTTGCGGATTTTGTCGACCTTGATCTTCCCGCGGCGGCGGGCCACGGAATCCTTGGCCCGGGCGAGGGCATCGAGATGCGAGGTCATGCGTCGAACGTCAGGCGCAATTTCCGCGATCAAGTCCTCGAACACCTTCAGCTTGAAGCAAAACTTCTTGAAGACCGGAAGCAGGGCGGAATGATACTTGATGAATCGATTGCGGGCCCGCTTCAAGAGGGTGGCGTTCTTGGCCCGTTGAATGTCACTCCATGCTTTCAGCACCTTGAGGTGGGCTTTCTTGCCAATCTCAAGTTGTTTGGCCAATAGCTTGAAGTAGGCTTCGCGACTATCGATCTTCTTGTCCAGCACGACACGGTCAAATCGCTCGTCTCTGGCCAAGAGCTTTTCCGCCAGATCGAGTTGGAATTCAGTTGTCAAGTCGACCGAGAACAAAGTTTTAAGGGCAACAGATTCGGCGGCCTCGATTCGCTTTGATATAGCGACTTCCTCTTCCCTTGTAAGCAAAGGCACTTGACCCATTTGACGAAGATACATGCGAACCGGGTCGTCGAGCAGGTCTCCATCTGTCTTGCGGGCGGTTTCCTCTTCTTTTTTCTCCAGCTTTTCCTTGAAGGCATCGACTTCGTCGGAATCGAGAATCTTCACTTCCAGATTGGTCAAAATGGAAATGACGTTCTGGATTTCCTCCGGGTTGCTCGTGCTCTCGGGCAGATTCTTGTCGATGTCCTTGTAAGTCAGGAAGCCTTGCTTCTTGGATTCATGGATCAAGGTGCGAATCTTGTCATTGAGTCCGGGATTGGCGAGGGTCTGCACTTCGAGAGCGCGTTTCCCCATGGGCTTGAAATCTTCGTCCTCACGTTCCTTCTTCGCCTTGGCGGCGGCTTTTTTGAGGGCTTCAATCGCACTGGTCGCACCACTTTTTTTCTTCTCCTTCTTTGCCGGAGCTTTCTTGGCGGCGGCTTTCTTTGCCGGAGCTTTCTTGGCGGCGGCTTTCTTTGCCGGAGCCTTCTTGGCTTTACTCGAAGCCGAAGACGACGTCGTCGTCTTCTTCTTCGTCTTTTTCGCTTTGCTCGAGGCGGTTCGCGTTTTTGTTTTCGCTTTGGTCATGGTCTTGGTCGTGGCCGTAAAAATCGGAGGGAGGTGTCAGGGTGGGTGGGTTTTCCTTGGCGGAACGAAGTTTTGTCAATTCGGACTGAAGCACCTTGGCCTGGTCCAAATTATTGGGATCTTGATTAACGAGTCGATCAGTCAGTTCGCTCTCGCGCTGCCTGATGAAGCGGCTGAAAAGCTCCGAGAGGCACTCGTTCGCCGAATGCCAAGGATCCGGAAATCTTGGCTCTTCGGCCCTGATCTCGGAAGCTACGTTTCGTTCTTCCTCGCCTTTCAGCAAAGAATCCAACTGGTCTTTTTCCCATATGCCCGCCTGAATTTCGTTGAGAATGCGACTAAGCAGGATGCTTGCCGCGCTATCTCCTTTAATCCATTCTAAATTAATTGCATCCGCCAATGCATGAGCGATTTGCTCATAATGTAAGGCGAAAAATAAAAGCTCAAACTCGACAGTTGTCAACTTCTCCGAGCCATTTTCGGTACTTTGTTCCTCGACTGGAGTGAAGGCTTGTCTTCTGATTCTCCGTGAACGGAAGGTGCTGAAGTCCTGTTTTGCGGCTCCTTCACTGACATCCAGCAAAATACTGGCTTTCCTCAAATAGGCTTCCTGGACGGCCACGGAGGGGCAGTTGAAAATGATTTCGAAAATTTGCTCCAAGGCCTTCTGGCGCTTAATCGGAGTGGCATTGGCGTCATCATTGAGCAAGGCATTGACGGCAAACTCCATGGCGGACTTCGCAATTTTGCGCAATGAGTCAAGTGCATCGAGGCCATCCTTGGACAAGAGATCGTCGGGGTCCTCGCCTTCGGGGAGTTCGAGGAAACTACTTTCGAGGCCGGCTTCCAAGGTAACGGGGAGAATGCGCAGGGCGGCGTCCCGACCTGCCCGGTCGCCATCTAGCAATACTTCGATTTTTTCCGCTTGGTGGCGGGCCAGCAAGTTTGCCTGCATTTCGGTGAATGCGGTTCCTTGGGGGGCGACGGCAGCTTTTGCCCCGACTTGCCAGCACCTCATGACGTCGAGTTGACCTTCCACCAGCAGAAAGGTCTTTTGCTCGGCCACGTGGAGACGGGCCTTGTCCATGTTGAAGAGCAGGTTCCCTTTGCGGAAAATAGGGGTTTCGGGGGAATTCACGTATTTTGCCTCGCGGGCAGGATCGTCCTGCGGCGTGAGCTCAAGCTGTCTCGCGGTGAAGGCGACGATGCGTCCCTGGGTATCCCGTATGGGGATCATCAGGCGGCCCCGAAATCGTTCGCTGCCGCCGGAGAAGAACAGTCCCGATTTACCCAGGGCTTCCTTGCGGTATTGCTTTTGCCTGAGCAAGGCCCCGAGACCTCCTTTTGGTGGAGCAAACCCCACTTCGTATTCCTCCGCGAGTTCGAGGGGGAAATTTCTTTGCTTGGTCCAGTAGTCGCGAATAAAGGCGCCGCCCTCGTCCTCCGCGAGGAAGCATTGCCTGAACCAGTTGGAAGCCACCTCGTGCATTTCGAAGAGTTCGGCCCGCACGGAAGATGCTTGTCGAGCCTCGGCGGCGGAGCCGTGCTCGTACTGTACGGGGAAGTTAAAACGTGACCCCAATGTCTCGAGAGCTTCCACGAAGGTGAGATTCTCCATTAATTGAACGAAACGTATGGCGTCGCCTCCCTTGTCCGTGCTGAAGCACTTGAACATGTTCTTTTCCGGATGAACGTAAAAGGAAGGGGTTTTTTCCTGGCTGAAGGGGCTCAGTCCTTTCCAGCTTTTGCCCGCCCGCTTTAGCTTAACGTGGGTGGACACAACGTCCAAGATGGGCACGCGCGCCTTAAGGTCGGTGACGTAGGTGTCCTTGATCCGTGCCATGTTTGCCCTAGAGGTTGCTTATGGAGTCCAGTTCGCGCCGGACTCTTTCAAGCATGGGATGGCCTGCTGGGGCCATGCCGATAAAACGTCGGTAGAGGATGGCGGCGACTGCTGTCTTGCCTTCGACCTCGTGATATTGTCGGGCCAATTGCCAGAGAACGTCGAGCGATTGGGGGAAGCTTTCGTGGGCCTCGTCCAGCTCGGCCAGGAAATTTCTGGCGGTCTGCACGGGCCGGGCGGCCTCCAGAAAATGGAGTCGAATTTCCAAGTCGTCGCTGGCTAGGCGCACGGCTTCGGTGGCGGTCATTTCGGCGTCTTCCTCCTCATTAGCCATCAAGTGGGCTCTGGACAGCAAATACCAGGCTTGGGGATTATTTGGGTCTTCCTTTATGGCTTCCTTTAGAAAAAGTTTGGCGCCCCGTTGGTTTTCGTCGAGGAGGGCGAGCTCGGCCCGCTGGAGGAAGTCGCTTGCCTTGTCTATTTCGGTGGTTGGCTTAGTGCTGGAGGTGGCATTTTGATCGGGAGACTCTTCGGGTTCTGGCGATGGGTTCAGACCGAACAATTCGGCCAAGCTGATTTGCTCGCTGGGCGCCGGCGGATCGGGATCTTCCGTCACGATGTCGTCCGGGGGCAATTTCCCGGGAGAAGGATTGACTGCCACCACCTGGTCATCCAAGCCAGCGAACAGTTCGCTCAGGGAGTGCGTTTCGGGATCGGGCAGGGCAGCGCCGTGGCGCCAAACCAGGAATTGCACCACCTGTTGGGCCAAGGGCGAGCTGTTCATGTTCTGGGGAAAGCGCTTGCAGAGCGTCCGGGCGGTGGACTCCACCTTGTCTCCTGCTTTTTGGATAAGGTAGATCTCGAGGAGACCGAGCAAGGCGGCGCATTGGTCGCCATCCGGGTTGATGGAAACTTCCTCGAAATAGGATTCAGCTACGGGTAAAATATTAATTTTGAGCAAAAGGTGGGCGATTTCGAGGGCATCGTCCGGGGTGATGGCCACTTTTGCCTTGTTTATGGCGTTGATGGCTTCCTTTGCCAATTGCTCGAGTTTTTCCTCGGGCAAGCCCTGCGCTTGGGCGGCCCGCGCCCGTAATTGGTATAGCTTGTGCCAGACGTGCCCGTCGTCGGGCTCCAAGGCAACGTAGGCGGAATAGGAGAGGGTGGCGAATTCGTCTTCGCCGGCCAATTCGTAGCATTCGCCGGCCTTTTTGAGAAAAGATGCGCCGTTGGGGTGCCTGTCCGCAGCTTGTTCGTACCAAAACGCGGCCTCCAGGTAATCTCCTTTTTCACTGCAAGCCAAGCCCAGTAGCTCGATGATCTCCGTGTTGTCGGGGAATTTGCGGTTCAGCTTTTCCAGCATGGCGCGGGCTTCATCGGTCTGGCCAGTCACGATTTTCAAGCTTGCCCTGTCCAAATCCTCGCGGTTTAAGATTGGTTTCTCGGCGGGGATTTCCGCATTGTCCGAGCATCCGAGGAAGGCCAAGGCAATGGCCGCCATGGGTGAGGCGCGGCAAAGCAGTTGGCGGAACAAAATCATGGAGCAATATTCCTCTGCCTAAGGGGCACGTCAAGTGGTATTGATAACAAAACAAATTTGGGTTTGCGCAACCCTTCTCAGCTTGTTTCTCGGGACGCTTCGGGCGGAGGATGAGCAGGCTGCCAAGCCGCTTGAAAAAGGGATTGTCACTTGGCAGGCAAAGTTGGCGACCTTCGATCGCGTCGCCTACCGCGTGGCCCTTTCCCGTTTGCTGGTTCAATATGAAAAAGCATCTGGAAAAACCATTGATGCCAAGAATTTCGATGCCATTGGGCTGAAGGTGCAGACCAGCAATGCGCCCGGACTGGCTACGCCGCGGGCGCTGGTGGACGCGACCATTTCCTGGTTGATTGGACGTGGTTTTGAGGAGGAAAGCATTTTTCTGCTGGATCTTCATTCCCGTGGCCTGCGCTCGGCTGGGTATTTGCCCGGGCTGAGCGTGGGTGGGGAGAAGTACCGCAGTTTTTCGGTCAAGGTATTGTCTGGAGGCGGCTATTTTCGGCCGGAATGGTTTCACGAAAGCCCGTTGCCCCCGTCTCCCGATCATTCGGTGCAAGTGCGTCTGGCCTATCCCGATGACTTGAAGGCGCAGTGGAGGGAGGGGCGGCGCAGCTACTTGCCGACACCCTTGATGTTGGGCAAGGTGGGTTGGATCAATTTGCCCGTGGCCAAGGACAGCGCTTCGCTCGGGGTGGAGGCGGCGGTGGCCAACGCCAGTCTCTGGAACGTGGGAAACAACCGCCGTTTTCTGGATCGCAAGTCGACTGCGCCCGCAGCAGCCATCGAGATCTTGGCGGTACCCGAGTTATGGGACAGGCACTTGTTTTCCGTTCTCAGCTTGGAAAAATACCAATACTCGGGCGGGCGTAAATTTCAGGCGGCTTACTTGGGGTCCCGCCCGGAATTGCTCCTTTCGGCAAACCCCATTGGCGTGGATGCGGCCGCTCTCGAGGTGTTGCGGGCGGAGCGGGAGAAGAAAGGTTTGCTGCCTCGTACCAAGGACCAGTTGCTCTTCCAGTATGCCCGTTCGCTCCAGTTGGGCGACTCGGAGAAGGCAAAGGTGGTTCCGACTTACTGATTGCGGACTGCGTGGCGTCAGTCGTCGAAGACTGATCTCAGGTAGGACAGGCTTTCCACTGCAATGGTTTCGGCATCGGGAGAATAGTCGAATACCTCGACCGACACGTAGCCCATGTAATCGATTTCCCTGAGAGCCGCCGCGATGGGCTCGAATTTCACTTCCCCGAAACCGGGGCCGCGCAGGTTCGGGTCGTTGGCATGGAAGTGGGCGACGTACTCCTTGCTCTCCTCGATGATCTCCGGAATTTCCTTTTCCTCGTCGCTCATCGCCTTGACGTCGAGGTGCAGACGAAAGGCAGGATGGTCGACCTGCTTGATTAGGCGTATGGTCTCGGCCGCGGTATTGAGGAAATTGGTTTCGGCCCGGCCCAAGGGCTCCATCGCAATGGTCACGCCCCCGTCGCCGGCTACTTCGGCCACTTGATGTAGTGCGTCGGCCGCCCGTTTGGCGGCGTCCTCGTAGGCCCAGCCGGATTCCAAGTCGCGCTGCTTGGGGCTGCCCCAGACCATGACGTCTCCTCCCATGGCGGCGCAGAGGCGGGCCAAGTGGCAGGCGAACTCGGTGGTTTCCTGACGCAAGGCATCGTTATCGGTGGTTAGGTGCAATCCCTCGGGCTTGACCAGCAGCCAGTGCAGGCCGACCAAGTCGAGCCCGGCAGCCCTAGCGGTTTCCCCGTGGGAGAAAGCTTCCTTTTCAGTTATTTCCCTGGGATCGGTCTTCAAGGTGAAGGGAGCCACCTCTATGCCGTTGTATCCGGTATCGGCTACGTGGGCGCAGGTACGGGCGAAATCCCAGCCTTGGTAGGTCTCGTTGCATATGGCGAACTTCATCGGTGCTAGATTCAAGCTCCTTCGCCGAAAACGCCAAGCACAATTCGTCTTTCTTCTTTTCTTTGCGAGGTTGGAGTACTTGTATGGCGCAATGCTCAAGAACCTCACATACGCCCTTTGCCTGCTGTTGGCGTTCCCCGCGGCGGCGGCCGACTGGCCGCAGTGGCTGGGCCCCAACCGCGATGGCCACGCCGAGGACAAGATCGTGACCCCCGCCGGCGACGGGGAATTCAAGTGCGCCTGTGAGGTCATTATATAGACGACCCCATCGATGGAACCCGTCCACCCGGAGATCACTCGCCAAGCGCTCCAAGTCGGGGGCCATTCTTCGTTGGGCGCGAGCCCGACGTCTTTCG
>PAZC01000009.1 GCA_002716045.1 Opitutia bacterium
GGTTTCGCTCCCGTCGATTGCAGGTTGTTTTGCTTTTCCCATTCTTGGTTCCCACGATCAACGAACCTTGTCTCTAGAGCAAGGCAATACGATTGCCGTTGAAAATTTAAGTAAGGAGAAATGGGAGATGCCTCCTTCTCTCAGCTCTCCACCGTGATGGCAGTCTTGTGGATGGCGTTCGCACCCGATTTGCGAAAGGGCCGCGGCATCGGCTGGGCGTTGCCCTTGTCGTCTATGGTGCGGCAATAGAGGTCGTACTTTCCCGGGGCGACTTCCTTGAGCAGCGTTGCCCAGTGGGCGATGGTGTAGCGCATCGGCCAATGCTCGGGCTTGCCCTCCTTGGTGAAGAACTGCACGTCGGGCGGCAGTTTGCCTTCGGGCAGGTCGCCTCCCCAGTGGGTTGGGGCGGCAGGATCTCGGCGTCCTGCCAGGGGGCCTTGGTGAAATAGGGGTCTTCCTCGGGCCATTCCTTGCCCTGAGGGTGTATCCAGACCTGCACCTTGCTCAATCCCCCCACGCCGACCTGGGCCAGACCGGTCACGGGAATGGAAACGCCCGCCTTTTCCTTGGCAGGCTTGTAGACGAAGCGGCACATGGTCTTCATCCAGCTGGAAATGTCGTTGTTTCCGCCTGCATAGGTGTCGTTGGCTTGGTGATCGTTGGTTAGGACGACGGTCTTCATCCACTTGACGGACTTGAAGCCGTAGGCGTCGGGTACCAGCATGCGGACGGGTCCGCCGCGCTTGCCGCTCAGCCATTCGCCGTTCAGCTTGTAGCAAAGAATGATGGGATTATCGCCCGGCGGGTCCTCGAGGGCACGCCCGATGGGGAGCGAGCTGCGGAACATTTGCTTGGGATCCTCGTTGTGGTGGCCGTAATAGAACACCCGCCGAACGTTGTGGGTGGGCTTGGCCAGCCAGATGACGTTGCGCAGCGGCACACCCTCCCAAAGGCCCATTCCGAGGGGGTCCTTCATGTTGTTGCACGACATCACCTTGAGGAATCGCACGGCATGCTTCTCTGCCAGCTTCATCAATCCCTTGAAATCGAGGGCGTTGCCCTTTTTTTGGGTCATCGGGTTTCCCACCGCGGCATTGCTGTCGGGGTCGGGGATGACCTCCAGCTTCCACGTCTCCCGCTCCAGCCCGATCTCGAGGCGTTTTTCCTTGGGCAAGGTGTAGGGCAGGGGATTGCCCCGTTGCACCGTGCCGAACTCGTCCTGATAGGTTAGGTACTCCATGTCGGCCGTCGCCTCCTCCAGGATCTCGGCGTCCGATTCCTTGGCCCATGCGGCAATCGCCTGCGTCGCTCCCAGACCCGCCGCCCCTAGGCGCATGAAGTAACGGCGCGTCACATCGAGGTGCTGTCGTCGTAGGTCTTTCGATAGGGGAGCGTCCTGCATGAGGCTTCAAGTGGTCGAGTCTTTAAACCACCTTGGGCGTCCCGGCGGGCCTTGGCAACCCCTCACTTGCGGGAGAGCTCTAGGGCAGGTTCTTCAGGTACTTCTTGGGATTCGCCTTGAAGCGCGACACCGCCCGCTTCTTGGAAAAGTAAATGGTCTTGCCGTCATGCTCGATCGACAGGCTCTTCGGGTGTACCCGATGGTTGGCGTACACGGGGCAGAACAATTGCTTCAGCGGCTTGATTTTCTTGGACGCCACGGCCTTAAGCTGGGGAGCCTGCTTCTGGCAGACCACCGCGAAGTACTCGGGGTTCTTCACCCACGTCTCCTTGCACGAACCGCAGCACATGAAGACCTTCACGCCCTTGAACCTGACGAACTCCTCGAGGTCGATTTCATCGTCCACCATCAACGGGCACCTCGTTTGCTTTGACGCCTCCTTGGCCTGCACCGAGCAGGTGAGCAAGAAACTCAATGTGAAGAGAATTTGATGAATGAAGCTCATAGCGCAACTAGGGAATCTGGCAGAGAGTTAGTATTTTAGCGGGTGCAAATCAACTGGAAATCCCTAGACCTTTGAGTCACTTTTCCTGGATCACGCCGATGTCGGCTGCGGAGGCCCAGGGGTTGCCGTTGATCTCGTTCAGCACGCGGACGAGGAGGTAGCGCCCCTCGACGGGTTTCTTGAGCTTGGCGGCTTGGGGTTTCCTGACCTTGGCGAAGGTGGTCTCGAGTACGGGGTCGCCGAACTTTTTGGGTGAATCGGAGAGAAAGAACTGGGTCTTGCCGAAGGCGCCGTTCCAGCCATTGTCCTGACGGGCGAGATAGTGGAACCCTCTCACTTTGCGCTTGGATCCGAGGTCGATGACGAGCTCGTGGGGGTGTTTGTGGAGCTTGGGATTGAACTGGGTGTGCCAGACGGTGCGCGGGCTGCCGTCTATGGCGTAGGCCGCCAAGCGGTCGTTGCCGAAGTTCTCGCTGCTGAAGCGTACCAGTTTGGTTTCCTTGAGCGGTATGAGGTTCTTGTCCTTCAAGCGGTTCATTTTCTGGCCGGAGGCGATGGAGCCACTGCGGGTGGTTCCCCACTTCGCCCAGCGGTCGCGTTCGTGGCGCTCGCGGGTGGTGAAGGTGCCGGCCCGGACGGGTTCGTGGGAGGCCACGGCGAAGGCTTTCATTTCGGCCAGGAGCTTCGGGTGCTGGTCGGCCACGCTGGTGGTTTCGCTGACGTCTTTGTCGAGATCGTAGAGTTCCCAGGGGCGGTCCTTCCTTGGCTGGATGGCTTTCCATTGGCCTTTGCGGACGGCGGTCTGGCTGCCGTATTCCCAGTAGAGCATGTCGCGCTTCTTCTGCTTGTGGCCGACGGCCTTTTCGCCGAGCAGGGTGGGCAGTATGGATATGCCGTCGACGTCGTCGGGGGCTTTCGCTTTACAGAGCTCGGCGAGGGTGGGGAGCACGTCGGGCTGGTAGAATATGAGGTCGCTCACTTGGCCCGCCTTTATTTTGCCCGGCCAGCGGACGAGGTAGGGTATGCGGAGTCCGCCCTCGTAGAGGTTTCCCTTGCCGCCGCGGAACTCCACTTTGGTGCGCGGGTTGACGTTGGGTCCGAAGAATCCGCGTGGACGTTCTTTGCTGCGGAAGCGGTCTTGCCCGCCGTTGTCGCCGGTGAAGAACACTATGGTGTCGTCTTCCAGCTTGAGTTCGCGGAGGAGGGCGAGCACTTGGCCGAGGTTGTCGTCCACCATGGTGACCATGGCGGCGTAGTTCTTTACGTCCTGCTGGATGCTTTCGTCCTCGATCCATTTCTCTCCCTTGTAGCGCCGCCAGGCAGGGTCGTCCGCGGGGATGTCGAACATGCCGTGTGGCGGGGTGATCGGGAGGTAGCAAAAGAATGGGTTTTCCTTGTTTTCACGGATGAACTTGAGGGCTTCCTCCATGATGGGGTATTGGGCGTGGGTTTCTCCGGAGCGTCCGCCGGAGTTGCCTTTCAACGGGACCTCCTCGCTGTTGCGTATGAGGTAGGGCGGGTAGAAGGAATGGGCGTGCACTTGGTCGTAGTAGCCGAAGAATACGTCGAAACCGTGCTTTTCGGGCACCCCGGTGGAGTCGCGTCCGCCGCAACCCCACTTGCCGAAGCCGCCGGTGGCGTAGCCTTGTTCCTTGAGGACGGAGGCGATGGTGGGTTCGCCCGCCCGCAGGGGGGTGCCGCCGTCGTTGGCCCGGACGGAGGCATGGCCCGCGTGCTTGCCGGTCATCAGGTTGCAGCGCAGCGGGGCGCACACGGGGGAGCCTGCGAGGGCTTGGGTGAAGCGTATGCCCTCCTTGGCGAATTTATCGATATTGGGGGTCTTGATATACGGGTTGCCCATGTGGGAGAGCTCGTAGTAGGCGAGCTCGTCGGACATGATATACACCACGTTGGGCTTTTTCTTGGCGGCGATGCAGGTCGCGGCGCCGGCGAGGAGCAGGAGGAGGATCTTTGTGAGCTTCATGGCTTAGTTTTCTTGGTGGAAAAGTCGATGAGCGTGAGGTGACGGAATTTTACCCAGCCGGCGTGGCCCTCGGCCCCGTAGGTCTGGAAGGCGATGGAGCCGGCTTCTTGCAGGTCGGGCCGCGGCTTGGGGTCGGTGAAGTCGACGATGGGTTGGTCGTTCAGCCAGGCCCGTATGCGGTTGCCGACCACGAGCAGGCGCACCTTGTTCCATTGACGGGGCTTGCGGATCTCGTCCTTTTCGTCCCCTTTGTCGAGCCATTCCTTGAGGTGTAGGCCAACGTATTCGCCGGCAAGGCCGCGTCCGAGGTTCAATTGGTAGGGTGGGCCGAGGCGCTTGGTCCTGGCGCGGCGGAAGTAGATCCCGCTGTTGTACTTGCCGTGCTCGTCGATCTTGTATTCCAGACGCAGGTCGAAGTCCTTGTAGTCTCCTTTGCTGATCAGTATGCCGCTCCGCTTGGGGTCACCGTCCTGACCGCCCACGATGACGCCGTCCTCGACCCGCCATTCCGCCTTGCCGGCGGTTTCCCACTGAGTGAGGTCCTTGCCATTGAAGAAGGCAGGCGTGTTCGCCGCAAGGGGCAGGGCAGTCAACAGCCCCGCCACGCAAGCGGAGGCAAGGGACAAGGAATGCATTCCCCGCGCCATGGTGAAGGCTTGGCCTATTACCACTTGGTGGTGAAAGGGGAGGCGGGGAGGCCTGCCCGATTGAACAGGTTGGGCGTGGCGAGTTGGTCCCAGCCGAAGCGCACGTGGACGGGTTCCTTGACTTTCTCGCTCCTGACTTTGACGTGGTCGCCGTACACGATGATAGTCTCGGCTGGATGCCAGACACCGTCCTTGCCGGCTACCTCGAAGTGGCTCGGCCTCATCTTTTCGTCGGTGGTCTTGAGACCGTGTTGCTTGTTACCAAACTTCTTGAAATACACGGCGAGGCTGTCCTTGCCTTCGGAATGATCCGCCCTGTCGAAAATGGGGCCTGAGAATACCAAGTCCTTCTGGCCATAGTCCTTGGCCAAGGCCCAGAGGGCGAGGCGCTTGCCGACGTCCTGCTTGTTGGGTGGGTGAATGTTACCCACGGTGGTGATGTCGGTGGTGACCGCCATGCCGGTGTTCGGAACCTTCAAGGTTTCCAACTGGGCTTGCCAGATGCCGGGCAGGCGCTTGGGGTCGCCCCGGTAGCGGAAAGGCGCCAACTGGACGAAATAGAAAGGCAGGTCGGGCTTGTTCCAGATACTGCGCCAGCCCGCGATGAGAGCCTTCATCTTCTCGTGATAGAGCATGCCTTCGCCGTTGTTGGATTCGCCTTGGTACCAGAGGGCTCCCTTTATGGCATAGGGGAGCAAGGGCGAGATCATGCCGTTGTAGAGGGCGAGTGGACTTTGGTGGTTGATGCGATTCCCTCTCTTTTGTGGAAACTGGTCCAATTTGTCGGCAAAGTCCTTCTTGAGCGCGGGCACCGCCTTGAATCCCACGGGAGGAATCCATGGCTCGATGCGGGTGCCGCCCCAGTTGGAACCGATCAATCCGATGGGTACCTTGATCTCTTGCTGAAGGTGCCGGGCAAAGTAGTACCCGACGGCGGTGAAGTTCGCTGCGGTGGAGGGACTGCAGACCTGCCATCCGCCAGTTTGGACGTCGCTCTCCTGTTTGTCCGATGGGCGGCGCGGTACCTTGACGTGCCGGATGAGCGGGTGCTTGGCATTGGCAATTTCCTCCTTGGCATTGCCCGATCGGGCAACGGTCCATTCCATGTTCGATTGGCCGGAGCAGAGCCAGACCTCGCCCACCAATACGTCGGTCAACTTTATCTCGTTGGATCCCTTGACCACGAGGTCGGCTCCCTTTGCGTTGGCTTTCATGGCAGGCAACTTGACTTGCCATTTCCCGTCCTTGTTGGCCTTGGTCTCGACAGTCTTGCCATGGAAGGTCACGGTGACTTTTTCACCGACGTCAGCCCAACCCCAAACGGGGACGGGTTCGCCTTGTTGCAGCACCATGTGGTTGCCGAGGATGGAGGGTAACTTGACCGCGGCCGAGGCAACGGAGGCGACCGCGAAAAAGGCCAAGCCGACACGCAGGAGAAAAGAGTATGATTTATTCATGAGTTGGAAGTTAGAGTTTTCTTGGGGAAATAAAAAGTGTGGGCGAGTTTTGTTTGCTCGGCAAGATCGCATGCCATTTTAGGAGCAAAATTTCCTGCGGCCATAACGAAGGCTGGAGATCAGGAATTTGGAATCAGTCCTCTATGATGCGTCCCTGGTTTATTTTTTCCAGGGCAGAAGAGGATTTCTTGGGTTTGTAAGGGTACCACTCGGGGGCTCCGAACCAGTCGTACATCACGGCCCGAAACTTTTCGATCTTTTCGGGTGGTTCCTTTTGCCAGCCCATATCGCCCGTTGCGGTAACCCAAGTGTCTAGCGCGGCCCGCATTTCGGTGAGTGCTTTGAGGTGGTCCGGATGAGTTGAATCGACGAGGTTTTTCAGTTCGTCGGGGTCGGCCTCGGTGTCGAAGAGGTACTCGCGCCTGAATTCGGTGAAAAGAGGCATGAGGTGTGGGTCGAGCTTCCCTTTTTTGTACAGTTCGCGCATCACTTGCTGAACCGGGAAGCACTTCTCTTTGTAAAAGTTAACGTAGGTGCCGAAGTTGAGTTCAGGTTGGTAGTTGCGTATGTAGTGGTAGCGCTTGCCGCGAACGGATCGCAGGCGAAAGGGAACGTCGTCGACCCGGTCCCTGGCGCTGAATGCGTATCTTCTTTGTGGATCCCTGTTCTTTCCGAGAAACACGCGACTTTGCATACCTAGTGGACGGTCTATGCCGGCCAAGGACAGGGTGGTGGCGGTCAAGTCGAGCAAACTGATCACCTCTTCGTTCATCGTGCCGGGCTTGAAACCTGCCGGCATGGGAAAGTTCTTGGGCCACTTTATGATCATGGGTACGTGCAGACCGGTGTCGTAGACCCAGTGTATGCTGCGATGATCGACCCGGCCATTGTCGCCGAATACGATGATTATGGTATCGTCCAGAAGCTTCTCTTTCTCGAGTTCCTTCAGGACGACGCCGACGCGCCGGTCCATGTTCGAAACCGAGTTTAGGTATCGGGCCCATTCCTCGTTGGAAGTCTTGTGTTTTGGAAAGTAGGATGGTGGCACCACCTCATCCGGTTTGGCATACTCCACGTGCTCGTCTTCTCCCCACCATTTGATGCGCTCGGGGCGATTGGTTCTGAAGTCGTAAATGTCATACTCGGCCTCTGGGGTGTTCACTTGCAAAAAGAAGGGCTCGCCTTTCTTTATTTCATCCCAGTTCGTGCTTTCGAAAATTTTCCCTTCATTCACGAAATTGAGGTCCAGTTTCCCTGAGCCAACGACTTGTTCTCCCATTTTTTTGATGGACCCCGTGAGGTAACCGGCATCCTTGAGCCGATGGGTGAGGGGCCTGACGCCCTCGGGTAGTCTGAAGCCATCGTCCCGATGGTCCGGGAAGTGATGTAAGTTGACGGACGTTTGGTACATGCCGGTCATGAAGGCGGACCGACTGGGGGCGCAAACCGGGGCGGTAGAAAATACCCGATTATAGCGAACTCCTTGAGCGGCCAATTGATCTAGGTGTGGGGTATGAACGCCCTGCCTGCCAAAACAACCAAAGTCCAAATTGCAGTTGTCGGTGATCAACCAAAGGATATTGGGCTTGTCCTTGGCCAAGGAAAGCGAGGCAAACAGGAATATCGAAAGCAATTGGAGTATGTATTTCATGGGTAACTGAAGTCTGACTGTGCAAAGGAAAAGGGCAAGCGGCATTACCACGGTCAGGGAAAAGCGCTTTAATCAGATGACCTTCGTAAGTTCAAGTGCTTGTCGATCATCAAGTTGCCGAAAAAAGAGGACTGTTCGATGAACTCGGGCAAAAAAGCGCCCCGTTTCCGTTGGGTCGGAAACGGGGCTAAAACCAAGAAAGCCTACCCCTAAACTCTCTTGGAAAAACCGCACGTTAGGCATCAATCGGCATTCGTCAACCTCTTTGCTTAATATTCTTGAAATTTCTTCTTTCCCGGCTCCGGAATCGGGTAAATTCCGTCCGCGTCAGGCATCAATGGAGAGTCGGAATCAAGGGTCAGGTTTTCCACTCCCGGGCCGAACTGATGCTTGCTGTTGAGCATTTGATCATAAGTGATTTCCTGGCCGGTGTGGGCAGCCATGCGCCCCATCGAAGTCACTACGCTGGCGGCCACGCCGCGCTCCACCTCATTGAAGGGCTTGTTGTTGCGTATGGCGTCCATGAGGTGTTCCCATTCGTCTTGATGCGGACTGTTTTCACGGATGGGACGTTGGTCCTTGCGCTGGCCGAACATCCAGGCGACTTCGCTGTCGGGGCCTTGCCCTTTGTGGATACGGGCCTGAGATCTGTGCCCGCCGGGTCCGGAGATGAGTGCATACCCCTTGGTGCCATGGGCATTGCTGGAGAACTCGTCCTTGCAACCGGCCATGTTGCGACCATGCATGTAAAGCTTTGTCTCGTCGGGAAAAGTGTATTCCACGGTGTAGTTGTCGAAGTTCTGGTCGATTTTATCTCCTCGGAAATGGCGGCCGCCTTGGGCCTGCGCCTTGACCGGCCAAGCATCCTTCATCCAGCAACACTCGTCTATGTTGTGAATGAAGAAATCACTGAAGGATCCACCGCTCAACCAGAGAAAGCTATGGAAGCGACTTATTTGAAACATCAGCTCCTTTTGGTCGGCTGGTTTCTTGCCGGAGAAGCAGGAGGCGATGGGACCTTGCATTCGATAGGCCCGGAGGGCGAGAATATCACCTAGTTCCCCGTCCTTTATGCGTGAAAACAATTCTCGCCTGGCTTGACTGTGGCGGCACATCAGTCCGACTCCCACCTTGAGGTTTTTCTTTTTGGCCAATTCGTTCAGCTCGAGCATTTTGCGGGAGGAGAATCCGTCGGGTGTGACAGGTTTTTCCATGAAGACGTTGAGGCCTTTCTTGATGGCGTACTCAAAGTGTACCCAACGGAAGGCGCAGGGGGTGGTGAAGATCGCCACGTCACCTTTGTCGAGGGCATCCATGGCCTTCTTGTAACCGCCGAACCCAATGTGCCTGCGGTCGGGCGGCACGTCCACCTTGTCCGGATGCTTCCGCTTGAGACCGTTGTAGCTCCCGTCCAGTTTATGTTGAAAGACGTCAGCCATGGCGACGAGCTTGGTCGGGCCGTTGGCAAGAGACACGGAGAGTGCGTTGCTGGCGGCTCCTGTTCCGCGCCCGCCGCATCCTACGAGGGCGATCTTGGTGACGTCGTCGGTCTTGCCGTGCACCATTGGCAGGGTCATTCCGGCGAGAGTCCCGACACTTGCGATTTTCCCGCTGTTTCCGAGAAAGCCGCGGCGTGAAATAGGTGATAAGTCGTCGATTTTTTTATCCATGGTATTCTTTGTTATAGTGGAAATAACAATATCCCACGATTGTTCGTTTAATTATACTACAATTGCGGCCGGTTATCAGGTGAAGAGTAAGTCGAGATAATGCCGTTCCTTTTTAGCGTCCATCCCAATTTCAGACATCATGGATCATGGTTTGGATAGGCGATCGAGCACGTTCTTTGTTATTTGCATTACCTTGGGATCTTTTCCCCGCAGGCCGTGGGACCAATCCGTGCTGCCACAGGTGAAGACAGTACCTCCTTTTTGGTATACCCCGAGGACAGCGTGCCCGGTATGGTCGGGAGCGGGCCATTTGTCGTACCAAAGGCTATCTCCCGGCGCCCAACGCGCGGGACAGGTTGCAAGGATAGTGAAATTTTTCGGGGTGCCATCTTTGTGGGTCGGGAAGGGCAGGCCCTTTTTCCATTCGATTTCGCATCCGTCGCACTCGTATCCCACGATGGTGTCCTTTCCTCCGAACTCATCCTTCCGCTTGAGGTTGGTTCCGGCGAACACCCAGTGGTCCGGGCGATGGACAGTGTAGGAGCCCTTGCCATTCATGTACTGACCGTGGCTCAGGTGGTAGCCGCCATGGAGGAAACCGACACCCGTCAGTTCATTCTCGGGCCGGTTCAAGAGATGGTGGCTCCAGAGGGTTGAGAGGAGGCGACGATCTTTATTGGGAAACAAGGGGTCTTGGTTGAACCATTGTTTCCAGCAGGTGAGGGCCCGGTCTCCGGCCTCCCAGCGCACTTGCCAGCATACTGAATTGCCACTGAAAAATGCGGCGTTGCCCCCGTCGGCGATGAATTTTTCCAAATTGTCCCGCATCGGCGTTGACCAGTATTCATCATGACCCACGCTAAGGACTAAGCGGTAGTGCTTTAGTATTTCGGGCCGCAGCTCGAGGTCCATGTTGCTGGCGTATTCCAAGGCGTAGCCATTGCTTTCCGCCCAAGCCACGAAGGGTGCTTCCCAATTATTAAAGATGCTACGAGGCGGTCGATCGAAGGACACGCGATGACCTTGTAGTTTGGCGCGGCCATGGTAACTGTAGAGGCTTGAGCCTCCCCAGTTGTTGTAGGCGTTGTAGGTATTCACGCAAAGCTGCAGAAGAATCTTCGACTTCTTGCCCGGATTGGCAGCCCGCAGGATAAAATGGCAATTCCCTTCGGCTGTCCGTTGATTGCGATGAACGAATTTTCCGCCGCGGTCTTCCGCCCTCAACGACACTTCGTAGTAACCACTTGTCCAATCGGCCGGTATGGCCATCTTGAACCCGACAGGCCATTTGCAGCCATGGGAGGAAGCATTCTCGGGAATTTTATATTCTGCTCCGCGAATGCCTGCCTTGGAGAACAAGATTTCTTTCTTGGCTCCATGTCTCGTGATTTGAATGCTGAACTGCTTGGCGCTGGTCGAGGTGTGCAACCTGAGCTCTTCGCCTGGGGCGTAGCTAATTTGACCGGAATAGCCCTCGACAAAAAGGGGACGCGGTTCGTCGGCGACCAGTTGCTGGCAACATGAAAGCAACAAGCTACGGAAAAGAAAGGCTTTGTTCATTCCCTTTTACCGTCCTTGTTGCGCTTGCTTTTTTTACCACGGCCCTTGCCCTTGGCGTGACGATTGAAGAAGTCATAGATTGCGGGAAGTTTTTCGTAAGCTGGCCGAATGTGGTTCCCGCCTTTCACCTCGATGTATTCGTGGTTCATTCCCAGTTCCTTCATTTTGGCGACCCATATGCGGGTGGAGCGAACCAGTCCGTCGCGGTCACCTTGCACCACGATGACTGGCATACCCTTGATCTTTGCAAGGTCCTGAATGTTTTTTGGTGGAGCCGGAGCAACTGGCGCAAGGGCGGCCCATATCTCGGGATACTTCATGCCCAAGTGCCAAGTGCCACCTCCTCCCATGGAGTGACCCATGAGGTATATTCTCTTGTCGTCTATTTTGAATTCCCCGCGGATTATGCCGAGCACGTTCATGACGTCTTTTTCGCTCAGTTCACCGAGGTTGGGTGGTTTGCTGAAGCGTGAAACTTGTCCCCGACTACCATACCATCCGCTGGAATTGTAACCCATCGGGGCGACCACGACGTAGCCGTGTTTCTGAGCTAGCTTTGTTAGGCCGGGATAACGAATCATTTGCCAATGGTTGCTCCACAAACCATGCAAGGCGACCATGAGGGGATACTTCTTCTTTTTGTCATATCCTTCAGGTACGAAGAGGCTGTACCCCATCTTTTTGTTTGCCTCCTCGAAAAAGTAGGTTCTGGCTTGGATTTCGCCTGGTTTGACCTCGGGTTTTTCTTTTTCCTTTGCTTGCAGTAGGCCGACCGTGACAAGCGTGAAAAAGAGCCAGGTCATTTGCTTGAAAAGTTTCGATTTCATGACTGGCAATTGATGGGTTTACTTTTTCTTGTTTTCATTCTGAAAGCAGTAGATTCGGGCATCTGTCCGGATGATCAGTTTGTCACCGGCCAAGGCGGGTGTGGCCATGCACATGTCGTCCTCAAGCAGTTTGTTGGTGTGGAGCAACTGGAATTCACGTCCTGCCTTCAGTACGTAGGTCACGCCATATTCGTTCAGGTAGAAGATCTTGCCATTGTAAGCCCAGGGCGAGCTGGTGAAGGCACGTCCTTCGGGGAGGCGAGCGGGACCATGAGCCTGCTTGCCAGTTTTGGCCTCGTAGCAGGTGGCGATTCCACGGTCGAGCAAGACATGAAGAAGATCGCCGTATACGATGGTGGATGGATTGTAAGGCCCGGCTCGGGGCTGTCGCCAGGCGACGTACTGGCTGTTATCCTGATTTGGTTTAAGTGATATGTCACCCGTGGCCCCAGGGCGTATGGCGAAGATTGGTTTCTTGCGGTCTCCGACGTACCCCGAGGTGACGTAGAGGAGGCCGAATTTGGAATATGGCGTAGCGATGGTAATCGATGAGTTGCCTCCGAACTGGTAAAGCAGTTTGCCTTCGAGATCGTAGGATCGAACCTTTTGTGTGCCGGAGGTCACAATTTCGGTGCGCAGTTCGTTTTCCCAGAGGTAAGGGGTGGCCCAATTGCTTTTTTCGTCGCGCTTGGTTCGCCATAGTTCCTTCCCTGTTTTGGCGTCGAGGGCGACGAGATAGGATTGCTCGTCGTTGTCGTTCACTACGTATAGTTTTCCCTTGTGGAGAATGGGCGATGCGGCCAGGCCCCAACCCCAGCGGGTCTTGTGGGCGGGCCATTGCTTTTCCCAAAGCAATTTGCCCTCGACCGAGTAACAGTATAGCCCGTGGTTGCCGAAGTAAGCGTAGACCCGCTCGCCGTCTGTGACCGGAGTTTCGGTGGCGTAACTGTTCTTTATGTGGATGGTGCCTTGAGGCTTCCCCTTGCGGGCGAGTTTTTCCCACAGGACTTTGCCGTCCTTAAGATTAAGACAGATTACTTTCCATTGGTGAACGTGTTCGGAAGGCTTGTATTGGTTGCCACCGAAGTAGAGACCTTTTTTCGGTTCCTTGGCCTTTCCCGTATTTATGGCCGTGGTGAGAAAGACACGGTTTCCCCAGACCACGGGAGAAGACCAGCCACGCCCTGGGATATCTCGTTTCCACAAGACGTTTTCTTTTGGACCCCACTTGTCGGGAAGATCTGGGTTTTCGGAAACACCGAGAGCATCGGGTCCACGGAATTGTGGCCAATTTTCCTGACCTGTGGCTGATAGCGCCAACAGGAATGCAGCAGCTAGAACCGTTTTCTTCATGGGGCTTGGGGTGGTGAGGGAGAGTTTAGGCGACCAGTTCGGGGATGGGGTGGGCGTCCTCAACTCGCTTGATGATTTCAGTGGGAATGCCTTGGGCGATACGCAGTTGGCCAAAGTCAAAGAGGGTGTGGAGAATGGTGCCCATCATCATGTTGGGACTGATGGGGTTGTCGGCGGGTTCGCCGTTCCGCCTGTCGGCTTGACCAATAACTTGTCCCATGGGCAAGCCGCCACCTGCGAAGGCAAGGGTGCCGAGTTTGGCCCAGTGATCACGGCCGCCTTTTTTGTTGATGGTGGGAGTGCGTCCGAAGTCGCCCGTCAGGACAAGTAGTACTTTGTCGGACAAGCCACGATCCTCGAGGTCTTGCAGAAATGCGGAAATCGCCTTGTCCACGGTCCAACCCAACATGTTCATGCCTTTTGCCATGCCGGGGTTGTTGCCATCGGCATGCATGTCCCAGCCCGCGCTGTGCACGGTCACGAAACCGGCTCCAGACTCCACCATGCGTCGAGCAAGTAACATTTGGTGACCGAGGGTGGACTCGCGAAACACCTTGTGCCCTATCTTCATGGCTGAGGTGTCGTAGGCCTCGATTAACTTGGGATCTTCACTCGATAGGTCAAAGGTCTTGGAGGCGGATCCGAGAATCAGGTCGAGGGCGCGCTGCTCGTACTCATCTGCAGCTGAAAGCGCACCATTGGCATCTGCTTCACGCCGCAAACCGTCGATTGACGAAAGGAGGGCCTTCCTGTTTTCAAGTCTTTCTCGGGACAGGTTCAATTGCATGTCTTCTGCCACGGTGCCTTTGCCAAACGCGGATGGCTTGTGCTCATTCTTGTCGCCTCCCTCTACTTCGTCTTGGCGGATGAATGGCGCGTAAGAAGATCCGAGGTCACCTGGCCAAGATCCTTTCACGACCCGTCCAAGTTCCTTCCGATACTGCCCGTCTTTCTCCGGATTTGTTAGCAGACTATAGGTGGGAAATCCTGTTTTCGGATGATTGGCTCCGTAGATGCGAGCGTAGAGGGATCCGATGCTGCGTCCTTCCTTCCCATCTCCTTTGGGGTCGGTTCCTCCTGAGAGAACGTGCACGTGGGCTTGTTCGTGACCACCGATGGGATGGGTGAAGGAACGTACGATGGCCATCTTGTGGGCCCATTTGGCCAGAGTCGGGAAGGTGCCGCCGAAGGTAACGCCCGCCAACGAGGTACTTACTTCTCCAGTTATGCTGTTGTAAGGTGAAGGAGCATCCATGTTGGGGTTGAATGTCTCGATGTGGCTGGCTCCGCCGGACATGTAGAGCAGGACCACGGCCTTGTCTCTAACGTAGTCGGTCTTGGACCTGACTGCCAATGACTGATTTGCCATCAGGCCGGAAAGTGTCAGGGAGCCCAAGCCCAGACTGCCAACTCGCAAAAAGTCTCTTCTGGAGACTCCTTCGCAGTCCCTGCTACCCAAAGCAGATGTGTTTACGGTTAGCACAATACCCTAGTTTTGTAGGGGAATTGTACGGGAGGGAAGTCTTGCACGCGAGGGAAAAACTATTCTTGAATGCAATTTTCCTTGAGGCTTGGCTTGCCTCGTTTCAGATCAACCATTGCCCTTCAGACAGTAGAGGATGCTTTGGGAACGCGTATATATTTTGCCATCGATTGGTGAAAGCGTGGCCCGGAAGATTTCTCCGTCCTTCGCCCCCAGATCATTGCGGGAAACTATTTCCAAGCCTTTGTTATTGGGTCTCACGACATATGTTATTCCTGCCTCGTTTTGCAGGTAATACAATCCGTTGGCGACCAGCGGCGAACCGGAAAATGCACCGTCAAGGCGATCCACCCAGTGGGTTTTGCCCGATTTGGCATCATAGCAGGTAATGACTCCGCCCATTGCTGTGACCAAGACGTATTCACCGACCACGGCGGGTGCGGGAAGGTCCCTGCCTCCGTTGCGCTTGGCATGCCATGCCATCTTCGTCTTGGTGACGTTGCCCTTGGCTCCATTGGGGTTGACGACGTAAAGGTCACCCGGTTTGCCATTGACCACGTAGATGAGTCCGTGGGCATGGAAAGGTACAGGAGATCCCCGCCCGTTGAAGCTTTGGCAAAACCATAATTCGTTTCCTTTTACGGGGTCGTAGCCTTTGGCTCCTTGTTCACCATTGAGCACTAATTGTGCACCGTTTTTCGTCTCGATCAGAATGGGCGTGCTCCAACCACCGCGTGGCTTGTCGTTTCGCTTTGTTTCCCAGAGCACTTTGCCCGTCTCCTTGTCGAGTGAGACTAGGCGCGAAGGTCCGGTTGCGTCGCAATTTTGAATCACTTGGTCGCCTCTGATGACGGGGGAAGCCGCGATTCCCCAATTGCCCGGGAAGGCGCCCAAGTCACGCGACCATTTCTTTTTGCCTTTCATGTCGAAGCAATGGATTCCGGCCGGGCCGAAGAACGCCACCACGCATTCACCGTCAGTCGCAACGCTTGGGGTGGCCCAACTGTTCATCTTGTGTTGGGATTCCTCCCGGTCGCTTGATACGTCCTGCCGCCAAAGAGTTTTCCCGGTTTCCTTGTCGAGACAGAGCAAACTTCTTTTGACTCCTTCGTTGGTCGCCGAGGTCACGAAAAGCTTTGCTCCCCAGTTAACTGCCGAGGATTGTCCTTGGCCGGGAAGTTCGACTTTCCAGGCAATGGACTTTTTGCTCCATTGAGTCGCCACGGTACCCTCGGCCACGCCCATTCCGGTGGGACCGCGGAACTGGTTCCAGTTCTCTGCGGAAGCAAGAGCCGAAACCAATGAAAAAAGCAAGGTGGTGAATATGATTTTCATGCTGATCCCCGTCTACTGTTTACTGAAAAACTACTTCAGTACGCGAATCTTTAGGTTACGAAACCATACCGTGCCACCGTGATCCTGGAGGCAGATGTGCCCTTTGTCGATGGTCGCGAATTCTGGCCAGTTCTTGAATTTACTGGCTGCCACGCGCTTCTTCCAGTCCTCGCTGCCCAATTGATAGGAGCAGAGGAGTTCCCCGTTCATGTGGTGCTCAACGTGGTTGCCGGGCTTTATGATGAGGCGGACAGAGTTCCATTCGCCATTCGGTTTCAAGTTGGCCACCTTGGGAGCATAGAGTGCATAACAGGATCCTGCGTCGGTTTTGCCTCCGGCTTTCATTTTGGAGAAAATCTGTACCTCGGGTCCCGTCTTGTAGGAGGGTCCGTTGATTTCAGCCACCCGGTAGATGATCCCACTGTTGCCGCCTTTAGGTAGGTTCCACTCCAGATACAGCTCGAAGAATTGATACTTCTCCTTGGTCATGAGATCTCCACCGCCCTTGCCTGCAAGCTTGATGGCTCCGTCTTCCACTTTCCAGGCGGCTCCCGGCTTGTCCTTCTTGTAGCCGCGCAAGTGTTCCATGCTTTTGCCATCGAAAAGTAGTTTCCAGCCAGCCTTGTCCTCGGCCTGACTGAGGTTGTTGAGCTCGGCGTTCAAGTTAACCGCGGATGCCACGGCGAGGAGTGAAATAAGGGAGTATAAGCGTTTCATGGGTAATCGGGGTTTCAATATAGCGTTTTTCAGTCAAATCATCGCAAAGACCTTTGAATGGCTTGGCAAAGGAAAAGATTCATTCAGTGCAATTTTTCCGGAGGATTGGCTTTCGAGTCTGGTTTCTGCTTGGAGAACCTTCGCTTGGCCACGAGTTTTGCCTTTGGATTCAAAGTGAATTGAGAAAGGCCAGTAGTCGGCTTCGCTCTTCCTTGGCTAGCGAAGAATAAGCTTTCCTTGCAGCAAGAGCTTCTCCTCCGTGCCAGAGAATAGCTTCTTCCAAGTTTCTTGCTCTTCCATCATGCAGGAAGCGGGTGTGACCATTGACCACCTTGGTCAAGCCTATTCCCCATAATGGAGGTGTTCTCCATTCTCTGCCTGCGGCCTCAAAATCAGCTCGGTGGTCCGCGAGGTCCTCACCCATGTCATGAAGAAGCAGATCGGTGTATGGGTGAATAGTTTGATTTTTTAGTTCTACCAGTTCAGCCTGCGGTCCCGTTTTCATTTCGGTCAGGTGACACTTGGCGCATCCCGATTGATGAAAGAGAACTTCCCCTCTAATGACTTGGGAATCCCTGTGGTTTCTCCGAGCGGGAGGCGCCAAGGTCTGAAGGTAGGCAACGACCTTTGCGAGCATGCGTTCCTCTATTTCGGGGTTTCCACCGTTGGGGAGCTTGCCCAATTTGGTTTCCTGCGACTTTGTGTATGGCTTGGCTTGGTGAACTGGTGAGGTTATTCCGATATCCTCATGAAAGGCGGAGGCAGCCTGCTGACGAAGGGTGGATTGGTTGGCCTTCCACCCGAACCTGCCCAGTTCCCGTTTATGGTTTTCCGGATTCCAGACATAGTTGGGCTTGCCTGAAATACCGTCCCCATCGCGGTCATTGGGATCAGATCTTTTCAGGATATCTTGTTCCCTTACTGCCTCCAGCAGACCGAGTCCCATGACTGGCGAAGCAATCCTTGGGCTGATCATTAGTTCGGGATGCGGATGTCCGTACCCGGTATTCGGTTGCAATTTGTAGAAAGGTTTCAGCAGTTCGTTAACTGAGCCGTCAGCGAAATGCCTTTTGATTGAACTGTAAGAGATCGAGACATTCCCCTCCGGTTCCGCACCGGGGATGGCTCTGACTGCAAGCTGGTTGCCGAAAACAGGGTCTGGCTTGTTACCTCCCATCGTGTCTTGACCGGGAATGCTCAAGCGAAAGAGCAGACTCGTCATCAATTGACCTTCGGTTGGAGGTGAGCCCCTCCCGTCACGGACATGGCAACTGGAACAGGATCGAGCGTTGAAGAGAGGGCCCAAGCCATCTCTGGCGGTAGTTGAAGATGGGGCCATGACCCAGTTTTTATTGAAAAAGGAATTACCCACCACATGGTTTCTCCGGTTCGTCTTGGTAATGTTGGCCAATGGCATGCCAAAGGCATTGGGCCCTTTTTCAAACACGGTTGTAGACCCGCCGCTTTGGAGCTTGGGAGAGCTTATGTCGCCGGCTAGTTGCTTTCCGACGAGAACAAGTGCGGCCAAAGTTAGAACGCTCTTGCCCACCCGAAATAACATTCTACTCGTCCACTTCCGTGGGGACCTTGAAGCCAAATGCAAACCCAACCCCGGCAAAGTTCTCGGATATGTCTTCTAGGTTTTCCACCAAGGTCAGGATTCCTTTCCTGGCCGTTGATTCATCATCTCCTAGAATAGCTTGGTCGAAAGGTGCTGGAATGGCCTTGGCTCGATCCATGGATCGAGCGAGTAGTTCATCGATGGCCTTGGTTTTTTCAGGTGCCTTGAGGATGGCCGCTTCTCGTATGCCGAGGCCGGTGAAAACTTTGCCCTCCACTTTTTCGTAGCGACCTTGCCAAACGTTTTGGATGCCAATCAAATCATAGATACAGTCATTGTGGGTGGTGTCGCTGAAACAAGAGTGTTCATCTTCCTGGGCTTGTGATTCATAGGCAACCAAGAGGCGTTCTCCCGCCAATTCGAATCCACTCAGAAGAGTCATTCCGGTAAGGATTTTTTCCAAGGATTCCAATGGGTCCGCCTCCTCGAAGGTTCGTCGGTAATTGTCTTTGCCGGGTTCCCATTCAGCAACCAAGTCCTCCAGTTTTTCCAGTAGTAGTGCGTTTGCGGCCAATAGGTATTTCTTACGCCGCTCTGCATTTGTTTTCGTGGAGTAATCCGTGTGTGGCCGATCCCCGGGTCCATCTGCCCGAAAATCTTGCCCCCAGAGCAAGAATTCAATCGCGTGGTATCCCGTGCTGACGTTCTCCTCGCCGTCCTTTTCGTTCCATTCGGCCAAGGTTTGGCTATTGATTTCCGGATACCTTTGGGGGTTATTGATTATTCCCGCCTCGGGGGCCTCCTTTACGTAGTCGACGTAGGCTTCGTCCATCGGCCACGCGTTAAGTAGCCCCTCCGGGCCGTCTGCGTCGTCGATCGGACCACCATAGAAACGAAAGACTTCCGTTTGCAGATAGGGCAATCTGGCATCGATCCAACTTTGGCGAGCGGCCTGCAGTTTTTCCTCCGAGGGTTCCTTCACAAATGCCTCCACGGATTCAGTCATGGCTCGGGCTTTATGCAGCGAGTCCGAGTATGCGAGATAGACGATTTCCGCATAAGTCTCGATTACTTCAGAGATTATCCCTTCAGTTTTGTTTTCTGCTTCCCCGTTTACATCCCGGTTTTGGCATCCCCCAAACCAGGGCAGGAAACAACATAGCGCTGTTATTGTATTTTTGGCTGTGGTATTCATAATTGAGATTTGGTCTCAATTCGAATACTTGTTCCCCCGCTTGTCAAGTAGTAGCATGGACAAGCAAGGCATTTGCATTGTTTTGTCTTTTTTAAGTCGGATATTTTACCTGCCAAAGAGACCTGTTTTCATGGCCCTTAAGTACGAACCGAAGCGATGTCCGGCAAGCCGATCTAGGAGCTTGGCTTGAGACAGGCTTCTCTGGATCGATTATTTCGATTGGCCCCGGTAACGTCCGGAACGATCGTAATGTCGGGTGGTATTGCCAGAACGAACAGATCTTCCCGAATAGCGCCCTGAGCTATCGTAGTGCCGAGTGGTGGAACCATTGGATACTGAGCGCCCTGTATATTTACCGCTACGATCGTAATTGAGTTGGTTGGAACCAGACAGAGTGGATCGACCGGAGTATCGGCCGGAGGAATCATAATTTCTGGACCCTTGTTTGTTCACCGTTTCTCTACCGCTGGATTTCCCGGAACGGTCATAGTGCCGGATCGTACCGTTTCCACTTTGAACTGATTTGCCGGCATACTTGCCGAAACCATCGTAATGGCGTTTGGTCTTGTTTTCCGCACTTGCCCAGGAGGTCAGGAATATAAATGTCAGGCAGAAAAAAGGAAGAACGATGATTTTCATGTTATATATTTTTTATTTTTGCTGATTCATGCGGTTCATCAAAAAGAGGAAAAGCATCAAGGTTCCAAAAGTTACGCCTGGAATTTGAGATTCCTTCTCGAGGAAACTCTTGGCGAGAACGGCTAATGTATCTAGACATGGAATACTCACTTGCAATTAATAGGTAACCGCAACTTTCTCGTGTGTCAAATCGGGTGGGAAATTGACGGCTTAGGGTTGTTCCTCGAGGAAACGGAGAACAATTGCAGTCGCCTGGTCCAGTTGCTTGAGATCGATCCATTCGTCGGCTGAGTGGGCCTGGGCAATGTTGCCGGGACCAAATACGATTGCCGGTGTGCCGCCCATGGCGATCGGTGAGGCATCGGTGAAGTAGTCCACGCCATGGGACTTGCGCCTTTTGGCGGCTTTGAGAAATTGTCGGACCACTGGAAGGTTCGGGTCCGTTGCCAACGAGGGGCAAGGAACGCCCCGACTTTCCACAATGGTGGTGGATGGGAGCCGATGCTTCTTGAGGAGAATTTGGATCTCGGCGAGCACGGAGGCCTCGGTTTCACCGGGTATGGTACGTCGGTCGACTTCGATACTACAACGCTCCGGCACGACGTTGGTTTGGCTCCCCCCCCGAATGATTCCAACGTTGATGCTTGGATGACCCAGCAAAGGGTGTTTTCTCTCCTTGAGTTGATCGACGTATTCGGTGAGCAGGATATTGGTCACGCGAGTCATGGCATGGATGGCGCTCTTGCCCAAGTGGGGAGTGGCTCCGTGGGCCGCCTTGCCAAGAGTCTCGAGGCAAAGCCAGAGGTTGCCTTTGTGCGCGGTTACGACTTGCAGTTGAGTTGGTTCGCCGGCGATGGCGAGGTCTGCCTTCGGACCCCGTTCACCCAAGATACGTGACCCCGATTGCCTGTGTTCCTCGTCCACCAATCCGACGAATAGAATTTCTGTTTGCTGTGGCCGCTTGCCCTGCTTTGACAATTCCAGCAAGGCATGAAAGAAGGCCGCCACCGAACCCTTTGTGTCACAGGCCCCACGACCATGAAGGCATCCATTTTTCAGCCTTGGCTTGAATTGCTTGTCCTCGGCTGGGACGACGTCGAGGTGAGGGGACAGGATTATCCTACGCTTCACTTTGCCCAACGGTTTCAAGCGTACAAATAGATTCTTTCTTCCCGGCAGGACGGACTGCCGGGACACTTCCAGTCCGTGTTTGCTGGCAAGGTCAATTAAATGATTGGCGACCCGTTCCTCGCCCGTGCGTTTGGAGTCGTTCGGCAGGAAAGCCGGATTTACACTGGGCAAGGTGACGAGTTCGCGCAGGAGTTTGGCGACGGGGGAAAGCTTAGCCACGAGACGAAAGGGTCATGAAGTGAAGTCCATTGCTTCTCGATCTTGTGGTCTCGTGCTATCGAGTCAGCCCCAATTCACGTCATAGTGTAGGTAAGCTCGTTGTTCAGGGGAGTTCGGCTAGTTTCATTTTGCGGTAGTCGATTCCCATGTTGCGGTTGCCGTGCAACTGAATGCCGATGGGACCTTCCTCTTTGGCGGAGCTCGACTTGTAGGTCATGACTTCCTCGCCTTGCAACCACACCTTGTATTCATTGCCGATGGCTTGGATGCGCATGGTGTTCCAGTCCTTCGCCTTGAGTAACTTCTTGATGTTCTTGGCTTCCACCGGATATCCCTTTCCTGGGATATAAGGAGAGCAGGTCATGTCTCGCTTGAGGGAGCCCGATATACCGATTTGGATTTGGTCTTGAGTACGCACGTGAACACCGGAGTCGACGGTGCCTTCCCCGAAACGAAAATCAAATTCCGTGACGAAGTTGCGAAACTTCTTTTCGGTCCACAGGACGGACCCTTTTCTCTTGGGGCCGCTTCTGATTTCCAGCACACCATCGACCATCTTGTACCAACCGGCCTTGTCGTTGCCGTTCGGTACCTTCCATCCGGTCAGGTCCTTGCCATTGAGTATGGGTTTGAAGACAAGCTTTTCAGGAGAAGGCTTTTTCTTCGCCTTGTTCATGCGATGAATGCGACCAGTGGTGCTGTACTCGGCCACGAAGAGATCGCCCGCAGCGTTAAAGGCCACTCCATGGGGAGCGGTTACGATACCTGTTCTCCAAACGGATTTCGGAGTGCGGTTGGTGCCCACTTCCTTTGGCTTGTCATTGTAGCCGAGTTGCTTGGCCACCTTGCCTTCTTTGTCGAGTAGGGTGACTCTGCCCTTTATTTCGCCGACGGCGGCCAAGTCACCGTGGATGGCCACGCAGGCCGGCATCAATAACCCGGTGGTTACCTCACCGATGAACTTTCCTTCGGTGGACATATGGACCACTCTGCCGTTGGCTCGATCGGTTCCTATTATGCGAGGCGGGTCGAACCGGGTATCTACCGCGATTTTGTGAAGGGTGCGGAACTTAAAGGGTTCGCCCTTGCCGCCAAAAGACTTGATGTATTTGCCTGCCTTGTCGAAGTGGTGCACGTAGTCGGAGGAGTAGCCGTCGACCACGAATAGATCACCATTAGGTGCAACGTCCATGGCGGTCAGTCGTACCCGGCCACGATTCTTGTACTTGTCCGGTATGGCGGAGGCTGGGATACGGAGAACTACCTCTCCTTCCAAGCTGAGCTTGAGGATTTCCTGCCCGCCAAGCCGAGGCCCGTAGATGAACTCGCCGTCCTTGTGCTTGCGTATGACGAATCCATGAAAGTCGCTCGGAGCTCCTTTCACGTTACGGATCCACTTGCCATCCGAACCGTAGACTTGGACGGCTGCCTTGGAGTCCTGTACGCTGACGTAGACCTCGCCGGCTGAGCTGACAGCGACGTCTCCGTGCATATTGCCGAGTTGCACGCGTCCTTCGGGCAACTTGACCCAGTCAGCAACTGCTTTGTAGGCGTGTTCAGCAATAAGCGGACACGCCGAGGCGATCAAAGTGAGAAGTGTCAGTGCTTTTTTCATGGGAGTGGGTTGCTGTTGGTTTTGTTAAATAGTTAGGTTCGGAGCTTACAGTTCCTTGATTTCAATATTGCGGAACTGGATGAGTGCGGAGGCGGAGCTCCAACTCTTGTTCTTCGGGTTGTAGCCGCCGTGATGCTGCAACATGATGGGGCCCTTCGTCCCTACTCCGGGCATCTTGGATTCGTCTAGCACGGTCTTGCCGTTTAGTATCACCGTGACGGTTTCTCCCTTCATGGTGATTTCCATTTCATTCCATTCTCCGACTGGTTTGTCGGCGTTTACCTTGGGCAACGCCCCCTTGCGGATGGCAGGATCCTTGCTCCCGTGGAAGGCCCACAGTTGACCTGACCCGCAGGGCCAGCACCAAAGGTTGACTTGAGACTTTCCTGAGCCCCGGACGAAGATGCCAGAGTCCGCATTCTTCACCGGTTTGTTGCCTATGACGTTGCCCTCTGCATCAAAGAGTTTGGCGTTGTACTTTGGTCCTGCGGTCCGCTTAAAGCGCCAGTCGATGCGCAAGACGTAATCCTCGTAGCTTTTCTGGGAGGTAAGGTTGCCGCCCTTGGCTTCGTAGTCGATAACCCCGTCGACTACCTTCCATGCATGGTCGCCATCGGGTGTCTTCCAACCGGACAGGTCTTTGCCATTGAAGAGACTGACAAATCCCTTGTCTTTCTTGGCAAAGATTGGCGAGCCCGAGAGAAGGATGGTCGCTAAGGTGATCGTTAGAGTGTAAGTCAATGTCTTCATAGCGTGTGCTTTGGTGTGATTATTTCAAGTTCGCCAAGCCTTTGTCACAGGCCAACCGAACATGATCTTCATTCTTGGAAGTACGGTTTTTCTTCAGGTTTTGGTAAAGCGCGGTGGCTTCCTTTTTCTTGCCTGCAGCGGCCAGTGCCTCGGCTAACTGAAGGCAGTACCCGATTGCTTTGATGCGTCCCCAGCCTTCTTCTTTTGCGGCTGTGTCCAGCAATAATTTGGCATCCTCCGCTGAGGTTATGCGGGTGAGACTCCAAAGGCCAGCCAGACGAATCTCCAAGTCTTTTTCCTTGGCTGCAGATCGAAATGCCTTGGCGGACTCGTTGTCGCGTAGAAAACCGAGCCCTTGCAGAATGGTCAAACGAGGGGCTCCCTTGGCTTTTGGGTAAGCTTTGCGGAAATGTTCCGTGGTGACAGGCCCGATAGCCTCGAGGGCTTGGGCGGCGTACTCGTAGAGGTGTTCTTCTTCGTCCGTAAGGAAAGGCGCCATGGCGGAGGCTTGTTCCTTGCCGGCGCAGATTTGCAGTTGGCGAAGAATGAAACCCTTGACTGCCTTGGGCCTGTCGTCACCGAGTGTGCCGGCGAGGCCTTGGGCAAAGGCTTTGCGTTGCTTTTCCTTGTCTGGGCCACCTACCCGAATGGCGGTAGCATGGAGGGCGTGACGTGCCTGCACGTCATTGCCGGTGCCGGGCTCGATTATGAGGTCGACGAGCTCCCTGATGGTTTTCTGGCCGCCGTCTAAAATTTTGGCGACGGCCTTTTCGCAGGCCTCTTTGTCGATGACGTTAAGTATGCCTCCGCTAGCTGGAGTAGGGAATGCTTGGATGATATCTTTGGCGCTCATTTGATAAAGTCTCCTATTTTTCCACTAAGGGTTACAGGCGCCATGGGGCGCTCATCGGGGGATGAAGGAATCGGTTCGCTTCGTCATCGTTGACGAAGACCTCCTTGTCTGGGTCGTAGTTCAGCTTGCGACCAAGCCTGATGGCCAAGTTGGCAAGATGCAGGATGCAGGCGGCTCGATGGGCTGCCTCGGCATGACCTCCCGCCTTTTTACGTTGCTTCACGGCCTCCCCGAAGGAGAGCAAAGGCTCGGGGTCCGGCATGGCCTTGACCTTTTCCTGATCCTCGGGCGATAGATCGTTCATGCTGACGTCGCGGATTGGGGCGCGATCGTATTTGGGTCCCCATTCACCACTTTCCATGACAAACCGAAAACCATCGGCGTATTTCAATTCTACCCAAGCCCACATGCCCGTGACTTCTGGATGAGAAGGTGGAGCGAACGGTGTGATTTCCACGGCGCTGGTGTAATCCTTGGCATAGGTCCATTGCTCGGGATCAAAGTGATGCTGGCCCATGTCGCACATACCGCCTCCTTCGTAGTCCCAGTATCCGCGGTGGGTACCTCCCGTGCGTCGGCTTTCGTATGGCTTCCATGGAGATGGACCGCAATAGAGATCCCAGTCCAGCTCGTCGGGAATGGTCTGTGGGGGAATGCCTGGACGGCCACTCCACTGCCTTACCTTGAGTCCGCCTTTCTTCATGCGAACAGCTTGGCAATTCTTGAGGAGACCGCTGGCCATGATCTTGTGTTTTTCAATTGAGCCCCGATCCTTGCTCCGGCCAAATCGACCGAAGGTACCGATTTGAAAAACACGGTCATAGCGCTTGAAAGTATTCACCACCGCGCGTCCTTCGGCGATGAAGCGGGTCATTGGTTTTTCGCAGAGAACGTCCTTGCCTGCCTCAGCAGCGGCGATCGATATGCTGGCGTGCCAATGCGGCGGAGTGGCGATGGCAACTACGTCGAGATCATCCCTTTCCAGCAATTTACGAAAGTCTTGGTAAGCCTTGGCTTTGCCCTTGTTGCGGTTGGCAAAATTCTGGGCTTTGCGGATATCGACGTCGCAGGCTCCGACGAGCTCGACGTCGAGGCCTTTGCACATTTGTCCATAGGTTCCGGGTCCGCGCCCACCGCAACCGATGAGCGCACCCCCGAGTTTTTCGGACGGGGGCACCTCGGGGGCTCCGAGAACGTGACGTGGCACGATGGTGAAGGCGGTTGCGCCAGTGGCTGACTTCGCGAGGAAGTCGCGGCGGGAGGGTTTGGCCAGTACTTTTTTCATTTGTATCTTAGTATTGAATGGAAAGCGTTAGTTTATCCTTTGCGCAGGGGCCCCGAACGGTTTTGCGAATTGAGTTCTACATTCGCTGAATCGGCAACGTTGATCCAGACATGTACGTGAGGGGCACCCCGATAGTGCCATATGAAAGATGGTCCCTCTAGGCGCCAGTTATCCCAGATGCCGTCGTCTCCGAGGTCATCTTTCTTGTAGAAGGTCAAATGACAGGCATCCAGCCCTCCCTGTTTCTTGAGCGCCGTCAGAGCTTCGTCCCGGTCTTTTTGTCGGTAAGGCTCAATTAGGGCACGCAACACCCCCTGGGCGTGTTCCTTTTGATCCTTGGAGAGCGAATCGATGGCGATTCCCTCGAATGAGGCTCCTTTGCCACGAAAGGCGATCTTGTTTTCGGCTGGAGCCTCTGTGCGGAGGGCTTGGCGGCGTTGTTCGCCATCCAACATTTTAAAGAGATTGTTCGCAGCCACTGCCTGGTGCCAAAAGACATTGTTGGGATGGGCGGGTTTCTCGTAATATCCGCTGGCTGCATGACCGTAAACGATGGGACCACCAAAAGCTACGTGATCCTCGGAATCACCGTCACAACGAACCGTGCCATGACGGCCGGTTAGTACGAACTCGTATTTTTCACCTTCCTTGTTCGGGTTTCCGAAGATGGCGATCCCCTGCTTTTTCCCGAAGCCTCCCATGTCATCCTTGAATTGCTTGTCAAAACGTTCGATCCAGTCGGGATTGACTAAGCCTTCCCATACCTTGCGGATGAGAACCTGCTGTTCCTTGGTGTAAAATTTACTCGTTAGTGGTTGGTTGGTTATGCGCCAGTTATTGGATACGTGTGTACGCAATAGCCCATTTTTGCTGTCCTTGTGAGCCCAAGGGAAGCAAATGACTTTTCTTTGGGTGTCGGTTAAGGACTTATGGAGAAGCTTAACGTAATTTTCGGCTGATTTACGTGGAGTGGGAGCCGTTTTAGCGGAAATTAAAGGAAGAGTAGCCAACGAGGCACCGGCAATAGTTGCCTTGGTCAGAAAATCTCTACGGTTACTGTTTTCCGTTTTCATTGGCAGGGGGTGAGTCGATTGGGATGGGTGGTTTTAATTAGTTTCTCGCGCTCGATAGCTCGATGGCAAGCCTTGGAATGATTTCTAAACAAAATATTTTCCAACGGGATAAACAGATTTCGTGAGCAATGACCCTGTACTTTGAAGCTTGATTAATAGAACTAAGCTAATTAAATAACAAACTAAGTCATTATGAGATATACGACCCATCAGGCCAAGACACACTTGTCCCGTTTGCTAGATGAAGCCGCTCGCGGCGCGAAGGTAGTGATTGCAAAGGGAAAGAAGCCTGTTGCGCGACTTGTTCCTTATTCGTCGAAGAGAAAAAGCAAGCGGCCAAAGGTAGGTGAAATAACCTCACAGCCCTTTGAAATAGTCGAAAAGCGAGAAGTCACGGGTAGGGTGGGAGATACAACCGTATATTTTTGATGCGCCTGTTACTTGATACCTTCCCTTTCGTTTGGCTGACCTCTGAACCTATTCGATTTACCCGAACGACCACGGAGTTATTGTCCGATGACACCACCGAGCTATTCCTCAGTGACGCATCCGTTATTGAATTGTGCCTCAAGTACGGCGACGGTTCCCTGAAGATGCCTCAGTCACCACGTCGCTGGGTGGAGAAGCAGCGCAAACAGTGGCATATCCACATGATTTCTTTACGTCGTGAAGCAGCTTATCGCCTTTCTGAACTACCCTACCACCATGACGACGCGATTGATCGTCTCTTGGTTGCCACGGCTTTGGACAATGACCTGAGTATCCTTACCTCAGATGAAAACATAAGAAAATATCCCGTCACCACGGTATGGTGAAAATGTCGTTGCCCTATTATTTTTCTGCCGACAAACGACGTGCGATGAACTGCCTCAGTTTCGGTATCTTGCAATTTGTCATCAATTCGATCGCTTGTTTCGGGTTTTTGCTTACGGAAGGTTCCACGCCGTACCAGAGTAAAAGCGGAAAGGTTTTATCTTCCGCCAAGTCGTCGCTTTGAGAAAGCGCCTCGGCGAGGGGCCATCTTTTTTCCAGAGCTATTTTTCCGAGTGCCGATGCCAAGTAAACCCTGACCAATCCAGAGATTTCGTCTTTTGCCATCTTCGTGAATAGATCGATTATTTCTGGTTTCGCGGCATTTTTGTCCAGTAACAGTTGAATGGCCCATATCCGGATGTGCTCCTCCTTGTGGCTCAATAAACTGACTAGCCTCTCTGAATTCATCGAACCAATGCCGTACAGGCACCACAAGGCCCGTAGCTTAACCTGAAGATCCTGACTGTTGGCCAAGAGGTTCTCGAGTTTCTTTATGGCCGGAGAGATGTCTTGTCCTTTCAGGCCTCTTTCCTGAAGTATGCGGCGTGCGTGGCGTGCAAATCGTTCGTTGGGATGCTCTTGGAGGGTAGCCAGCTCGATGGACTGGAGTTTGGACAAATCGAAGCGCTTGGCCTTGGTCTCACCATGGGCTATCCGATAAATCCTACCAGAGGAGCGATGGAGGCCATCGTTTTCATGGCATTCCCCGACGTCCGACCAGTCAAGCAAGTAGACGGAACCATCGAAGCCGTAATCAAGTTCCACCCCGCGAAACCAAAGATCCTTTACCTTGAGAAAGTCTGGTTCGTGTTTGCCGACGTATCCGGCTCCCTGTCGCTCGAGACGCTCGCTGTTTAGTCGCCGCCCATGGAAATTCGCAGTGAATAATTTGCCTCTATATTTTTTCGGCCAGTTGTCACCTTGATAGATCATCATGCCTGAGTGCGCGTGTCCTCCGCCCGCCTCGTCCGTGGATGGGCTCAATCCTTTTTTTTTCAAGTCAGCCCATTTTTCCTTCCCTATGTCCCAATGATGATGATCGGCGGTTTGATCGATCAGTTCGTACAGGTGAGGTTGGGCATGTTGTCCATACATCCGTTTGTAGTAGGAACCTGGCACGGCATGCCAGAGATGACCGATCACTGTGTTTATGAAGAAGAGTTGGCCGTGTCTGTCCCAATCATGGCCCCATGAGTTTGTGGTTCCTTCCGTAACTAGCTCGAAATCACGTCGGGTGGGATGATAGCGCCACATGCAGCATTGTAACTTCACGCGGTCTTCTTCCGGAGTTCCCGGTTTTCCCACCTTTGACGTTTGGAGTATGCCGTGTCGCCCGTAAAGCCAACCGTCGGGACCCCATTTGAGTCCGTTCACTATGTTGTGCCGCACCTTGCCCGAATGCCATCCATCGAGAAGAATCTCTGGTTCACCATCGGGTTTGTCATCTTTGTTTTTGTCGGGTATGAAGACGAAATTTGGTGCGCAAGTTGCCCATACTCCACCAAATCCCAGGGCGATACTGGTGAGTCGTTGCAACCCGTCGTGGAATACCTTGCGTTTGTCGAACTTGCCGTCGCCGTCAGTGTCCTCGAAAATGAGGATGCGGTCGCGAAGCTTGGTGTCATAGATCAATTGGCGATTGGCGTAGGTATAACATTCGGCGATCCAGAGGCGACCTCGATCATCGAAGGTCATTGCAATGGGTTGGCGAACGTCTGGCTCGGCCGCGAAGACATTTACCTTGAATCCTTCGGGGAGGGTAAATCCAGCTGCGCTCTCCTCCGGTGAGGGTAACTTGAGATCGGTTTCTTGGGTATCAGGTGGTTCGGGAAAGTTTTGGGCATGAACCAATGAGGCGATTACCAGAAAACCATGCCCTAGAGTTTGCCTGACAATCTTCATTCCGGAAGGGTATTCCAACTTACTTTCGCGGCCTCTTTTTCTTTTCCTGATCTTTCGAGGACTTTGGTAGTTCGTCCTGACTGATATCCACTTGCCGGATTTGTTTCTGCAGCTCCTTTTCGAGCTGCTTGACAACCGATTTGTTTTCAGTGTTTCCCGCGACGTTATGGATTTCGTTTGGATCGGTTTGGCGGTCGAAGAGTTCAGCCGAATGGCCGGCGAGTTTCAAGTAGGTGTAGCGCTCGGTGCGTATGCCATAGTGATTAGGTGCCCCCCAGTAGGTATAGAACTGTGCTTTTCGCCAGTCCCTCGGAGCCTTCCCTTTGAGTAGAGGTACCATGCTGCGACCTTGCATGGCAGCTGGAGGCTTGAGTCCGGCCAGTTCCAAGAGGGTGGGGGCAAGGTCGACATTGATGCAGAGATCCTTGTTCACCGAGCCCGGTTTGATCATACGCGGATAGCGCATTAGGAAGGGCATCCTCATGGATGTCTCGAGGATGAGTCGCTTGTCATAGAAGCCGTGTTGTCCAAGCCAGTATCCTTGATCGGCGGTGTAGATCACAATCGTATCCTCGCTAAGCTTTTCCTGATCCAAGTAATCGAGGACCCGCTTGAGGTTGTCGTCGTTCCCGGTGATGCAGCGGACGTACTTGTGGATCATGTGTTGGTAGGCCACCCGTATCCTGTCCTTGTCGCTCTTCGGATCGTGTTTCCACATGGCGTTGGGCTCCTGGTCCTTCAAGTGGCGGAAGTAATAGGCGTTGCCTTCCTTGGCCTGATTGGGATTTCCCCCTGAATGAAGCATGTGGAATTTGGTTCTCTTGAGGAACTCCTTCTTCAGGTTTGAATCACTGTTGCGCACGTCCTCGTACAGAGTGGGTGGTTCGGGAATTGCAACTCCGGCGAGTAGTTTGTCGTAGCGGGCGGCATGACCGTATTCGTGGTGGGGGGCCTTGAACTGTAGGCTGAGAAGAAAAGGCTTCTCTCGGTCCCTGTTTTTCAGCCAATCCATTGCGATGTCGGTATAGACGTCTGTGGAATATCCCGTTCTTTTCCATGTGCCCTCGCTGCCAGTGAAGGTCGGATCGAAGTATTTCCCTTGTCCTTTCACCACCATGTGCTTGTCATAGCCCTTGGGTTTGCTGTTGAGGTGCCACTTGCCGACCAACCAGGTTTGGTAACCGGTTTTTTGTAGCTCTACGGGATATTGTGGTGAATCCTCGTTGATTTTGCCGTTCAGCCCGCGCACACCGTTCTTGTGGCTGTATTGGCCGGTCAAGATGGAGGCTCTGCTGGGAGAGCAGATGGAGTTGGCGCAGGTGAAGTGGTCGAAGCGCATACCCTCGCTGCCAAGTCGATCAATGGTGGGTGTTTTGGCAAACTCCTTGAGATAGGTGCCATAGGCCGAAATAGCCTCGAAGGCATGGTCATCGACCAAGACAACCACCATGTTGGGTTTCTTTTCTGCCGCCCAACTTGGAGTGAGAAGCAGGAGGGCCGAGAAGAGGAATGCGGCCTGAGTCATTTCTTTCTCTTCTTTTTGTCGGCCCGCTCGATTTTCCAAGTGGAGATCTTTTCCTCCGCTTTGGGCAAAGGTTTGTCTAGGGCCCAGAACACGCTGTTGACTAGCATACGGTTGAAGGATTCCTCTGCAAATTCCCCTGGATGTCCGAACGAGGTGCCGAACACTTTGCCGCCCCACTCGTTTTCCCAAGCCCAGGCTACGACGTCCGCTTCATGCTGATTCACTTGGATTACGCCGTAATTCTTTTCGACCAAGCGGCCCTTCCCAGTACCCGTACCCGTAACCAGGGAAATGCAACCGGGCTCGAGGCGAGTCAGGTAGAGGGTGCCCGGTGAAACCCATTCCGTCTTTTCCACATTTGTCATGATGGGGTGATTCTTGTATTTCGGCACGGTCTTGATCCGGGTGACGCCCGCTTGGTGCACGACGTAGGGGGTTCCGAGGGCTCGGCGGCCGAAGTCATCGTTCCAGGAAAACCGCGGATGGTCCTTGGGGTACTTGAATGAATGGTTGGCGGTGCGCAGGCCAATGACCGGTTTGCCCGACTTGAGGTAGGTTTCGACAGGGGCCCATTCCTTGTCCGGCAGCTTGAGGAAGCGCATGAAGAAGATCGCAAGGTCGGCTTCCTCGAGGACTTCGATCCCGGGCAGTACGTTTTGCGTTTTTTGTTCCGGGTTTCCCTGACCCATGACTACAGTAGTCTTGAGCCCGAGACGTTCCAGTTCCTTGGCGAAGAGAGGCATGCTGAGCTCGGGGGAGTAATGCAGGGTGCCTACGACCAGAGCGACGTGCGGTTTCTTTTCCTCGGCGTGGGCGGGGAAACTGTACAGGTAAAGAGATGCAAGCCCGAGGAGGGCCAAGACTTTTTTCATGAGGAAGGGGCGTGGGTTTAGGCGATGAGTTCCTTGATGACCTGTCCGCCAAACTGGCTGAGTTGCTTGTAGCGGCCGGCGTGGAAGTAAGTTAGCTTGTTGTCGTCTAGCCCGAGCAGGTGGAGGAGGGTGACGTGCAGATCGCGTATGGGATGAGCCACCTCGGCTGCCTTTGCGCCGATCTCGTCGGTGGCTCCCACGATGGCACCCTTTTTGACCCCGCCACCTGCCAGCAGCATGGTCATTGCATCGGCGTTGTGACCGCGCCCCAAGGCGTACACCCCGCCTCTGCGATTGTTATCCGGGGTGCGACCGAATTCGCCTGTCCAGATGACCAAGGTTTCGTCGAGCATACCGCGTTCCTTGAGATCCTTGATGAGGGCGGTCATCGGCTTGTCCACGCTCTTGATGCGGGAGGAATGACCGCGCTCCAGGTAGTCATGGCTGTCCCAGCCGCCGGAAAAGATTTGTACAAAGCGGACGCCTTTTTCCACCAACCGGCGGGCCATCAGGCATTGCCGCCCAAATTCAGCGGTTTCCTTCTGGTTCATACCGTAGGCCTCGCGGACCTTCGCGGGTTCGCCCTCGATGTCGATTACGCCGGGCACTTCGGCTTGCATGCGGTAGGCTAGCTCATAGCTTTCCATACGAGTGGCCAGTTCGGAGTGCCCGGGATGCTTGGCCATGTGGCGTTGGTTGAGAAAGGCCAGTTCATTGAGAGCTTGTCGTTGGTGCTTGCGGGATTTGTGGGCGGGAGATTGCAGATCTAGAATAGGGGACCCGGTGGGACGGAGTCGTGTGCCCTGGAAATGACCGGGAAGGAAGCCATTGCTCCAGTTGCGAGATCCGCCTTGCGGAAGGGCCATCTCGGTCATCACGACGTAGCCGGGCAGGTTTTGGTTGACCGACCCGAGGCCGTAGTTGGCCCATGCTCCGAGGGCAGGATCGGCTCCCAATCGACTGCCGGTATTCATGTGGAAAAGGGCCTCGGGGTGGTTGAGTGATTCGGCGATGCATCCCCGATAGTTGCACAATTCGTCGGCCACCTCGGGCAGATACTGCCAGTGTTCGCTCATGTCCAGTCCGGATTGGCCTACCTTGCGGGTCTTGAACGGACTGCCCACGAAAAATTTGTAGCCTTGCTCCAAGGTGCCCTTTCGCTTGCTCTCCGTCTTGTGCATGGCATTGAGCTCGGGTTTCGGGTCGAAGGTGTCCATTTGGCTGGGGCCACCTTCCATGAACAGCATGATGACTGCCTTCGTCTTGGCTTCGTGCATGGGCTTTTGGGGAGCCAATGGGCCGGGCTTTTCGCTGGCCAGCAGATCAGTCATGGCCACGGCCCCCAAGGTGGATCCGAGGCCGTAGAGAAAATCACGGCGATTCAAGGAGGGAAAGTTCATCAGTAGAGGTACATGAATTCATTGGAATTGAATAAAAGCAAACACAAGTCGGCCAGCGCCCGGGTGTCGGCACTGACGTCGGCAGGTTTCTTGTCCGCCTTATAATTTTCGAAGACGGGTAAAATTTCCTCGTACTCGAAGGGTTGTCCGGTGAGTTCTTCGACAAGGGAACGCGTGATGGTCGTGGGATACTTTACGGGTGCTGGTTTGTTTTTGGCATGGTATGCCTGCATCTCGGCGACGTATTTCTTCAAGCGCTCCCATTCCACCTTGTCAGGAACCCTGCCGAAGGCGAGTTGCACGACTCGTTTCACCTGCATATGGAGGTTGTCGAACTCCTTTTGGGAGCGGAGTGCGAGTGCGATTGCCCGGTCGCTCATGGTAGAGCTGTTGAGCAAGGTGAAGGCTTGTGGAGCGACTGCCTCGGAAACTCGTTCGTCACAGGAATCATTGGGATTGGGCTGGTTAAATATCTCTAGGAACGGGTCGGCTTGTCCGCGAACCCGGTAGGCGTAGATGGTGCGGCGGTTGCGTTCGCTGGGTGTGGGTGACGGCTGATAGGCTGGGGCGATGGAGAATTGAATCATGCGCGGCTGGAGGGCGACTTCCATATTGATTTCCGGCCTTACGGGCAGGCCGCCTATGGCGTCGTTTAATTCTCCAGTTGCCTTTAACAGGCTGTCGCGCAATTCCTCCGCGGAAAGGCGGCGAGGGATACGGTAGGCGAACAAATCGTTATTGGGATCACGCAAGGCCAATTTATCTGCTTGTGGATGGCTGTCGGATTGCCGGTAGACCTGCGATGTCATGATGAGTCGATGCAATCGCTTGAACTTCCATCCGTTTTCCACGAAGTCGGCGGCGAGCCAGTCGAGTAATTCGGGGTGTGTTGGCTTGGCCCCCTTGACCCCGAAATTGTTGGGGTTTCCGGCCAAGGGTTTTCCGAAGTGGTGTTGCCAGACGCGGTTTACTATCGAGCGCGAGGTGAGGGGGTTCGCTGGGTGGGCGATCCATCTGGCCAAGCCCAGGCGTCGGCCACTCGCTCGCTCCGACAAAGCGTATGGGTCCTGGTCGTTTTTGGAAGTGGCAATTGCGAGGGCGCTGAGCACGCCGGGAGTCACTTTTTCGTCGGGTGCTTCCAAGGCTCCCCCGAGGAGGATGCGGGTGACGGGCAGTTTCTGGCTTGCTGGCAATTTCTTTGGCATCCGCATGGAGCGGGCGTTGAGAGATTTCGGTGTTAGCCCGTTATAAACGCCCTGCACCATCGGTTGGTAGCGTTCCAAGCGACGCTTCCAGATCCATTCGTCTTGCCTCCGTACTTTTTTGCGTCCCTGTTCAACGGGCGAAAGACCCACCAGACGGGGCGGTTTATCCTCATCGGGCAAGCTCCTGCGGGCGTTTTCGTCTAGATACTTCTTGTCTCGGGCATCGAACCATTTGCGGGCGGCGGTCTCCTGCTTGTTGTAAAGCGTGTTGTGTTTTTCGGTTGCGAAGTCCAGCAGGCGCTTGGTGGCGGCTCGGCCTTGCTGGAGGCCCGCGAGGTTTTCGCTTTTAAGGAAGGGGGCCGGACGTTCGGCCAATTGGGTGCCTGCGAAAGCAGCGTACATGCGGTAATAATCGCGCGTCGGCAAAGGATCGAACTTGTGGTCATGGCACTTGAAGCAGCGCATGGTCGTGCTGAGGAAGGTTTGTCCGACGGAATTCACTACGTCGTCCAAAAAAATTTGCCTAGCCTGCGGTACGAGGGTCATGGCGGGATCCCAAGGACCCATGCGCAGGAAGGAGGAAGCTACCAGCAATTCAGGGTCGCGCTTTCCCGTCGGTTGCTGCTCCCATAATTCGTCGCCAGCCAGTTGTTCGATGACGAATTCGTCATAGGGCTTGTCCTCGTTGAAGGCGCGTATGACGTAGTCGCGGTAACGCCATGCGTTGGAGCGCTCGTAGTCGTTGGAGTATCCTCCGGTATCGGCGTAGCGGGCAACGTCCAACCAGTGTTGCCCCCAACGTTCGCCGTAATGTGGACTGTCCAGTAGTTTGTCGACGAGGTCGGTCCATGCCTTTTCCGGATCCTTGTCCCAAGCGAGGCGAAACTGATAGATTTGGAAAGGGGTGGGCGGAAGACCGGTCAGGTCGTAGTAGGCCCGCTTGACCAAGGGCCGGAAATGGGCGATGGGAGCCTCTCGAAACCCCGCTTCTTTCAATTTGCGGTCGATGAAAAAGTCAACTGGGTGAGCGTCTTGGGGAACCTTCGGTTGCCTGACTGTTTGAAAGGCCCAGACATCTTCCTCCTTGTAGCGGCGGTAAGTCCAGTCTTCGGATAGCCCCCCGCTTGTCTTCATGATCACTCCGTCCTCAGTGCGTTCCTTGCGTCTTTCAGCCAGAACGTACTTCATTTGTAGTTCCTTTTTCGGCCAAGGGGCCCCGAGCTTTATCCAGCGCTTGACTTGGGAGATTTGCCTTTCAGTGAGCCGGTCGTTTTCCTTGGGCGGCATTTCATAGTCCTCGTCCTTCCACTCGATGGCTGTTATGAGGAGGCTCTTTTCGGGGTGGAAGGGAATTAGTACGTCATCCGCGGTCTCTCCACCTGCTAACATGCCATCCAAGGTGGAAAGGTTGAACTCGCCTTTGATTTTCTTCCCATCGCCGCCGTGACAGGCTAAGCATTTGCTTTCGAGGATGCTGCGCACTTTCAAGGAGAAGAGGCGTTCGCCTTCTTTCTTTTGATCGGCTCGGTCCTGCCCGCTGAGCAGAATGGGTAATACAGCCAGCGCAATGAAGATGGCCCTCATCAAATGACGTTTTTCCTTATCAGTGATTGGGCGGCTTTCAAGTCGCGCCGATGAATCGCATTCACGATAGGCTCGTGTTCATGATAGATTTCCATGTAACTTTTCAAGCGGGAGTAGGCCATTCTCATGCGTACACTTATGCTGAGCCAAATGGATTCCATTTCTCTGGAAGCTTTCGAAACCCAGTAACGATGAAGGGCGAGGTCGCTTGCCGTAACTTCTGACAGGTCTTGCTGCTGGCAAGCAGTTGCGAGCGCCTCAAGCAAAGCGGACAACTGGGCGTCGTCTGCCTCATTCCAATCAGGGAAGGCCTTCTTGAGGCAATGGATTTCGAGGTCGCGCCGCAAACGAAAGAGCAAGTCGCGTTCAGCCTTTTCAGGTGGAGAGCTTACTCGCACCCCTTTGTTCTGCCTGTAAACCAAGGCACCTTCCTGAGTGAGTTGGAGAAGGGCGTCGCGAATGGGTCCTCGGCTTACCCCGAAGCGTTCAGCCAGGGAATGCTCTCGCACGGGTTGGTTGCTTTTCCATTGGCCTGAGAGTACTTCCGCTCGCAGGGTGTCGCAAATTTCACTTCGTTTTATGCGTGAATTCTTAAGACCGATAGACATAGCTCCATTTTCGGTTTCCCAATCCTTGGGTCAACTCAGATTGTTAACAATCTTGGGTTATTTAAACCGAATCCCTATTGATTGTATGCTTTCCAACGCGTCTCGATTGCCTTGTTCCCTGACTTGCCGTCGAAGATCACTATGCGGTAACGCAGAGTGATGCTTTTGCCCGGTTGAATGGACCAACCGGTTTCCTGAATTGGTACGTAGTTGAAGAATATCTTTCCATTGTCCCAAGTGCGAATCCGCTGGGGGGCGTCGTGGTTTTTCGGGTGGCAGAGAATCGCCACTGTTGCGTCTTCGCCCTTTCCCTCCTCGGCGGGACCATGCATGGCGACCCAATTAGCGCGGGTTGCGTGACTGTTGGTGCGGTCCAATCCCTCGGATGTCAAGTAGTCGCTGTTCTTTTTGTTCCACGAATGGGGTGCCCTGTAGGCGAGGCCACCGCCATAGCGGTAAGCTGGAAAGACCAATGCTTTCTTGGTTACGTTTTTCTGTGTCATGGCGTAATCGATGACGTTGGCACCCTCCACGAAGGCTGCATCGACTGACAGTGTTTCCTTCAGGATGACGGTGGGTTCGGCCTTAATACCTTCGAGATAACCGAGATGTTCTTGAATCACCGTGAAGCCCGCCTTTCTGGTTTCCTTGACCTTGGCGTGGCGAATACGTCCGGTCTTGCGACCGAGATTCCAGAAATCGGGTCCTTTCTTGTCGCCGTACTTGGTGTTTACCCAGGCGTGCCATAGACCGATGTGATGGTAATGGTCGGCTGGATGTATTCCCGTCACGATGCCGCCGGAAGGAGCGTGCATTGGGTAAATGAATCCACTGCGGTTGTAGATTTTGTCGACGCCGTTCGGGGGCGGCACCTCTGCGACGTGGTAGGTCAGAATCGGGGTCTCGCCACGCGTTACGGTAATCGACTGCTCTGTTTGCTTGAGCGAGAGGTTCTCCTTGGCCTCTACCTGAAGAAGTCCGGTGGCGAGCAGGATTGCTGACAGCAAGTAAAGGGTAGGGTAAGGTTTCATGTTGCCTGCAGTCTTAGTCCAATGGTCCGTTCGGGCAAGCCTGAGCTTGTTTTTAGCGGTTATTTGTTTCAGATTCGGCCGTTAGGATTCAGTGAACTCTGTGGGCGAGGAGAGTTGGCGTCGAAGCATATTCTTGCCGTAGAAATAGGATATGATGGCAGCGCTCCAAGTGACGAGGAATATGCCCCACCAGACACCGGATTCCCGCATGTCCAACTTGAATGCCAGAAGATAAAAGACGATGCAGGGAGCAAGGACTTGTCGGTAGATACCGATTATCATTGCGTAGAGAGGTTTCTTGAGACCTTGCAACAGGTTTACCGTTTGGAACAGGATGACGTAGGAGCAGAGTGTGATGGATGCGATCTCAAGGTAATCGATCCCATGTCGAATGACAATCGGATACTCTGAGAAAACTTGCATCATGGTTTCGGCCAGGAAATAGAGCAGCAATCCACCCGCCGCCATCATCACCAAACCGTACTTCATGGTGGTTTCCAAGGTTTCACGTATCCGTTCGGGTTTCTTTGCCCCGTTGTTTTGTCCCGTCATGGAGAGAACGGCGATGTTGAGCCCGATGGTGGGTAAAAGGAGGATCTGCTCGATCCTGGTTGCGATACCGTATGCAGCCACGCTTTCGGTGCTGAACTTGCTTATGAACAAGGTGATTATGAAGATGCCAACTGCCACGCTGACCATGTTGAAACTTGCCGGGAATCCTTGCTTGGCGATTTCACGATAAATGGGTGACGGGGCCAGCATGGAAAAAATGGGCCCTTCCCATAGCTTGGTGCGGGAGAGTCGATGGAGAAGGTAGACCATGCCGAGTAATTGAATTACTATGGTAGCGAGGGCGATACCCTTGATTCCCATGGCGGGGACGCCTAAACCACCGTACATGAACCAAGGATCCAAGGCGCAATTGAGAAAAAAGCTCACGATCAATACGTTGCGATAGGTCTTGGTGTCCCCTTGAGCATTGAGGCAGGCGTTGGCAATCGATTGAACGACCGTTAACACCGTGCCACAAAGGATCAGGTTGATGTAATCCAAGGCGACTTCGAGGTATTCCCCGGATGCTCCCAAAATTTGAAACAGATAGGGGGCGGAGAGCAAACCTCCTACAGTTAGGACGATGGCAAATAGCACGCCGAAGGAAAGGCACTGCACACAGGTGTGATGAGCCTTAGCCTGATCCTTCTCGCCGAGGGCATTGGCTATGAGGGCAGTGCCGCCTTGGGATATGCCGCTTCCCATGGCAATGATGATGAAGAACACAGGAAAGGAAATGGAAAGCGCTGCCAATGCATCGGTGGAAATAAATCCGGCGAAGAAGGTGTCCACCACGTTGTACATGGTGTTGAAGAAGAAACCAATGCTAGCTGGAACGGCTATCTTGCGAACCAGCCCCGGAATGGGATCTTTGGTCAGGTCCATGCGAATTGGCCGATCAGTGACTGCCCTTTAGCAAGACATTGTTCGTGGGAGCCCATTTCTTTTGCCAAGCTGGGTACTCTTTCGCCAAAAGATCTTTCGGGTAGTAACCAAGCCAACTGTAACCGTTGCGGCGTTCGTAGGAGATTTCGGCAATGGTTTTCCTTGGGATTCCATCACGACTACAGAAGATGGGTTGGTTTGTTCCGATCTTGTAGAATCGAGCCCATAGAGGTGGGGCGGAGGCATCTTTGACAACAACTTTGTCCCATCCCTTGGGCGTATCCTTTGCTTCCTTGCGCACTTCGCGAATGCCAGTCAATTTTGCTTCGTCGAACCAGCGGACAGCGCCTTGCACGGCGGCAATGATTTCTGGAGACGGTTCCTCGATTTCCATCAGGAAGCGAACCACGCCGACTGATTCGGCTCCGCTGATTGAAGGCAACTCGTAACTGCGGGCCTTTCGTGGAACCAAGGTATTTTCATCGTGTTGAGCGCACCAGGCGGTCTTCTTTCCATCCACCACGATTTGGCATTTCAGGATGCATGGAATTCCTCGTTCAACGGCCTTGGCGCAGCGTTTACGGAGCGTATCGTTGACGAACGGATAAGTATTCTTGTCCATCGAAACTTCCCGCAAGACCGCCAACACGCCGATCATGGCTCCGTCATTGAAGGTTATGTGGGCGGAGTAACCGGAAGGATTCGGGAACCTTTGGGGCCAGCCACCATTGGCGTATTGGGCGTTAAGGATTAACTCTATGCCCTTGAGGACAGCTTCTCGGTAGCGTGGGTCTCCCGATTGGTTGAACGCCTTGGCGAGATAACGGATCTCGGTGTGCGTGGCACCGTTGTCGAAGGTCGAGTCATTTCTTTTCTTTAGGGCCCGAAGAACTTTTTGAGCGTTCTGGTTTAGTTCCTTGTCCCGATCGTAATTCTTAGGCCACCCGCCATTGGCGCGCTGATGAAGGAGTATGTTTTCCGCCTTTGTGTCGGCGGGCAGAGGTGGGCAGGTTCCAACAACTAAGAGAAATGCGGGGAGAGCTGTCTTCACCTTTCCGGTCATTTCTTTTGCTTGGCGATCTGGAAGTATTTGCTACAGCGCTTGACGACATCGGGGAATTCCTTGGCCAAGTCTTTCTTTTCCCCGATGTCATTTTCCAAGTCGTATAGCCTGTAGCGGTCCTTGCCAGCCGGATGAAGTTTCCATTTGCCTACCCGAATGGCCCAGATCCAGTAGAAATATTCGTGCTCTTTCTGTTCTTTGGTCTTACCCAAGAGTTCCGGAAGGTAACTGATGCCATCGATGTCTTTCGGGGATTCGATGCCTGCCAAATCGCAGGCGGTTGGCAGGAAGTCCCAGAAGGCGCTGGGGTGGCCACTGGTTCGCCCCGGTTTTATCTTGCCCGGCCAACGGGCGATGGTGGGTACGCGTATGCCGCCTTCTTTCATGCTGCGCTTATGCCCGCTGAGTGGTCCCGAGCTATTGAAGAACTGCAGGGTTTGGCCACCTTCGGGCGAAGGGCCGTTGTCGCTGCTGAAGATGACCAAGGTATTGTCGCTTAGCTTCAATTCGTCGAGGAGATCAAGGATTCTCCCGACGTTGCCGTCCATGCGGGTAATCATCCCGGCATAGGCGGCATGGGGGTGGCTTTGGCCGCAATATCCTTTTTTGTACTGACTTCCGTAGGCTCCGCCACCGGTGTTTCCTTTGCCCTCTATTTTGGGAGTCTCCGGCCAATTCAGCTTGAGATATTGTGCCATCGAGTCCTCCGGTACGGTCAGTTCGGCATGGGGTATGGCGAACGGAAGATAGAGAAAGAAAGGATTATCTTTGTTTTCTCGAATGAACTGGAGGGCCTCCTTGGCGAACTCGTCGTGACTGTAGGTTCCCTTGCCTTTGACGTATTCCCCGTTGACCCGCAGGTTGTGGTTGTCGGGATAGAGTACCTTCTGGTCGTTTCTCCAGAGGTATTCCGGATAATAGAAGTGGGCGAAGCCTTGGTTGTCGAAGCCGAAGAAATGATCGAATCCCTTGTTGTTCGGACTGCCGGGGTGCCCCGGTCGTCCCACGAGCCCCCACTTGCCAATCATGCAGGTCTTGTATCCCGCGTCCTTCAAGAGCATGGCGACCGTGACGTCTTCCTTTTTCAATCTGCCTCCATTCCCCGTGACCGAGGCGTGCCCCATGTGCTTGCCCGTCATGAGGGCGCAGCGGGAAGGCGAGCAGACTGTGAATCCCGAGTAGTGGCTTGTGAAGCGGATGCCTTCCTTTGCCATCTGGTCGAGGCGTGGCGTCTTGATCTTTTTTTGCCCATAGCAACCGAGATCGCCGTAACCGAGATCATCGGCGAGAATGAACACTATGTTGGGTGAATTCTCCTTTTTTGCTTCGCCGGTCTTTTGAATGAAGAAAGAACATAACAGAGCGAAGGACAGGTAAATCAGGAAAAATTTCATTTCTTTTTGTCGTTTGCCTTTGCTTGGTTTTTGGCGAGCAGGGCAGCCAGTTCCTCGCGGGTTTCCTGATACTCGGTGTGCTCGGCCAAGTTTGTGTATTCCATGGGGTCTTTCTGGTAGTCGTAGAGCTCGACGCCGTGTTTGCCTTCACTCCATTCGGTGTAGCGGTAACGCTTGGTTCGCACGGTACGTCCGAGGGGATTAGGTTGGTCCTTCGTCCTGAAGCCTTTAGGTCTTATGCGAGTTACGGTGTAAGCGGCTTCCTTGCCCTTGCGGAGGGGGCGCTGAAGAATGGGCAGCAGGCTATCTCCCATAACGTGCTCGGGGGAGGATAGGCCACATAGATCAGCGAGAGTGGGGTAGAGATCCACCAGTTCGGTAAGGGCGGAAGTACCCATGCCCGCGGTGGTCATGCCGGGCACCGATATGATGAGCGGCACGCGGGCGCTACCCTCGAAAAGGTCACTTTTTTGCCATAGGCCGTGGTGACCTAGGTGATAGCCGTGATCGGAAAGGAATACCACGATGGTGTTGTCTTTTAACTTCAGTTTTTCAAGGGCGTCGAGGACTTGTCCCAGGCAGGCGTCCATAAGCGTGGTGGAGGCGTAATAGGCTTGGATGATCTCCTTGCGTTTTTCCATTGATAATTCGCGCTGGTGGGGTCGGTCGGGGAGGGCGGCGAGCGGTATATCGTCGCGGTCGCCTTCTTTCTCGAGGACAGGCTTGATCTTGTCCAAGGGATAATGTTTGGCGTGGTGAGTTGGCGCCACGTAGGGTGTGTGTGGACGATAGAACCCAAGGGCCAGGAAGAAGGGTTTGCCTGTTTTTTTCGGATGGTTCTTTTCCAACAGCTTGATGGCGGCGATGGCCCCTTGACCATCGGTGTGTTCCTCGTCCTTTGAGTCGACGATCCGCCACGACATGGTGCCGCCGTACTTTCCCTTGACCAGAGTTTTGACCGGCTCCAATTCCGTCCTGTCTATGCCAATTGGATTGATGGTCTCGCTCCAGGAAGCGGGGTCGTCCTCGCCCGGAGTGCCAATCTGAAGGGGTACGCCGTAATGATAGAGTTTCCCTATGCGGGAGACATGATAGCCGTTGTTCTTGAAGAGCTGTGGCAGGGTTACCAGGTCTGGATGCCTTTCTCGGAAGTTACCTGCATTGGAAAGTACTCCCGTTTGTTCTGGGTAAAGCCCTGTGAGGAAAGAGGAGCGACTGGGGTTGCAGACAGGGTATTGGCAGTAGGCTCGGTCGAAGCGCAGACCACTTTTGGCCAAACGGTCGACGTTGGGTGAATGGACCAAGGGATGACCGTAGGCGCCGAGGTCGGCGTTGAGGTCATCGACAGCAACGAAGAGAACGTTGGGCTTTGCTTTTGGCTTGGAGGCTAATGCGGGAAGCACTTGTGCGTTCCCTACGTTTAATTGGCAGGCCTTGGCCTCGGGCAGGACATATCTTGCGATGGGTGTGCCGCTTTCCGCGTCACTGAGTTGCCAGGCATGGGTGGCGAAGCTGTTGACGTATCGTTCGTCACCTGGGCGCAGGCGCATGGGTTGGGATAGTTTTCCTTCGAAATCAACCCATTCAAGTAGCAAGGCGTGAACTGAGAAATTATGAACGAAGAACTCGCTTCTTCTCCTCGAGAAACCAGATCGCTTGGCCTCTTTCGAGTTAATTGGCAGAGGTTTGACTTCGGGTGCATTTTTCGGAGCCAAGCTGACGAGGCCTCGCTCGTACAGTTTTTGCCAGTCGAGGAGGCGCTTGGGCCACTGGAATACTGGTTCCTTGGCCAAGTTGAAGCCTTTCATGTGCGGGGAGGCCGGTTGCCTTTGAGAAGGTTTTCGGTATACCCACATCCGTTTGCCGAACACTTCCTCAATCAGTTTGGCGAGAGCGGGATCGTAGGCCTGTAGTTCCTTGCGGGTGTTGACGTGGTTGTGCTCAAAGTCGTTCTGACGNTTGGACCCGTACCAGGATTGAACGCCCTCGGCCCAGTATTCCATTACGTTGGTGGCTGCGTAGGTGCCTTTCCACAAGCCTTTCTTGATGGCTTTGTCGAAGACATCATCGAGTCGATCCTGAAAAGTGTCGTCGAGGGCATTCAATCCCATGATATGGATGGCGTGGGCGAACTCATGGATGAGAATGTTTTCGGTTTCGTATGGATCACCNAGCACCTCGATCAGGTTTTCCTCGCCGCAACTAACGCAAGGTCGTTTGCTTTCGGCATCGGCCCCCAGTCCGCGCGCCCGTTTGTCCCAATAGAGGGCGGGGTAGAGATGCGAGTGCTCGGGGACGTCGGTGGTGTATTCGTCNCTCGCCATGATCGCGAGGCGTGTTTTCCTTGCGTCCATTTTGGCGAGGAGGTCGTCTCGATCACCCATCATTTGCCGAATCAGGTAACCGGCTTCGCTCAAGGCGTAGTCAGATACTTTCTTTGATCCGACGATGGAAAAGCCACCCACCACCACACGTTTTTGGTAGAACGCATCAAGCTCGAGCCGTTTGCGCTCGTTCTCCGGGATGGGCCGTACGGTGTAATCGTCCTTCGCCCACGACGGTGTGACGAAGAGCGTAGCGAGGAGCAGGGGCAGTATGTTTTTCATGGAGTAGGGGCGATTCCACTTATTTGCGAAAGGCTTGGTGCTTGCGGTCTCCACCACTTAGGACGTAGGCGACGAGATCCATGATCTCCTCCCGTTGCATCATGTTGAGGAGACCAGGGGGCATGGGTGAAACGTTGGAAGGCTCTATGCTGGCCACGTCTGGTCGGTTGACGTTGATTCGTTGGTTGGGATCAAACATGTCGGTATTCAGCGTAACACGTTCACCGTTGAGATTAACCACCACGCCGGTCATTACGTCCCCATTTTTCATTTTTACGATGGTGGGAACGAATTGTTCGTTGATTTCCTTGCTGGGGTGAATGATTTGTTCCAGCAGATCCCGTTTAGAATAGCGACCACCCGATCCCGTCAGGTCGGGTCCGGTCATTCCTCCTTCATTGCCGAAGCGGTGGCAGGCAAAGCAACCGCCTGCAGCAAACATCTTGCGTCCTTGGGCAAAGTTTCTGCCCTTCAAGTCTTCAGTTGCTTTGCTGAGTTCTTCCAAGGTCCATTGCTTGACGTATTTTCTGCCGATCATCGATTCGGCCATGATCTCGAACGGTGTCTTGCTCTCGGGTTTCTTGGCCAGCAGAGTCTTGAATTCCGATCGTTCCTTTTGGTTTAAACTGGCCACGGCATCATTGCGAATGAACTCGATGAATTTTGTGAAGCTGGCTCCTCCACGGTAATTGGCGGCCTTGAGAAACCAGTTGAAGTAAGCGGTTCGTAATTTTTTGTTCCAGCCCGCCTTGAGCATCCGGAGCGATCGGGCGTACTCGATTTGTTCCTCTTGGGTGGGCGCTGCCAGCAGCAATGCCATGGCCTTTGTCGCCGTCGAAGGCGCTTGGAGAAAAGCCAAGGTTTCGCAGAGCAACCAATTTTGATCGAAGGTAGGAGCTGGAAAATGGGGATCCAATTGCTTCACGATCCGATTGACAGTTGATTGATCGGGCTTGCCAAAGCGCACCAGAGCGACCTGATAGGTTCGGACCAAGGTGAGGCGTTGGTCGTCGTTCAATTGGTCCCAGTCAACTTGGCCAAGGGATTGCAGGATTTGCTTGCCCATGGCAGAGTCCGTTGGTGGATCACTCGGTTGGCGATGGAAAGGGTCGATTCCCTTTACCTTGGCCAAGGCGAGGAGCAAGGCGACCCGCTTGCCATGATCTTTTTCCTTGAGGGCGCGAGATGCCCACTTCGCGGTCGGTTGGTGTTGTACTGCAGTGAGTGCGGCCCAACGCACGAAACGGTCGCCGTGGTCCAAGTGAGGCCAAGCTGACTTGAGCGCCTTGGGGTCGGGTCCGTGATGAAACTTCTCCAAGTTGCGCCGCAACTGGGCAAGCTCGTTGACTTTCGTTTGATACTTGGCCGAAGCTGTTGATTCCTTGCCCTTGTAGGTTACGCGGTACAGGCCGGATTGCACTTTTCTTCCGCCAATTGCGAAGTACATGGCGCCGTCCCGCGGATGAATGATGGCATCGGCGACGGGTAGCGGGCTGCCGGTGATGAAGGTTTCCTTGGTGGCGACGTAGGAGGAGCCTTGTGGCTTCATGTGAACGGCATGGATTTTACCCCAACTCCAGTCCAGCAGGTACATGGCCTTTTGGTATTTGGCTGGAAACTTTGCTCCGTAGCCGAAGGTTACGCCGGTGGGCGAACCCGGTCCGATATTAATCACCGGTGGCAGTGTGTCGGGATAGAACTCGGGGCGCTTGCCTGTACCATTTCTCCAGCCCCACATGGAACCACTGGTTACGTGATTTACGCGCGTGGGTCTATACCATGAGGTGTTGAAATCATATTCCATGTCGGCGTCGTAGGTGAACAAGTCTCCTGCTTTGTTGAAGCCACCGTCAAAGATGTTCCTGTACCCGGAGGAAACGTTTTCCCAATGTTTGCCGTCCGGTGATACCTTGTAGATTATACCCCCTGGAGCCAGACGTCCGCGATTGTGTCCGCGTCCGTCGGGCATGCGGGGAAGGAGGTGGTCTTCTCCCCAGTGCAGGGGGACCCGGGAAGCATCGACTTCGGTCGGAATGGTGTTGTTGCCAGTTATGAGGTACAGGGACTTGCCATCCGGAGCCAACAGAACGGCATGGATGCCATGGTCGCCGCGAGCTGACATGCCNCGTAGTTTCTCGACTTTGTCGAGTTGGTCGTCNCCATCCGAGTCAGTGACTCGATACAAGCCNCTCTCCATTTTCCGTTCGTAGTCATTGACCCCGACGTAGAGGGCATCGAAGGCCCAAAGCAAACCATTGGCTGCCCGTATCTTGGCGGGCACCTTCTCGATATCCTTTGCCTGCAAGGTTTGGCCGGGGGCAGGAGCAGGGAAGCGATACAGTCCACCGAACTGGTCGCTTGCTATGATGCGTCCCTTGCCATCGGTGCAAAGGTTGATCCAAGAGCCTTGATCGGCCTTCGGCACGGTGTAGAGCAATTCGACATCGAATCCCTTGGCAACGGTCAGTTTGTCGACTGGTGTGGCCGTTGCCTCGAACTGAGCGTGTGCACTGGATGCTGCCAGACAGCTAGCCGCTAACAAAATGATTCGAGTGAATAGGTTTTTGTTCATAGGGCGTTAGACGTTATGAAAAACCCAGCCTGCGGCAAACGTTTACGCATGGCTTGCCCCTATTGCCCGGAAAGGGCAAACCTGCAAACCAACCTTTAAATCAGTTCCCGCAAGGGATTGACGTCAGGATCGACCAAGTAGTGAGGCCGTCCGGCTGCATCCGTCACGGTATGGGCTCTCGGGTCCACGCCCAGACAATGATACAAGGTCGAGAACACCTCTTGAAAGCGAACCGGTCGATCCACGATGAAGCCACCCTGTTTGTCGGTGGCGCCGATCACTTGTCCGTGGCGCATGCCACCTCCTGCCAAAAAGGCAAACGAGGTTTGCGGCCAATGGTCGCGACTGTTGTTCTTGTTGATTTTGGGAGTTCTGCCGAATTCACCCCACATGACGACCGCCACGTCCTTGTCCAGTCCGCGTTCGTGCAAGTCGATGATCAGGGACGAAAGACCTTGGTCCAGAAGTGGAAACTCTTCACGAGAACGGGGAAAGTTCATGCCGTCTCCGCCATGCCAGTCCCAACGCGAATAGTTGAGCGACACCATGCGGACTCCGGCTTCCACCAAGCGGCGTGCCACGCAGAAATTGCGTATCATTTTTGGGGCCCCGTCACGTTGGTAGGTGGGATCGTTCACTCCGTATCGTTCCAACACCTTTGGGTCTTCCTTTCCTAGATCGAGGGCATTGACCAACCCCGAGTCGGACAAGATCTCCAAAGCTTGCTCATTGTAGGAGTCCAAACCTTCCATTTCCGCTTTCGCGTCAACGTCGCGCCGAAAATTATCCAGAGAGGAGCGCAATCCTTCCCGGTCGTTTAGGCGGTCCAAGCTGATACCCTCCAAGGTCATGTTGGATACTCGCTTGTTTGGATCCTTTTCAACCAATTGCATGGGAGCGTGGGCAGGTCCGATGAATCCTCCGTCTCCGGTCTTGTCCCAATTGGCCCCGGTCGGGTAAACCAATGAAACGTTGGCTGGCATGCCTCGGCGGGAACCTTTTATTCTGGATATCCAAGAACCCCAGTTCGGCCAACCGCCCGCCGGCGCATTGTTGGCGTCTTTGCGAGTTCGCCCGGTCATGCATTGGTAAGAACTGTGTTGGCCTTCCGAGTCGCAGATGGATCGGATGATGGAAAATTTGTCCGCCAGCTTGGCGAGGCGGGGGAAGTATTCGCAAATCTGCATCCCGGGAACATTGGTCGAAATGGGATTGAATTCGCCCCTGACCTCCTTTGGGGCATCGGGTTTCAGATCGAAGGTGTCCAAGTGCGAGGGTCCACCGGGCAAAAAGATATTTATGACCGCCTTGTTGGAACTGCCAACGCCTTGCTTGGCTTCGAGGTTCAATAGTTGACCCAAGGAAAGTCCGCCGGCCGCCATGCCTCCCACCTTGAGAAAGTTTCGACGTGACACCCCGTCGCAGTGCGATCGGCCTCGTTCGAACAATCCAAGTAGGTTAAGCATCGATCAAAATCCTCTTATGCATCTAACTTTACTGAAGATTGCAGGGTTTTCCTAGGAAAAAAGGGATGCGAGCTATGTTTTTCAAAGGGGAGGATCTTTCGGATTGCACCGACTGGATTCACTCTTTCAGCTAATCTTCATGAACCCATTGCGTGCCGCATCCGTCCAGTTTCAGCATCTTCCCGGCGACAAGAAGACCAACTTGGCCAAGATCCGATCCTTTGTGGCGCGGGCTAGCGCCGAAAACGTTGATCTTCTGGTTTTTCCCGAGATGTGCATCACTGGTTATTGGCATGTCCGCAATTTGTCTCGCGAGGAAATCGAAGACTTGGCTGAACCGGTTCCTGATGGCGTCTCGACCGAGGCTCTGCTCACCCTCGCTTCCGAGAATAACATCACGATTGGAGCAGGTTTGATCGAAAAGGGGGATGACGGTCGATTGTACAACGCTTACGTTGTGGCCATGCCGGATGGCCGGACTGTCTGTCATCGGAAATTGCACACCTTCATTAGTGAACACATGGACTCCGGTTCCGAATACACCGTGTTCGACCTGCCTGACGGCACCAAGGCTGGCATCCTGATTTGCTACGATTGCAATATAGGTGAAAACGTTCGCTCGACCGCCTTGCTTGGTGCCGAAGTGTTGCTCGCTCCGCACCAGACCGGGGGTTGCGATACGCCGAGCCCCCGTTGCATGGGGGCCATCGATACCGAGCTATGGAAGAACAGGGAAGATGATCCCAATGCCATCGAGGCTGAATTCAAGGGACCAAAGGGTAGGGAATGGTTGATGAAGTGGTTGCCTGCGAGGGCTCATGACAATGGAATTTTTCTGATCTTCAGCAATGGGGTGGGGCTAGACGATGACGAGGTGAGGACGGGCAACGCCATGATACTGGATCCCTATGGAGATGTTTTGGCAGAGACTTGGAAAGCGGGGAACGACCTGGTGGTGGCGGATCTCGATCCTGCCATTCGCAAGATGTGCACCGGTGTTCGCTGGATAAGAAGTCGCCGCCCCGAGTTGTATGAGCAATTGGCCGAATCGACGGGCCGGGAACGCGACACCCGGCACGTGCGTTTTTCCCGCGAGGAAGAGGGTTAGGACCGAGTCAGTCGGCGTAGGCCGAGGAGGTGTTCACGATGACCCCCTCCTTGTAGGTTCTGCGCACTGCGGGAATCCCGTTCTCGTCCCACTCCAACCATTCCCCTTCGCGAACACTGTTTTTGTATTGCCCCTCATGTCGCCGCAGGTCCTTTGGGTTTTCTGGAATTGTCAAAATGTTCCCGGTAATGGATGAGCCTTTTGCGGAAATCCATTCCTTTGCCGGTCCATTGGATTTTCCGTTCTCGAAATTCCGTTCCCAATACTTGGCTCCGTTTGCATACCAATAAGTCACGACGCCCTCGAGCTCGCCTTTCACTCTCTTTCCTTCGAATCGCTTGCGTCCGTTGACATGGTATCCGACGCAAAGGCCGTTGCCATTTACAATCCTGGTCATGCTCGGTTCTCCATTGGGCTTCCATCCCAATCCGGCCATCATCTTGCCCTGTTTCATCAAGAAGTCGTATTGGCGTTGTCCATTGTCGTACCAACGGTTCCACGGACCGTCCTGCTTGCCGTTCCTGTAGTGTATCAGATCGTCGATCTTGCCGTTTGGGTGCATTTTCTTCGACCATCCAGTGAACGGTGTGTTTCGGTCGTTTAAGTATAGCACTCTCTCCCCGTTCTTGGATGTAACGGGTATTCTCTCGACCGGCGTGGCCAAGGCTATGACTTCCGCCAATTTCTTTGGGTCGGAAAGGTCGGGCCAGGACTCTTTTTTTTGCTTTGGTTCTTCCGCGCAAAGATATCCCAAACCCAGTAGGGCAATGAATGAGATTTTTGCGTGCAACTTCATCGGGGTGATGTTTTGTCAACTGCCTGCGTCGCAGGTTCCGTCGTCGCAAGAAGCGTCGGATTCGTTGCCTTCGATTCCTAGNAGCGCAGTACGCACCACGACACCGGCGTTAACTGCAGCAGTCAGGTCCACTGTGGCATTCACCGTTTCTTGCGGAATCCCTGCCGCAAGAGCCTTTTTGATCCTTCCGCCGGAGCAGTAGATGCAACCTCTGGTCAAGGTCACGGCTAGGCCAACGAGATGCTTGTCACGTTCACTCAAGTGTTCGCTGGCGTTCGTTTGGTTGAGGGCTTCTATGCTATGCAGTTCGTCAGGGTTCATGGCATGGAGATTATTTATTTTTAGTTGGCTTGGTCAACTGTTGGTTGGAAGCTCAGGCTTATTTGCGCTCACGGACCTCATCTTGAAAAACACATGCTTTTTATTCGGGTAAACTTGGGGTTGTGGCCTGACACGATTAACTTGCTTCAAGCCCATTACATTAAATAATGACTGTTATGAAGATTCCCAAGTTACTGATGACGATTGCCCTCTTTGGGTTTTCACTTGGCGTGATCGGGAAGCCATCGACCAAGGAAGAACTCTTCAAGAGCTTTGAGGATTCCATGAAGAACGTTCGCTTTTCCGGTCATTTCACCATAACCGGCAGAGATATGGCTCCTTCCAAGGAGACCTATGAGATCCAAAAGGTCGAAAAATTGGGCGATGGGGACCTTTGGATCTTCACTGCCCGCGTGAAGTACGGGGACAAGGACGTTGTCTTGCCCATGCCCCTTCCGGTCAAGTGGTTGGGTAGGATTCCAGTCATTACCATGGATAAGGTGACCTTGCCTGGACTCGGTACCTTTAGCGCTCACGTCGTGATCGATGGTGACAAATATGCCGGCACTTGGGCTCACGGTGAAGTGGGTGGCCACCTCTACGGTACCATTTCTAGGATTAAGAAATGACACCAAGCACTTGCCTTCATCCCTTTGGTAACCAGCAGCTGGCTTTTCGCGGTGTAATTTGTACGGTGATTCACCCTTTAACTTCTCAATAGACGAACTAGACAACTGTCATGAACAAGAACTTGGCTTTTCTTTTCTTAGCCCTCGGTGTCGGCTTTGCAGGATATTACTTGGGGAAATCCCCCGATACTCCAGAAGTTCTTGGCAAGGAATCTTCTTCAGGCAAGGATTCGGAGCTAGTCAGGCAGCTCGAACTCAAGCTCAAGGCCAAGAACAAGGAGTTGCTTGAATTGGGTACCAAGTTGGCTTCTTTGCCAGTTGTTGCGAAACCAGTCACCGAGTCCGAGGAAACCCCCTATGCCAATATGTCGGCCGATCAAATCAGGATGGCGCTTCGCAAAGCTCATCATGATCCCAACCCCATAACTCGTTCCCGTGTGTTTGCCAATTTGTTGGCGAATTTGAACGCGAACAACATAGATGCGGTTAAGGAGGTATACGAGGACATTCCCATGGGTTTCGAGAGTATGCACGAGTACCAGCTTTTGTTGTACGGTTGGGGTAAATTCGATCCTGCCGGGGCCATTGATTATTGCAATCAACGAGCAACTGGAATCGGCGCCGGTTTTGCTACTGCCGGGGTGCTTCACGGTTGGGCCAGCAAGAATCCTCAGGAGGCGTTGGAGTGGGTTCAGCATCCGGACAACGAAGGAATGGCCAAACTATACAACTTCGGCTTGGTGCGTGGTTGGGCCTCGACCGACCTGCCTGGTGCCACGGCTTATGTGTCTGAATTGGATTTGGGAGGCGATCAACATGAATTGGTCAAGATTCTCACTCGGGAACAACTTAAGAAGGGATTTTCAAATACCTGTTTCTGGGTCGAAGGCATGGAGGACGAGAACATGAGGAAGAGTGCCTTCACCAACCTTGCCCAGCAACGTTCCAGAGAACATCCGGTGGAAGTGGCGGCTTGGTTGAAGGAACATGCTGGCAAGGACTACGCGGATGCCTCCTTCGGTCGGTTGGGTGACAACTGGGGTCAACGGGATCCGGCGGCGGCGGCCAAGTACTTCGATGAGTTGCCTGCCGGTGACGGAAAGACCGATGGCATGCGGCAGGTGGTTCAGCATTGGGCCAAGGAAGATCCCGCGGCCACCGGCAATTGGCTGAACGAAAAAGAGCCGTCCGCAGACCTTGATGAAGTCTATGCCACCTATGCNCGTGAAGTTTCCAAGGAGGACGGTCAAGGCGCCATGGAGTGGGCCCAGACCATAACGGATGAAAAATTACAGAGGAAAACCATTACCTCGGTCGGCCAAAACTGGTATCGGCAGGACAAGGCATCGGTTCAGGCTTGGCTTCCGGAAAGTGGCTTGCCCGAGGAAACGCAAAAAGCCATAATTGACCCACCAAAGCAAAATTGGTGGGAGAGTTTGCGCCCCAAGAAAACAAATTGAACTGAGTCACCAACTTCAGTAAAACCTTTTCCATTGACNAAATTGTTTGTTCCACAAAAGGAATTATCATGAACAAAAAAATCGCCTTAATATTGCTCGGGTTAGGTGCCTGCGGCTTGAGCTTTTTCCTCGGTCAAAAGACTGTCGACAACGAAGAGCTGATTGATCCGGTTGATGGGCTTTCCCCTCTTGCTGATGCGGATGAATCAGCAGTCTCTGTCTTGAGAAAGGAGAATGCTCGGCTGCGTACCGAAATGTTGGATGCCAATATCCCTTTGACTGAAAGCGATGGCGCAACCGACACCGCTAAAAAGATGACGCCACGAGAGGTCATGATCGCTCTTTCGCGAGCCCTCAACGATCCCAATCCGATTTCACGCTCCCAAGTATTCGCTGATCTTCTTGCTAATCTCGACGAGAACAACCTCGAAGCTGTTCTCGAGGTTTACAACGATTTNCCAGTGGGTTTTGAGAATATGCACGAATACCGCTTGCTTATGTATGCCTGGGGNAAATTTGATGCCCCTGCCGCNATCGAATACGTAAATGGAAGAGCAACTGGCATGGGAAGCCGATTTGCCGCCACCGGAGCTCTTGAGGGATGGGCCAGTCAAGATCCTCAGGCAGCTGTTCGTTGGGTTCAGTTGCAGGAAGACCAGAGGTCGGCCCAAATATACAATATGGGCATTGTTCGAGGATGGGCTTCAAATGACATTGCAGGCGCCGCCGAATACGTCACGACCCTGGATGACAGTTGGGGGAAAAGTCGCATGGTAGGCATGTTGACTTCTCAATATCTCAAGGAAGGCTTTCCCACCGCTCGCCAGTGGGCGGAAACACTCGAAGATGATAGCCTCAAGGCCAGCGCCTTTCGTAATCTTTCCCGTCAACAAGGCCGTGAGCAACCGGCCGAGGTTGCCGCATGGCTTAAAGATCATGCCGGCAAGGAGTACAGCGAGGGATCCTTCGAGGAATTGGGCGAGAATTGGGGTCGGCGTGATCCTGCTGCCGCAATCGAGTTTTTCGAAGGTTTGCCCGAGGGAGAGGGGCGTCGCCAAGGCATGTTGGAGGTGGTCGAGGAATGGGCCCGAAAAGACACCGAGGCAGTTGGGAACTGGTTAAACGAAAGAAGCCAGTCCGAGACACCGCTGCCCGAACTGGATGAGGCGATTGGCGAATATGCTCGCGAGGCTTCCCGTGAAAACGCTGCCGACGCCATGCAATGGGCCGCTGCTATACAAGACGAGGAATTAAAGGAAAGGACGATCACCCGGGTAGGTCAGAACTGGATGCGCCAGGACGAGGAGGCGGTCAAGGCATGGTTGCCTGCCAGTGGCCTGACCGAAGAGGTGCAAAAAGCGATCGTTACCCCTCCCGATGAAGGCCGGCGCTGGGGTCGAGGTCCGCCACCTCGTTGACAGTTGCGAAGGGTTAGTCCCCTAGCTTGGCAAGATACCCTTTGGGGTCCTCGTCGAATTTTTCCAAACAAGGTTTGCAACAGAATTTGACGGTGGTGCCCTCGTGTTTATGAACGTAAGGCGCACCCATGCTGCCTAGTTCCTCACCGGACACCACGCACACTGTCAGGGGGTAATTTTCTGGTTTTTCGGAGGAGGTTTGGTTCCCGTCGTTATCGGTTTTCCCTGCATCGCCGGAGCAGCCGGGGAATATGCTCCCTACAAGGAGTGTGAAGCATGTGATTAAAACGAAAAGAAAAGGTTGGCAGGTTCGTTGCATGATCAACAGGGTGTAAATTTCCTTTACTCGGGTCAAGCTCGTCCCATTGCTTTTCTCTTCTCGATTGAAGCTTGGCTTTCTCCTTCCTCGAAAGCTAGATTACACAATTCATGAACTTACCCCGGATTCTCTGCCTTGCTTTCCTTGCTTCGCTTGCAGGTGTTTGCCACTTGTTTGGTAAACGACCCAATGTTCTGCTCATTGTCTCGGATGACCAAGGCTACCGCGATCTTGGTTGTTTTGGTTCCGATGAAGTAAAGACTCCTCACTTGGATCGACTGGCAGAAGAAGGAGTCAAGTTAACCAACTTTTACGTTTCTTGGCCTGCCTGTACGCCCTCACGGGGAAGTTTGCTGACTGGTCGNTTTCCCCAACGCAACGGTATCTACGACATGATACGAAACGAGGCCCCCGACTACGGTTACAAATACAAAGCAGGTGAATATGAAGGGACTTTCGAGCGTGTCGGGGGGATGGATCTTCGTGAAGTGCTCTTGCCCAAAGTCCTAGCCAAGGCAGGATACGTCAGTGGCATCTACGGCAAATGGGACTTGGGCGTACACAAACGTTTCCTGCCGCTTGCCCGGGGATTCGACGACTTCTACGGCTTCGTTAACACGGGTATCGATTACTTTACCCACGAGCGTTACGGAGTACCCTCGATGTATCGCAACAACCGCCCCACCACCAAGGACAAGGGCACTTATTGCACCTACTTGTTTCAAAGGGAGTCGATGCGTTTCCTCGAACATAATCACGACAAACCGTTCTTTCTTTATCTGCCTTTCAATGCTCCTCACGGTGCCTCCAATCTGGACCCAGCCATTCGGGGCGCAGCGCAAGCGCCCGAAAAGTACAAGGTGCTTTATCCTGAACTTCAGTCTCAAGTCGACACTGTCAAAAGTACTCGCAGGCGGTATGGTGACGAGTTGTACGTAGTGCCCAACAAGCCGGCTCGCCGCCTCGAATTCGTTGGCTCCATCACTGCCATGGACGCGGCCATTGGCCAAGTGCTTCGCTTCTTGGCGGATAATGATCTGGAGAAGGACACTATCGTAATATTCTTTAGTGACAATGGTGGAGGCGGGGCAGCTGATAATTCTCCTTTGCGAGGAGCCAAAGGTCAAATGTTCGAGGGAGGCATACGTGTTCCCTGCATCGTGCGGTGGCCCGGAAAAGTGCCTGCCGGAGTGACGAGTGACGAGTTTCTCACTTCGCTCGAGATTTTCCCTACTTTGTGCGCCGCCACGGACAGCAAGTCTCCTCCCGGTGTGATCCTCGACGGTTTCGACATGTTACCTGTACTGCAAGGCAAGATAAAGTCACCTCGCAAGGAGATGTTTTGGCAACGCCGTCTCGACAAGGGAGCTCGGGTTGGTCATTGGAAATGGGTTGAAAGCGCCCGTGGAAATGGCCTCTTTGACTTGAGCAAGGACTTGGCCGAGAAAAACGACTTGTCCAAGGAGCGACCCGATATCTTGGCCAAGTTGAAGAACCGTTTTCAAAACTGGAAAAAAGAAATGAACGNGGCCGAGCCCCGCGGCCCATTCAGGGATTATTAAATCATGAAAAAGAAAAGTTCTCTCCTCGCCACCTTTCTTTGCAGTTGGTTGATAACAAGTACCACGACCGCCAGAGAAGTTGAACTCTCTTGGAAAGGCTGGCAGCCTTTTTCCCCTCGTGAGGAGATACGCCCCGCCTTTGCTCTTCGGAAGAAAGGAGGCCCCGATGGCCTTGGTGGTTTGTTGGTTCGCCACGATGCCCGAGAGGGATTGGACGGGGCATGGTCCAAGACCTTCGAAGTGGAAGGAGACGCTCATTATCGAGTGACTGCCTTTGCCAAGTGCCAAAAAGTCAAAACTTCCCGGGCCAACAGATATGTCGAATTGTATTTCCATGACAAAGAGGGGCAGTACGTCGAGGATGCCCGTATCGGGGTCAGGACGCGTCCCTTTTATCCTTTGGATCAACCTGAGAATGACCGAGGTTGGGTGAAGTTCTCGGATGTTTACCAAGCTCCTGCGACGGCTACTCATGCCACCGTCCGTTTACACTTGCGATGGGAACCCAAAGGCGAAGTGGAGTGGGGTGGCATGTCGTTTTCCAAGTCGCCACCGCGCAATCCGAGAAAGGTTCGCTTGGCGGCTATCAACTTTCGCCCCAAAGGAGGCAAGAGCGGATTGGACAATTGCAAGCAATGCGCTCCTTTCGTGGAGAAGGCAGCTGCTCAAAAAGCTGACCTTGTGGTGTTGGGCGAATGCATCACCACGGTAGGCAATGGCTTGGNTCACGTCGAAGGAGCTGAACCCATTCCCGGACCCTCCACCGANTATCTCGCCACCCTTGCCGACAAGCACGACCTCTATCTCGTTACTTCCCTTTTCGAAAAAGTCGGACACAAGGTATACAACACGGCCGTAATGCTCGGGCCAGACGGGGAACTTGTGGGAACCTATCGCAAACTATGCCTTGCCCGCGGCGAATACCGCAAAGGCATTGCCCCGGGTAAAGGTTTTCCCGTGTTCGACACCCGCTTCGGTAAAGTTGGCATGATGATTTGCTTCGACGTCCACATGCCTGAGGTTGCCCGCGGCCTCGCTGCNAATGGAGCCGAGGTCATCGCCATGCCCATTATGGGCGGTCATCCGGCCCTTGCCAAGGCACGGGCCTTGGAGAACCAAGTTTTCCTGGTTACCTCCACCTACAGCCTGAACGATGACTGGATGCAGACTGGTATATGGGACCTAGCGGGCGAGTTACGAACTCGAGCCACCTCTAGGGACGAAGTGGTTGTCGAGGAAGTCGACTTGTCCAAGCAACACTTTTGGCGGGGTAACATGGGCGACTTCAAGAGTCGTCTTCGTCACGAACGCCCCACGATTGATTTGCCTGAGTGAATGCTTACAGTTTCCTTGCCCGCAGGTTGCGGAAGGAGACTGTGCCACCCTTGCCATGGTGCTGGATGCCAAAATATCCCTCCAGCGATTGCTTGTGCTCCACTTCGGATACCAGCTTGTCGTTGACGTAGGTCTTGATGCTCGGCCCTTTGCAGACAACTCGTAGCTTGTTCCATTCCTCGGGCTTGAAGAGACCTTTGGAGCGCTGCTTGTATTCGGCAGCGTTGGTTTTTCCGGGATAGAGCCAACCGCCCATGCCTATACCGTATACTCCGCCCGGTTTGCCGCGATCGATTTCGCATTGGTAACCTTTGGGTTTGCCTTTCTCTCCGATCAATCGGAAGCCCAGTCCCGAATTGAAGCCTGCGTAATCCGTAGGTATTTTGACCTCCGCCTGCACTTCGAAATCGGCCATCTTCACATCCGATACAACCCATACGTTGACTTTCGAGAAAAGTTGCAGTTCGCCGTCTTTGGCCTCGAAGGACTCCACTTTGGCTCGTGGTGTCCAACCTTTGGTGGATTTACCGTCNAAGAGCTCGACCCACTTGGCTTCCTTGTCTTTTGCGGAAGCATTAAGTAAGGCAATGGTCAAGGTGGAGAGGGCGAGAAGGGGAATGTGTTTCATATTCATCGAAAGGAGTGGGATTGGAGGTTTTTTTGGCTTAACTCAAGTCTAGCGGACCGCCTTGGCTCAAGTTAGCATTGCCAAATTTTTTGAGATGATGACCGAAGCCATGGGCGAGGGAAAGCCATAGTCTATTGTGGGCGACGTTTGGCTGCTGGAGGGCTCTACCCATCTTGAAGCCAAGTCCCCCGCCGATCAGGGTAAACGGTATGTTGTCGAGCGTGTGGCTGTTTCCTTTGCCCAGTTCGTTTAGCCAGATGATCGTTGTATGATCCAGCATGTTGCCGTCACCTCCCGGTTCCGGTGTTTCCTTCAAACGTTTGCACAAATAAGCCAGTTCGCCTGCGAACCACTTGTTGATCTTGAGTAACTTGGCTTGAGCATCGGCATCCTTGTCCGGTTTATGTGACAGACTGTGATGGCCCTCCTCGACTTTCAGCCAGCGCATTCTGGCCTGACCGACGGAGCGCATGAACTGAAGCGAGGCCACCCTCATCATGTCGTTGGCGAAACCATTGACCAGCAAGTCAATTTGCATCCTGCTGATTTTCGGTGTGTTGTCGTTCACCAATTCGATGTTGGGGTCGAGTTCCGGTTCCGGGTGGGTCTTGTCGGAGTCCTTCTCGATCCGATGCAAGTCTCGCTCGACTTCACGAACCAAGGTCAAGTGTTCATCGAGGATGGAACGGTCCTCCTTGCCAAGGTTGCTTGCCACCCTCTTGAGATCGTCAGATACCTCGTCCAGTATGCTGGCCAAACTTTCCCTGTCCTTCACTTGGCCATACATTTTTTGTAACATCAGGTAGGGATCGTCGATCGGTGCCACGGGCTTGTTCGAACCAGCATAAGACATGCGGGTCCAAGGATCGGCACGATTGGGAACGGCTACACCGAACTCAAGAGAACCAAAGCGGGTGCGCGATGCATCGTTGGCCTGCAGGTAGTTGGATATTTCCTGATCGATGGATATCCCGCTGGCCCATCCGGCAGGTGTGTGAGATCCGCCTTGTATGTTGCCTCGATGCAATTCCTTGGCCGTCAGCAGGCAACTGATTCCACGCATATGGTTATCCCCGTCCCCCCGGACTCTGTTGTGCACTCCCTTGAGGACGAGCATGTTGTCCTTGAAAGGTTCCAGTGGTTTCATGATGGGCTTCAACTCCAAGCCTTTTGCATTGGTGTTTGGCCAAAAGTGGACGGGCAAGGTGCCGTTGGGGGAAAACATCACCACAAGTCGCTGCTTGGCCTTCGCTGATTCTTTTCCCTGCAAACTTGGCAGCCCGGCCAAAAAGGGAAGNGTTGCGCTCGATAGACCTAAGTCGCGAAGGAAGCATCTGCGATTTTGTTTGTTCATGATTTACCTTTTTTGCACTCCCTGCATCGAGCTCACGCAAAGTATCTCGATGATCAGGCTTTTTATATTGAACTGTGAATTCTTGAAATGGCGATGAAGATTTTCCAAGTTATCTTTTCCATAGGCATTCACCGGTTGCTTTACCATGTATTGGAAAAGTTGCCTGACAAAGGCCTTTTGAGCCCCCTCGTCCTTCGCTGCGAACTCGGCTAGATCACGTGCTCCATGGAGCCTTATCTTTTGGCCATCCGCCGTTTCATAAACGCTCGTGGCATTGACTGGTCTCTTGTTTTCCTGGTTGCGCCAGCGACCCAACGCATCGTAATTTTCCAAGCTGAAGCCGAGACTGTTTATAGTGTCATGGCATCCCATGCAGGCCCTTTCCTTGGTCACCAAGGTAACTTTTTCGCGCATGGTCAGTTTCGGATCCAGTTCCCCGTCCTTGAAGGAAACTGCCTGCGGTGGTGCTTTCAGTTGCCTGCCTAACATTTGGCGGGTGAGAAAAACTCCTCGATGAATGGGCGAACTATTGTTGGGATAAGCAAAGGAGGACAAAAGATAGGGATGGGTGATCAGGCCGGCGCGTTGCTTGGGGTCGAATTCCACTCGAACAAACCCTTTTCCTTGTACGCTTTTCCCATATAATTTTCCAAGTGAAGCATTCAGGGGCAGGCTCTTGGCCAAGAGCAACTGCCGGTAGTCGGAGGCATCGCTCCAGACCACTTCCTCTATGAAGAGATTGAGAGAATGACGAAGGTTGGCTATTCGTCCCTCGTCGAAATCAGGATATAGTTTTTTATCTTTCAGAAGGTCCCGCTCGGAATCCATCTCCAGCCAGTGATGGAAGAAGGCCATCACCTTGCTTCTTGCCCTTGGTGTTTGCAGCATGCGCCGAACTTGGGTCGTGACCTCCTTGCGTCCGGTCAGTTTCCCTGTGCGGGCGGATTCCCGCAAGTGCTTGTCTGGAATGGAATCCCAGAGGACGAGAGCAAGTCGGGATGCGATACGGTCTCCCGTGGACTTTGTTTTGTCCACTAAGTCTGGGTAAAGGAAGTGNGGCGACTTCAAGGCAAGCAAGACGATTCGCTTGATTGCCGATTCAGGTTCTTCGCCCTTCACGAAACAAGTATCAACGTATCGTTCTTTCTCTTCTTTGCTCAAGGGTCTTCGGAACGCTTGTTCCATGATGGAGTTCGCAAATTGCTTCAAACCTTTCGTCTTGTCCGCGTCACTGTGCCTAACGCCGCTGAGAATACCNAGGCTTTGGTCGACCTGATCTGCGGCCTCTAGGGCTGCCCGCGTAACTGCGTCCAACCACTCCCTCGATACGGAGGAGCCTCGCTCGTATCCCAAACTGCGGTCGTCCGCAGGAAAGGTACTTTGCAAAACCAGCAGACGATTTGGCATATGGGTCGAGAAATCCTTGTCCGCAGGCACTGACCAAGCGCCTTGGGGAGGGCGCCATTCGAATCGTATGCTCCCTGTCTTTTCCTTGTACTTGAAATAATCGATACGCAAGGGGTAGGAACGACCACCGAGAAGGAACACCCGGGCGGTTTCAGTTCTTTTCTTGTTGCCGGAACTTACCCAGGCGTCGATCAGAGGGTGTTGGCTGTCTTTGCTGGCATCATCTCGGTAGTTTTTGTCGCCTTCCTTCAGATTGACGTTAAAATACAGCCTGGCCCCGTTGGGCGTGGTTACGCGAAATTCGTAATAGCCTGTTTCCTTCGCCTGAATCGAACCTTCCCAAGCAATCGAAAATTGCTCCGCCTGGATGTCTTCCATCGGGCTGCCGGAGCCGAAGTCAAAATCAATTTTCCGATCCACNCGCTCGTGTTTCAGNGCGTTCTTCTTATTCATTCCCTTCGAGTTGAAATAAGAGGCCTTCAGTCCATGTTGGAGATCCTTTGGCTTGTTCTCTGCTTTTTGGAAAAGATCGGCCACGGATTCCCTGTATTGGCGGTTGGTGAGGCGGGAAAGCGTGACATGTGTTTGCGCTTCAACTGAATAAAAGGAGCCATGTATGTACCGAGCCACTTGATTGGCTTCTTCTCCCACGCAGAGCCCCGGTTTTTCTTCTGGCATGTTTTTCACTACGTAGCGGGCCAGTTTTTCCACCGACCAGTCACCGCTCAACGGTTCCTTGTACTCCTCCTTGACTCCTTGTCCGTTNTCTCCGTGGCACTTGGCGCAAAGCTTCTGGTAGATCAACTTGCCGGCCAATTCATCTTTTGCGGTAACAGCAATACATGACAATCCCCAGGCTAAAAACCCTAGGCAGGTTCGAGGAAACGCCAATTTGCATAAAATCTCCATTACTTGCCAACCTAGCTTAGGAGTATTGGCTGTGAAATCCAGTCTTCAAAAGTGTTTCGCGGTTCTTTCTTTTGTTAACGCTGACAGTCAACCAGTGCTTTTTTCCATAGAAACATTCGTTCGAGACCTTCGCGATTCGGATAGGAGCGAGGTGACCAATGAGAAAGTAATTCAAGGTGTTTGGAGAAGCGTGCTACGATTTCCTCCTGATCGACTCCGAAGGGCGGGCCTTCCTCGTCTTTTGGCAACATGTAATGAACCGCCAGAAATTCGCCTCCGGGCTTGAGCCACTGGTGAACGGCTGATGCATAGTCATCTCGTTTTCTTGGATTTATGGCGCAGAAGCAAGTGTGCTCAAATACGAAATCAAATTGGGCGAATGGGATGTCCTCAAGAAAATCACCCAATTTGAAACGTGCGTTACTCAGTTCCTTCGAGGTGCGTTCTTGGGCTCCTGACACTGCGCTGGGAGCCAAGTCGTACCCAACGGCATCGTATCCTGCCTGGGCCCATGCTCGCACGTCATGGCCGAACCCACATCCGGGGATAAGCACGCTTTGTCCATCGTTTTCCTTGCCCTCTAGCCAATCGACCAAACCTGGCGAGGGTTCTCCCTTGTCCCATTGGGTGTCTCCCTTTTGATAGAGTCGCTCCCANTCGTTCATGGCTTGGGAGAGAGTTTCTTCACTTCCGAGGGAGAGAGTGTTCTCTCGAAAATGGCCACCTCGTCGATGCGACCTTCCCAGTTCGAGTCATTGTCGTTGCGTCCACCGATGAAGACGTCATCCGCAAGTAAGCTAGCTTTTGTCTTTGCCTCGATCTCGAGCGAACCGTCCAAGTAGACTTGGATGCCCTCGCCCTTGCGAACCATGGCGGCTTGTCGCCAAGTCCATCGCTTCACGGGGGTTTTGCCTCGGTGGGTTTTGCTTCCGTCGTTGAAGATAAGCAAACCCTTCGCGCCCAGGCCCAAGTGATCTCCAGNGCCATTCGGGGGATGNTTGCGTCCGCGACTGAACATCCAGCCAAGCACGGGTCTGGAGTTGTCGGGCATCCCATTCCAGAACCATAGGGAGATCGTGTATTTGTCGCCTTGTTTGGGTAGGCGAGTTCGGAGGCGTCCTCCTGCGAAATGGGCGCATCGATTGACTTGTTGCTTTGTGAAGCTCTTGGAGTCAGGGCCCTCCAAGTAAAAGACCACGCCATTCTCGTAATGGCCCTCGTGGTTGCTTTGTTCGTCCTCGGCTACAGGGCCCGCAAACTCGTCCAGGCGCCACCAAGCGACAGGTTTGAGTTCGGCGATGGCTTTTGCGTATGGACCACGGGCGACTTGTGTTATGCGGCGTGCCCTAGCGGCGACTTTCTCCAGAAGCAGTAGATTGGCTTCGACAATTTTTGGTTCAGCTTGCACCTCGAGTCCGGCGGAACGAGCGGGCCATGTGTTATATCCACCGAGATGGTGTTGTTCGGGTGGAGGAATGTAGCCGTCGCCTCCATTGGCCAACTCGATAACCATGGTTTTCGGGAACGGGCTCTTGGCCTTCAGTTTGAGTCCGGTCAAGGCATAGGTTTCGTTGGGTGTGGTGGTGATTGCCATGTCTCCGATGCGAAGAGCTTGTAAAACGATTTCCGTTTGTTGACGTTCATGGAGGACGGTTTGCTCGAAGGCGTACACCTCGGTCTTGTTCTTGGGGTTTCGATTCCCCATTTCTGCCACTATTGCCTTGGCCCAGGAGAGACGAGCTTCATTGGGGACCCGATACTTGAGGGTCATGCGGGTCTCAGCCATGGCAAGGTCGAGGGCGGATCGATGCTTGATTTTACCGTAGTCCTGGAGGGCGCGTTCGGCCAAGCCCTTGGCATAGGATTCGATTTGCATTTGTTCCGCCTTGGGGGGGGGATCTACTGCCCAGTTACGGGTGGTGTAGTCGCGCCGCCAGATGTCCCCGCTGCACCCATGGGACATGATGCCGACGAAGTTTTCGTCTGCTCCGAGCATGGTGCCTAAGTGAGTGGCGAAAAGACCGAAGTAATCGGCGCTGATCGCCTTGACACCGCCAAAGTAATGCATCGAAAAGTTTGCTAGAATAGCGAGCGGTTTGCCCTTGAGATCTTGTATCGAGATAAGGGTGAGGTCAGGATCCTCGGGTCCGGATTCACCCGTTACCTCGTCCCAATTTCGGCCCGCATGCATATTGGCCCGTACGGTCAGGTTGCCGAAGGGATCCTTGTCGATGCGGTCGGGTCGACGTATCCAGCGGCGCAACGCGGTGAATTCATTAGCATCCGTTTGGTTCCAGCCAATTTTGGCGGGCTGCATATTCTTTTTGGAGGCGGTGATTGCCTCAACGATCCTGCCCACCAAATAGGGGGTGTAGCGTGGGTCCGCCTTGGTGCCGAGGCACCCGAGAGTGGAGGGTGCCGTGTGCGTGTGTGTGGCCGATATCAGGATATGATCGGTTGGGATCCCAGTGCGCTTGGCAGTTCGTGTCTTGGCCTCGTCCAGAATCGGTCGGGGCATCATGCAACTGTCGACCACCACGATGGCAACTTCTGTCTTTCCGTCTGCCAATACCAGTGCCTTGGCATAGATGTTGTCGATCACGGAATTCGCGGTCCGACTCAAAAACCCCCCGTTGACCAACACGGGGAATTGTGTCGGCGTAACGTCCAAGGCGATCGCTCCGGCTCGAAATTCGGCTTTTGCCAAACTAGCTAGGCTACATGCCACCAGAAGCAGAAGGGTCTGACTGGGTTTCATTCCCTTACCTTGGGCTTTCGGCGAGGAGCGGCAAGCCAAAGGCAAGGCGCCTTTCCGTTTTCCTTCGCCTTTTCTTTTTCGTCTTGGTGAAAGTCCATTGAGACGTCAAAGGTCAAGAGTCATGAGATTTTGGTTTTATTCGGCTTTGTTGCTAGTTGCCTCCGCTTGTTTCGCAAAACCCCTTTCGCCGAAGGAGGCTTTGGCGTCCTTTCAGTTGGAGACTGATGACTTGCGGGTCAGTTTGGTGGCGGCGGAACCCGAGGTGGTCGACCCCGTGGCACTTTGCTTTGATGCCGAGGGACGATTATACGTGGCGGAGAGTCGGGGATATCCTCATCCTGGTAAAGGTTTGCCAAAGACGAGGTTGGGCGTCGTGGCGCGACTGGAAGACCTTGATGGCGATGGCCGGTTCGAGAAGCGTACGACGTTTTGCAAAGACCTTGTTTTTCCCAATGGAATCTTGCCTTGGCGAAAGGGTTTCTTCGTGACCGATGCCCCGGACGTTCTCTACTTGGAGGACACGGATGATGATGGAGTGGCGGATAAGCGCGAAGTTATCCTGACTGGTTTCTTCACCAACAGCAGCAGTGAGCAGTTGCGTGTGGCGTCTCCCACCTTGGGACCGGACGGTTGGGTTTACCTGACGAGCGGATTGGCAGGCGGCAAGGTGTTTTCGCCAAAGCATCCTGAACGTTCTCCGGTTGAGGCCCGCAAAAACGATTGGCGTTTTCATCCCGAAACCTTGGTGGTGGAGTCGCTACCCAGTACGGGGCAAGTAGGTCAGGCCTTCGATAGGCAGGGCAGGCGTTTTGTTTGCGACAACAGGCATCCCCTCCGCTGGGCCGTCTTTGGTCCCGGTGTTCTCGAAAGGAATCCAAGTTTGTCTGGTTATTCAAGCGTCATGGATTTAGCGGAGCCAGGAGCAGCCACCCCGCTTTATCCCCTTGCACCGGATACCACTGCCGCCAGTTTCATTCCCAAGCTTATGCAACAGCCGCATGCCGGCAGTTTTACTTCGTCTTGCGGACTTTGTTTTTTCACGGGCAATGCCTTACCCAAGCATCGCGGCAATTTCTTCATTTGCGAGCCGGCTCAGAACCTTGTCCATTGTCGCTCGCTCGCGGAAACTCCTGAAGCATTCACTTCACGCCCTTCCGTCGAAGGTCGCGATTTCCTTGCTTCGCCCGATCAATGGTTTCGTCCCGTGTTTGCGTCCAACGGTCCGGATGGCGCCCTCTATTTGTGCGATATGTACCGCAAGTACGTGGATCATCCAAACTACCTGCCGCCCGAAGCGGTCGCTCGGTTGGACTTTGATGCTGGCAAGGAGTGGGGCCGTATCTGGAAGGTGACCTCGGCGAGCGAATCGAAACCGGCGCCTTGGCATGAATCTCATGGTGTGGGGCTAGCTATCCGCGAAGCATTGAAGGCAAAGGACGATCTTCCTCGCCTAACTCGCTTGGCAGAGAAATCCGGAGTCAACCCTTGGCTGCGTGCTGCCGTGTTCAGTTCTTGTCCTGGGCGATCGAAGGAGCTTCTGTTTGAGATGTCCTCCAAGGTATCGCCCGTTTTCCTTGAGGAAGCTGCCAAGATATTGGCAAAGGAGGAACCTGCGGACCAGTTGTCTGCGGTCGTTCGAACACTTCTCAAAGAAAAGAAGGATTGGCGCTTTTCTCAAAGAATCGCTTTCTTGCTTGGGTTCAACGAGAAGGTTCGCAAACCCTTTTACGAAGAGCTACAGTCCAAGGCCCTCAAGGATTCCCTTAACTCCAAACTACCTTTGATCCAACGTTTGTTGGCCATCCGCTTTCTTAGCCTCGCGAACCGATCTCAGCTCCTGGGATTGATTGATCCTGCCCAACCCAGCGAGGTGCGTCATGCTGCCATCCGTTCCATCGCTCAAACCAATGACCTCGAACAAGGCAAGAGACTACTGGCTATGCATCCTATCCTCTCCCCAACTGACAAAAGCCTTTTGCTCGATGCCTTGCTTTCACGCAAAGCATTCCATCCTCTCGTGTTGAATGATCTCGAGTCCGCCCGTCTTCCTCTTCATGCAGTCAGCTTGAACCAACGCCGAAGGTTCAACAGCACCGCCGAGACAAAGAAACGGGCAACCAAGTTGTTCGATGCCGTTGAGAAGTCGGACCGCATGAAGGTTTATCAGGATTACAGGAAGGTGTTGGATTTGCCTGCCGATGCCTCTGCCGGTCAACCGGTTTTTCAAAAGGCCTGCGCCAACTGCCATCGTCTCGGATCTCTTGGGTATACTGTAGGGCCGGATCTCAACGGACTTCGTAACCAACCGCCCGATGCCTTGCTGTTGCACCTCATTGTTCCGAACCGTGAGGTCTATCCGAATTACGTTCTCTACTTAGCCGAGACTGTTGATGGGCAATCGCATGCCGGCATTCTCGCAGAGGAATCTTCACTTTCCGTTACCTTGCTTCTTCCACTTGGCAAACGAGTCACCATTCCGCGTAAAGAGCTGAAGAGCCTGCAGTCATCACCTGTTTCACTCATGCCGGATGGACTTGAGCAAACCATGACACCACAGGAACTGGCCAATCTACTGGCCTTCCTCCGGAACTAGCCGACCAACGGCAGATCTACTTTAAGGCCTTGAGCCGGATGCGGCGGTATTCCATTTGTCCTCGGTCGCCCTCCAGTCCGATCGGGCCAGTGGCAGGCACTTTGAACTCAGCATTCAGTAATTCCCCGTTGCAGGTGCAGCGGGCAATGCCTCCCTTTACCACGGCAATGATTTCATTCCACTCCTGTGGCTTGTAATTCTTGAGGGTCTTCCATGGGCCGGCCAAGGCATAGTCCCTGCATTGGAGCTGGGGCTTTCGAATGAATACTCCGCTGTCCGCATTTGGGGTGGCTCGGAATTCGAGCTTGAGAATGAAGTCCTTGGGAAATTCCTTGGTCGTCCAGAGTTGCTGGATACGACGCCCTTCAGATGGGGTAGTCACCACAAGGCGTCCATTGATCGCCCTATAGCGGCCGTCTTCGCTGGATTTCTTGCCGTCGAAGTTCGCTGTTTGCTTAAGAGTTTTCTTTGCCCGAAAGCCCCAACCCGTAAGGTCCTTGCCGTTGAACAAGCTGACGAATCCGGGCTCCATTGAAAACTCCTCGGGCTTGGTTTCGATGAACCCATGGGTGGCTAGCAGGGGACGCAGGGCAGCGGCCCACTTGGCATAGCCCAACTTATTGGGATGCAAAAGATCGGGAAACTCCACTTTCTTGGCGTCTCCCATGGCATCCGCGAAGAGAAGCCAAGTGTCCAGCATGGTGATTTGAGGATCCCCTTTCACGGCGGCGAAATAGAGTTGGTTCATCTCCTTTATTTTGTCCGCCGGCCGTCGCTTGCTGGCCGAACTGGGGAAGGTATTGCACAGAATGATCGGCATCTTGGGATTATGCTTCTTCAACTCGGTGAGGATCAGTTTCAAGTTGCCGGCGATTACTGCGGGAGAAGCCTTTTCCTCAAGATCGTTTGTGCCGATGAGGATCACCACGCCACTTGGGTTTAGCGAAAGCACGTCCTCCTTCAAGCGGATCAGAACGCCTCGCGTGGTATCGCCGCTGATTCCTCGGTTGGCCACTTTCACTCCCGGGAAACTGTTGCCCATGTTATCGCCCCATCCTTGGGTGATGGAATCTCCCAAAAACACCAGAGCTTCCTGGTCTTGTTCCACTTTCTTGGCCCATCCCGAGCGCTTGCGTTCCCATAAGTTCTTGAACCATCCGTAGCGGCGTATGGGGCCTTCGCCTGGTAGGCCTTCGTCTGTTTCAGGGATAGCGAAAGGCGAGGCGGCGTAGGCAATGTCCGAAAAGATCAAGGTCAGGGCAATAAAGAGCAGGCTGATGCGTTTCGATTTCATGTGGATTGAACTGGGCTGAAAGTGTTATGGCTGGAGCTATCTTTCCGAGGCGGCATCCTTTTGTCGTTGGGCTAGGAGGGCTCGCATTTCCCCCAAGGTCTTCTTGTGGTTTTTCTTCTTGGCGAGATTGTGGATTTCGCGCGGGTCGTTTTTCAAGTCGTACAACTCGGCTTCACGGGCTTCGCCCCATTCGGCGTATCGCCAGCGGGTGGTGCGCACCGAGCGCCCCAGTTGAGTTCCTCGTGAAACCACCGTGTAGGCGGAACTGTTTTTGGTGAAATCCGGTTTGTCCAAGACCTCGAACAAGGCCTTGCCCTGGAGTGCCTCGGGANCCTNGAGGCCGCATAACTGGGCGAGGGAGGGAAAGACGTCTACCAACTCGACCAGGGCAGGGGAGCGTGTCTTCGGTCGCGTCACCCCAGGCACACGCATGATGAGTGGCACGCGGGCGCTTTCCTCNAAGAGGGTGACTTTTCCCCAAAGGTAATGTTCTCCAAGGTGGTAGCCATGGTCGGAGGTGAACACGATGATGGTGTCGTTCCATAGTTCTTCCTGTTTCAATTTGTCCAAAACGAGTCCGATCTGGGCATCGATGAAGGTCACGCAGGCATGGTAGGCCTGTATATATTGGCGCCGCAGGGCGTCATTTTCCTTTCCGAACTCGAAGCCGAAGGAAACGGATCGCTTTACCAAGGCCAAGGGCGGTACGTCACTCAAATCGTCCAAGGGGTTCGGATCATAGCTGATCCCCTTGGTCGGATAGAGCTTGAAATATTTGTCCGGAGCGAGGAAGGGGACGTGGGGTTTCTGGATGCCGCAGATAATGAAGAAAGGTTGCTTTTCGTCTGGTTTGCGTTGGTCCAGCCACTGAACCACTTGACGGGCATTCTTGCCGTCCTTGTGTTGCTCGTCCCGAAGTCCACTTGGCCCATTTCCTGGTGGGGTCTGGGCGGTCAGGTGCCCCCCCACCTTGACCCGCAATGCCTTCCACGCCTTTTTGTTCTTTCGGTCGTCAATCGATCCGTTCTCGGCCTCGAATTTCTTGCGGGCCTCAGCGACCACTGCCAGCTCATCGTTCTCAAATCGAAAGTTCTGGTGCCAAGCCACCTCACCGGGATCAGTTTTCGTGTTGTGATAGATCTTCCCCACCCCTCCGGTCCAGTACCCGTTCTTTTTGAAGAAGGCGGGCATCGAGGGACTGTTCGGGCGGGTGTTCCTGATGTCCAAGTTGTTGTTCAACACACCGGTGGATTCCGGATAGAGGCCACTCAGGAAAGAGGCTCTGGATGGACCGCAGACGGGGTATTGGCAATAGGCCCGGTCGAAGGTCAGGCCTTGGGCCGCCAACTTGTTCAGGTTCGGTGTTTGGGTATAGGGATAGCCTGAGGACCCGAGGTGGGTGTTCAGGTCGTCGCAGACGATGAACAAAACGTTTGGTTTCTTGCCGCTGGCAACCGCTAGGCACAGGCAAAGCAGACAGACTCCCGCTAACTGTTTCATGGATAGACGGATGGTCGCCTAATCTAATGAAGGAAAGTTTCGCTTCCCATTCTCACTGNGCTTTCTTCTTTGGGAGATCCTTCGGTGCTCTTTTAATGCTCTTCACCTTAATCATACTGTACACGATGGGTTCGGGAGTGAGGCCCTCCACGCTTACGTTCAACGTATTTTCGTCCTTCTTGGTATAACGCACCTGCATGGTTCCTTCCACGCCTTCCCCCGAAACGAACCCAAGCTTAAGGATAGCCACGCCTTCCTTGAGTTCCCAATTCCCTAGAATGCTGGTGCCTTTGTTGTCCGTTCCCGCGTGGAACACGTTTCCATCCTTGGCGTTACGCCCCATGATTGCCACGCTGTTTGTTCCGTAGAAGGATCCGCTGGCCAATATGGCGTGATCCTTTAATTGCCAAGCGTAGGTGCTCTTCCTGTTCTGGCCTTTGGTCTCGGGATCGACCCAAGTGCCAATAATAGCATCCCATTTTGATTTCCTCAACAGGTCACCGAGGGTTTCGGCGTAGCTCGTGGTACCACCGAGCATAAACAAGATGGCCGCCAGTGCCGCGAACTTTGTCTTACAGTAAGAAACTCTCATCGGATTATATATTGATTTGGGGTTTTGTTTTATTTGATCAAAACGGATATGCCAAGTTAGCGATCAGGAAGAAATTGACTAGCAAATTTCGTGGGTGCTTTGAATGCAATGCTTTCACAAGCGCTTCGGATTGAAAGGGGTGATCGGCACCTTGCCACTGGCTTTCTTGACCAGCAGTTTGCGNAGGCGCTGCATCACGGCCTTGATCTGCTTGTCTGGCTTCAATGCGAGATTGTTGAATTCCATTGGGTCGGCGTGGTGGTCGTAGAGCTCGACCCCGTGCTTGCCTTCACCCCAGTCGGAATAACGCCAGCGCTCCGTCCGTATGCTCCGACCCATGACGGGTTCGGGAAGGCGCTTGTCGGCTGGGCGGAGAACCTGGGTGATAGCGTAGCCGTCCCATGCAGCGATGGGGTTGTCGAGGAGGGGGCGAAGGGAGCGTCCCTCGACTGCCTTGGGCGTGGATAAACCTGCGAGGTCGGTCAAGGTGGGGTAAACGTCGACGAATTCCACGATTCTTCGACAGGTTTGCCCGTTGCCCTTGGCTCCTGGCGCTTTGATTATGAGCGGCGCCCGGGCCCCTTGCTCGAAGAGAGTGCGCTTTTGCCAGATGCCGTTATGCTCGCCGAGGTGATACCCGTGGTCGCTCCAGAATACCACGATTGTGTTGTCTGCCAACCCGAGGCGGTCGAGNGCNTTCATCATGCGGCCGACTTGGGCNTCCACGAAGGAGACACAGGCGTAGTANGCCTGCATCGCCTTGCGGCAGGTGAGTTCGTCCAAATTGTAATGCGGCACGGGGCAATTGTGGGCGAAGGCTGCGGTGGGTATGTCCTCGCGGTCATCCTTGGGGGCATAAGGGAGGCGCATATCCTCCAAGGGATACATGTCGAAATACTTCTTTGGGGCGACGTAGGGTGTGTGAGGCCGAAAGAAACCGGCCGCGATGAAGAATGGTTTGTCCTTCCGTTGCTCCATCAGCTTGATCGCCTCGATCGCTATCATGCCGTCGGTTTGTTCCTCGTCCTTGCCGTCGGCGGCCAACCAACTGAGGGCGGCGCTTATCTTTCGGTGGGGCTCGGCGTTGAAGATGAGGTGCTCATCCGTTTTGTCTCGTCCCTTCGGATTGACCGTCTTTTGCCAGGAAGGCGGGTCGTCGAAACCGTCCGTTCCGATACTCGCGGGTACGTTGTAGTGGTAGATTTTGCCCACGCGTCCGGCCCACCAACCGCCTTTCATGAAACGCTGCGAAAGGGTGACGGCATTCGGCACTTCGTCCCGAAAGTGGCGGTCCAAGTCGTAGACCTTTATGGTGTCCGGCCGCAGTCCTGTCATGATCGAGGCCCGCGTCGGATTGCATAGCGGCAATTGGTTGTAAGCCCGCAAGAAACAGACTCCTTGCGCCGCCAATTTGTCGATGTGCGGGGTCTTGGCGAGGCGGTCGCCATAACACCCCAACGAGCTTGCCAGATCATCTACCGAAATGAACAAAACGTTGGGCTTGGCGGAGGCGTGCCAGCCAAAGGAGCTTACGATAATGAAGTGGAAGGTGGCTAGGAATCTCATGGTGCCAAGAATCATCAAGTTGCGATTACCAGTTCGCAAGGAAAAGCCAAACTGACTGTCGTATGTTGGTAGCTCAATTATGCGAAGTTATCTCTTTTGGACCTTCTCAAACTTGAAGTAGTCGATGTCGCCTGTGCTGCCCGAAGGGCCTTTGGTATCCATCACTGCCCGGATGACCTGTCGACCCTTGGTGAGTTTGACTTTTTCTATTTTGAGAAGTTTCAGGATCTGCCATCCGCCGGTATCGGGTATCTGAATGGGGCCGGTGATGTTTTTTCCGTCAATTGCAAGGTGGAAGATGCCCCCTTTTTTGTTCGATGCCACGGGGATTTCCAAGTTGTAGGTGCCGGTTTGCTTGACTTCTACGGTGTAGTTCAGCCACTCGCCTTCCCGTGTCCAACCGAGTCCGTGACCATTGGAAGCGTCCTGGCGTTTTTCTATGTCCACCTGAGTGGGACCGCGATAGTCCGCTCCATGGTTTTTCTTGTCCAAGTCATGGTAGGCGACTCCGGGGTCTCCCTCGTCATAATGCTCCGCTTCGATCTTTCCTGGAATTTCGTGTATCTTGCCTTTGTACGGTTTCGAACCTGCCCCGATGAGCGTTGTCGTTAGGATTAGGGATCCGAGGATGACTTTCATGTTTTTTTATTTGCTGATTGAAACGAATGACTACAGCGGGCGCACCACGAGTTGGCGAAGACGCCAGTTGCCAGCTGCCTCGCTGCCGAAATGAGGCGAACTGTCGAGGCGCAGGGACTCTCCCGCCTTGAGTACGCCGAGGTCACTTAGGATTCCTTGCTGATCTTTCGAGTCGTTGTCGGCGTCGACGCAGTAGATGGCCAGCGGCGACTTTTCGCCCATGCGGTAGAACCCACCGCAGGTTCCTTTGCCTGCCGCGATGGCGGCGGATTCCACGATGACGTCCTGATCGAAGGATATGAGGAGGGCCTCTCCTGAGTCGACTTGTTCGGACTCGCCGCCGGAGAGGCCGAGGCCCTGTTCGTTCACGCTGGCCTTGCCGCCCTTGGTGACGAGGGTGAGCTTGACCCCGTCGGGTTGCTTGTTTTGGCGCCAGTCGAATGTGATGCGTTTGGGCGGGGCGAAGGCGGCGATTCGGTGGCCACCGGCGTTGCGGTGCAGGAGGGCTTGCTTGGTCAAATGATTTAGGAGCGGCTGAAGCATTCCCTCCTTTATGCGATTTTTTTGTTCCTTGGGATCGGTGGCCAGATCGTAAAGCTCCATTGGTTTGGCCTTGCCGGCCCGCAGAAGGGAGGCATCGAAAAACAATTTCCATTTTCCCTCGATGATTTTCCCACCGACTTTCGGGTTGTCCAGCCGAAGGGCTGCAGCGGCTCCGTCCTTTCCTTCCTTGTGATCGTTGAAGATCATCGGACGTCTTCCGAGAGTTTCGCCCTGCCAGGCGGGTAATGCGTTGAAGCTGTCCTCGGCTCCCTTTTGACCCGCCTTGAGGTCGGGCATGGAAACTCCGAGAATTTTGGAGAAGGTAGCGTACGTGTCCTGCAGACCGAACAACTCGGTGCTTGTCTTGCCGGGTGTCTTGCCGTCACCGTCGCCCACCTTGCCTTCTGGCCAGGCCACGATGAAGGGCACGCGGTGCCCACCCTCGTAGACCGATCCCTTGTTGCTACGAAAGGGACCGGTGGCTGTCTTTGCTGGTATTTCGGATCCGTTGTCCGAGGTGAAGATCACGATGGTATTGCCGAGCAGCTTTTTGCCGGGGCGTCGCGGGTCATCGGTCGACTTGAGATAGTCGAGCAGGCGGCCGAGCGCGACGTCGTTTTCATAGATATAGTCGTAGCGCGTCTGCATGGGCTTGCCGGATACTGTGCGTCCGGCTCCGGCCACTGGTTTGCCCCCGATTTCCTTGTCCGGAGTATAGGGTCCGTGGTTCGAGTTGCAGGCGTAGTAGAGAAAGAACGGTTTCTCTTTTGTTTTATTGTTTACCAGATGATTGCCGAGAAATTCCAAGGCGCTGTTGGAATGCCGGCTGCCCAGTTCATGCAATACGTAGGCATTGGGGCCTTCCTTGTGCAGTTGTTTTCCGTTGCCATTGGCGCTGACGGAAATCCTTCCATGGACGTGACCGGGTCCGATGGCTTGGGTGAGCGTGTTGCGGTCGCCCCGCTTGTTTTTTCCGATACGCATACCCTTTTTTCCGGCGTCGGGCCCTGAGGTGCCGTGGGAACGCGAAGTGAAGCGGCAAAAGTCGAAGCCGTGATCGGCGGGCCCGTCGGCGAGGGGTTTGCTTAAGTCAGCGTCTTGCCAACCGGCGGCGGGTGATCCATCGGATCGACTGTAGCGGAGGCCGAGGTGCCATTTCCCCACCATGCCCGTGGCATAGCCTTTTGATTGGAAGAGGTTGGCTAGGGTGGGGCGGTCGGCCTCGATCATGGGATCGCCCTGGACCCCGAAAAGCACCCAGTACTTCAAACGGTTGCGCCAAGGATAGCGACCGGTGAGCAAACCATAGCGGGTGGGCGTGCAACGGGAGGACGGTGTATGGGCATCGGTGAAGCGCACTCCCATGCGGGCCAATCGGTCCATTTGCGGGGTGTGGAGTTGGGCATTGTCTGAATTGCCGGTGAAGTCCTGGTAGGCCGAGGTATCCCCCATCCCCATGTCGTCCGCCATCATCAGTATGACGTTGGGCCGATCGGGGATTTCAGCGAATGCGCACAGGGTAATGAGTCCGAGAAGCAGGGTAATCTTCATCTGATGATCCTAATTGGCACATAAGATTTCTTGCAAGTCGATTGCTTGGAGCCTTCTTGTTTTTGGAAGGAGGAAAGAAGGCACCTTGGGTTTGCCCTATTCCTGAACGTCGAGGAATTTGCGAAGCCTTTGGTTCACCTTCTTTGGTTTCAGCAGGAGCTTCTGGTGGTTTTCCAGCACGTGGTTGAGGGCGTTCGGCAAATACCCGTCGAAGCATTTCATCCAAAGCCTGCCGTGGTCGTCCTCCTTACCTCCGATTTTGATCATCAAGGCTTCGTTCCGAAATTCAATGCGTGCTCCTTTCGGCAGATCTTTGAGCAAGTCCTCTGAAATCCGTTGGGCGTCAGAGCGTACCATTGGCAATTGCAGGATGATTAGATTGCCCTCCACTTGAATGAAAGGGAAATCGCCTTTCAACTTTCCCTCCATCAAATCAAGGCTCTCCCTGCTGAACTCCTTGTCTCTATTTTCCTCCAATTCCTTTCGCAAGTCGGGCAATTTGGCCCGCATCTGTCGGGTGATCACGTGATTGGCCAAGGAAATGACTGTGGAGGCATTCGAGAGCTTGAGCGTCTGGGCGCCGCAAAGGTGTCCTTTCTCGTCCTTGTAGAACCCGACGTTCTCTATTTCCACGTCTTTCATCAGGGCTTCGATCAAATTTTTCTCGGGTTTGCCGAAAACTTCCCCCTCGGGGGCGGGTTCGTACTTTGCCTCTTTCAGTATGTGCGAAAGTGCCCTCCGATCGTATTCGAATATCCAGTTGGTGAAGAAAAACGCCCGTCCTCCATTTAGCACAGATGCCAAGTCCTCGATTTGTTTTTGGTTGAGCTTGTCCGCCGTGGCCTTGTCGTTTGGGTTCTTCTGGGTGTTTATTCCCCTCGCGAGGTTGCCGAATATACCCTGATAGCGCAGGGTCATGCGGATCTCGTCCTTTTTTACGTCGTGGTTGTAAACGAGTTCCTCCTCCTCGAATTCAATGCACGAGCTGAGGCAAAGCGCCAAGGGCAAGAGAAGGAATGAGAAAACAAAATGATTCATTTTTCGATGTAGTGAGCCTGTTCCAGATTAGATGAGGAATATTGCGTTTAAAACAAATAATACACCTCGAAATTTTCGAGGTTACTTTTGATTCCGCTTTTCAACTTCATGCCTCAATCTTTCTGTTTGCCCGCATAGGCGATTCATTGCTTGAAGTGAACTAAGTCTTTTGTCGTGAGTACCTTGATGCCCGATGAAGCTTCTTCCACAAACACTGTGGAGAGGCTTTCCTTTTCCGCCAATTGCAAGCCTTTCTCGGATCCCAGCACGAGTAGTGCGGTGGCCCAGGCATCGGCTTCCATGGCGGTGGGAGCTATCACACTTACTGCGACAAGTTGATTGTCGACTGGTTTGCCTGTTCGTGGGTCGATGACGTGAGAATAGGATTGCCCGGTATCTGGGTCATTAAATGCGAGGCGGTAGTTTCCCGAGGTGGCCACGGCACCTGTGGTGAGGGTGATGACCCGATGATTTTTCGTGGCGTTCGCTTCCGCTTCAGGATGCTCCAACCCGACTTGCCAGCCTTTGCCTTTGGATCCATTTCCCTTGGCCCTCAGTTCGCCGCCAAGCTCGATGAGGTAATGCAANGCGCCAAGTTCATCGAGTCGTTGGGCGACTTGGTCGATGGCATAGCCCTTGGCCAAGGCGGATAAGTCGATTTGCAGCTTGGCCCTTGTTTTGCGGATGCCTTTGTCTGGGAGCAATTGAAGTTTGTCCTGCCCCAAGTCTTCCAAGGCCTTTGCGATTTCCTCATTGCTGGGTGTTTTGCCGCGGTTCCCCTCGATGGGTCCGAAGCCCCAAAGATTGACCAGGGGAGCGATTGTAACGTCGAATGCGCCGTCCGTGATTTGGTTAATCCTTTGGGCAGTTTCGAGCATTTCGAGTAGTTCTGATGGAGCGGGAAAAGGTTGGGTCTCGAGCGTCCTGTTAAATTGAGATACGGGGGTGTCGGTCCGCCAATGGGAAGCAATTGCCTCAATACTTTCCAAGGTGTCCTCGATATCGGTTTGGAGGGTATCTTGGGATAAGTTTTCAGATAGTTCCCGCAAAGTGACCTCCCAAGTGGTGCCCATGGCTTGGCCGCGAAGCTTTACTAAGTCATTATCCGCAATCGGTTGCCCACATCCTCCGAGAAGAACACAACAAGTGAGGGTGAGGACCGAGAACTTCATTTAGAAGGCCCAGCGGCAGGCCAAGGCGAGACCGAGCAACANTAGCGCGGAGTAATCCCGCTTGTTCAAACCCTTGCGGGAATTTCCCGGAATTAACAGGTTGAGCATGGCCCCGGTGGGGCAACCGAATCGGCAGTAAGCCATGGGTATGAACGCGGATGCTATCAATCCGACCACCGCAATGGTAATCGTTATCCAACCGGCGATGCGGAACAAGTAGGCATCAAAAGGTTCCAAGTTGACCAAGCTGAACGAGAAATGACCGATCGCCTTCACTAGCACCAAAGCCAAGAGCAGCAGTGGAATCATTTCGAGGATACGGTTCATTTTTGGGGAAAGGCGAACCCTGAGTCCTGTCGCCTTGAGGAGCATCTGTTGGGCGGCTCCGTGCGGGCACAGATGATGGCAGTAGAATTGCTTGCGGGTGGCAATAGGTACGAGCAGGGCGGCGAGCGCGAGAAGAACTAAACTAGGAGCAAGGTGCCACGGAACACCGCTTTGGGCCCAACCGACGAGAAGGGCTTGGGAAAGAATATCACCATTGATGAACCCTAGGTACAGGATTAAGACAACCTGCAAGGCGCGGCGCGCGGCCTTGCTTTTGCGGAGTCTGCTGAATGCCACTAGGAAAGTGAACGCAATGACTACCAGGGAACCTGTGTCGCGGAGACGCCAAACGACGGATTTTCCGGAGTGGGTTTTGCTCGCTTCGTTCGGTTTGTCAGCGCGCAAGGCTTTTGCCGTTTGGACGATGCCTTCCGCTACCGCCAAGCTAGTCATGGTCGCCCCGGAAACGCCTTCCACTCCCTCGGCGGTGAGGTTCATGTCGGCGAGTTGGTCTAGGGTGCGACCCTCGAAAGCGGCCAGAAAGGAATATTCCTGCGGCAGGTATCCGACGTAGGGTTGGTTGTCGAAACTGGAGCGGATGGAGAGAGTGGTTAGTGTATGGTTGCGATCGAAGGTCAGAAGAGAGTCGGTGGGCCCTTGGTATCCAATCAGGTCGTCGGTGGTCGGCGAGGTGCGGNCGAGTTGGCCGAGCACACTTCCATTGGCATCGAGCGCATCGACGAGTTGGGGATGTGTCTTGGATGGTGATATCTCGGCGGTCTGNGGCCACTTGGATTTTGCCTCCTCCAATGAAATGGGCTTCGGGAAGCGGAGTGAAACGCGGNCTNTTTTATTCAGGGAATTACCGAAACGGGCTGCGATGCCCTCGGTTATGGCCATACTGGTCAAGGTGGCTCCGGATACACCTTCTACCTGTGTGCCTTGAACCAATTCTTCGCTGGTCTTTCCATGGAAGCCAGTGAGGAAGTTTTCATCTGCGAGGACCGCATCCAAGTGTTCCCTGGTGTCTCCGCTCTGGAGGATTTTTAAGCCTACTACTTTGTCATCAGGTCCGAAGGCGAGCAACACGTTGGTCGACCCCGAGAACCCGATGGAAGTGTCGCTTTGAGGCGCGGTTTGAGCCAATCTTCCAAGGAGTGTTTCCTCCTCATCGAATATTTGCAGTGTGCCGTCTTCTACCTGCAAGCTATGGGCTGAAGGAAAAAAGGCTATGGCTTGCTCGAGGGTCAGGGGTTGTCGCTGGGCGGCTTGTTGGGCGACGAACTCCTCGTGGGCATCGGCGATCAGGAGGATGATGGTCGCAAGTACGGCGAGGCGCCCCAGGTCGACCAANCGCCTCGGCGCTTGCGTGGCCATAAAGGTTTAGCGGACGGGAGCCAGTTGGGCGGCGTCAACGTGCGTGTTGCCCTTGGCTCCCTTGCTGGAAATCGTGACCTCGGCGGTTTCGCCCTTTTTCAATTGATAAGAACCGAGGGGAAAGAAACCATTCTCTAGGGGCGCGGCCTTTCGCATGTCGATGGCGAAAGCTTTTTTCTGGTCTCCGACTTGGACCATGATGGGCACGGATTCCCCACGGTTGGGGTGAGGTTGGTAGGAAATGCGCACTTCGTATTTACCGTCCTTCGGGGACTGTAGCGAAAAAGTGGCGGTGGCCGGGGAGCTGGTGTAGAGATAACCGAATCCGAAATAGGGCTTCAGGCCTTGTCCCTTGTGCCACTTCCCAACCAATTTGGCTTGCTTGTCATCAAGCACGATGCCGGGAAACTTGGCTGGATCCAGTCCGCTTGGAGCTCCATGAGGACCGGCTAAAGGCATGGCATCGGCAGGTATGACGATCTTGTCATGGACAGTGATCCGACGGGCTTTTCCGGGGAGCTTGATTAGTTCGATCAAGTCATCGAGATAGCTCTTGTAAACGTCCCGCGGCAGGCAATCTCGCTTCACGCAGATGGAGGCGGCTCGACCCACTACCTCCCCCATCATGCCACAGGTCTTCATTACCCGTACGGTGCCGAGGGCCTCATGGGTCACGCTGATGCAACGCCCGGCCATGAACAAGTTCTCTATGTTGCGAGAGTAGAAGCAACGGTAGGGCACGGGATAACCGTAACTGCGATCGACTCCCTTGCCGTGCACGGCCTTTGAAATGAATGGATTGTCGGGATATTTCTTGGCGTACTGCTCCTTCGGATAATGCAGATCGATGCTCCAGGTGCTGGGGACACAGCCATCGGGAAAGTCTTTCTTCGACACGATGTCTTCTTCGGTCAACAGCACGTCGCCATAGAGGCGGCGCGATTCCCGTGGTCCGCCGACGTAGGCCACCCAGGTGAGAAAGGCGTTACGATGCTTGTCCGCCCCATCGCGATTCTTCATGGCATTGAAGGCGCCGAATACGGCNCGGAGGTTCCAGTCGCGTATTCCTTCGGCGTCATTCAGAGGGTCTTTGTCGTAACCGCCTTCCCAAAACCATTGGCCATGATAAGCGCGAGGGTAGGGGAAATCCTTCATATCCAAGTCGAGGGCCCAAGGTGTCTTGGGAAATTTCCTCGTCTCTTTCTCCTCCGCCCACGCCCACATGTTGCTCATTCCCATGCGCCCTTTCGGTGTCATGGTGAAATCGGCTCCGGCTAGATGTCCGATGGTGCCATGGCCGGTGCAGTCGGCGAACAGGGAACCGGTGAAGCGAGTGCTTTCACTGCTCCGAACGTCGAAGGCATGGACCGCCAGAATGCGTTTGTCAGACGCTTCCACCTTGTGGGCATGATGATTGAGGTAGAGATCAATGTTGTCCTCAGCCCGAACAATGGCTTCCTTCTTGGCGTCGCCGAATTCCTCGTAGGTACCAGGCGATTTTTTTGCTTTGTCCGCGAATTCCTCGATGATTTCGCCGATACGTGGGTATTTGCCACGGCGAATGTTTCCTTTAGCCCAGACGCGTACTTCGCTGGAACCGTTGCCGCCCAACACGCCGCGGTTTTGGATGAGGGCTACCTTACATCCCATGCGGGCGGCAGACAGAGCCGCTCCCATACCGGAGTAACCGCCACCAACCACCACCAAGTCATAATTTTTATCAACTGNTTGCGCCGGAAGATTGAGCAATTTNCGCCGCCAGGCTGGCAGGATGGTCGATTCGTTGGGCGGGGTGAAATTTTTATCGGTGGTGAAGTAGAGGGCATCGCATCTTCCGTCGAAACCGGTCAGATCCCTGAGCGACAATTGGACCTCGTTAGANTTGATTTCNACTGAGCCTCCATCGTGCCAATGCCATTTGGCGCCCTTGGTGCCAAAGGTTTCGCTTGCAGGTTTTCCATTCACAAGCACGTGGAACCGGCCGGGTTGCCCGGGAGCGTTCCAACGTGTAACCCAGTCCTTGGTTCGGGCGAATATGCGATAGGTGCCAGTGGAAGGAAAGGTCACCTTGGTGGTGGCGTCCTTAACCGGTGAACCGAGACCGTGGGCGAGTAGGTAGGGCGAGCCCATCTCGGTGATGAACTGGGTGTCCAGTTTCCACCCGCCGCGCTCTGCGAATGATTCCGCCTCTACCAAGAGGTCGGCCGCAAAGGTTGCTTGGGCACACAANANAATGGGCAAAAGAATGGNATNAGCGGACTTTTTCATGGGGATAATATTTGAGTAGCGATTCACATCCATTCCGTCAAGGCGTCGGAAACTCGAAACTTTACTTGTTTGTCCGACTTTTGGTTAACTACAGCGCAACCCTTTNNTTGCATGGATCGAATCGTCCTCCGCTTTGATCCTTCCATCGTTTCCAANCCCAACCAACCAATTCAAATGAACTTCTTCACCACTTTCAAGCGTCCCCTCGCTGTTTGCCTGCTCACCCTATTTCTCACCGACGTGTTGCTTTCCCAGCGACCTCCACGTCGCGGACAGCGAGGCGACCGGGAAGCGACCTTGAAGGAACCATTCAAGGGAGTGTTTTTCAATGGGCAGGAGGCCAAGGATCTTTTTTCGATCAAGCAAACCGGTGTCAGCACGAAGCCTATCAAGGAAGCGGCTCAGGCTTTCCTTACAGGTTTGAGCAAGGAGCAACGAAAGAAAACCATCTTCCCGATGGATGACCTCGAGTGGCGCAAATGGGACAACCGGCACGCCTACCGCCGGCAAGGGGTAGGGTTTGAGGAAATGAGTGGAGCCCAACGCAAGTTGGCTTTCGCCTTGGTGCGTTCCGGTCTCAGTGCCCGGGGACTCAAGCAAACTCAGGACATCATGAAGCTCAACGGCACCTTGGAGGAACTGGTTCGCCGACCGGGATACGGGGAATGGTTGTATTGGATCACCATCATGGGCGAACCTTCAGATACCCAGCCTTGGGGTTGGCAACTGGATGGCCATCACGTGGTGATAAATTATTTCGTTCTCGGTGACCAAGTCGTCATGTCGCCGGTTTTCATGGGATCCGAACCAATCGAAGCCAAGGGAGGCAAGTTCAAGGGTACCATTGTCTGCCAAGAGGAACAGGACAAGGGGCTTGCCTTCGTCAATTCCCTTTCCAGCAAGGAACGGCGCAAGGCCATTCTGCGTCCGCAGAAAGATGGCACCAACAACGTTGCGGAAGCCTTTCTCGATAACCTTCAGCTTGATTTGATCGGCTTGCCCGCGAAGGAGCTTTCGAAGGAAGGAAAGGAGCGACTGCTTGCCCTGATTCAAGTCTACGTCGGCAATATCAGAGAAGGGCATGCCAAGGTTAAGATGTCCGAGGTACGGAAACACTTGGACCAAACAAGGTTTGCCTGGATCGGTGGCACGGGCAAGGAGAGTGTGTTTTATTATCGCATCCAAAGCCCCGTCATCCTGATTGAGTTCGATCACCAAAGACCGATTGCGATCAATCGATCCGGTACCCCCACGCGTGACCATATTCACACCGTGATTCGTACCCCCAACGGAAATGACTATGGAAAAGACCTTCTTCGTCAGCACCATCTTCAACACAAGCACAAATGAAAGCGTTCCTTCCTTTTCTCCTGATCTTTTCTTCCTCCCTTCTTCGGGCCGAGGACTGGCCGAGATTTCGTGGACCTCAAGGCAACGGTGTAAGTCAGGATGCCAAGGTGGCTCTAAGTTGGAGCGAGAAGAAAAACATCAAGTGGAAACTCGCCTTGCCCGGTCCCGGTTCGTCCAGTCCCATCACTTCGGGTGACCATATCTTCCTGACTTGTTATTCCGGCTACGGGACCAATCCTTCCGACGTAGAGAATATCTCGGCCCTGAAGCGTCACCTGCTTTGCATCGAACGTGGCACAGGGAAGTTGATTTGGGAGAAGCAAGTCAAAGCCACACAACCCGAAGATCCCTTTCGGGGATATTTGACCGAGCACGGGTATGCATCCCACACCCCCGTCACGGATGGGAAAACGGTCTTCGTCTTTTACGGAAAGTCGGGTGCCCTGGCCTATGACGCCAAGACCGGCAAGGAGTTGTGGCGTACGCCGCTCGGCAAGAGTTCGAGCAGTCGACGATGGGGATCCGCCTCCAGCCCGATCCTCTACAAGGACACCGTCATCATCAACGCATCCGACGAGAGCGAAACCCTTTTCGCTTTGAACAAGGCGACCGGCAAAGTGGCTTGGAAGGTGAAGGCGGGTGGCATCGCCTTGACCTTTGGCACTCCCGGGATCGTCCGTTCGGGCGAACGGGAAGATCTTGTCATCGCTGCGCCGTACGAGATCTGGGGAATGAATCCGGACAAAGGTACCTTGCGCTGGTTTTGCGAAATCCCCATGGATGGTAACGTTTCACCCAGCATACTTGCTGACAAGGGTGTGATTTATGCTTTTGGTGGCTATCGTACGCGAGGTAGCGTGGCGGTGCGGAGCGGAGGTTCTGAGGACGTCACCAAGAGTCACTTGGTCTGGAAGACCCGCACCAGTTCCTACGTTCCTTCGCCTGTTTTGCACGACGGCCACCTCTACTGGATGGATGACCGCGGCAATGCCTTTTGTTCCGAGGCCAAGACGGGCAAGGTTGTCTACGAAAAGGAAATCATAGGGCCCAGTCGGGATCGTCCCGTCTATGCTTCCCCGGTGCTGGCCAACGGCCGAATCTATTGCGTGACCCGCAAGCGTGGCACCTATGTTTTTGCCGCCCAACCGAGATTCAAGGAATTGGCCAACAACCGGATCGCAAACGACGAATCCGATTTCAATGCCAGCCCTGCCATCAGCGACGGGCAAATGTTCATCCGCTCCAACCGTTTCCTCTACTGCATAGAGGAATGATGATTGCTAGAGTTTAACTGGTTGTTACTTGGCTGGTCGGCTGCGGCCATCGTCGATGATTTTTTGCAACTGTTCCGTCATCCGTTTGAAGANTTCCGGGTTTTGCTCCGCCACGTTTTTCTTTTCGCGGACATCCTTGCTGAGGTCGAAGAGGGCGTAACGGGGAGCCGGAGTATTGGCCAGTTTGTTGGTCACCACAACGTTCCGTTTCTTTTTTGAGTCGTGGCGTTGGAGCTTCCAGTTCCCCACGCGGTAACCGTAGTTTTTGCCACGACCGTTGTCCTGTTGGACGAGATGGTCGCGTCCTTTGGCCCCCTTTTTGCCGAGGAGAGCGTCCATTACGTCAAGGCTGTCTAAGCAAGCTTCCTTGGGGATCTTGACCTTCAGGTGGTTGGCTAGGCTGGTGGCGAAGTCGATGGTGCAAACCATTTCGNCGGACACGCCAGGTTTGATGGTCCCGGGCCAGTAGGTGATGAAGGGGGTGCGTGTTCCCCCCTCGAGCACACTGTACTTCCCACCGCTATAGGGGCCGGCGGGCTTGTGGTCTCCCATTTTCTCCAAGGCCTCGTCTTTGTATCCATCGTCACCGACTGGACCGTTGTCCGAGCAGAATACGACGAGCGTGTTCTTCTCGAGGTNGTGTTTCTTGAGNGTCTTGATGAGTTCGCCGACGCACCAGTCGAGCTGGACGATGACGTCTCCACGGTAGCTCAAGCCCGATTTGCCGCGGAAGCGCTCGTGTGGAATGCGCGGAACNTGGAGATCGTGGGAGGCAAAGAAGAGGAAGAATGGGTGGTCTTTGTTCTCAGCGATCCACTCGTTGGATTTTTCGACCCATTTGTCGGCCAAGTCCTCGTCACGGAAGCGGGCCTTGTGCCCTCCCGTGTAGAAGCCGATCCGGCTGATCCCATTGTGGATGGTCGAGTTGTGCCCGTGGCTCCAGTCCATCTTGAGGGTGTTCCGGTGAGTGATGCCCGTTGGGTGATCCGGACTTGGCTTCTTGCGACCGACCCAGAGGGGGTCCTTGGGGTCGAGGTTGAGCACGCGGCGGTTCTCGACGTAGACTTGGGGAACCCTGTCATTGGTGGTGGGGAGCAAAAAACTGTAATCAAAGCCGATTTCCAAGGGACCTGGCTTGAGTTCCTCGTTCCAAAGCGGACCCACACCGGGTTCGCCTAGACCCAGATGCCATTTGCCTATCACCGCCGTCTTGTAACCGGCCTTTTGTAATAGCGAAGGCAATGTCATCGTCCCCGGTTGAATGACTGCAGGCGCGCTCGGTGGGGCGATTCCCGTGCCCGGGCGACGAAAGGCATAGCTTCCCGTGAGGAAGGAATATCTGGTTGGGGTGCAGGTGGAGGCCGAACAGTATCCGCTGGTGAACTTCAAGCCCTCCTTTGCCAAGCGGTCAATGTGAGGCGTTTTCAGGTTCTTNGGTTTGGCTCCGTAACACCCGACGTCCCCGTATCCAAGGTCGTCCGCCATGATGACCACTACATTTGGTTTGTCTGAGCCAAATGACGCAGTTAGCCCCACTATAAGAGGCAATGCCAAGGCAAGAGCGCGAGCGGCGTGTTGGAAGTTGAAGAAAACCTTGGTGATGGAATCTTTGTGGATCATGGTTATTTTCGTTTTTTGTTCTTTCTCCGGAGATGCTTTTCGAGGAAATCAAAGCCTTTCTCAAACGCAGCGATGTTAAAGACGGCGGCGAAGTGTCCAGCTTCTTCGATTAAGTGAAATTGGGTGTCTATGCCTAGTTTTTCCATTTTTTCAGACATTTCCCTGGCCCCTGAGACACGAACCAAACCATCGCTTTCGCCATGAAAAAAGAAGATGGGTGAATCCTTTTTGTCGAGATGAGAGATGGGGGATGCATCCTGATATACTTTGGGAAACTGTTTTCGAGAACCGCCCAACCAGTACGACAATGCCTTGTTCTCCGCTGGCAGACTGAAAAATTCACAGGGGGTGCCTCCACCCATTGCGACGACTATTTTGGTGCCAATCCCTTTGGGGTCATCTTCCGCAGTCATTCCGGTGACTGCCAGCATGGCCGACAAGTGAGCTCCGGCAGAGTATCCCAAGGCACCGATTCGCTTCGGATCGCCGCCAAACTTCTTGCTGTTCTTTCTCACCCAACGCACAGCGTCCCGACAATCTTCCACTTGGGCGGGATGCTTGTATTTTGGAGCTAATCTATAGTTGATCGCAAAGGTGTTCATNCCGCGCTTGGCCAAGGCCGAGGCATAGCGGCCAAGTTGCCATTTGGAACCGCTCATCCAGCCACCGCCATGGATTACCAATACAGATGGTCGTGGACCTTTGCCTGAAGGCAAGTAAGCGTCCAGTTTCAATTCCTTTCCATCCTTGGTGGCATAGACCAAGTTATTCTTCACTTTGATTTCCTCTTCAGCGAGAAGTTGGGAACCAAAAACCAAAGCGGAGCAGATTGCGATCCGTGATGGCAGGGCATATAGCATGGTAGTCAAATTTCTTGCGGGTAAGGAGGTGATGCGAATCTAAGAAACTGCTTTTCCGACAAGCATAGGTCAAGCGGTCACTTTCCTCCCNCGCTAAAATAAGTTGCCGGGTCAACTTTGATCAAAGGTTACTAACCCTGGGCTTGCCTTGTTTGTCCGCATTGCTTCCATTCTCGTTTTTCTTTACGCTCATGGAAGTCGCCCTCATACCCGCAATAATTTGCCTGGCCCTTTTGTTCTGGTGGCGTTCAGTGACACTTTTCAAGCGTACTGTGGAAGATGTCCCCACATCCAAGGTGAAGGGTGTTTTCATTGGCCTCAACGAGGTCAAGGGCGACGTGAAGTCAGACGAGCCGTTGCAGACCTATCTCACTGAATCCCAGGCCGTGTGGTATACCTGGTCGGTGCAGGAGCAATGGCGCCGCCGGGAAAGTTACACTGACAGCAAAGGTAGAAGGCGCACCCGAATTCGCACTGGGTGGCGGACGGTGGCCTCAGGGAGTGACTCCCAATCCTTCTTCCTCGTGGATGACACCGGCGAACTTTTGGTGAATCCGAATGGAGCCAAGGTGGATGCTCATTCAACGCTTTCTCNTCACTGCGGAACTTCCGATCCGATGTATTATGGCAAGGGGCCTCATACGGCGATCATGAACTCGACCCATCGCCGCCGCTTCAACGAAGAGGCCATCAGGCCCGATGATGACCTGTACGTACTGGGGCCTGCCATGCTTCGCGAGGACGTGGTGGCTCCAATGATCGCGCACAAGGAGGATGCGCGGTATTATTTCATTTCCACCAAGTCGGAGAGCCAAATTGTCCGAAGCAAGGGCATTCTCTCGGGAGTGCTCCTGTTTTTTGCCGCAGTGGCTGCCCTTGCTGTTCCCGCCTTTGGAATCGCTGCCACAACGGACTTGGAGCCACTGGAGGTTTTTGTCCAGAAGCCATTGAGTGAACTGGTCGCGGCCTTTGTCTTTTTGCTGGTTTTTTCATTCCTGTACCTGACCTTGCTTTACAATGGCTTGGTTCGTGTGCGTAATCGCCTGCAGCTTGCCCTCAGCCTCATTGAAGTGCAGTTGAAGCGCAGGCACGACCTGGTTCCCCAGTTGCTGGAGTGCGTCAAGGCCATATCCAGCCACGAGAAGGAACTTCACCTCATGGTGACGGAGGCCAGATCGCAAGCTGCTCAATGGGGGTCTGCTTCTTCAGACGTTAATGAGGAAATGCAAAAGGCTCAGGGAGTAGTGGGTCGACTTTTCGCTTTGGCGGAAGATTATCCTGATCTTAAAGTGGATGGTAATTACCGCCTCTTCATGGAACAACTCACCGATACCGAGGATCGCATTGCCTTGGCCCGCGCTTTTTACAACGACAGTTTACGAGCCTTGCGGGACCGCCTCTTGACTTTCCCCGACGTTTTGGTGGCCAAATGGTTTCGCTTCCAGTCGGGCAAGCAATTGCAATTCATTCAGGATCCAAGCGAGCGAGAGGTTCCCACAGTTTCTCTCGACTCGGAATAGTCCGGGAGGGAGGTTGCGGACCGAAGGGAGTGATCCCTATCGATTCATGATGGCCTCGATTTCCTCCGCCTCGATAGGTACTTTTTCCATCAAGTTAACGGGGCCATCTTCGGTCACTACGATATCATCTTCCAGCCGTACGCCGAATCCTTCGTCGGGGATGTAGATGCCAGGCTCGACGGTGAGTACGCAACCGGCGGCAAAGGGTACGTTGGCGTCCCCCACGTCGTGGACGTCGAGCCCCAGAGGGTGGCCGAGACCGTGCATGAAATATTTTTTGCAGGCGGGCTTGTCGGGGTCCTGCTTCTTTACTTGGGACGACTTGATCAATCCAAGTTCAAGCAGTTCTTCGGTCACCATATCTTCCGCTTCCTTTTGCCAGTCACGGTGCAACTTGCCCACTACCGCTCCCTCGATGCTTCCGCGCAAGACCCGCAAGACGGCATTGTAGACCTTTTTTTGGCGCCGGGTGTATTTGCCGCTCACGGGTATGGTCCGTGTGAGGTCCGCGTTGTANTTGGCGTAACTGGATGCCACGTCCATCAGCAGGAGTTGCCCCTTGCGACAAGTTTGATCGTTTTGGAGGTAGTGGAGCACGCAGTTGTTCTTGCCTGCAGCGACGATCGGGGTGTAGGCGAACTTACCTCGCCGCTTGATGTATTCGCGGGCCAGCTCAGCCTCAACTTCATATTCAGTTACCCCGGGTTTGACGAAGCGCAAGGTGCGGCGAAACCCTTTGTCGGTGATCGCCACTGCTTCTTTCAATAACTCGATTTCCTCGGAGCTCTTGATCACCCGCAGTTGCGCTAGAAGGGGAGCCAGTCTACGATAGGTGTGCAAAGGATAGTCTTGTTTGCATTGCTTGATGAAGCGCGCGTCACGGGTTTCCACGGCGTCAGCTGCCCGCTTGTGCTCGTTGCTGTTAATGTATGCATTTTCGCATTCGCACATCAGCATACGCAGCATTCCCGGCAAGGAGGATGTCCATTGCACGTTCTTTATCCCTGATATCTTGCGGGCCTCTTCCTTGGAATGTTTGTGACCCTCCCAAATCATGAGGTGCTCGCTGGGCTCCCTTAGGAAAAGAATTTCCCGATGATTGGGGTCGCCAGCGTCAGGAAACAGCAGGATTACGCTTTCCTCCTGCTCGATCCCCGTGAGGTAAAACAAGTCGGAGTTGGGATGTATCATCAAGGTGCCGTCCGCATTGGTCGGCATGGGGTCGTTGGCATTGACGATCGCCAGTGACTTTGGTTCCAACAATTCGGCCAAGCGTGACCGGTTGTTCTTGAAGAGCTTCGATTTGATCGGGAGGTGTCGCATGATCTGTCTTTTTCTTAAAAGTTGGGTCAGCTCACGCGCTTCAATTTGGTTACGCGCCCGGTGGCAACCCATTCCGCGACGTAGATGTCGCCATTGGCTCCGAAGCAGGCGTCATGTGGGTGGACGAACTTTCCATCGACCCAACTGTTGGCGTTGCCCCGGTTAACTTTTTTCTTNTTCATCACGTTCTCGACGTCGTCACCAAGTTGCGCGACCACCTCGTTTTTTTGGTTGAGCAGTGAGACTCTGGCGTGCAATTCGGGCACCAGCATGAGGTTCTTCCAAGTGTCTACGTTGGCTGGCCAGCCGTAACCCTTTATGGTTTCGAGGTATTTGCCATCGAGAGTGAAGAATTGGAGGCTATTGTGGGCCCTGTCGCAAACCACCACCTTTTCATCGAGGCCGGGTCGCCGATCGATCCATATGCCATGCGGTGTATTGAACTTGCCTTCGCCCCTGCCGGGACCACCGAACTTGGATACCCAGTTGGCGTCCTTGTCGTAGCGGTGTATGCACCAGGCTCCATAGCCATCGGCGAGAAGGAACCCCCCGTCATCGAGAAAGGCGAAGTTAGTCGGCAGGAACGCATCCCGCCCCCACCGCTTGACTCGCTTGGTGTCCTCGTCCTTGCGATAGACGCCACTGTCCATCGGGGCGTATTTTTCCCAGATGGTTTCCCCCTTGAGCGTGAGCTTGGCGAAGGCCTTCACGTTTTGGTAGGCGCAAACGTAGAGGAACTCTTGCTTGCCTTCCTGACGTACCTCAAGTCCATGCCCNCCACCCTGGAACTGGTTGCCGAAGGCACGGATGAATTTGCCGTCTGGATCGAACACGAAAATGGAGGGGTGATCCTTCTNGTTGGCCCGTCCCTCGTGNATGACGTAAAGGTTGCCCGCCTTGTCCACCGCCACGTTGTGGGTGGTCTGCCAACTGTACTTGTCGGGCAATTGAGCCCATGCGTGGTGCACCTCGTAGCGGTGCTCGCCTTCTCCAATGACCAGTTGCTTGGAATCGGTTTTCTTGGCCGTGAGCAGATTGGGGACGCTGATTCCTGCGGTGGTGGCGGTGGCTAGAAAGGAACGGCGNCTAAGCGAAGAAGAATCTTTCATGATGGTAGTGTGGACAGGGTTGATCCAATTCAGTTTCCTCCATCCTTGAGGCTTGGTCCCCATGAAGTCACTCTTTTTCAACGGGAGCTTACGCTTTCACCTCGGGGGAGGCGGGCGACCACCTCCCGGTCTGCGACCCGGACCGCCGGGCCTGCCACCTGGTCTGCCTCCGGGGCCACTCGGGCGCGGTCCGCGAGCTCGTCGATTCTTTTCCTCCATCACCCCCCAGTAGCCTCCTATGATGTGAGGATATTGTCCTGGTGTGACGTGATAGTGCCAACCTCGCTGTTCGTCTTGGTGGACGTTAAAGTCATTCAAGGGGTTCTCCTTGGAATTCTTGGCCAGGAGACCCTTTGATTCATAAGGTCCGTAGACAGGGAAACCATCGAAGGCGAAACCGATTACAGGAGAGTGTCCCTCGCCGTCGTCGGCCCACGGACTCTTCACGCACACGGGATATTTATGGTAATGATATTGGGAGTTTGGCGATGGATGACCGCAGCAGCGGTCGAGTCGCCAAACAGCATCTGCTTCCTCGATGTGATCGAAAGGATTGAAGAAAATCACTCCGTTGGCGGCCACGCCGATGGGTCCGCCCGGAAGAGCCCGGTTGGTATTTCGCTTGTCCATGGCAACGGGCCGCGGGTTCTTTTTCGGAACCAAGGGTAAGTAAAAGGTCAGGTTTTGTTCGGCGACGTAGTTGGGGTTGCCGTCCAGTTTGCGTTCGTAATCCGGAAAGTTGGCCGTCGGGTGGTTTGGCAGATTCTTGGACTTCATCACGATATGCTCCTTGGTCACCGTGATAACTACGTTGTCCGGAACGTAGACGGACTTTGTCGCCATGTCGCCTTGTCGATCGATCCAACCGGGCTTCAACCAAGAATCCAAGTTGTCGGCGAAGGGTGCCTCCAACCGATCCGTCAGATAAAGGAGGCGATCGGAGTTGGTCTGGTCGAACTTCGCAGGCGCCTTGCGGGTTCCATCTCGGGAATCATAATACCAGCGTCCTCCCAATGAAACCAAACCCTTCAAGTCCGTTGGCTGAGTCACTTCCTTGGGTTTGCCCGGGGCCACGTATCCAATCGGGGCGGCAACCGGAATCAACTCGAAGTCATTGATCCAAAAACCTGCCTTCGAACCTGTCCCTAAGCCGTTCGTGAAAGCTGCCGTGGCGACAATTCGCTTCACCTCGGGAAAAGGAGTCCGAAAGGTCAATTCATACTGTCGCCAGGTGGCGGGGCCCAAGTTCCGGTTGGTCCCTTCATCCTTCAGGTCTTTTCTCTCTCGTTGCACTTGGCCATAGATTTTCTTCTTTATGAAATCCAAGTCGCCGTTGTTTTTTCCAGAGAAGGATACCTTCAAATAGAGATCGTTCTTGTCCACGGCGAAGCCTTCCTGAGCCAATCCCCGAATGCGCAAGCTATACCATCTTCCCTGCTTGGCATTGATCTTGTCATAGATTCGATTGATCGAACCTTCCCGTTTCCCGTTGCTGTCGAGGTCCCGACCCGAGGAAAGGCGAAAGCCCTGTCCCACTGCTTCATCAACCAAGCGACTCAGGTTGCCAAAGAGGACATCTCCTTCTGCCTTGAAATTCTTTTCGTCCATGGCTGCGGATTGCACCAAAGGGGACAACAAGATCAAAGGAGTTAGCAAATGGCGGAATAAGATCATGATGGCTCGATTCTTTGGGCTGTTTGCTCTTTGTTCAAATGCATATTTCGATCACAAAACTNCTCTCTTGCTCAGGCTCTTGCGGTCAGTGAAACCTTTTAATTATCACAAGGGAGTAAGACATTCTTACCTGACTTTCATCTAGACTTAAGCATTTGCATTTATAGGTTTCCCTGTTCTGGCAATCGCCCTAGTCAACCCCCAAACAGTTTATCCAATGCATTTCCTTTTTTCCTTTACTCTGCTCATGTTGGTTGCTTCGAACCTCATGGCGAAGAAGCCCAATGTCTTGTTCATCATGTCGGATGACCATACCTCGCAGGCCATCGGCGCCTACGGCAGTCGCTTGGCCAAGCTGAATCCCTCGCCCACCATCGATCGNCTCGCCAAGGAGGGCATGTTGTTCGAGAACGCCTTCTGTTCGAATTCCATTTGCGCCCCCAGCAGGGCCACCATAATAACTGGTCAATACGCCCACACTTGTGATTCGCACGACCTCGGCGGACGCATCGAGGCGCAGCGCCAGTACCTTGCCAAGGAAATGAAGAAAGCGGGATACCATACCGCCATGATCGGCAAGTGGCATCTCAAGATGGAACCCGCCGCCTTTGATTTCTACAGCGTTCTGCCGGGACAGGGAAAATTTCATGACCCCGAGTTCCGCGTGCAGGGAGACAAACCATGGCCCAAGAACCTGATCAAATTCGACGGCATGCATTCCTCGGATGCCGTGACCGACCAAACCCTGAAATGGCTGAAGGAGGGCTGGGATGACGAAAAACCCTTCTTTCTGATGCACCATTACAAGGCGCCGCACGACTACTTCGAGCACGCTCACCGCTACAACGACTACTTGGCCAATGTGGAAATTCCCCAACCGCCCAGCTTGACCAATTCTCATCCCAAGGGCTTTGGCTCCATCGCCACCCGCGGACACAATGACGAACTGGTGCCACACATTGGCACTTCCATNGGCAAGCGGAACCCACGCCGTTCCTATGCCCATGACCTGCCAAGGCGTTTTCCTCAGGATTACCCGAAGGATTACGACCCGGAAAAACTGTCCGACGCCGAGATTCAGCGGATGGCCTACAACGTCTATCTGAGAAAGTACCTGCGTTGCGTAAAGGGGGTCGACGACAACTTNAAGCGCCTCTTCGCCTACTTGGAAAAGAGAGGTGAGATGGACAACACCGTGATTTTCTACACCGGCGACCAAGGCTTCATGCTCGGTGAGCACGACTATCAAGACAAGCGCTGGATGTACGACGAGTCGATGAGGATGCCCCTGCTTGTTCGTTACCCCAAGACGATCAAAGCGGGAAGCCGGACCGACGCCATAGTGGGCAACGTCGACTTTGCCCCCACCATGCTCGCCTTTGCCGGAGTAGAGACTCCCGGGTACATGCAGGGGAATAGTTTCAAGTCGATTTGCGAAACCGGCAAGGAGCCCCGTGGTTGGCAGCAGGAGGCGTATTACCGCTACTGGATGCACATGGCTCACCACGACAACCCTGGACACGTTGGAATCCGTACCAAGACGCACAAGTTGATCTATTACTACGGGGCGGATTACAAGGGGCAAAATCGTACGCCGCCTGCCTGGGAACTCTACGACCTGACCAAGGACCGCTTCGAAACCGTCAATCAATACGACAATCCTGACTACGCCGCCGTGGTGTCGGACCTTAAGTATCGTCTCGCCGCCCTCCGCAAGCGGATCGGTGACGACGGCCGTGACTTCCCCGAGACCGAGAAGGTGGTGCAGGCTCATTGGGATTATGACGAGCAAGACCGGAAGGAAGCGGTGGAACTTTCCCATCAATTCCTCGCCCGACGCCTTGACTTCCTCAAGAATCCGCCGAAAAAGAAATCACCTCCGCCGAAAAAACCTCAGCCTAACAAGAAATAACCTTTGCCATGAAAACCAAACTCATCCTCGCAACTTTCCTCGCCTCCATATGCTTTGCTCAGGGCAAGGAGGCCGTTTCCCTGTTCAATGGCAAGGACCTTACCGGTTGGAAGAATGCCAAATACATAGTCGAGGATGGTGTTCTCATCTGCAAGGGGGGCAACCTCGTCACCGAGAAGCAGTACACCAATTACGTTTTCGAGATGGATTTTCTACTGCCCCCGGGAGGCAACAACGGATTGGGGATTCACTATCCCGGCACGGGCGGTCCCTCGTCATCGGGCATGGAGCTTCAGATTCTAGACAACAAGCACCCCAAGTATGCCAAATTGGTCGATTCCCAGTACCATGGCTCTCTCTATAAGTTAAAGGCGGCCAAGCGGGGGCATCTCAAGCCTGCCGGCGAGTGGAACCACCAGAAGGTCACGGTGAATGGTCCCAGTGTTATAGTGGAACTGAACGGGGTCGTTATTTTGGATGCCAACTTGGACGAAATCAACAAGCAGAAGCCCAAGCACAAGGGTGCCAAGCGTCGGAGCGGACACATTTGCTTCTGTGGCCATGGCGCACCGGTAAAGTTCAAGAACATCACGATCAAGGAACTGCCCGCCAAGCAGCCTTGACCCAGTAAGCGGANTTGTTACCCGAAGAGGCCTTCGAGCCTCTCGCCTTCGGGAATCTTCAGCGGGAACTTATTGCTGAAGGGATGATTCTCGATTCCCGCCAATTCGCGTAGCGCTCGGTGGATGTGTTCGGGGCGCGTACGCATCCCGTTTTCCTCGTCGATCGCCAGGGTCTTGTTGTCGATGGGGACGAGGAATTGTCGTTCGTCGGTGGCCCCGATGACGCGATTGCCTCGGATGCCTTGTCCCATGAACATGATCGATCCGATGGACCAATGGTCTTTGCCCTGGCCTTTGTTATAGTGAGGCGTCCGACCCATTTCGCTTTGGATCACCACGACCAGTTTGTCCCGAATCTTCAATTCCTCGGCCCGCTTCATCAAGTAGTCGATTCCAGACAGAAACTCCGGGATCAATCTCATTTGGTCTGGATCGTTGGTGGCGTGGCTGTCGAATTGACCGATGGATAAATTGGCCGATACACAGACTCCGCCCTTGAAGCACGACAGGGCGATTTCCGCTTGTTTGGCCAATCTTTCCTTGGGGATATTGTTGCTGATGTAGGGAGTGACCCGCTTGAGTGCCTTGGAATTGGTTTGGGCAGCGTAGAGCATGCTCTGGGCTCGTTCCGCTCTCGGCAATTGAGGATGGCCTTTCCTCGGGGCTTCGGCTTGATCGCTCAAGGCTTCCTCGATCAAGTCTTGGACGAAATCATCATGATACTGGTTGCGGGCAATGCCTTGGACGGAGTCGGCGTTTGCAATCAACTTGAGCGAGGGTAGGTAAGGAATCCGTGCCATTGGCACTAGGTTTCCGGTGGCCGAATAGTTGCCAAACGTCAGGAAGGCCAAGGGGGTTTTCGGGCCTCGGCAGGCAGCGACGAGGGCGGCGAAAGTGGGGTAGGCCAAGCTGTCGAGCTTGNCCGTTGCCATGTATCGCTGGCAGGGCGAATGGTTGTTGATCGAGTAATCCAGGCCATTGAGCGTCAGTAGTTCGCTGCCATAGGTTTTGAAGAAATCCTCGTTGCTCATACCTTTTTCGACCTGCTTGGCAGTCGGTGCAAAGACATGTTTTCCATGCGTTAGGATATCGTCCTTCTTGAATAGGCGGTTGATGCCATTCACGCCCTTCGGGTCCATCAGGTAGGTCGTGTCCCAACCGCCCGAAGCATTGAAGCTAACGTAGTATGGCCCTTCGTATGCGTCAGGCTCCTTCGACTTTCCCTGCAACAGCTTGGGCCAGCTTACGGGCACGGCCAATCCAAGGCCCGCTTTGCCACAAAATTTGATGAAGTCTCGTCGCATCGCTGATCGTTTATTCGTAGAGGAATTCAGGTTGGCGCAGAAGGTAGGTCACCACGGCTCGCCAGCCTCGCATGGTGTAATGGGGATCTTGGACTCGTTTGCCGTTGATGCGCCCGCAGAAATAACTTTCCCGCTTGTCTATCCCTTTGCGTTTCTTGGCTTCGCTCACCACGGCGGAAAACAGCTTGAACGTTCTCTCGACTTCGGGGTGATCGATGGGCTCGTGACGATCAAGCAGATGGCTGCGAAGATGAACGATGGCTTTTCGAATCTTGAGGTCGTTACCTGGGCTCGAACCCGGGACGACGTCCTTTTCGATTTGCGGGAATAGACGCCTCTCGCTGGGTATAAGGGCAAGGTCGGGTGTAACGTGTTTGCAGGATACGTCGTTTGCCATGATGCGCTGGATGGCTCCCATGGCGCCGCTGGGTTCGGTCAGGCGTTCGGTGACCGTTTGCGAATTGATCCCCCCGTACAGAATCTTCATTTCCGTTTCCACTTTTCCCCAGCGCTTGCCAAAAAGGGCTTCGATCTTCCGTTCCAGTTGCTCCGGGGCCAGCAGGCGCGTGACGCCGAGATCGTGAAGTTCCGCCTTGCGGTGGGGATTATCGATCGCTGCTTTCAGACCGTCCGCCCGGTAGAAAGGCGACTTGGCCAATTCCTTGAAGATCCCTTTCAAATTGAAGTTCGCTTTGGCGAAGAGCTTTGCTACTTCGGCGATTTCTTGCTTTTGCATCTTGTAGGCGCGACGCCGGGGAGTAAAAAGTGGATCCTCTATGTCTTGGGGGGGGCGCAAGGCCATGCGGCCACTCAGGACATACCAGACATGCTCTGTCATGGCGACGGCGAAGCGGGGGTCCTTCGCTGTTCGTTCGCCGAGCCATTGCATGGAGCGCCATTTGTCTTCCTTGGGCAAATCTTCGCCTTCTAGCCCCGGGACGAACATGTCCTGGAACCATCCATCCTTGCGGGGCCCGTAGTGTCCATCTTCGTTGTAGAAATCCTGAAAGAGGCCTGCTACGGGATCGATGCTGCGGTGACAGACCACGCAATCCGCAGCCTCCATCCATGGGGTCTCGTACTTGACGTCAATGGCGGCGGCATCGGAGACTTGGTCGGCCAATTCCATCACGTCAATGCCGAGGAAGTGTTGGTAGTACATCCTGGCCCTAAGCCTGTTGCGGTTCGTTTCCGTAGTAGGGTAGCGACGCAGGTAGTGAAACATGCTGAAGAGGCCGGCGTGGGGATAGAATCCGGTTTTCGATTCCTGTGCCTTGCCTTGTTTGTTTTTCAGGGCAGGCAGTTTGGCCGGCACGTATTCAAAAGGGTTTTCGACATCCTTGAATCGGTCCTTCACTTGATCGAATATTCCGTATCCTCTCGCTGAGTAGGGCGATACCATCATGTAGTTGGCGGTCATGATTTCGGTGAACGGCCGATCGTTTCGCACCACGTGAGCTATCAACTCCAATGGTTCGCTGCGTATTGCCTTGCGGTAGACGCGGGCCATCTCCCAAAGGGCCTCCTGGCGCTCCCTTTTCCCCTCTATTTGGCTGAAGTCATGCTTTTTGTACCAGTGACGCGTTTTTTCAAAGTGGTCATAGGACAAGATCAGCTCGCCGTTGCCGTCGTAACCATCGGTCAGGAAGATATCGTTGAAGCCTTCTTTGAGGCGCCCGTAAAGGGCCTCCTCGGTCATTAGTTTTTCGAGTATGGCATCGAGTCCGGCCAAGCTCTTTTTCTGAACGGTCTGTTTTTCCTTTGCAGTCGGTAGACGTCCGGCCAGGGACAGCGTGAGGCGTCGCAGCAAGCTTTCGTTGCCGATCATGGTCACGCCCTCGAAGAACGAGCGCGGCTTGTATTTCTCTACGGTGGGTTCCACAACCGGTTTCCCTTCCATTCGCTGGACGAAAGTCTTCAGAATGGCATGACCGGTGGAGTCTGGCTTCAAGACACGCTCGCCTTCATGGTCCATTTCCCCGATCGGCTTGAGGAGAAGCCTGGGTGGATACCCGGTTTTTTTCATTCGGGCCATTTTGGCGAAGGCTTCGAAGTTGGCTTCGTGAGCGGCTTGCAGTTCCGCTCCATTCAGTGGGATCGTTTCCCGAAGAATGAATCGGCTGTCTTCCGCCTCGCCTGACTCGTTGTGGCATTTGAGGCAGGACAATTCGCCTACCTTGGCCCAGACTTCGTCCACGAACCAATCATCGGGTGACGATGCAGGCTTGCCTGCCCCCACCAAGGAGAGTGGCAGACCTAAAGCCAACAATGTCGTGCAGAAAGGCTTCATTGGTTCGTCACTATATTCGACTGCTCAAAAGGCGCAAAGTAGAAATTAGGCTGGTTAAGGGAATTTTTTGAGGTCTTTCCTCTTCGGAATGGATTGCTCCATTCTCATGAAGATGAAGGAATGGGTCGCTTTTAATGCGATTCGGGAAATCTGCTTTTGTAGCGGTACATCAAGCCCACCCCAAAGCCCACGTAGCACAGGCTTAGGATTTGTGAGGGGGATAGGACCGTGATGCCAAGGATAGCTCCCCGATCGTCTCCGCGTATGAATTCCATAAGGAACCGTCCGATTCCGTAAGCGATGACATAGCAGACAAACCGCATGGGTGTAGGACACTTCTTGATCAATAACCACCCGAGAGCGAATAGGAATCCGGCTTCATACATTTGCGTGGCATGCAGGGGGGTGCCGTCAAATTGTTTGTACGCGCTGCTGTTGGGATGGAAATGAACTCCCAAAAAACTGGAGGTAGGTTGCCCATGACAGCAACCGCCCAAGAAGCATCCCAGTCTTCCCCAGCCATGGGCAAAGCAGACAAAAGGCGCGATCAGGTTGAGATGTTTCCATACCTCCAGTTTATATTGCCTAAGGATCAAGGCAAAAACCGCTAGGCCGCTGATGATACCCGGCATGGCGCTGATAGATCCCCAGTCCCTCCGACCGGAATAGAAGAGCGGGGTGACTACCGAAGTAATCAATCCACCTCCAAGAATTGCCAGGCAAAGAGCATAGATGCATTTTCTTATGCTCTCCTTGGTGAATCCTTCTTTGCGCCCAAGGCTGTCGGTGGCGATAATCAAGTGACAAAGGCCAAAGGTGATGAGAATTGGATAAAATGATACGCGTATCGTTTGGTCACCAAGCTCAAATGTGAAATTGGGCAACATTATCTTTTGTGTTCTGGTTGGCTTGGGGAAGGCTCTTCACGAACCTTTGCGCCGACAGTGTTTCTCAATTCCCTTCCCGAGATCAAACTACAGGCGGCGATCCAAGGACTTTGCATGAACGATGACAATTGTTACTGCAAAAGAAGAAGCAAGAAGGTAGTTGATTATAAGTGAATTAAAAATGTTTAATCACACTTTGCACTTGACCTTGCTGGCTAGTTAAGGCTCTAGATGATTATGCAAAACATGAAATTTAAATATGTAATAATCAGCGCTTTGCTCTCCGTAGGCCTCTTCTTCAGTATCAGTGCGAAGAGTTCCTCGGAAGTGGATTTGGGTGGTTTTGAAGAGCTCGGAAATTGCCTGACTTGCGGCAGATAGACTATTTCGCAATCTGCTTTTCCACCTGCTCGCGGAAGAATCTTTTCGCTAACGTCTATCCGGTATACCCGTGGCGCCTGGATACCACGCAGGCAGTACTTCGGCTTCTTCCTTGAATACTTTCAAGATTTTTTCGGGCACGTGCTGGCGATCAACGATTATGGTGTAGACGTGTTCGTCGAACCAACGATCATAAAGTGTCCAAGTTCCTTTGTTTCCCTTGTCCGCTCCCCAGCTATTTTCAACCAGCCACTTACGCGGCTTGCCTTTGTGGAGATCAACTCCCATCAGGACCATGGCATGGTTCGAGGCCCCTGCGTTGAAACGCGTCCGGTCGGCTTTGGAGAAGGCCAAGTCGAGGTCAAAGAGTGTTTCGTAGTCGAATAGTTGGTGCTCCATCAACCCGTGCTCGCGTGATTGGTCGATTCCCATGTTTACGGCAAACCACATCGGTTGGTTGGCGAGGACCGACTTGACGGCGATTTTCTTCATGGCGCCGATCTCGACGTTGATGAAATGCATCTCCTCTTCGCCGGCCACGTTGCGCGCCCTGCTGAAACGGTAGTGTTTCCCGGTCGGTTTGGCGGCGTCATGATAGAGGCAGACAAATTGCGACAGGTCGACTCCTACGAATTCCTTGTAAAAGCTCTGCGGTGTATAGCTCTTTAATTCGCTCAGGTTTTCCTGTTCAACCTTGGGAGCCTCCTTTTTACCCTTCTTGGCCTCCTCATCTCCATCCTTCTTCTTTTTCGTTTCATAGCGCCACTCAAATTCAGTGGGTGGTTCACCGAGGTTGAGGCAGAGAAAGCGGTAGACTTCGGCCAAGGCCTTTTCCTTGGCTTTTCTGAGGGCGGACTCCTTGGCCCCCTTTTCATGCGAGGCAAGGATTTTCACTGCTCGGGCGCGCAGCAAACGTTCGAGTACGACGTTCATGACCCGGGTATTTTCGCTACTATGGGTTTCGGGCATAGCGGAAGTGGGGACCACTCCATATTTTTCAATCAGTGAGGTGGTGTAGTTCCACCACCCACCATCACCCACCATCCACTTGTTAACCAATTGCCATTCCCTGTCGAGTGAGTCGGCATCGCGTAGTTCGATGACCGCTTCGAGGTAGCAGTTGGCCTTTTCCATCTTGTCCCAGAACTGGAGGTATGCGGAGGAGAACTCAAATCCGTCGAGGCCCAGTTCATGGATGATCTTTGGCCGCATGACGTTGAATCCCGCAAACATCCAACAACGCCCTGATGCTTTTTGATTGGAGATTCCTTTGGTCGCGATCTTGTGACTGAAGTGACCGTCCTCCCCTTGTACCACTTCACGGTTCAGAGCCAGCTTGTTGATGTCTGAATTGCTGACTGCGTTGAAGCGCGCTCGATCCGCTTCATCCATTTGGTATGATGCCCGTAATTCCTTGAGCAGTTCCTCCGAAAGAATGCCTTCCGGGTCATCGGCGGGTGAGTCAGTCGGAAAGGTCATGATGGCGACGGCTATAGTAAGGAGAGTGGTCAGCGAAAATGAGCTCATTTTGATGTACCTTGACTGGTTCGACGAGAATTTTGCCTCCCTCGCTTATCGAAATGGAAGGAGGCTGGGAATCGAGCCCGAGCGCTTGATTGAAACTCAAGACAATATACCGCGAGCCACGAAGTTGTTCAGGCGCCGGGTGACGTCTACGAGGCCGTCGACCACCGCCTTGTTGTAGCTGCGTCCATCGAGCGTATCGACACCATGTCCGTCGACTAGTTCACGCAAAGGTTCGAGGGCGGGGTCCTCGTGGTGGAAGAGTTCGACGAAGACGTGCTTGAATTTTCCCGTTTCCGCGTAGGCGGCCATGAGGGCGCCGATCCAACCGTCGTCGGTGGAAAGGCAACCACGTGTGGTTTTGGCGGAGGCGTGGAAGATGCCCAGGGCATCCCGCTTGGCGAGGTCCTTGATGACAGCTTCGTTTTCAGGGATGGAAAGGTCCGAGTCACCGCAATGAGCGGCATCGACCATGACCTTGAAGAACTTGTTGCGAATCCGTTGGTTGATGGTCTTTACCACGTTTGCAGCCTTGGCCGCGTTGGTGAAGTTCTGGAACTCGACCCCGCGAAGAAACTCCATGTGCCACGCCTCGATGGAGCTGTTGGCCAGATCCGATTCCCGGTAGCAACGGGCGTGGACTTTGACCACTTGCTTGACCGCGTTGTCGAAGGCCTTGCCCTTGAGTTTCTTGCCTGCCAACCATTCCTCGAAAGAGGTGGAGGAGACATGCTTTACCTTGAACTTCTTGGCCACGGCCAATCCGGAATTGAGCATATCCACCACCGCGTCTTCATCCTTCGGGTTAAGCGGGTTGGCTCCGCCCACCATCATGATGAGGTGTACCTTGAGCTTGAGCGCCTTCATGCCCTTCATCATCTCCTGCAAGTCCTTGGAATCAGTTCCGGGAAAGAGGGTGATCTGCGTATTGTCTATCTTGACCGGTGAAGACTTGCACACCGCGGCCATGCCGGAAACGACCTTGAGTTGCCCTGAGCGGGTGCGTGGCAGTTTGCCGGATTCATCGGGAACCAAGGCTCCGACGAATTTAAGGTGAGTGGGAACTACACCGAGCTCGACTTTTGATTTGTTGGGGATTTGGACAGCCATCGGACTTGTTTCTTTGGGTTAGCGGGTGGTGGAGCGACCCTTTCTTTGCAAAAACGCTCCCAAGTTCAACCCAAATTGCATCCTTCTTGTCACCATTGGTGGGTTGGGGGGCAACCCCGCAAGAGACGTCGGGTCATGTGCCAAGCAGGGGCAAGCCACCGAGAAAGGATGACTTACTTACTTGTTTTCGCTCTTTGGCAAAGAGAACTTTGCGAACCTGAGTACCAAGTACGGGGTCACATTGAAAAGAAGGACCGACAGCTTGTAGTAACCCATCATGGCGTAATTGATTTCGGCAAAGCTCTCTTTGGAAATCTCAACCGCCGAAGTGTGAACCCAAAACACCCAGTCGCGGGCAAAGACAAGAGCGATAATCCAGTAGAGAAGGATTCCCAGGTTAATGACCGTGCACCAGCCTAGAAAGGTCCGAAGGTTTTCTTTTGTAACGTTCATGGTCTAGCCTCACCTTACTTTTCACCGATACAATACAGAAAGCGGTGGCCCCGCAAAAAAAGTTGATCACCAACTAACGCAGGCGATGCGTCGAAGCGATCCTCCAAATGGTTGGTCTCAATCAATTCGAACTTCCCAGTCCGCTTGAGTACGGCGGTTTTCCCGTAGCGCCCCACCACGTAAACATGATCATCCGCACCCACGAGAGAGGCATAGACGTTGGACAAACCGGGCAACCTCGTTCTCTCGATCAGGATCTTCCCTGTCTTCGCATCGACGCAGGAAAGAATGGCTTGGTTGGACTGGCTGAAGTAAAGAAGCCCGTCATAAAACACGGGAGAGGGAACGTAAGGGGTTCCGCGTTCCCTCTTCCAAAGAGTTTTGCCCGACTGGTCTCCCTTCCCCGAGATGGGAACCGCGAGAAGAGAATAGCCCTGGTAACCAGTCATGCAGTACGCAATGCCATCATCCACGATGGGGCAGGGGATCGCATTGTCGGTCAGGCCGGAGCATTGCCAGATAACGTTTCCATTCGACAGGTCATAGCTGATCACTTTCCCTGGACCGACGGCCTTCCCGCCCTGTCTCTGCCTCGACGCGGTGGTGATAACCTGTGTTTTGCCTTCGTGCTCAACGACTGCAGGCGTCGCCCATCCGTTGCGAGTATCCCTGTTTTTCTTCCAGAGGGTTTTCCCATTTTTCGCATCCAACACCTGAATGCTCGACTGGCCTTGGTGATCCCGGAGCACGACCAGTTTGCCTTTGTGTACTACCGGCGAACATCCCTCGCCCAGGCTTGCCCCAACCTTGGCTTTGCCCAAGTTGCGCTCCCAAAGGTTCTTGCCCTCCAAATCGTAGCAAAACAAGCCCGCCGAACCAAACCAGCAATAGAGGCGCTCGCCATCAGTGGTAGGGGATGCCGAGGCAAAATTGTTGTCACGGTGCGTTCCCTCGTGGGGAATCATTTTGGTGGCCGTCTTTCGCCAAAGTGTTTTCCCCGTCTTGCGGTCCAGGCAAAGCACGATGAACTCGTAGGTCGTGTTCGGGTGCGTGATGTCGAAGACGCGCTTGGGTTGATCTTCCGGACGCGGCAGCGAAGGATCCACCTTGCCCGTATTGATGGCAGTCAGAAGAAATACCTTGTTGCCCCAGATAATTGGTGTGGAGGTTCCAAAGCCTTCTATCGGGGTCTTCCATAGAACGTTTTTCTCTTCGCTCCATTTCGTGGGTGGCTTCGCAGTTGGCGCAATGCCATTGGCCTCTGGACCGCGCCAATGATGCCAGTTGTTGGACTTGGCTTGTGGAAAATCAGCGGCCTGGGCGTTGAAAATGAAGGCAGTCGAAGCTGCGCAAAGGAGAATTATGTTTTTCATGTTAAAGCGTTAGTTCGCCGGTGCTGCTGGCAAACTTGTCGGTGTTTACGTTCATTTGGTTAAGCATATGCACGAAGAGGTTGCAAAGCGGCGTGTTGTTCTTGGCGTCGTGGGCAAGATACCGTCCGTGCTTGAGCCCGCCCCCGGCTAGCAGGATGGGATTGTTGCGCGGGTCGTGGGAGCTGGCGTTGCCCAGGTTGCTGCCAAGCAAAGTAAGGGTCTGGTCAAGTAACGTGCCACCTGCCTCGCGCTTGGTTTTCATGGCAGTGAGGAATTCGTCGAAACAACCCATGATGGCGCGTTCGATCTTGAGTAGTTGCTCAATGCGCTTGGGGTCACGACCGTGGTGGGAGAGATTATGGTGCTCGGAATCGACGCCCTCGATCTGTGGCATGCCGTGGTTGTGTTGGATGACTATGCTGATAACNCTCGAGGAATCNGTCTGCACGATAAGCGGGACAAGGTNAAGNAACAGTTTAATGCGGCCAATGAGGTNGGTCTTGTCGNGGACGTCCAGCGGAGCCNTCGTCTGTACTTGCGGCTTGGGACGGTCGAGCCAGACCTGTTCCTCGGCNAGGTTNTTTTCCGCGGTGCGGACGGATTCGAAATATTCCTGTAACCGCTCGCGGTCNGCTGCCGGNGCGTTCTTGAGCAGTATCCTGGTTTGGCTGAGCAACTCGTCCAGCACGCTGCGGCCCTCGGCGAGTTTTTGTTTTTGACGGGCGATCTCCTCCGGTTTTCCGCTCAGAAACATTTTCGCAAACATGCGTGATGGGCTTTGCTCGGCGGGGATCATTACACCGCTAGTGGTGTATGACTGGCTTTTTGCAGTATCGCTACTAAGAGACACGGACGGAAACCGCGTGACGTACCCGAGCTTTTCGGCCGCGTATTGGTCGACCGAGATCGAGTTGCGGAAGCCGTCCATGCCGGGGTTGGGGGCGGCGCTGAGCCAGGTCATCTCGCAGAGGTGTTCGCCGCCTTGTCCCGGGTGGGAAAGCCCGGAGAACAGGGTAAAGTCTTTCCGGTGAGCCTTGATGATACTCAGGTAATCGGTCAATTCGTAGTCGGCTCCGGTCTTTTTCGGAAACAACGCCGGCGCGTGCAGGCCGAGCGTGTTGCAAATGATCACCATCCGTTTCGGCGGCGCCTGCTCCTTGGCCCACGCCGGTTGCATCGATTCCAGCCACGGCAATGCCATGGCAACGCCGGTGCTTCGTAAAAAGGTTCTTCGGTTTAGTTTCATTTGTTTAAGAATAAGCGGCTTTTCACCACGGCATGAAGCAGGTCGCGGACAAGGTAGCCATCCGCCTTTGCCGAGGCGAGCATTCGTTCCACTTCCGCGCGGTCGGCAAACTGCACCTCGGCTCCGGTGGCGTAGGTGACCAGTTGCGATACGAAATTACGGGCCACCTGTTCTTCCTCCTTCAGTAACAGGTCACGGAAGTGGCGGATGCCATTGAATTTTTTGCCATCCGCAGTGATGCCTTTTGCATCCACTTCGAGGCCCCATCGGTATTCATGGACATGGCGACCCATTAAGCGGTGGTTGGTCCAATCACCCTTGCCGGTGGTGCGGTAGCGGTGGCGGAAACCACCGATGGGATCAAAACTCTCCAATGCGAATCCCGGCGGGTCGATGTATTGATGGCAACTGGCGCAACTGGCCACATCGCGATGTTTGGCTAAGGTTTCACGGATGGTCACTGCGCCGCGGATGTCCGGTTCCAAGGCACTTATGGTGGGAGGTGGTGGTTTGGGCGGCATGCCGAGCAGCGAGTCGAGCACCCAATGCCCGCGCTTAACGGGCGAGGTGAGTGTTCCGTTGGCAGTGACTTTCAGGATACTGGCCTGCGTCATGAGTCCGCCGCGCGGGCTGTCTGCGGCAAGCTTCACGCGCCGCATCTGTTCGCCGGTGATTTTTCCGATGCCGTAGTGCCGAGCCAGCCGGCGGTTGACGAAGGTGAAGTCAGAGTCGATGAAGTTGCGGGCCGTCAGGTTGTGGTCGATCAGTTCGCGAAAAAAGAGTCGGGTCTCAGCCAACATCGCCTGACGCAAAGTGTCTCCGTATTCTGGATATAGCTTTTCGTCCGGCGTGGTGGCGTCGATCTCGCCAAGGCCAAGCCATCCATCGAGGAAGTCATCGACGAATCGGTTCGACCTTGGGTCGTTAAGCATTCGATTGACTTGATTCGCGAGAACCTTCGGGTCCTTTAGCTTGTTGTCGCGGGCCAGTGCGAACAATTGCTCGTCGGGCAATGTCTTCCAAAGGAAATACGAAAGTCGGCTGGCCAGCGCGTGATCGTCCAGCGGACCGGGTTGGCCGGCGTGAAAGAGAAACTGTGGAGAACTGAACATGGCCCGCAGGGGGGAGCGAACAATTTTATGCATCGGTTGCTCCTTGGGGTGATGCGGTGTGGCGAGGGAGACAAAGGATTCGATTTCCGCGTCCGTCACTGGTCTCCGGAAGGCCTTCGACGCGAGCCGCTTGACGATTTCGCGCAAGTGAGCTTTGGGTTCCTTGGTGGGGTGAGTCCAGTAGATGCGATGCTGCGGCACCCACACGATCGGCACACCGGTTAGCAGATCGCTTGTGCGCTTGGGCGGCCACTCTTCCTCCAGTGGGCCCTCGATCTTCAGCCACTTGATGGCCAGTCCCTCGCCCTTGTAACCGCGGGCGCCTTTGACACGCATGTGATAGATGCCTTTGCCGTCGGGAGCCGCATTGAGGTTAAGGCCGGCAGGGAAAAAGAATTCACCCGGTTCGAAATATTGGGTGAGTTCAATCTTGCGTGATTTGCCGGGCTTGATTTCGAAGTTGCCAATCAACTCGGTGTTGCCGTGCTTGTCACTGGCCTTGTAAATCCCAAAGCCGATGGGGGTCTTAGCCTGGTAGCCGGCGCCTTCGGCAGTAATTCGGTATAGCCCTGGGTAAGGGAAGTGATATCCCATGTGGTTGGATTGGGCGACGTGCGGTTCACTGCGGTAACTGAACATCACGTAGGCATCATCGGTTCGCATGACGGTCATGCCGCCGTTGCGTATCGGACGATCGAACCACATACTGCTGTACCTGTTGTTGCGATAATCCATGTTGCGTGCTCCGGCGCGGGGCTTGGGACCGAGCATGATGGCTTCGTCCAGCGCGGCGTCTACGGCTTTGAGATAGTTGCGTATGTGCACGGGCGAGATGCCCTGTTTTTCAGCGACGTTGGCGAACTTGGCCGAGGCATTCTCCGGCGGCAGGTGCCGTGCCAGATTGCCGCGCACGCCCAGCAAGTCCTGCAGGGTGTACTCAAACTCCAGTCGCGTGAGGCGCCGTGCAGCCACTCGGCCCTCGGCGTCCTGTTGTTTGAGATTAGCCGCGTTCAGGTCTTCTTCCAAAGCTTTTAGAGCCTGGTTCTTCAGTACTGGGTCCGGACGCTTTTTCTTCTTGGGGGGCATCTCCCCCTTGTCTACCCGGTCGAAGATTTCCACCCATTGCCGAAAGGTGGCGACATCGGACAGGTCATGCCCGATCTTTTCGAAATTCAAAGGGGTATCCGTATCCGCGTCATGGCAATCAATGCAGGAGGCTTCCACCAATGGCGCCAATGCATCCTTGAAAGCCTGTCCATGGGCGGGCAGGCCGATAACAAGCAGCAGTATAATGACAATGGATCTATTCATTTCGCCACGTTGGTTTTCTTCGCGCCGGCGGCGACGTGGGTGAGAATTCTGACGAAAGAGGCTCCCGGGTTGGGCATGTCGGAATCGAGGCGGCGCTTTTCTTTCCATAGGTGGCCGACCCGAGCGCGCTGTTCGGGTTTGAGACCGGCCATGACCTTGTCGACGTAGGCCTGGTGGCGGCTTCCGTGGTAACCCTCCGGAAGGTCTTTCTTATCTATACGGGCGAGGAGCTTTGCGATATCGGTGTCGGGGACTCCGGTGGCAGGCCGTTGCGGTTCGTTTGCTCGACCCTTCTTTGCTGCAGCCTGTTCTTCCGGAGTGAGCCATTCCGGAGCATCGGCCATGACGCTCGCATAGATGGCCTCCGCTTTCTTTTTCATTCGGGCAACGAGTTCGGGGTGGTTTTTTACGATGTTGTTCTGCTGACCGAGATCCTTCGATAGGTCATACAGTTGTTGGACACGGCCAAGCTCGCTCTTCTTGAGTTCGGGGATCCACGCTTCGTTGAAGTAGAACAAGTCCCGAAGTTGGTTCCGCAAACGGTCGGCCTCGGGATGGTTAAGTCTCCCGTTGAACAGGCGGGAGCGAAGCTCCATTCCCCCCAGCACTTTCTCGAGATCATCGCCGAGGACTTGCTT
>PAZC01000010.1 GCA_002716045.1 Opitutia bacterium
GTCTCGATGCTGATTCCGAGGATCATGGAGGTGGTGCCGGCGGCGTTGGCGACGGAGATGGTGACGTTGTGGTCGCCGGAGGCGTTCACGGCACCGGAGATGAGACCGGTGGCAGCGTTCACGCTGAGGCCGGCGGGGAGGCCGGCGGCGGCGTAAACCGTGGGGGAATTCCCCGCAAGGATTTGGTAGGAGAAGGTGTGCCCGGCAGTAGCGTCCAAGGTGGGCGAACTGGTCAGGGTGGGGTATCCGCCCGCCACCGCGTCCGGCGCATTCCGGGCGAGGCGAAAGCCGCGTTCGGCACTTGTGGAAGTGAGCAGTTGTCCAGCCCTGTTGTGGTTGGCATTGTTGCCCCCACTGGCAAAATAAGATGAACCTCGCAGAACCCGCGTGCCATTCTCGGCACCGTGCGGGTTAGGGAGGCTAGCCTCGGGTTGAGAGTACCATGCATTTGTTTTTCCATCCCAGACAATCTCTCGCACGTTTCCGAATGTGTCGTGCAAACCGTAGTCGTTGGGGGGGTAGCTGCCGACGGGCACGGTCTTGCCGATGCCGCTTTCTATGATGTTTCCATAGGCGGGAGAATAGCTGCTTCCGTGCGGATAAAACATGCCGACGAGTCCCCCGCGGGCGGCCTTTTCCCACTCCGCCTCGGTGGGCAGGCGCCAGCCGTTGGCCTGCCAGTTTACATGGGCGTTAGTTAGGAGAATTTGCCCATATCTGTATATGGTGGTTTGGTTGGACTCACGGTAATAGAGGGGTTGGAGGTTCTCCTTCTCGGAACGGGCGTTGCACCACTTGACCAGGTCGTACCAGGTGAGGTTGGCCACGGGGTGGTTCGGACCCTCGGCGGTTCCGTTGTTGTCGAATTGATAGGCGTTTGCCCCGCGGGCGGAATCGGTAGCCCAGTTGAAGACTTCGTCCCAGATGGCCTTGGTGACCTCGTACTTGCCGACGTAGTAGGCGCTGAGGTAGACCTCGTGATAGGCTTGGGAACTCGGAGGTACGGCGGCTGGATATCCCATCATGAAGCTACCTGCGGGTATGAGGCACAGGTCGGTGAAATTGGACACGGTGACGAGACGCCGGGCGGTGGCGTAGTTGCCCGCGGAGTCGGTCGCCTTGTAGGTGATGAAGTAGGCTCCGGGAGTGGCGACGTTTACGGTTCCGTTTACGTCGACCGTGGCGGTGAGGTCGCCGTCGAGGTCGTCGGTGGCGGAGTACCCGGGTTCCGTCCAGTTGGAATCGGTGAGGAGGGAAATGGATTTGGGGCCGTTGAGGGTGAGGACGGGGCGGTCCACGTCCACGGGCACCACGGTGGCCACGGTGAGTTGGGTGGCGGAGGACGTGACGGAGCCGAAGGGGTTGGTCACGACGAGGGAGTAGGAACCAGGATCGGTGGAGGCATTGAGGTCGGCTAGGTGGAGTATGGGGGAGGTGGCTCCCGCGACGGGTGAATCGCCCTTCCTCCACTGGTAGCTGAGCTGGCGCCCGTCCGCCGCCGCCGGTATGTGGATGGAGCGTCCCGCGTAGCCCGTGACCTGAGCGGGCGGTTGGGTGAGGATGCGGGGGGCGAGAAAAGCCTTCACTTCGGGAGGCAAGCGGTCGATGCCGACGGAGGCATTTAGGTCTTGGGCAACCGAGCCCGAGAGCATGCCGCGGGTGATGCTGCCTGGGGCGATAGTTGCGTTGAGGTCCTCCAGTACTCCATTGGCCAACATTTCACGGGTGATGCTGCCGGGAGCGATGACGGAGGCGTTCAGGTCCGCAAGCACCTCGGGCGACAGCATTTGGCGGGTGATGGTGCCTGCCGCGATGGCGGCGTTCAAGTTAGCCAATACCTCGGGGGATAGCATTTGCGGGGTAACGCCCCCGGGCCGGACGGCATCCGCTATATTCGCCGAGTCGGCGCTAAGTGCGTGGGCAGCGCTTAGTATGCGCTGGTCGGGCTGGAGGTGGACGAAAGGCTTGCCTTGTCCCTCGGAAAAGTGGACCCGCAGAAAGACCACCGGGTGATCGAGGAAGAGGCGAGGGGGAAGCGGCGCCATGTTGGGGGTGGCTTCGTCGCCGAGTAGCACGGAGTAGTGCCCGCGGTTTACCGCTGTGGTCACGGCTGCCCCGCCGGGGGTATTGCGCCACAGCTCGGTGCCGTTTTGATCGATCAACTGAAAACGAAACTGGCCGGGGCCATTGAAGTTTTGTCCGTTCACCGCGATTTTGCCGGAGTAGGCCACGGGAGCGGCGGAGAGGGCGGCAGGGAGAAGGGCGAATGCCAAAAGCAGACACAAGGCGATGGCTTGCCACGATGCTGTCATGGGCACGCTTGTTCGCTTGGTTGCGGTTGGGGAATTCATTTTGTATTCCTGCAAGGCAGTCACTTCACTTCACTTAATTGGTAGAAGATAAACGCAACCGTATTGCGCGCAAGGAGAATTAACTGTGGCTCGTTTGGTGGCGCAACCTCGCGCTTGCCATTTTGACTTCGATTCCTAGCATTGCCCTCCATGAAACGTTTCTCCCTACTCCTTTTTTCCTCCTTGGCTTGGTTTGCCTTGGCTGGTTGCGGTGATGATCCCGTGATCGTGGATCCCGGTGGCGGAAAAAAGACAGACTTGGGCCTTGCGGGCACTCCGGATGTGACGACTCCTGAGCCTGAGCCTGAGCCCGAACCCAAGCCACGTCCTCCCTTGCCCGAATTGGTTCTCGAACCTCCATATTCCGGTTATTTGAAGGAAGCGGTGGATTATGAGGAGCTGCACTTTGGCAAACGCCAAGAAAACAAACCGGTGGACCCTCTCGCATTGGTGCTCGCCTCAGGCGAGGATGCATCGCTCTACTTCAGGGGATTCGAACAAGTCCCATTCACCGGATGGGTGAAGGTTTGGAACGAAGATGGCGGCTTGGAGGAATTGACCTATTTCAAGAAAGGACAAGAAGACGGCTTGTGCTTGCTGTGGCATGACAATGGTTTTCTCCACCAGCAGGGCTATTTCACCGATGGTTCCGAGGAAGGCGAATGGGTGTTTTGGGATCGCGATGGCAATGAAACCAAACGGGAAACCTACGACAAAGGCATCCGAGTGGAGGAGTGATTCTCTCCTTTATCCCTGAACCACGCAAAATTCACTTATTTAAAGACAATCACCGAACCATTTGCTTCCATGCGCTCCATAGAATTCCTAGGCAATTTTCTCACTGATATTCCCATGTTGGCAAACGAGTTCCTCGGGAACCCGCTGCATGATTGGGTGATTTCGCTCTTCATCATATTGGGCGGCATCATCGTGACTCGCACCGTCTATTGGTTCATCGAGAAGTACCTCAAGGGATTGGCCGAGAAAACAAAGACCAAGCTCGATGACATCTTGCTCGAGACCTTGAAGAAACCATTGGTCTTCGGCGGTGGATTGGCCGGAGCTTGGTTTGGGCTCAAGTATCTCGACTTCTCGGATTACCCGGGAGTGGACGCTTGGATAAACGGATTCTTTTCGGTCCTGATTACCTTTGTTGCTGCTTCTCTCATATGCAAGTTGTTCGAAGCCGTGCTGGACCAGTACGTGGCACCTTACTTCGAGGATACCGAAAACGACCTCGATGACGCCTTGTTGCCCATTTTTCGCCGCGGAGTCCGCACCATCGTGTGGGTGGTTGCAGTCATCATGGCGCTGGACAACGCCGGGTACGACATCACCACGGTATTGGCTGGACTCGGAGTGGCCGGCATGGCCTTTGCCTTGGCGGCCAAGGATTCTTTGTCCAATTTGTTCGGCGGATTCACTATCTTCACGGACAAGCCGTTTAGCTTGAGGGAACGCATCAAGATCGGTGGCTTTGACGGCACGGTCACGGAGATCGGATTGCGGAGCACGCGCCTGAAGACCTTGGACGGCCGCATGGTGACCATTCCGAATTCCAAGATTTCCGACAACTCGGTGGAGAACGTGTCTTCCGAGGCATCCCGCAAGGTGGTGGTCAACCTCGGGCTGACCTATGATATGGACGATACCAAGATCGAGCGGGCAATGGCTGTGCTCCGTGAAATTGCGGAGGAGCACAAGGATGACGTGGAAGACGACTTTGCCGTTGGTTTCAAGGAATTTGGCGATTTTGCCCTGAATCTTGTGTTCGTCTACCGGATCACCAAAGGATCAGATATTCTTGGTACGCAGACCAGTGTGAACATGGCCATCCTGAAGCGCTTCAATGCGGAAGGTCTCGAGATGGCCTTTCCGTCGCAGACGATCTACAACAAATCGATCTAGCTTTGCCAGCGAGCGAGCGCGTTCCCGAGGAGTGAGCTACTTTCAGTTAGCCCGCCCGGTCGGGCCCGCTTGAGCCACAGTTTTTCGTAACGGGCGGGCAATTCTCGAGCGGAAGACGGGTCGAACGAAGTACTTGCTCTCAGCAAGCGCTGCCCATGGAAAAGGGCATGAGCGGAAAGATCCACTCCCAGCAAAAGCTCGTCAGCGGCCAACCCGACTTTTCCCGCTATCCCTGCCAGACCTTGCAAAGTCGACCTGAGCGAGGCAAGTCGCTCCTGTCCGACTGCTAATTTTTCGACTGGATGGTCAGTCTGCAGGCGATCGGGCAGTTTCTCCGGTTGATCGGCGAAGGCAAGCATCCACGGCAAGCTAGCGTTGACTATCTTGGGACCGAGGCAGAGGTCGAGGTGACCGAACTCGAGCAGCGCTTGGCTTGGGGTGCTTTTTGCGTCTTCGAACAGAAAATGATCGAGAAGTGGCACCAATTCGGCCTCGGGGTCTGATGTTTCGTTCCAAGACAAGCCAGCAGCTTGCAGCAGGGCAGGATAGAAGGTCGGCCAGGGTTGGTGATTTCCGCAATCGCCCCAACCGGTCAGTAGTATGCCGGATGCACGCTGGGCAATCCCTGCCGCCACCGCCGAGCGAACGTTGGCCAATGCATTTGGGAGTCGCCCGCTGAAACTGCGCCAAGTGGCGGTGCCCGGGGCAAGGTAGAAGGACAGTCCGCAGGAGGCGAGAGCCTCGGCTTGTTCAGCGAAGGGGTGCTCCGCCTCATAGCCCCATATCACGGGTGAAGCCGTTTTGGGCACGCGTGCGGCATTTTTCGGTTCTTCCAGCAATACGTCGGCCCAGAAGAGCATTTCGCGTCCGTGTTTCTCGACCAGCTTCCTTATGCCATCGAGGTGTTCCAGGTAGACAGTTTGCTTGCCCCGCTCCTCGACCTGGGGTTGGCTCCAGCCTTGCCCCAGTTCCCAGGGCTCGTCCATGCCGACGTTAAATCGAGAGGAACTGAAGTTCGGCAGGTACTCGGCGTAAAGGGAATCCACGAAGGCGAGGCTTTCCTCGTTTGGTTTCAAGGTGGTGCCGTGATCTCTTTCCATGAACGGTTCCTCACGCCGGAAACCATGCGGGCATTCGGCCATCGGCTTGTATGGATCGTGTCGCAGCCAGCGCTCGAAGTGGCCGAATGAATTTAGGTTGGGGACTAACTCGATGAAACGTTCGCGGCAGCGCTCGTCCAGCAAGCGCACCTCCTCTGCGGTGAGCGGCGATGCGTCTTGCCAGACGGTTTCGTGACCGGCGAAGGCAAAGACATGTTCCACGTACAGCTGCAGTTCGTTGTACTTGAGGTCGGCCAACAGATCGATTAACTCGAGCAAGGAGTCCATGGTCGGCACTTTGCAACGACTGACGTCCAGCATGAAGCCCCGTCGGGAAAAGGCGGGGTAGTCGCGAATTTCCAGACAGGGCAGGGCGGAGACTCCTTTGCCTAGCAATGTCTTCAGCGTACGGGTAGCTCGGAAAGCTCCTGCAGGGGAGCGGGCTTGCACCAAGGCGCCGTCCTTCCCGAGCAAGATACGGTGGCCTTCCTCTCCGCCTTCGAGATCTGTTGCGACCTCGAATTTAAGCCAACCCTTTTCTGCCCGTTGCACGCCTCTCTCCTTGGCAAAGAATTCGGCCACCTGCTCCAGTCCTGCATCACAAACCGAATAGGTCAGCTGCTCGGGGATATTCGTTTCGCCGCCCAGGAAGGCGACTTGGCGGGGGAGGGGAAAGAGCTTCGGGGCGCTCACCTCTGCGATGGTTCGTCTCGACGGGGCAAGAGCCAACCGCACCCCCAGGTGATGAAGACCGTTACCGGCCACGCCCAGACCGAACTGATTATGGCGGCGGGTTTGCCGTCCTTGACTTTCATGGTCAGCAAATCCTCGATTTGAGCATCGGTCAACAAGCCCAGGTTGTCCAATATGGTCCATAGGTCGGTGCGGAGGCACAGCACCAATAGAAAGGACAAGCCGAAACCAATGGCCAATCCCTTGAGGCTGGCTCGCGGCGTGAAAAAGGCGGCGAGAAAAAAGCCGAGCATGGGACCAACGGTATAGGACGTCATGCCAAAGGCCAGCACCACGACGTTTACGTCTCCGCGCATGGAATCGAGTGCAATGGCAAAGGCGGACAAGGCGATGCCCCACCCGACGACCAACCAGCGGGAGACAGCCAAATCCCTCTTGCCCGAGGTTTCGGATACGGTTTCACCAGTTTTTCGGAAGAGCGAGAGCGTGGTTTGGGACAAGGCGGCGAGTATGGAATCGAGGCTGGATATGGCGGCTGCAAAGATGCCTGCCAAGATGAGTCCGCGGAGACCTTCCGGCAGTTCCGTGACGATCCACACCGGGTAATAGGCGTCCTTCCGCTCCTTTGGTTGCAGTTGGGCGATCTCGGAGCTGAACTGGGCAAAGCTGTCCGGCGGGACCGATTGGTTGTAGAAGGCGTAGAGGGTGGCTCCCACGAGCAACATGAGGATGGTCACGAGGAGTCCTGCGCAACTGGTCAGGATGGCTTTGCGGGCATCGCTTTCTGAACGGCAGCAGAACATGCGCTGGGCATTCAGTTGGTCTACGCCGAACATGCTGACGTTTTGGAACGGGACCGCGAGGATGGCCACCCATAGCGTGAACCCGGCGGCCGGATCCTTGCTCAAGTTGAGGAGAGTGAATTTCTCCGCTTCCCCCGCAACCTCCACCATGCCCGACCAGCCGCCGTCGATGCCGCTCAACATCCAAAAAAGCGAAAGCAGACCAGCGCCCACGAAGAGAAAGAACTGCATCACGTCGGTCCAGATGACGGTCCGCATGCCGCCCATCAAGGTCCAGCAGATGGCGAATGCGCCGATGATCAGGATACAATGCTCGAACTCCAGTGGAGTGACCACCTTGAGGGCCAAGGCAGCCACCAGCACGCGCACGCTTTGACCCAATATGCCACCTACTTGAAATACAATCGTGGCGAGTCGCTTGACACCTTCGCCGAGGCGGTGGCCCATGTAGTCGTAGGGACTGTAGATTTCCCGTTCGTAAAAGGCCCGGACGAAAAAGTAGCCCACTATGATGCGGGCAATGATCGAACCAATGCCCCATTGCAAATAGGTGAAGTTGCCTTGGGCCGCGTAGACCATGCCCGGCACCCCGATAAAGGTCACCCCGCTGATCTCGGTCGCTATGATGGATCCACTGACGGCGGGCCAAGGCAAGGAACGCCCCCCAAGGAAAAAGTCCTTCATGCTGGCCTGCTTGCCGCGCAGGAGATGCCCGACCAAGGTGGTCAGCAGAAGATAACCGGCAACCACTGCCCAATCGACGTTAGTGAACGTGCTCAATTGAAAATTCCCATCCCCTCTGGAATGAGTTATGAGTGATTCGAGGGTGACGGGCAATCCTTTCTTTGGCCACTTGGGGAATCTCAATTTGAAGGTTGCAAGAAGGGCTCTTTTGCGGCTTCTTCAAAGGCTTATGCCAAAGGATTGGCTGAAAGGGATCAACGACTACTATGACGTCGTGGTAGTGGGCAGCGGACTAGCTGGCTTAACGGGTGCCAATGCGCTCGCAAAGGCAGGCCATTCCGTGCTCTTGCTTGAGCACCACTACCAGTTCGGTGGATTGGCCACCTGGTTCAAGCGAGCCGGGGGTCATATCTTCGATATCTCGCTACATGGGTTTCCCTTCGGCATGATCAAGTCTTGCCGCAAGTACTGGACCAAGGAAATCTCCGATTCCATCGTCCAATTGAAGAACATTCGCTTCGTAAATCCGCAGTTTGATCTGGGGACGACTTTTGACCGTTGGGACTTTACCCGTCTGCTGCATGAGAAGTTCAAGGTGGCGAAGGAGCGTGTGGAAGCCTTTTTCGAGCACCTGCGCCAAATGAACTACTTTGACCGTGACGACCGCACGACGGGCGAGATGTTCGAGGAGTTCTTTCCCGGCCGTGATGACGTCAAGCGGTTGTTGATGGAGCCAATTGCCTATGCCAATGGATCCACCTTGGACGATCCGGCGATCACCTATGGCATCGTGTTTTCCAATTTCATGAGCAAGGGAGTCTTCACCTTTCAGGGCGGCACCGACGTTCTGATCAAGAAGATGGTGCGTGAATTGCGGAGTAACGGAGTGGATCTTCGCCGCCGTTGCCTGGTGGAGAAAGTGATCACCGAGCAACGTGACGGAAAGCCCTGTGTTCGTGGGATCCGGGTGAACGGGCGCGAAGTGGCTTGCCGGGCAGTGCTGTCCAATGCCAACGTCAAGGACACCATCGATCGCCTGCTGGGCAAAGAGAAGTTGCCGGCCAGCTTTCGCAAGGCAAGCGAGGGAGTGCGTACGAACTCCAGTTCATGCCAAGTTTATTTCGGCCTCAGCAAGGGGGCCAAGATACCGCACGTCGGCGACCTGATTTTCGTGTCTGACTCGGAAGTGTTTTCGAGCGATGAACTGGTGGACCGCCGCACCACCAGCCGCACGTTCTCCATTTATTATCCCGAGACCCGGCCCCACTTGAAGGAACCGCGCTACGCCATTGTGGCCTCGCTTAATGCCAAGTGGACCGATTGGGATGAATTGACGCCCGAGGAATACGAACAAGAGAAAGAGCGCCTCTGCGAGGAGTCTCTGGAATCACTGGAACGCATTATCCCCGGCATTCGATCGAAAATCGATCACGTCGAGGCGGCAACTCCCCGCACCATACATCATTATACCCGGCACGTCGGGGGAACCTCATTCGGCACGAAGTTCGAGGGGCTGGAAGTTTCCACAAAGTTGCCTGAGGCAGCCCCGGGCTTGTTTCATGCAGGTTCCGTTGGCATTATCATGTCAGGCTGGCTGGGAGCCATCAACTATGGCGTGATAACGGCAAACAAGATGGACCAATATCTTCGCTCCACTGAACGGGGCACCGATCCGGTTGAGTCTCCCCCGGAGCTCGGGAACTCCTGACCCAACTGCTTGATAACTTCTTCAACCTAGGCATTCGTCATGGAGGAAATTCATCGCCGCATACCACATCGTCCGCCATTTCTTTTCGTGGACGAGATTGTTGAAATAACTGATCTCGGAGCCACCACTCGCCTCAACGTTCGGGCGGACTTCCCGTTTTTCGAGGGGCATTATCCAGGTAACCCCATCATGCCGGGAGTACTGCTATGCGAGTCGGTTTTTCAAACCGGGGCGATCTACTTGGCTGAAAAATTGGGGGCGTCCGCTCTCGATGCAACAAAGGTGGACCCCGTTCTTTCCCGTATTCGCGATGCCCGCTTCAAGCGCATGATCCTTCCCGGCGACTTGATTGAGATAGAGGTTACCGAAAAAGAGCAGATGGGGAAATTTTACAACATGGCGGGAGAAATCCGCAAGGAGGGGAAGACTGCAGTCACGGTGGCTTTCGCCTTGGCCATGATTCCCAAGGAGGAATCGTAGAGCACCATGAGTTTCTTGGGTCTGGAGGGGAAACGCTTCCTTGTCCTGGGCGTGGCCAATCGCAAAAGCGTGGCTTGGGCCGTGTCTCAAATACTGGAAGAGGAAGGGGCCGAGGTAATCTATTCGGTTCGTAGTGAAAAGCGACGAGAGGAAACGGCGAAGTTCCTCGAGGGCCGAACCGTTCACGTTTGCGAGGTGGAGGAAAAGGATGAGATCGCTCGTCTGGCGGAAGCCCTTGGCTCAAATGACCAAGCCCCACTCGACGGCATCCTCCATTCCATAGCCTTCGCCAACTATTCCGAAGGCTTGAAGCCATTCCACGAGACTAATCGGGAGGACTTTCTGCAAGCCACCCAGATCACTGCTTTCTCACTGGTGGAGATTGCCAATGCCTGCAAACCGCTCCTCAATCCGGATGCCTCGGTGGTGACCATTGGCATTTCATCGACGCAGGTTACGGCCGAGAACTACGGTTACGTGGCGCCGATCAAGGCAGCCCTCGAGACTTCCGTGCGATACTTGGCTAAATCCTTCTCGGCGGATTCCGAGGTGCGTTTCAATTCCGTCAACGCAGGTCCATTGAAAACAAGTGCCTCTGCCGGCATACCCGGTTACCTCGAGAACTATCTCTACGCGGAGAAACTCACTTTCCGAAAGCGAGCTCTTGCCACCGGCGAGGTTGCCAACTTGGCGACTTTTCTGCTCAGTCCGCGTGCCAGTGGAATAAACGGGCAAGGCATCGTGATCGACGCTGGCATGGGATTCAATTATTTCGACAAGGAAGTCGTCCGCTCCGCCACGAAACCCGAGTAGGTTCGTTTTCAAGATGCGTTTCAGCAACGTAGCCATCGAGGCCATGGCCTATTCCTTGCCGCCGGAGACATGGAGTTCGGCTGAAATCGAGGAGAAACTTTCTCCCCTGTACGATCGATTGAACCTGCCTCAAGGTCGGCTCGAGTTGATGACGGGAATTCGCGAGCGTCGTTTTTGGCCCGCTTCCTATCGTCCGTCGGAGGCCAGCGCCGAGGCTGGCAATGCCTTGCTGAAAGCAGGAGTGGATGGAGGCGAAGTGGATCTTCTCGTTCATTCCGCGGTCTGCCGCGACCGGCTGGAACCTGCAACAGCCTCCTACGTTCATGGTCTCATGGGACTTGGTTCGCGCACTCAAATCCTTGATGTCTCCAATGCATGCCTGGGGTTTCTCAATGCCGTGATCCTGGCAGGCGGCCTGATTGAAAGCGGACAAATAAAGAGAGCCGTCATAGTGGCCGGCGAGAACGGTCGTCCCTTGGTAGACCGCACCATAGAGATTCTCAACCAAGGCGACTTGGACCGCAAGGCGATCAAACCTTATTTCGCCAATCTCACCATCGGGGCTGGAGCGGTGGCATGGTCGGTGGTTCACCGTGACTTGCTGGATAGGGGAGCTCCTCTCTTGGGTGAGGGCATCGTCGAGACCGATACGAGCAGCAACGAGCTTTGCCAAGGTGACTCGGCTGGTAATGCCCTCGAGATGCAAACTGATTCGGAGGAATTGCTGCATGCGGGAATTGCCGTGGCAGAACGAGCTTGGGTTCAGTTCGCCGCCCTTGCCGGATGGAGTGCCGATACACCCGATCTTGTCGTGACGCACCAAGTGGGCAAAGCCCATACCCAAGCGCTATTCGAAGCCGTAGGGCTGGATCCCGCAAAGAACTACTCCACCTTCGAGACTCTTGGTAACGTTGGTTCCGTCTCACTGCCGATCACTTATGCGATGGCTCGGGAGCAAGGCCTTGTCTCAACGGCACAATCCACTCTCCTGATGGGGATTGGCAGTGGTTTGTCAGCCATTCTTCATTCTGTCATCCATTGAAACTGCCCCCGGAGGTCATCGAGGAGTACCCTTTTGAGGGAAACTTCATGCAATTGCAGCATGGGCATCGCTTGCATTATTTGGACGAGGGAGAAGGGGAGGGGGCTCCCATTCTCATGCTGCACGGGAATCCCACTTGGTCTTTTCTTTATCGTAACCTCGTGCTTTCCCTGCGTCAGGAGGCACGTTGCCTCGTTCCTGACCACTTGGGCTGCGGATTGTCAGACAAGCCCGATCATCTTGATTTTCCCTATGACTTGGCTTCCCACGTCGAGAACCTGCGGGAGTTTCTTGATCAGCTGGATGTAGACAAGGTGCGTCTCGTCCTCCACGATTGGGGTGGAGCCATCGGGTTCGGCGCCTTTCGCGACCAACCGGAACGGGTCGAGAGCATCGTTCTCCTGAACACAGCTGCTTTTCGGTCGAACCTTTGTCCTTGGAGAATCAAGATTTGTCGAATTCCGTGGATTGGGGCCTTGCTTGTCCGCGGATTCAACGGTTTCGCCGGCCCCGCCATCCATATGGCTGTGACCAAGCCTTTGTCTCGAGCTGCCCGCCAAGGTTTTCTTTTCCCTTATGATTCTTGGGCCAATCGCGTGGCTGTTTGGCGATTTGTCCGAGATATACCCCTGTCATCATCTCATTCCTCGATGGCTTTGCTCACGGATATCGAGGACAAGCTGAAACACTTCCAAAACCATTCCGTGACTGCTTGCTGGGGAGGCAAGGACTTCTGTTTTAATCATGAATACCTTCGTAAATGGAATAATATATTTCCAGAAATGGATGCCAATCTTTATTCAGAGGCGGGCCACTACGTACTGGAGGACGCTGGAAAAGAGGCTATCCAAGCAATCGGCGATGCCCTGCGAAATGTCGAAACTTAACTATTATGTCTAATTGTTGCGAGGCTTTGGCAATCGCCCGGTGATTTCGGTTTGTTGGCGAAGGTATTCAGCTGTTTCCAGCTTGAGACGTGAGAGTTGAGTGTCGGTGATTCTCCAAGTCCAATTACCTGAGGGGGTGCCTGGTACGTTGAAACGGGCTTCCGACCCCAATGCGAGAAGGTCTTGAGCGGTAACAACAGCCAAGTTTGCCACGGAACGATAAGCGATTCGCAGCAAATCCCAGGGAGCGTCTTCGCCTGAGACATTGCAATAGCGGCGGAAATTGTCGCGGACCTCCTCGCTCGAGGACTCATACCAGCTGCGGGCCACGTCATTGTCGTGGGTTCCCACGTAGACTACTGTCTCAGGGGTTAGGTTGTGGGGTAGATAGAGATTGTCGGGATCTCCATCGAAGGCAAATTGAAGAACTGCCATTCCTGGCAAACCGCTTGATTGCCGCAATTGTAGCACTCCCTTGGTCAGAAGTCCGAGATCCTCGGCGAGAAAGGGCATATCCGGAAATCGTTTGCGGGCAGCGTCGAAGAATGCGATTCCCGGGCCCAGTTCCCATTGGCCCTTGCGAGCATCGCATTGATCAGTGGGAATGCTCCAGTAATCGTGAAAAGCCCTGAAGTGATCGATTCGCACGACGTCAAACAAACGAACTTGATGGGCAAGGCGATCCAACCACCATTGGAATCCGTCTTCCTGGTGAGTTTTCCAGTCATAGAGGGGATTTCCCCATAATTGGCCTTCGGGAGCGAAATAATCGGGTGGTACCCCTGAAACATGGGTGGGGCGCCTGTTTTCATTCAATTGAAAGAGTTCGGGGCGAGTCCAGACTTCGGCGCCGTCGGGGGCGGCATAGATGGGGATATCGCCGAGAATTCCTATGCCCAGCTCCTTTGCTCGCTTTCGCAGAAGCTTCCACTGGCCGAAGAAAACGTATTGCAGAAACCGGTGCAGGAAAAGATTGTCGGCCAAGGATGGGTCTTCCAGTCGGTCACGGGCTTGCTCAAAAGAATTCTCGGCTGACGGCCATTCCCACCACGGCAGGTCTCCATGGGCAGACTTCAATGCTTGAAAAATAGCATAAGGCGTTAACCACGAATGGTTTAAATCCAAGAAAACTTGCCAGTCCCCGTATAGAGAAGATAGTGATAGCTGGTTTGCCTGAAAACGCTTGGAAACGGCTTTGGCAAGGGGCCAGAACAGGGTGCGAATGGCATTGTAGTCGGTGGACTCATGGGAAAGAGACAAAAAGGGCTCCAATTCGCTTTCCTTTACTAGACCAGCTTTATGCAGGGGCTCCCAGTCGATGAAGTAGGGATTTCCGGCTATCGAGGAAAAGGTTTGGTAAGGGGAGTCTCCAAATCCCGTTGGACCGACAGGGCATACCTGCCAATAGGAAAACCCGGTTTCTGCAAGAAATTCCAGTAGGGAATGGGCTCCCGGACCCAAATTCCCTATCCCGAACCGTCCGGGCAGGCTGGAAACATGCAACAGAAGTCCGCTTGAACGGGATTTAATCCAAGCCGGAGCGTTGTCGACGGGATCGCTGCCAGGCTGTTCCATCAAAAAAAGAGGGGATTAAGAAAAGCGATACACAACACATTGCACTGCAATACATAACACAATTAGACATAATGCATGTTGTGCGAAATTGGGTAAATGGAGCAAATGGGCGATCAATCGGAGACGCCCCAGCGGCTGGTAAACGGATAATAGACAAAAAAGGCTCTGCCGACGACTTTTTTCTTGGGAACGAATCCCCAGGCGCGGCCGTCCAGGCTGTCCGGAGAATTGTCACCCATGGCGAACAAGGAGTTGGGTGGAATTTTCAACTTAGCTTGATTGTCTAGCAAACCGCTTGCTCGATAAGACGGATAACCTGACGGCGCTCTGCCGTCATTGGGATTTTGATTGAGGTAATCCGCTGCCTTGCGGTTTTCGCCAAAAGCTTCGCATCCCTCGATTGGTTTTCCGTTAAGCATGAGTTTTCCCGGTGTGCCCTCATTGACGCCAAAGATTGTACCAGTTTGTTTGTTCGTCTGAATTTGCAGTGTATCACCTGGCACACCGACGAGACGCTTTATGTAATACTTGTCTTCACCAATCGCCCGCCAACCTAAATTATCCGGAGTAAGCCCCTTTTCTCTGAGTTCCTTGTTATACTCATCAATTTCGCCTGTCTGGAATACGATTGGATCCCCTACTCTGGGTTGGCGAAAGTTGTAAGTGAAGCGATCGACGAATAGCGCGTCGCCAAGAAGCACGTCGAAAGCCAGGACGTCCTCGTTGGCTTCATATGGTTTTTCTCTTAATTTGAACATGCCAGCATGCAAGGCGTCTTGTTTGTCGTTTGAGACAGCTTCGAATTTCTCGACGATAACGTCTTCCAGATCGAATTCGGCCGGTACCCTGAGGACATGATCCAAACCTCCTATACTGAATGTGTATTGACGCACGTTGGTGGGGAAAACGAAAAATTTTCCCTCAGGGAAATAAGATCGCTCGACGGTATAATACTTTTGGTTGATCGAGCCAGACGCACCGCTTTGGCCGGGCAGCTTGAGGTAGAGATGCCCCTTTGCCTTGGCCTTGAAGCTGTAATGATCGGCCCCGAGCAATATCTTGCTTGCTACCCGTTTGGTAAAACCCGGCAATGTGGCTCCATCCTCGTAGATATGGGGTTTCATGCCATAATACGAGGGATACATCGAATTGGTTGGTATAATGAAGGGTTGCAGGAAAAAGCTCCTCACTCCAATTACCACAATGGCCGCGACGAGGAACATCTCCACGTTTTCGGTCCAACTTTTCTTGTGATAGAAGAAGTCGCCATGTCGCGCCGCGAGTTCGTCCACGGCCTCGATTCTTTCCGTTAGTTGCTCCTCGGGGCAATTCTTGTCACGGAAGTCAGCGTGTAGTTCGGCCATGGCCTGTTCCCAGTCCTCGACGTCCTCGGGCGTCATGAGGTCTCGTTTGTGAAAGAAAATCTTTTGGCCGATGCGAAGGACTTCCTTGGCGATCTTGCGGAGTTTTCTGCGACTTATCTTTGGTTCTGTCACTCTGTGTTCTTTAGTATTTGAACAAAGGCTTCCTGGGGAATTTGCACGTTCCCTATTTGCTTCATTCTTTTTTTGCCGGCTTTCTGTTTTTCGAGAAGTTTCTTTTTGCGCGTGATATCACCACCGTAGCATTTCGCGGTGACGTCTTTCCGTACGGCCCCAATGGTTTCGCGTGCAACAATAGTGCCTCCCACCGCTGCCTGCAAGGCGATCTTGAAGAGTTGTCGAGGCAAGATGTCCCTTAGTTTCTTGCAAAGCGCCCTACCCCGGCTCTCGGCTTTCTCCGTATGCACGATGGTGGAGAATGCATCGACGGGATCTCCGTTGACAAGGATTTCCATGCGCACCAGGCGCGATTCCTGGTAATCGGCCAACTCGTAGTCCATTGAGCCATAGCCATGAGTGATGCTTTTGAGCCGGTCGTTGAAATCTACAAGTATTTCGTTTAGCGGCAGGTCACAGAGGAGGAGAACCCGGGTCTCGTCGATTGTTTCGGTATGATCGCAGAACCCTCGTTTTTCGGTGACCAGGGCAAGTAAATCTCCGATGGAATCGTTCGGGGCATGGAGTCGAGCCTTGATCATGGGTTCCTCGATGGACTCTATTTCGGTCACCTCGGGCATCTCGAGAGGGTTATCGATCAACAAGACCTTTCCTTGGGTGGTAGTGACGCGATACACCACGCTGGGATAAGTCGCTATGATATCCAAGTCATACTCTCGCCGCAATCGCTCCTGGATGATTTCCATGTGGAGCAGTCCGAGGAAGCCGCATCGAAAACCAAATCCGAGGGCGGCGGAGGTTTCCGGTTGAAAGGTGAAGGCGGCATCGTTGAGTCGCAGCTTGGCCACGCTTTTCTTGAGTTTTGCGTAATCGGAGGTATCCAGTGGGTACAGTCCGCTGAATACCATGGAGCGGGCTTCCTTGTAGCCTGGAAGCATTTCACTGGCTGGGGAGGATGCCAGCGTTATGGTGTCGCCGATCTTGACCTCGGCCACGTCTCTGATGCCAGTTACCACATAACCGACCTCTCCTTCCTCCAAGGCAGGAACAGGTACCATTTCCGGGCTGAAACGCCCGACTTCCTTGATTTGCGTGCGGCGCCCGTCACTCATGAGAAGGGCATCCGCCCCTGCCTCCAAACGTCCGGAGAATAGGCGAACGTAGCAAATCACTCCTTTATATGAATCGAATTCACTGTCGAACACCAAGGCCCGGGTGTTCACGTAGTCCGAGCCTTTTGGTGGAGGCACGCGTTCCACCACACTGGCCAGAATATCATCCACGCCCTCTCCCGACTTGGCGCTGGCAAGCAAGGCGTCGTCGGCGGGAATGGCCAGAATTTCCTCCAGTTGCCGTTGGACTCGTTCGAGGTCGGCTCCCGGCAAATCGATTTTGTTGAGCACAGGTATCAGGACCAATCCTTGGTTGTCAGCCAATTGAGCATTGGCCAACGTTTGGGCTTCGACCCCTTGGGCGGCATCCACCAATAGAATGGCGCCTTCGCATGCGGCGAGGCTTCGGGATACTTCGTAAGAGAAGTCGACGTGCCCCGGAGTGTCGATCAAGTTGAAAAGATACTCCTCGCCTTCCGCGTCCCGGTATATCATCGATACGGGATGACACTTGATCGTAATGCCGCGTTCCCGCTCCAAATCCATGGAGTCGAGCAGCTGTTCTTTCATTTCTCGCTGGACTACCGTGTTGGTATTTTCAAGCAGTCGATCGGACAAAGTTGTCTTGCCATGATCGACATGAGCGATGATGCAGAAGTTGCGAATGCGTTTGACGTCTCCCATTAAAAGGTTTGATCACAATTTTTCGTCCTGAAAAATCAACACAATACGAACGAAAAGAATAACAGTACCTAGCCATGAACTCGAGTAAGCTACAAGGAGCGCATACAGCGCTGGTTACTCCAATGCTTGATGGGGCGATTCACTTTGATGACTTGGCCAAGCGAGTGAATGCCCAGATCGAGGCTGGAATATCCGGACTGGCCCCAGCCGGAACCACCGGAGAATCCCCTACCCTCAACCACGAGGAACACGTCGAGGTGATACGTTGCGTGGTGAGTGCGTCGGCAGGCCGTGTTCCGGTGTTGGCCGGCACCGGGTCGAACTCGACCGAGGAGGCCGTGAACTTGACCAAAGCCGCCGACGAAGCGGGAGCCGATGCCTTCCTTGTGGTTGCGCCCTATTACAACAAACCGAGCCAAGATGGGCTCATGCAGCATTTCGGAGCCATTGCCGAGGCTACTGAAAAAAGCATTGTCCTCTATTCCATTCCCGGACGTTGCGGCATAGAGATAGCGACCTCAACCGTGGCCCGCCTCCATGAAAAATATCCTCACGTTAACTGCATCAAGGAGGCTGGCGGTTCTTGTGAGAAGGTCTCGGACCTTCGCTCCCTGCTCGGTTCTGATTTCGTTATTCTGTCCGGTGATGACGGCCTCACCCTACCCTTCATTTCCTGTGGCGCAGTTGGAGTCATTAGCGTGGCATCCAACCTTATTCCCGATCAGGTCGCGCGCATGACCGCTTTGGCAAACGAGAATGATTTCCAATCTGCCGGCGAGATACACCGCAGGTATCACGCCCTCTTTCGAGACCTTTTCATCGAACCCAATCCGGTGCCAGTCAAGTTCCTCATGAGCCGACTGGGCCTGCTGACGTCGAATGAGGTGCGCCTTCCCCTTTACTCCTTGTCCGAAGAAAATCAAAATCTCTTGATTCAACTCGCGTCTGATCTCGACCTCTCTTAGGGACTATTGTCATGCCGCTTCATATTCTTCTTAACGGGTCCCAAGGTAGGATGGGGCAAGCCATCGCTGCCGCAGCGCCCGATCGCAACGCTGAAATTACCGCAGCCGTTGACTTGGGCGATGATCCTGCGTCTCAAGTTTCTAATTGTGACGTGATCATCGATTTCAGTCTCCGGGAAGCAACCCGTGGCATCGTCGAGCTGGCGGCGGAAAACGGAAAGGCAGTGGTCATTGGCACCACAGGTCATTCTCCGGAAGAGAAAGAAGGCATAGCCAACCTTTCCTCCAAAATTCCAATGGTCTGGGCGGGCAACTATTCCACGGGAGTCAACTTGCTTTTTTACCTTACCCGCATCGCCGCTGAAGTCCTCGGGGAAGATTTTGATTGTGAAGTAGTGGAAGCGCATCATCGCCACAAGCAAGATGCCCCAAGCGGTACGGCCGAACGATTGCTCGAAGTCCTGCGCGAGGCGCGTGGACTGAATACCGATTCCATAGTACATGGCCGAAGCGGGATCACCGGAGAGCGTCCCCGCGATCAGATTGGTTCCCATGCCTTGCGTGGGGGAGACGTGGTGGGTGATCACATGGCTTGGTTCGCTGGTGAAGGAGAGAAGCTCGAGCTTACGCATCGGGCTACGGATCGAAAGATTTTTGCGGTTGGCGCCTTGCGTGCAGCCCATTGGGTGGTTGAGCAACCACCCGACCTTTATTCAATGCAGGACGTTCTTGGCTTGCAATGATTGCGACCATTAGAGGCGAATTGACTGATTGCCAGCCTTTGCTGGCGGTGGTGGAGGCCGGTGGAATTGGCTATGAAGTGCATGTACCACTCACCACGACCGAAAAGATGCCAGCAATTGGACAAGAGGTTCAGCTTTTCATTCATGCGGCTTACCGAGAGGATGCTCAAGTGCTTTATGGTTTCTCGGCTCGGGAGGAACGTGACTTTTTTCGTTTGGTGATAGACAAGGTGTCAGGGATAGGGCCACGCATTGCGCTCAATCTGCTCAGTCAATTGTCCCTCCAAATCGTGCGCAATGCCATAGCCGAAGGCGATGCCGCGTTGCTAGCCAAGGCGCCTGGATTGGGCAAAAAAACGGCAGAACGCATCATTGTGGAGCTTCAGGACAAGGTTGGGCCCGTGACTGCCACGCAAGGGTCTGCTCAAGTGGCAGGCGGTGCATCCAACGACCAGTTCAAGGATGCAGTGGCTGCCCTGATTGCTCTTGGCTACAAGGCGGGCGATGCTGACAAGGCGGTTCGCAAGGCAGTCGATACTTTGGGGGAAGGCACTCCCACCGAGGAACTGATCAAGGCTGCATTCTCAAAGAAGGCTTGATCGGCTTGCTGCGCGAAAGGTCACTCCTCGAAGCGACCATCAAGCATTCTGAGGCAAACGTCAGCTTGGTCGGCGAGGGTCGGATTGTGAGTCACGAGAATAATTGCAGGACCTTCCTCTCGGGCTGCGTTGGCAAGTAACTCAAAAACCTTGTCCGAGTTTGCGGCATCAAGATTTCCCGTGGGTTCGTCAGCCAAGACGACGGCAGGCGAAGTGGACAGTGCCCTGGCGATTGCCACCCGTTGTTGTTCGCCACCTGACAACTTGTTGGCAAGTCGGTGTCGCTTGTCTGCCAAGTCGAGGTCATCGAGCAATTTTTCGGCTCGAGCATTTGCTTCCTTGGTGGTCTTTCCTGCCTTGAGCATGGGCAGGGAAACGTTTTCCAAGGCAGTTAACTCACGGATCAGGAAATGAAACTGAAACACAAATCCCAGCATTTTGTTCCGCAAGGAAGTACGTTCCGTCTCAGAAACGCTGGAAACGGGTTGTCCCGCGAGCAGGATTTCTCCCGAGTCCGGGTGATCGAGCAGACCCAGCAAATAGAGCAAAGTACTTTTTCCGCAACCGGATGGACCCACGATGGAGCACATTTCCCCGGAAGACACCTTGATGGATACGCCATTCAACACCTTGGTTCGGGTCTCACCCTCCCCGAAGGAGTGGTGAAGGTCGGTGGCCCGAAGGATGGATTCCTCTTGCGGGGCTTCCTTCACGTTGCCTCCCTGATAATTTTAGCTGGCTCTACGCGGGCAGCTCGTCGAGCAGGAATCCAACTGGCGATTGCCATGACTACCATGGATATTCCTATGGCCCATAGATAATGGGATATGTCCCAGTTTACCACGAAGTGATCGGTGGAGAAGACCCCCCTTATATGCAGCGGGGCCTTGGAAATGCCATAAGTCCCCAATGCCCCGAAAAGACAACCGATGAGGGCGCCGCTCAAAAGTACAATTCCTCCTTGCAGCAGGAAAATACGGGCGACGTCTGATCGAGTGAAGCCCACCGCCCTCAGAATGGCAATGTCCCGGGTTTTTTCCATCACCATTAGAGCGAAGACGTTGAACATGCCGAGTCCGGAAAGCAAAATGATCGTAGATACCGTTAGGGCCGAAGATAGCCGCAATACCTTGAATACATCCAGCCACACCTTTTCTCGTTCCTGCCAACTAACTACGCGATGCCCTAAAGCTGCCTGCATCTGAGCGGCTACCGCGGGAGCTTCCACGGGATCACGGATATCGATTTGAAACACTGCGCCTCCGGCTGGTTGCCGAAACAAGGAGCGTGCGGTGGCCAAATCCAAGTAGATGCGTCTCTTGTCGATCTCACTGATGCCAGTCTCGAAGATAGCGGAGACACGCAGGCGAAGGGACTCGCTGTTGCTAACCAGATTGACTTTGTCTCCGGGGCGGAGATTCAGTCTCTCTGCCAAGCGATGACCCAAAAGGAGCCCGGATCGATCCGCATCAAAGTCTTCCAGAGAACCGAATACCACTTGATTGGCTAAATCGGAGACCGTCAAATGATCTTGCAAGCGAATGCCTATGGGCTGGACGCCTTGGGAGCGTACTCCGGTATCCAGGGTAGCCCGTCCTTCCAGCATTTCGGATATACCTGTGATCTCAGGGAAATCGGAGATCGCATCACGCAACCGTGATGGGTAATCAACACCTTCCACGTATCGCTCCCCTGCCCCCAAGTCAAAACGTTGGCCATCCTCTTCGGTAGAGGTTATGGCGCCATTGCTTTGGAAACGGTCGGATATGCGAATGGCTCCATTGGTTCCGAGGATGGTCTTCTCGAAAAACTTGGCAAACCCTGTGGTTTGGGCCTGCGTGAAGACAAAAAAGGCTACGCCGAACACAATCCCCAGCAACGTCATTGCCATGGAACGTTTTCGCGAGACGATGAAACGCCAGGCGATCTGCAGGTTGGTTCCCACGAAATATTGCTTAGTTTTGGGACTCGGCTAAGCGAGCCCGTTGTCCGTTTCGAAAAAGGTGAGGCGTCTTGACAACCACCAACTCGCCTTCGGTCAATCCCTCGAGAACCTCTGCAGTCAAAAGATTTCGGTGTCCCACTTTCACTTGGCGTATTTCGAGAACCCCTTCCTTCCAAATGCAAACGGATGATCCCACCAGTGCCCGCCGCGGAACCAGTATGACGTTCTTCTTCGAGGCTTTCACGATTTCAGCTTCTCCCGAACTACCTGCGGCGAAACGATCGTTGCCATCATCTAAGTTGACGAAGAGGTGCCTTCTGTTGGTGGAGCTATCAAGAACCTCGGATAGGCGTTCCACCTCGCCTTTAAAAATTTGATCTCCATGAGAAAGGAAGCTCACTGCAACCTCTTGCTCCACCGCTACTCCTTGAAAATCTTCCTCGTTGAGGGCAATCCGGATCAATCGTTCACGCGAATGAAGGATACCTAGTTCCTTTCCTTGCTGAACATGATCGCCCGGTGAGACAAATACCTCGGTGAGAATACCGCCAAAGGGGCTCTTGATGGTGAGATCCTCGAGATGACTGAGGGTTTGAGCTTCCTTGGCTCGATAACTTTCGACTTTTTCACGCAAGGTGATTTCTTCGACCTCTAGGCGAGCCTGGAGGCCTTTCAAGGCATCCTCTTTCTTGCGCAACTCGGCTAACGGATAGCGCCCTTCCTTGGCCAAGACGCGGAAATCCTCGAGTTCCCTGCTTTCGGAGGCGACTTGGAGCGCGAGCTCGGATTCAGTCGCCAAACGCGCTTCAGCTGCCTTCAGGCTCGCCTGGATCTCGTTCAATGCCAGTTCGACGTCCTCGGTTTCCAGTTGGATGATCACCTCGCCCGCCTCGATCGGTCGACTTGTGGAGTTGGGTTGCATAATGACTCGCTCAACCCGACCAGTTCGCATAGAGCTCAATCTTTGGGCTCTTTCAGGAAGCACTTCTACCCGTCCGGGCGAGGAGTGCTTGACCTTGCCTCTTGTAACAGCTTCCACCTTCACCATGGGCGTGGTGTCCATCCACATCCACCAACCGACTCCACCAATGGTGGTCAAGGCTACGAAAATGAAGATCGCGGGTTTCATGATCAATGCGGTGCCGTCAAGGGGCAGACTTCCCTTCCCCGTGAAGAACGAGATATTCACCGAGCAAGCCAAGATAATCCACCACTGATCCCATAAGGTCGAGTTTCGATTGGTCCAACTCGAGTCGATAGGCAAAGAAATCCTCCACCGTGATTCGGTTTTGGTCGAACTCAATCCGGCTTTTCTCGAATTTCTCCTTGCTGACAGCTGCCAACTCCTGACGTGACTTGACTAGCTCGGCCCGTGTTTCAAGGTCGTGCCTGAGACGGTCACGGTGAAGGACGAGGCGTTCCTTTTCATATTCCTTTTGTAACTGGAACCGTCTTTTCTTGGAAAGTGCCTCGCTTTTGAGTCCTTCGCTCTCGCGACCGTCGAACAAGTCCCATTGCACTTGGACGCCGAGCACGAGATTCGTGCGATCGAGGGTTTGAGTCGAGTCAAGAGCATCCACTTGGTCTTGATAGATCGAACCCACGAGATTGACCTTGGGTTTTCGAATGGCCTCCGCCACGATGACCCTTTCGCTTTCCATGGCAATCGCGTGGTCCAAGCTTTCCAACGATCCACTTCGCAAAGACCCGCCTACCGGTACAGATGGGCGGGGGGCACCAAATTCTGTCACGAATTTTCGAAAACTGTCGGGTATGGCGAAACTCAATTCCTGCTGCCATCCGGTTTCATGCGCGAATAAACGCTTTTCGGCGCGGATTTCCCTCTCAAGTTCGAAGATTCGTATTCGTTGACGCAAAGTGGCGATTTTGGTTTCCGCAACATCTACTTCCGTCAAGAGGCCCAATTCACGTTTGCGAATAGCTGTTTCCTGGTTCTCTTGGGCAAGAGAGAGGCTATCCTTGCCCAGTTCAAGGGCATAGCCATGCAAAACAAGGTCTAGATAGGAGCCACGTATGATCGAGGCCAGTTGCCTGCGTGTTTCGGCGTAACTGGATCTTGCATCAAGAATACCGAGTTGGGCAATTCTGCTTTCAGCCTGCAAGGCCCCCCAATGGTATAGGGGGCGTTTTGCGTTAGCCGATGCTAGAAAACGAAATCGATCGTCATAATTTCCTCCATCGCGATTTTCGTGCAGGGAATATGCGCTCAATCCCAAGCTGCCCCTCCAACTTTGTCTGCCATCACTCAAGATTTTGCGGGCGTGGGCTTCCTTTTCTCGTTGTCTCTCGACTCGTAGCAATGGAGCCGTGTTCTCGATCCCTCTCAATATGTCGCCCAGTTCGGCAAAGAACTCTTCCGGCATGCCTCGTGCCTTGGCAATTTCTTCACCCGCTAGGGGGGCGGGCGGTAAAGATGGCTTGTCCTGGCCAAGGGAAGGAAGCACGGCCAAGAACGCGAAGCCTAGGAACGTAAACAACTTATGCATCAAAAGGGTTTCCAAGGCTGACAAAAGCCTCCCCGGAGGCGAGTTCAAAATAAGGAGCACGCAAAGTACCCCAAGGTATGATTTACTCGGAGGCCCCACCAAAGGGGTACTTTTCCAATAATTCCTCGGGCGTCCAAGGCTTGTCTCGATCTCCAAGTTCCTTTTCGCTCGCCTGGATCTCCTCAACGCTTACTTCAGGATACTTTTTGTCCGCATTGCTCCAAGAACCTCTGACGTAATTGATGATTGATGCAATTTGCTCCGGTTTCAAGTTCGCTGTCTTGGCTATGGCGGGCATTCCTGAAGGATTGTCATACACTTGACCCAGCACTTCGATTTTTCCGATCAATCCAACGTAGGTCATGCTGGCAATCCGTTTGCCATTGTCTACCCAATTGGATCCGTCAAGCGGCGGGTAGGTGCCGGCAATGCCTTTTCCATGGGGTTGGTGACAAGCTCCGCAATAGGTCACGTACAATTGCTCTGCCATTCTTGCCTTGGTCCGAGCTTCGCGGGCGGCAAGCTCCTCTGGCGTCATTTCACGATCAGGATGGAGGGCAAAACCATTAGCGTCCACTGATATGCTGATCCCGCCCCAAGTGAGCCAGGCAAAGAGCATGAGAGAGAGGAAGAATGGGAGAAACAGACTGGATGCGCCTTGCTTCGAGTTGTGTGATTCTTGCAATTCACGATCGGAGAAGCCCGTACCTTCCTCACCGTCCTTACCTTGACCTTTGGCCTTACTCATTGCTGGTCTCTTTATTTTCAGAAGTGGGTGCTGATGCCGAAATGGGTGCGGGCGCAGCAATGATTTCGATTTCAGGTTCCACCAAAAATGGCATTTCAGGAAGTTCGTAATCCTGCCGCAAACTCTGCAGATAACCAACTAGCTTGCGGGCATCGCGAGTGGGAGAAATTTCAGTTCCATCCCCAAGGTCCAAGGCTTCCTCCGAGACATCACCCTTTATCTCTTTGCGTTCAAAAAGATAGGGGTTCGGCTGGCAGATGGAATTAGGAGTGTCGGTTTGCGGTGAATACAGGTGCCTGAGCAGAGCCTCCTCCGTTAGTTCCTTGCGAGTGCCGGCATTGGAAAGATCTGGTCCATGGCGGAAACGACCAAGCAACGGTTGAGCAAGGCGAACGTAATCACGGGGCATCGATGGGCGGAGACCCCATCCGCGCTCCATGTCACGTCCAACACCTTCGAGGCGGACTTGCTGGGTGTGACAGTTGACACATCCGAGGGAAAGGTAGACTTGTTGCCCTTGCAGCGCCATCCCTGAGATTGCCTTGGGATAAAGTGAGGCATCCTTTATTACGGAGCCATTTTCGTCAAGGGAACCGGAAGTTAGCTCAAGATCTCCGTATTGTCTCTCGGTTGCGACAATCAAGTATCGCCACGAGAAAAGGAGCAACACGGTGGAAAGCACTAATAATCCTGACAGGGTTCTTGTCATCGGTTACAGGATAATAGAGAATACTACGCCAGCGAAGGCGATAACCAGAATAGTGCTTAGAATGAAGGTCACTGCTGTGAGCCCCATGTATTCCTTGGTAGCGAGATCTTCCTCCGAAAGATCATCTCCCGATGCATTTGTTTTGTCTTCCACGATGGTTTTTTCTCCTTCTGTTTCTGTTTTTGGGCAACAGGCTTGCCAAGGAAAGCCAATGGCCCAATGCAGATTGGTGGCAAAGTAGATTGCAGAGAGAAAAAGCAAGGACTCCCCCGCTAAGTTAAGAGCAAGAAAAGGGCTTGTGGCCGCACCCCAGTCACCGTTGCCCAAGTTGGCTATGGCTCCACCGGTCAAGCCACCCCAGATAGAGCCGGCCAGAATCAGGGACACCCCGGAAACGGCGATCCAGAAGTGAGAGGCAACCATTAGCTTGTTAGACTGCTTGCCTTCGAAAAGGACCGGTAATAAATAGTATGTTAGCCCGAAGGCCGACATTGCGAATAGCCCGTGCAAGATATAGTTGAACTGGAAATTGCCGAATAGTGAGAACTGAGTCACTTCGGAGACTGCGGGAATTGCGATGATCATTCCCAAGTAAGCGCAGATCGTGAACAGCAAGGTACCGGTCACTACGAAACGCAAGGACAGGTCTTCCCAGACGCGTTGCAAATTCGAGCCAGCGGTACCCAAGACGTTACCGGCAAAGATGGTGACGGGGAAAAACATGGCGACAGCCATGATCGACCCCATTGTCGGAACCCACTCAGGCACCGGCCCGCCGCGCAAGTCTCCCAAGCCTGACCACGGTGCCGCCAGAAGCAGTGTTACGAAGCCAAGGAAGGCAAGAGAATATCCGCGCACGGCTATGCCTAGAATCTTTGGCACGAGATAATAGGCAATGCCGAATGCAATCGGCACAAGCCAAAGCCAGAGCAGGTTTTGAGCAAACCAAGAAGCGATCACTGCCTGTACGGTTCCTCGAACCGGTTCCCAAAACAAGCCCAAATGACCCAGGAAAAAGGTGAGACTGAACCAAATGACGGCTCCTATCGCATACCATTGGGTGGCATAGGTTTCAGTTTGGATGCGACTGTGAAAGATTATGATGCTCCAAGTAGCCAAGGCGAGGAAGGCCCCATAGAGGAAAACCGAAACATACTCTGGCATCTCCAGTAATTCGAAAGGTGTGGCATGCCCCGCCAAGATACCAAGTATGCCAATGGAGATGGCTCCATTCCATGCCATGCCAGCCACGACAGGTATGCCCGGATAAGGGATTTCGGCCCAAGAGAGGCGAGCAAGCATCCACAGGGAGGCTCCGAATATCATGTTGCCGCCCCAACCGTAGAGCAAGGCGTTGATGGAGGCAGGTCGCACTCGACCGTATGCCAACCACTCGTAGTCGCTCAAGAAGGTGGGCATGACAGTCTTGGCTGCGGCCAAGCTGGCGAAAAAGGTACCAAGCAGAAGCCATGCAGCTCCCGAGAAGATAAAGAACAAGGCCACTATGCGGAACGACCTGTCTATGACCTGTTCGCCTTGTTCCTTACTCACTTCAGGTTCCCTTCACTAGTTGAGTTTTTGTCACTCCTAGTGTTGTTTTCAAACTTCTCCAAGGTACGTTTCATGGCCTCCTCGAGAGAAATGGTCAATTGGCTTCGCAAGGCTCGTTCCTCTGCCTTGGACTCTTCGATTTTGTCTATCCGCTGCATTTTCTCCAGTTCGTCTGCCGTCCCGGTTTCTCCGGAATTGGGGCAACTGCGAATGCCAATCGGTACCAGAAGCAATAGGAAAAGCCCTGCAATCACCCAGAAAGAGATGCTGCAACCATCCATTATATCTGGCTTGGGTTGCTCACTCATGATGATGAATTGATTCTAGGATTCGTGGATCTCGGATCGGAATATCCTCAACCTCCGTTTGAGCTAGGCTTTGCAAGTAATAAAATCCGCAGAAGCCACCGATGCCAATGATGGCGGCAATGTCCCAAATATCTATTGAGAAAGGACGCGGGACATAGCCCAGTACCTGATCAGTTGCTACCACTCGCCCTGGAATAATATTCCAGTACATGTCTAGCAAATGAAAGGTCAATATCCAGCAAGCAGCAACTAGCAAGCGTTTGACGTCTATTTTATTGCGATACCACAACAGATAAAGGAATGGGGCAAAGAAATGACCGAATATCAAGCCTAGGCCTACCCACCACCAACTAATCTTGTCTCCGGTGTTGGGATCAATTTCACGAATTTGGTACCAAAAGGTTTCCTCTGGAATATTCGCTTGATAGATCAGGAAGTACTGAGAAAAGGAAATATAGGCCCAGAAAATTGTGAAGGTAAGGGAAAGACAGGCCAAATCGTAGCGGTGCGCTTGGTTGTAGATTCCTTGCAATCGTCCTCGAGTTGATTGCAGGAAGCAAATGATGATGGTTACAGCCAAGGCGGCGCGCATGGAACCGGCGAAGAACCAGACCCCGTACATAGTCGAGAACCAGTGATATTCAAGGCTCATGAACCAGTCAAAAGCGGCGAAGGTAAGGGACAAGGCAGTAAGGGGTATTCCGGCAGCGGAAATATTGTGGCCCAGACGGGTCCATTTGGCATCGCCATCCTTGTCTTGCTCAAAGGAGCATTTCCGCAACCAATGGGAGAACCCGATGAAAATGGCAAAGTACAGTATGGCTCGCACGCTGAAGAACATTACGTTCAAGAAAGCGCTTTTCTTCTCGTAAAGAATGTCATGGCCGACCTCATGCCCGTTGGGCAATACGTTGTGTAGGTTCATCCAATCCCAAAGGATGCCAGATTTTTCTCCACCAAACCAAGCTATCAACAGAAAAGGAGCGAAGCAAATTGCGAGTACAGGGAAAGCGCTAAGACAATGCTCCAATTGGCGTCGAACCACGACACCCCAACCGGAGTTGAATATCCGGAAAAGCATCGTCAGCATCAGCATGCCCACGCCGATTGAAAGCCAGAAACCCAAGCCATTCAGCCAACCAAGCAGGGGCCGTGGGTCATCATCCGAAAACCCGGAGAACAATCCGATGGCACCGAGGGAGCATCCGCTGACCCCTGCGGCAAGAAATAAGATCTTGAGATCCACACTGCCTTTATTTTCCGCGGCCGCGCTCATTCTTCGGCTCCTTTCGAAGAGCCCTCGGCTGGAGCTGGGGTTGAAACTTTCTTCGATTGAACTAATTCTTGCAAGGCACGGACATATAGGGCGATGGCCCATCTTTCTCGCGGGGAGATGCGATCCTTAAGTCCAAGCATGGTATTGTAGCCTTCGGCCATGACATGGGCGAGGTAGCCTTCGTAGCCATGCTGCACTTTCCGCCCCGAGCCATCGTCAGCTTTAACCGTTCGCTCAATGGGTGTAGCTAGATAGTTTGGTTCCGTCGGATCAGTCAGGTTGCGCGGTTGTAGTCCAAATTTGGCCAAGACTCCCTTGCCATCACCGTAGGCACCGTGGCAACGACTGCAGTAGATGTCATATCGTTCCTTCCCTAGCCGCATAAGTCCAGAGGTGACTTCAATGGGGAAGCCGCTTAAGCCAACTCCTTCTTTATTAAGGCCAGTCAGAAAGACAATATCACCTTGGTTGCGCACTTCCGCGTCCGCAGAAAAAACGGCGTTCAGGGACAAACCGTTGCCTCGTGGAATGGAATTGATCGGAGGAAGGCGATCAGAACTGCCATCCGCGAACAAAGGGTTTTCGCTTTGCTCGAGGAATTTCAACTGCCGATCCATGTCGGGAAATATCTCAAGGGGTGGTTTTCTCGAGGTTTCGCCCCGAAAGCCGAGTATCGAAATGGCAGCTACCACCGTTAAGGCATATATGAGCAAGAAGTACTTCATCCTAGTCTTCTTCCTCTCGGATTATGGTGATATTTTTGCCGCCGATTTTCTTGAGCAATGCTTGGGTGCCCTTTTCATCGAAATTTTCATCCGAGGTTTCTATCACGATGGCGAACTTATCGTCCGAAGTGGCGACAAAATCCTTGTACTCGAAAACTGGATGATTGTGGCGAGGCAAGCGGTTGGTTATGAACATCCCGAATAGAGTGCCAAAGGCTGCCAATAAAATGGTGAGCTCGTAAAAGACTGGAAAAGGATAGATAGCCGAGAAGTATGGTTTGCCGCCGACAATCAAGGGGTAGTCGTAGGCGTTCATGTACCAAACGATAAACATACCTGTAAAAAAGCCAGTGACACCGCCGCAGAATGTGAAAATGGGTACCTTCGATCTGCCCATGCCCATTTGCTTGTCCAGACCGTGAACCATGAATGGGGTATAGCATTCCCATTGCGTGTAGCCTTCTTTCCGAACTTTTCCCGCCGCCTCGAAAATCGATTGGGCGGAGTCGAAGTTAGCTGCCAAGGCATAGGCAGGAGATGTATTCTCTACCGCCATCAGTGATGTCCTCCATGCGGATCGGCTTGAGGGGTCACTGCTTTCACTTCACTCATCGGCATGAGCGGCAGGAAGCGAATGAACAAGAGAAAGAGGACACTAAAGAATCCGAAGGTTCCGAAAAAAGTGAAAATATCCACCACTGTCGGTGAGTAATAGCCCCAACTGGAGGGGATGAAATCTCGTGACAAAGTGGTATTTGCGATGACGAAGCGCTCGAACCACATCCCTACGTTGACGAAAATGGAGATAATCCAAACCAATGGTAAGTTTTCTCGTACCTTGCGGAACCAGAACAATTGAGGACAGATCACATTACAGCTTATCATGATCCAGTAAGCCCACCAGTAGTTACCAAAGGCACGGTTAATGAATGCAAAGCCCTCGAATTCATTGGCTCCATACCAAGCGATGAAGAACTCCATGGAGTAGGCATATCCGACCATGCTGCCCGTCGCCAAAGTGATTTTGCACATATTGTCCACGTGCTTTTGGTTGATAAGGTCTTGCAGGTTGAACACTGCCCTCAGGGGCAAGAGCAAGGTCAGCACCATGCCGAAACCAGAGAAGATGGCACCAGCTACGAAATATGGAGGGAAAATGGTGGTGTGCCATCCCGGTAGGTTAGCCACGGCAAAGTCGAAGGACACGATAGTATGAACGGAAAGCACCAAGGGGGTGGAGAGACCGGCAAGGATCAAGTAAGCCATCTCGTAGTTACGCCAATGGTTGGTTGCGTTACGCCAACCCATGGCCAAAATTCCGTAGAAATACTTCCGCCAAGCTTCCTTGGCCCTGTCCCGCAAAACACCGAGATCTGGAATCATTCCCATGTACCAAAACAATACAGAGACTGTCGCATAGGTGGAGACTGCGAATACGTCCCACTCAAGCGGACTTCGGTACTGGGGCCAAATCGCATTGGAATTAGGCAGAGGCAGCAACCACCATCCAAACCACACGCGTCCGACGTGGAACAAGGGAAATATGCCGGCGCACATGACGGCGAAAATGGTCATGGCCTCAGACGCCCTGTTTATGGAAGTCCGCCATTTTTGCTTCAAGAGGCATAGCACTGCCGAAATGAGTGTTCCTGCATGCCCAATGCCAATCCAGAAAACGAAGTTGGTTATTGCCCAACCCCAGTTCACGGGATTGGCAAGGCCCCAAGTGCCCACTCCGGTGGAAACTAGATAAAAGAGCCCCACGCCAACGAAACTGGCAATGCCGAGGGCCACAATGAAGCACCACCACCACCAAGTGGGTGTCTTGTCTTCCACGATCCTGCAAATCTTGTCGGTAATCCATCCTAGGCTGCGGTTTTTCGAAACCAAGGGTGGTTCGTGCCATTCCGCCGGCTTGACTTTATCAAGCACGGGTAGCCTTTCGGCTTTTTCTTTGGTGGCGGAACTCATTAGTGGTGATCCTTCGCCGTTTTGCCCGTCTTGTGACCATTGCCTTCATGGTGGTCGCCGCCGTGGGCCCGCCTGTCGTATTCCTGATAGGAATAGGGCTTTTTATAGCTATGTTTCTTAGGCATCGAGGGGTTGGGATTGCGCAATCTGGCGAGGAAGGTGGTCCGGGGCCTAGTCTCGAGATAACCAAGGACGGAATAGTTGCGATCCGATGCCTTCATTTTGGAAACAGCACTGTTTTCGTCGGATAGATCACCAAAGGTTATGGCGTCCGATCCGCAAACTTGTTGGCAGGCGGTTTTGATAGTTCCGTCTGGAACTTTGAGTTCCGAGACCTCCATTTTGAGTTCGGCTCCATTTTTTCCGGTGGCTAATTGCTTCTTTCTCTGGGCTTCCGACTTGGTGCGGATTTTCGCTTCCTGAATGCGTTGCACACAATAGGTGCATTTCTCCATTACGCCCCGCATCCGAACGGTGACGTCTGGATTTTTCTGCAGATTGGGCAAGGGGTCATTTTTGTCTCCCAGTGGGCCCTTGTAAAATTCGCCATCTGCTCGCTTGTTCCAATCGAAGAAATTGAATCTCCTCACCTTGTAAGGACAATTGTTGGCACAGTAACGCGTGCCGACGCATCGGTTGTAGGCCATTGCGTTCAACCCCTCCTCGTCATGGACTGTTGCGTTAACTGGGCAAACGCTTTCGCAAGGAGCGGTTTCGCAGTGGAAGCAAGAAATGCCTTGGAAGGAAACCTGCACGTCTTCAGGAATCTCGGCACCCTCTCGTTCTTCGGAGCTAAAGTACCTGTCCATGCGGTTCCAGTGCATTTCCCGACCTCGCAACACTTGGTCTTTTCCCACGATGGGTATATTATTCTCGCTTTGGCATGCTACCACGCAGGCGCTGCATCCACTGCATCTATTCAAGTCAATGGCCATTCCCCACTGGTGAAGTCCGAATTCATCGGAGTGTTCATATTTGTGATCGGGATGCTCGTAGGAGGAGGCACCTCGTGGTGTGGTTTGGGCCTTGTCTTTGAGCGACATGCCTTTGTCCTTGCCGTAAATCGGAGGGGAGTGTGATTCCATTCCCATGTGGTTCACGAAATCTTGCTTTTCCTTGTATTGAGCTGCGGTAGCTTCGCGGATGATGGCACGCCCTTCCATCGACCAGTGTTCCTGAACATTGGCCAACTTGTGCCTGCCCAATGGCTTGTCGCTCGACTTGGTGGCGACAAGCTTGTGTTTTTGTTCTCCCTTTTCTTCCTTGAATCTGGACACCGCTTGCTCGGGTGAATCGGCTACGATTTTTCCGATAGTTCCCAATGAGTGACCGTGGTCGTCTGTGAGGCAGATCGAGTAATTTGATTCCAACAAGTTTAAGGATGCGCCCGAAAGGATTCGGTTGCCATTCCTAAGCAGAGGATAGGCGTCGAACCCAGTTCCCTCGCCTACACGTCCAACCACGCGACGTCCATAACCTAGTGGGACGACGAGTGAGTAATTGGCCAATCCAGGCTGAACGTGTAAAGGACCGGTTACCTCGGAGTCTCCGATCTTGAGGTTTGCCAGAGGGGCATCTTCCTTGCCCCGATCGAGGACCGCGGTGTCAGGTGCCACGACACCTTTTTTATTCAGCATGGTTGCTTTGGGCAGAATCTGGACGCCACTACGCTTTTCCAGTTCTTTGGCCAGCCTTGGGCTGATTATTATGGCATTGTCCCAAGTCAGCTTGGTCAATGGTTCCGGGCATTCCTGCATCCAACCGTTGTTTGCGTAGGCACCGTCCCAAGCGTGGAAACTAGGCACTAGCATTACATCGAGGTTGTCGACGGCGGGCAGGCTGGGCTTCAGGTCGGTTAATGAAAAGTCCAAGTCATCGAAGTTAATTTTTGCGAAAAATTTCTTCGGGGAATGTTTCCAGCATCCTTCTCTTAAAAAGAAGTTGAAGTCGGCGTTTCCTGAGATTTCGGAAAAGGTTTCCTTGACCAAGGAGTATGCATCGATTTTGAGGCCAGCCAGCCGAGCCAGGAAATCAAGTTCCGAAATTCCTTCAAATAGCGGTTCGATCAGCGGTTGAACAGGGAACAAGGCATCTTGTGCCCAGGAAAAACCATCGGACCATGATTCCAGATAATGGGTGGAGGCGATGTGGCAGTCAGCCAGCTCAGAGGTTTCGTCCATGGAATAGCCATAGCGTACAACCTCAGGGACTGCTTGAAGTAAGCTATCCCATTCGCGGGGGCTGTCGTAACCAGGGTTTCCGCCAAAGAAGATCATGGTCTTGACGGAGCCTTTTTTGATTTCGTCTACCAATTCGCTCTCGGTGGAGGCAGTCTTAGTTTCCTGCTCCAGATAACTCACGGTGTTGCCCAAAGCTTTAAGGGCTTGGTTCATGGCGTAGGCCAAAACATGAACCTCGGCTGGCAAATGGGAGCCTGCCAGAACCACGGCCTTACCAGTGTGATCGACCAAGTCCTTGGCTGCTTCCAGGATCCAGTTTGGATCGATCCCCAAGCTCTTCGCAGTCTTCTTTAATTCGTCATCGAAACCTTTTGCATCGTTTGAGATAACCGATGCAAGAAGGCGGGCGAAAGTCTTCATTTGAGAGCTATCCAGTCGCAAGCGATGGTCTGCCATCGAACCGGTGCGACTCAGGTTGGCCTCGACCGAGTACAAGCGGTTCATATCGGTGGTAGCCGTCTTGTGCGAAGTTACCTCCCGACCAGAGGAAAAGTCCCTCGCAGACCGCTGATGATCTGGTTCATCCGATAGGAAGTCGCAATCCAGCGAGAAGATTCTCTTAGCTTTGCTCAGCGTATGTAGAATCTTTATTGGCGAATCGGTTTTGAAATGTTTTTGTAGGGCTTTCCCGGGACCACTGAAATCGACTGGGTCATGTTCTGCCCAAATGATGTTTGGATTGGAGCAAAGTTCTTGGACCAGCTTGGCTCTGGAGGGGGAACTGGAACCACGGGCCAGAAAAGCTACCTTGGCATCGGAGGATGCATTGGCCACGGCTTTGGCCAATCCTTGCAAGAGGGAATTCGTTTTTGCCTTGGGCAGTGTTTGCCAGAGAGAATTTTTGCGAGAAACCCGAGATTTGCTTTTGCCTGCGCGGTCAGGATCATAGAGATCTAGCACGCTGGCTTGGGCATAAATGCTAGTGCCACCACCATAGGGAGTGTAACTGGGGTTACCTTCGATCTTTGTTGGTCTGGACTGATGGCTTTCGACGACCAATGGCTCGTTGCCTGATGAGCCAGGCAAGGAAGTCGAATAATAGTTGGGCACACCTGGAATAACTTCCTCGGGTTGCCTGCCATAGGGAACAATGGCTTGTTCAGGACGACGGCAGCCTGAAAAGCCTAGTCCCGCGAAGCCAAAGGAGGCTGCCATGACCTTCATGAAACCACGCCTGCCAGGGCCATCCAGTTCGGAGGCGCCTTCTGGAAATTCCCGTTCCAACCAAGTGCGAAAACCTGGTGTTTGAGCCAAATCATCCAAGCTGCGCCAATACTTGGGACCCGTCGAGGAATCGGTTTTGTGGGGTTTGGGAGGTGAAAGACTCATCGATGGCATCCTGTGCAACTGGTCGGAGGATGGATATTCCAGTTCTTTTTCATTAGTTTGCCCGCCTTGTGCTCATCATCCTTGGGTTTCCAAGCCAAGTCATAGACTTTATCTAGGGGGCGGAGAGCTTTTTCCGGCTGGCGGTGGCATTTCAAGCAAAAGGCCATGCTAAGGGGCTCGACGTGACGGACTTCCTTCATCTTGGTGACGTCACCGTGGCATTCCACGCAACTTATGCCGCGATTCACATGGATTAAGTGATTGAAGTAGGCGTAATCCGGTGTTTTGTGAACACGAACCCAAGGCACGGGTGGACCGCCATCGATTCGGCCGTTGCCATTGGCATCCTCAGCGGGTTCAAGCAGGCCATTCTTATTGGCATCTTCGCCGTAATAGCTGGCCCGTACCGGTTCCAAGGCGACCGAGTCCGTGGCCACGGCTGCGTGACAGGACATGCAGGTGCTGGCAGCGGGAACGTTGGCGTGCGGGCTTTTGTCCACGTTGTTGTGACAGTACCGGCAGTCTAGGCCCAATTCACCGACGTGAAAGCTATGATCATACGGTACCGGTTGTTCAGGCATGTACCCTGTTCGGGAATATTTGGGGGAAAGATAATACATGGTGCCCCAAGTGACACTGCCGCCCAGCAATCCCAAGCCAACCAATATCTTGAGAGGTACGGTATTGGACCATCTTGGAAATATGTTGGCCATTCGATTGTTAGCAGTGCTTGTGGTGAGCTAATTCTCAGGCCTTGCGCTCCAGGATACCGCGAGCCTTTCGAACTTTAGGTGAGCTAGAAGCCCCTGCGGTTTTCCTTGGAGAGTTATCCGCTTTGCTTGTCTTGGAAGCCGAAGAAAAAACACCTAACGAACCGATGGCCGCTACGAGCATCTTCTTTCGTGAATTGGATACTTTACTCACTGGGTTTAGACATCGTTCTCGAAGTGACGAAAATGATGATTGTTTGATTTAGATACGCGCGCGGTAACTGACAAACTAATTCGTACACCTGTTTCATTATTAATTTAACTTAATCTAAATGATAAGAAAACTTCAGGTATTCCATGCTGCCGGAAAAAGGACGAACAAAACGATTGCCAAGGCTTGTTGAACTCTCGCCGAAAGAACAGGAGCCTCTATTTTACTGTCTTTGCGAGCCTTCCGACATTCATCAGGCGACCGGATAGTTTAGTCAGTTGTCGGTCGAGTTCAGCGGCCTTTGGATTGAGCGTGGCGAGGAAATTCCAGTAGTTTTCAGAATGATCCATGATCTTGAGATGAGCCAGTTCATGGCAAATGACATAGTCTTGCAGCTTCGGCTGGAGCAGGAGAAGTCTCCAGTTAAACGATAGGACGCCTTTCGAGGAACAAGAGCCCCAGCGGCTACGTTGATCCCCCACCCTGACGCGATTTGGATGCAAGCCGAAGCGATCACCAAGTAATGCAGTTCTGACAGGCAAATTCACCTTGGCCACCTCTCTGGCCAGAAGGATCGCTTGTTTTTCGGGGTTTGCTGCAGGGTCGAGCAGCAAGGTGAGGGAGCCTTTTTCCGAGCACAGCCAGGAGGGGCTGGACTTGCCGCTCTTGAACTCCATGGAGCAAGCCCTCTTCTTGCCGTCCATGCTCAAGTGCGGATTCTTTCGCAAATGATCGGTCAAGGCAATGGGAGGCACACTTTTGGCTATTTGCTTCTCCAGCCATTCCCCTTGACCTTGGAGAAAGTCCAGGGCTTGTTTCTCGGGATGTCGCAGGGGAAGCACGAGTTCAACCTCGCCGCCAGGGAGCATGCGGGCGCTGACTCGCTTTGCCTTTGGTGACCTACGCAACCAACAGGAAGCCCAATACCTACTGGAGCGGCCGGTTAGCTCGATCAGCCTAGCTCGTTCTTGTTGCTCGTCCGACACGTCCCTCCACCACCTTTTCCAAATTCCAAGTGAAGCGGCGCAATGCAGCCTCGGGGTCAATGCCAGCTTCACGGCAAGCAGCCACTATTCCGAACAATCGCCGCCCGGCCTCCTCCTCGCATAATCCATCGGCCAGTTCACTGGTTTCGCTCAAGTCACAAAATTCATCCAGGGGAGCTTCCTTGTTCCTGCCTTGCTTGTAGACGTCATGGGCATGAAGCAAGGCGGGTAATTTGGGGGGCAAGTCCTTGAAAAAGCGGTTTTGTTTTCCTTTGTGATTCTTTTCCTGGGCTTTCAGTTCTTCCCATTGAGCCAACACTTTTTCGGGAGAATCGACGCCGGCCTGATCTCCAAATACATGGGGATGCCGATGGATAAGTTTTTCATTGATTCCGAAGGCTACCTCCTCCAGATCGAAATGACCCGATTCCTCCGCCAGGCAAGCGTGCATCACGACTTGCAGAAGCAAATCGCCCAACTCTTCGCGTAGACCGTCGAAGTCCTCGTCATCGATAGCCTCGAGTGTTTCGGAGCACTCCTCCACCAGGCAACGGGTCAGGGATTGGTGGGTTTGGGCTTGATCCCAGGGGCAGCCGTCGGGACCACGCAAGGTGGCCATTATTTCCCTTAAACGTTGAATTTCGCTCACGACGCGGCATCCTGTGCGGCGTTTTGGCGGAAGCAATCAAATCCGCTCTTAAGACAAAAGAATCATGGACAAACTGGCAGAAATCATGGCCCACAAGCGGGAGGAGTTGGCTCCGATCCTTCGCCCCGTGCACGACGAGGACTTTCTTTCCTTCGGGAAGCGGAAGGATACCCTGCATGTCTTTCGCGATGCCTTGGCTTCCGAGGATGAGTTATCCGTCATATCCGAAATCAAGCGTCGATCCCCTTCCGCCGGAGAGATTGCGGATATCCCGTCGGCCGAGGAGCAGGCAAGGCTTTACCTCAACGCGGAGGCGGATGCCCTTTCCGTACTGACCGATGAAAAATACTTTGGCGGTTGCTTGGACGATCTCTGCAACGTCACGGATTTCATTCGCTCCCACGGGCGGGCTTTGCCTGCTTTGAGAAAGGATTTCGCCTTTCATCCCATCCAAGTATTGGAAGCTGCCGAGGCGGGGGCATCAGCTGTCCTCTTGATTGCCCGGGCCCTTGAGGACGGCGAAATGGCTGAGTTGCGGAGGGTCGCCGATTTGGCAGGTCTGGACTGCCTGTACGAGGCCCACGACGAAGCGGAAATCGGACGCATTTTGGATCAGGACCCGATGATTGTCGGTGTTAACAATCGGAACCTCTCGACTTTTGAGACCGACCTCGCGGTGACCGAGCGCCTGTTGCCGCTTATCCCCGATCACGTGGTGAAAGTCAGCGAGAGCGGAATCACCGATCCGGAAGACGCTTGGCGGGCCCGAGATGCGGGGGCGGATGCGGTGCTCTGTGGCGAAGCCTTGATGAGGTCGGAGGATCCAGAGGAATTCGTCGCCGCCATGAAAGAAGCCTGAGACTCCAGTTCGCTTATGCCTCTCACTCCCACCGAAACCAAGGCTCTGTTGGAAGAATTGGGTCATTGGCCCGACAAGCGCTTGGGACAAAATTTCCTCGTCGATGGCAATCTGGTCCGGAAATCCTTGGAGATGGCGGCGTTGCCCGCTTCGTCGCAAGTGGTTGAGGTGGGGCCTGGCTTGGGCTCTTTGACGGGAGCTTTGCTCGATGCGGGGCACCAAGTCTACGCGGTGGAGCGCGATGCTGCCTTGGCGAATCATGTGCGTTCGTCCAAGGCCGAGGCATTGGAATCCGGCCAACTGGTTTTGAGCGAAGGCGATGCGATGGACTTGCCCGTGGCAGGGTTGCCTGACGGCGATGCGGAATGTTACGTGGTGGCGAACTTGCCTTATGCGATTGCATCCCCGTGGTTGGAGGCAGTGCTGGCACACGATCGCCTACCCGCCCGCATGGTGCTCATGTTGCAAAAGGAAGCAGCCAATCGCTATCAGGCGGAAGCGGGCACCAAGAACTTCGGCGCGCTCACCATCTTTCTAGCCTCCATTTTCGAAGTGACGGCGAGCCATGCGGTGTCAAAAACCTGTTTTTATCCGCAGCCTGAAGTGGATTCGGTCCTCCTCCGCCTCGATCGAAAGGAAGCGCCTCGCCCGATTCCAAAGGAGACTCGCGAATTGATCCGCAGATTGTTCACCCGCCGGCGCAAACAGATTGGAGGACTAGCGAGGACGGAGGAAGCGAAGACGCGGGCAGTGATCGAATCATGGCTCTCGGATCAGAACTTGTCTCCCACCTTGAGGCCGGAACAGATTGCTGCCGCGGCATGGCAGCAGCTTCACTTGACCTAAAGGGGCGCGAAGAGCAGCTTTATGATCGCATAGATCAAGCCAATGACCACGGATAGAAAAAGGAGAGCGGCACACCCAAGCTGTATTTCCGTTCCTGCGCTCAGCCTTGGTCGCGGTGGATCGATGCCCTGCCTTCTGAGAATCTGTTCGGCTTTGGTTGCCGTTTCAAGCAAGCGGTCCAGTTTCCCCCTGTCCCATGAGCCGGTATAAGTCTCGTCGTGGATGTTCAAGTCCATGCTCTCCTTGATCAATTGGTCTCGCTCATCAATCAAGGCTCGCACTGCCTTTTTCGCATCCGGTTTCAGCTCGTCGATGGATCTGGAAGGGACGCCCCAAAGGTTAAACCTTATGATGATTCGTCTTCTGTCTTCCTGTTGTTCGCAAACCTTTAGCAAGACCATCAATTCCAAGGCTTCTTGACCTTGAACTGTCCAGGGTTTGCCCGCCTGTTTGCGACGTCTTCCGAAGAGGAAGTGTTGCGGGGCATCCGCTTTCGGGGACTCTGGTCGCAAGGTCCAGCTGAATACTTGTCGTTCGGGATTCTTGTCATCCAAGGTGATTAACTGAATATCCTCCCAAAGGTACAGGTGAGGCTTTCCCCACTTTAGCTTGCCCTTGGCGTTCAAGGAAAAAGGGTACGCTCGATTCCCGATACAAAAGCCTTCGGGGCCCAGGGTGATTTTCGGTTTTTTGACGCCCTTTCGCTGCCATGAATAGTATTGCACAAACATCAGGGGCCCAAGGACAGCGGGCAAGATGAGGGATGACCATCCAAAGCCTGTTTGACGGGCAACGCCTAGGCAGACCAAGGCAAGTACGAAACAAAATCCCGGAAAAATCGCTCTAGCGAGATCGGTGTCGCCGACCAGCTCTACAAGAGGTTTTTTCACAAAAATTAAATTATGAGAGTGAAAGTATCNCCACCGTCTGGATGGCCACGATAATTAAGTTTTTGATTTCTCTCAACATTTCTTCGCCTTGGCTGGGGCTTCGGTGGGAAGCTTGTTCAAGGATTGAAGNATTTAAGAAGCTGACCGCCTGAAGTTGTTCAAGAGCTGCCCTTCGGCTAATTGGCGAAAAAAGCCTTCCACAAAACCGTAATAAATCCGCAGATCAAGGCAATGACTACGGCTATCGTTATGATGGCTCCACAAATAAGTTGTATTCGTACGCCTAAACTACATTTCGGGCGCGGCGGAGTGATGTTCTGCTTCCGGAGAATCCGATTGGCTTCCATGCCTCTCTCGAACAGGTCGCCCAATTCCTCCGTGTCAACGGTTTCCGTCTCCATGTCATGGTGAAGCTCTAGGTCACCAGCGTCTACGATTAACTGGTCGCGTTCCTTTATCAAGGCCTCTGCAGCCTGCCTTTCCTCTGGTTCCAAGTCTTCGATGGAGCGATTTGGCGTGGTCATGGTCTTCCACTTCTCCAACACTTCGCGCCTATCGTCCTCTTGTTTGTTGACCATCAGCTGAACCATTAACTCCAGCACCGCTTCCGCATGGCATGCCCCCATGGCAATGGGACGTTCTTCATCCTCATATGAATAGCTGCCTTCCTTTTCATCTGGAGAACTTTCTTCGAAATAGGTTTGGTTTCTATAGTCTCCAAAGAAAAAGTGATTGGGCGCGTCAGGCGTGGTCACCCCAGGCTTCAGTGTCCAACTAAAGACGTTCGCATCGGGATCCCTGTCGTCCAATTCGAAAAATTGAATGTCTTCCCAGAGGAAGAGGTGAGGCTTTCCCCACTTTCGCTTACCTTCGTTGTTCAATGAAATAAGCGACCAATGATTCCCGATGCAAAAGCCTTCCGAGTTGANGGTGAATTTCGGNCGTTTGCCCCCCTCCTCGCTCTGCCAGTACCTGATAATTGGGATGAGAAATAAACTGGGTATGATGTAGGTAACCGGGCCTGTCCCCACTAGCAACTTGATGATTGCCGCAGACAAGAGCATCAACATCAGTAGGATGCATACATAGATTTTTTTATCCCAGTATTGGGGATCAGGCCATACCCATTCAATATGAGGCTTTTTCATTTCGATTGATTCACCTATGGATACCTTCGGCTCAGGTTACTTGATCTTTCCGAGCAAAATGCCGGCTATTATGAAACAAGCCCCTATGAATGCGGCGCAACCGATGACCGTTCTCGGAGTCAGCAAGTTCACTTTGGGTGGCTGCCATCCCTTGTTTCTGAATAGTTGTTGAATCTCGACTATCCGTTGGGCTCGTCCCGTTCCCCTGAAGTTCCTTATTTCACTCAATAGTTCATCGGCCTTTGCTCGGTCCTTTGCAGAAAGCTGGTTCAAGGGAGTTAGCGTTTTTGGAGCNCCTCTCCTGAATTTCCGCAAGAGAGCTTCTCGTTCGCTCTCGGATTCAGCGTCCCGCAAAGCCTCGATCCAGTCGATGGCCAATCGCATCGAGACATGTTGCCCGTTGTGGGCGCATTCTCGCCCTATTTCATGCCAGGGAGTTTGGCAGGTGATGGGGTCGGCGTCGGTGCTTTCCCATTCAATTGTTTCGTCGCCCTCCCAAACGTCTCCCATTCTGTCCCAGGGAATGGTTTTGCGCCTGAGGGTGCCTCCGCTAAGGAACCGTTTAGTCAAGGTGATGCGGGCGCCGGACGAGCTTTCGATGGCCGCTCCTCCCATGATGACCGCCAAGGAGAAACCAATCATAAGCAATATGCCCCCTTTGTGTTGAGGCATCATTAGGCACAAGAACACTCCCAATGCCACGAATATCGCGAGGATACAGCCCATCCCGATGTTCTTTTGCCGGCCAGGCTGCAGCACAATGTTGGTTCCCTTGCGGAATTTCATTGGCGACAGTGTACTGAATCGTAAGTACGCAAACCATTATAAAATCATGGGAAAAACCGAATCGGGTTTTCCTTCAGCCCCGATGGGCGCGGGAACTGCTCAGCCTTTGCCTATGCCGTAGGCCCGAAAACCGATTTGCTCGAGAGCTTTGAGGTCGAGCACGTTGCGACCGTCGAAGATGAAGGCGGGCTGTTGCATGCCGGCATGTATCTTGGGAAAATCGAGATTCGTGAATTCGTCCCACTCAGTCAGCACGGCGATGGCGTGCACTCCTTCGCAGGCCTCGTAGGNATCTTGGCAAACAGTGACTTNGTCGCCCTCGCCTTGTTCGCCTAAAGTGGCTCTTACGGTTTCCTCATCGACCTTCGGGTCATAGACGCGAATCGTTGCCGTTTCTTCAACAAGCAGGCGGCAAACGTCGATGGCGGGTGATTCACGGACGTCGTTGGTGTCCTTCTTGAAGGCATAGCCGAGGATGGCGATCCGTTTCCCCGACACCGTATTGAACATGGCATCGATCATGCGGGTAACGAAACGTCGCTTCTGGAGGTCGTTCATTTCGACGACCTTGGTCCAGTACTCAGCCACCTCGGGGAGTCCGAAGTGCTCGCATAGATAGGTCAGGTTGAGGATGTCCTTTTGGAAGCAAGATCCACCGAAACCGATCGAGCTCTTGAGGAACTTTGGTCCGATGCGGGAATCTGCACCGATTGCATGAGACACCTCGTCGATGTCCGCTCCCGTTGCTTCACAAAGGGCGGAGATCGAGTTTATGCTGGAAACTCGTTGGGCGAGAAAGGCATTGGCAGTGAGCTTGGAAAGTTCGGAGGACCACAAGTTGGTCTTTATGATGCGTTCGTCTGGCACCCAATGCGCGTAAATGGAAGCAATGGTGTCCACCGCTGCTTTGCCTTCCGGCGTAACGTTGCCGCCCACCAGCACGCGATCCGGATTCTCCAAGTCCGACATGGCGGTTCCTTCGGCGAGGAATTCGGGGTTGGAAATCACTTGATAGGAATGACCGTTCTCGGCGGCGCTCAGAATTTCCTGCACGGAATGGGCTGTGCGCACGGGAACCGTGGATTTTTCCACCACGATCTTGTCCCCGCCGCCAACTTCGGCAATTTGGCGGGCGCAACTTTCAACGTAGCGCAGGTCGGCTGCCTTTCCAGCGCCCACTCCTGATGTCTTGGTGGGAGTGTTTACACTAATGAAGACAACGTCGGCTTCGCGAATTCCATCGTCCACCTCGGTGGTGAAGAACAAGTTCTTGCCACGCCGGCGGAGTACAATCTCGGTCAGTCCCGGCTCGAAAACAGGAAGATTCTCGGAGTTCCATGCCGCCACTCGTTCCGCGTTGAGGTCGACTACTGTGACGGTGATCTCCTCGCATTTGTCGGCGATCATGGCCATGGTGGGACCACCGACGTAGCCGGCGCCTATGCAGCAAATCTTCATTTCAGGATAGAGTTTCGGGGATCGAGGAATAGCTTCCGTTCTTGATTCCAAACCTAATAGCTTAGAGAAAGCGGCATTGATGACAATCCAATTTCAGCAATTACATCCAGCCCTCCAGTTCGTCGTGGCAATAGCCCTGCTATACCTTGTCCTTTGCCTGCTTGCCTTGGTCGTGGCTCGGCCCATGATGTTTCCTGCGCCCGCCTCTTCCTATGATGATTCCTACCCTACAGTGACCTTGCGGACAAAGGACGGCTTGGCGGTGGCAGGGATATTTCTGGAGAATTCGGAGGCCAAGTTCACTTTGCTTTTCAGTCATGGCAACGGGGAAGACATAGGATATGCACAGGAATTCCTCGAGGAACTGAGGGATCTCGGTTTCAATGTTTTCGCCTATGATTATCCGGGCTATGGGTTGAGCGAAGGCACTCCGTCCGAGGACAGTTGCAACGAGGCTATCTTTGCAGCCTACCATTATTTGGTCGAGGAACGTAACATCGCCCCGTCCACCATTGTGGCCCACGGTCGTTCGCTTGGAGGAGCGCCCAGTGTGGAGCTGGCTTCGAGGCATCCGGTTGGCGGTGTTATCCTGGAAAGTTCATTCGTGAGCGCTTTTCGGGTCATGACAAAGGTCACTTTCTTTCCTTTCGACCGGTTTCGGAATCTGGAGAAAATACCAAAGATTAATTGCCCTTCCTTGATCATTCATGGCGAGCGTGACGAAGTGGTTCCTTTTTGGCATGGGCAACGCCTTCACCAGCTCGCTCCGGAGCCAAAGACTTTCCTCCCCCTGTCCGATGCCTCTCACAATGACGTTAGATACGTTGGGGGAACCACTTATTTTAATGCCATTCGTTCGTTTGCCGATTCGCTGCCCGTTTCCAAGGAAAATTCACCATGAATAAAACTGCCCTTGTCGTCATGACCAACGGTTTCGAGGAAATCGAGGCTGTCACGCCGATCGACCTTTTGCGACGGGCCGGTACCGAAGTGACCATTGCCTCCGCCTCNGGTTCNCTCGACTTAACGGGCAAGACCGAGATCGTGTTGCGGGCAGATGCCTTGCTCGATGCCTGTCTGGAAAACGAGTACGATCTTCTCCTTTTGCCTGGTGGTCCGGGTGTGTTCACCTTGAGAGAGGATACCCGCTTGCTTGGGCTGGTGAGTTCCCGGGTCGAGGCTGGCTTGCCGGTTTCAGCTATCTGCGCGGCGCCCCTGCTGCTAAAGGATGCTGGCATACTCGATGGGAAAGCTCACACTGCTCATGAAGCCGTCTCCGACGAATTGCCCGAGATGCAAGATATTGCAGTAGTCGAGGATCTTCCCTTGATCACCTCGAGGGGGGCTGGCACCGCCTTTGCCTTTGGCCTAGCCTGCGTGCGCTTGTTGCACGGCGAGGAAGTCGCTCGCCGGGTGGCGAACGAAACCCATGCCGATTGATTCGGTCTACTCCACTTTTGTGACCTTGATCTCCACCTGCCCGATGTAGTCGAGCAAGGCGAGCCCGAGCTCGGTCAGCGAGGAATCTTCCAGGGAGGAGGTCATTAGGCAAATACGGGTCGGGGCGCACTCGCTTTCGCCAAGGGCGGCGTCGAAGTCCACCCACCTTCCGCGCAAGTGAAACTGGGTCCACAAGTGATAGCCCATGACATTCTTTTTGCCTGCCAGTTCCGGAACGTAGACCAAGCCGGCCACCACCCGACTGGGAAGCCCGGCGGCCCGACCCATGGCAGCTAGGAGGACTGCATGTTCGCTGCAGTCCCCTTCCCTGCTCCGGGCGACTTCGCTGGCGGTGGCAAAGCCCACCTCCAAGTTCTTCACCCGTACGTAATGGGAAACGAAATGTCGCAGGCGATGGGCCATGTCGAATACGTTGCGAGATCCTTGCGTGGCTCCTTTGGCCAAGCGTTGGACCAAGGGGTCATCCGAATCAATCATGACGTTTGCTTTCTTGTATTCGAAGGCAAGCCCGCCGGAATGCCCCTTGGCCTTGAGCAGGTCGGCGTGGCGAGCCCGTTTCACGGTGACTTCGACCCCTCCTTCGCCTAGGGAGCGAACCTGTTGGAAGTCATTCTTCTCCGGCTGCAGATCGAGTTGCTTGTCTTTCTTTGGCAGCATCCTGTAGACCACGCTGTTTGCGTCGCCGGGTATCTCTGTCTCAATCGACAGCAAACTTTGGGTGAATAGATCGGTGGGCTGGAACTCGGCTTTGGCCAAAGCTCGGTCGGTTGCTATCATTTCAATGGGTATTCCCGCCATTTGCATAGTCACGCGCAGCGGCCTGCCATCTTCGCCCAGCCAAGTGGCAATGGGAACTTCACCTGCTTCCGAGTGCATCGTCGATACCAGCTTGGTGCCCTTCATTGTTTTTCCCTTTAATTCAAACTGTTCCTCGCCGTGAGACTCCACCGTGACCTTGGTGGGCGCATCCATGCCAAATTCAGGGGAATACATCCAGGCTTCGTACTTCGTGCCCTTGGCGTTTCCTTTTGTTCTCGAAAGAAGTTCCAACCCCCAGCTCATGATCCCTCTCTGGTCGAGGTTGTATTCGGTTACTTTCTCGCGCCCGAATTGTTTGGCCGTGACCCGTATCTTCCCATCCGCGAAGACTCCTTTCTTGCGGACCGGAGCACTGCCCAAGTCCATCGAGGTGAAGAAGCCAAGTGGCTTGCCTCCGATGGTTTCGCGACTGGACTCGATCGACTTCATCGTGACGTCGGCACCCGCCCGGTTGATGATCATGGTCGTTTCCGTGCGCGTGTGCACAACGTCGCCGTCACGGCGCAGTGTGGTGTGAGAGTATCCCACTTTTGCATTGAACATTCTGACTTCCATCCAAGCCTCTGAAATTAGCCCTTGGGGTGCCTCCGTCTGGGCCATGGTCAAGCACGGCAAAAGTAAGCTGATCAAGCCCAATGAGAAAAAACGCTTCATGCGGGGAGCCGAAAAGAGTAGCATGACTTTTTACAATGCAGGAAACGCCGTCAACTCAACCAAATCCCACCATGCGCTTTGATTTCGTGGTCATCGGTGGAGGCAGCGCTGGCTACGCAGCCGCCCGCACGGCCGCCGATCTCGGCAAAAAAGTGGCCATTGTCGATGGCGCCAAGGAATTGGGCGGGCTGTGCATTCTCCGCGGCTGCATGCCGTCGAAGACTTTGATTTATTCAGCTGAAGCCCTGCATTTGGCTCAAAGCGGTGAAATCTTTGGCTTCACCGCGGACAATGCGAAAGCGGACTTGGCCGCCATGCAGCGGCGGAAGCAAGAAGTGATTGCGGAATTTGCCGAGTATCGCCAAGCACAACTGGAGTCCGACCGCTTCACTTTGTTTCGTCAAAAGGCCCGGTTTCGCGACGAGGGCTCGATCCAGCTGACGGACGGCACGGTGCTGGTGGCGGAGGCCTTTCTGGTGGCCACGGGATCGGTGAGCTCCTCGCCCGAGGTATCTGGCTTAGGTGAAACCTCTTTCTGGACCAGTGACGAAGTGCTTGAACTAGACGAAATTCCCGAGTCCGTCATCACCTTGGGTGGTGGCGTTGTGGCATGCGAACTGGCTCAGTTCCTTGCTCGTGTGGGAACAAAGGTGACCCTTNTTANAAAGAAGCCCGAGAATACTCAAGGAATTCTCCGAGGAAGCGTCTCTTTGCGTGGAGCAGGCGTTTCGCGACGAAGGAATCGAGGTGTTCACAGACACCCGGTTGGAGCAAGTCGTGGAGACCGACGGCGGTGTATCGGTGCGTTTCCAGCACGAAGGCTCCATCGTCGAACGAAAGGCGGCCCATCTATTCAATGCCCTCGGGCGGAAGCCGGCAACGAAAGGCCTTGGTCTGGAGGCGGCCAAAGTGAAACTTTTGCCAACTGGTCATCTCCAAACGGATGGTTGCCAACAAACCACCAACCCGCGCATCTATGCCGCCGGTGATTGCGCCGGACCCCACGAAATCGTGCACGTTGCAATCCGACAAGGCGAGACCGCCGCATCCCATGCATTTGGCCAAGCAACCAACGCCTTGGGATACGATGCCTTGCTCAAGGTGGTCTTCACTGATCCGCAAATTGCCTTCGTTGGTTTGACCGAAGACGAGTTGCAGGCCCGCAACGTTTCTTTCCTCACGGCCTCCTATCCTTTTGACGATCACGGCAAGTCTATCTTGATGAATGCCATGCGGGGACACGTGAAGGTACTTGCGGAGAAGTCGAGTGGACGGGTACTTGGAGCAGAATGCGTGGGCAAGGACGCCGGTGAACTCATTCAGGCCTTGTCGATTGCGGTTTCCCTGCGGGTCGACGTCAGGGATTTGATCAAGGCAGACTGGTATCACCCCACTCTTTCAGAAATTTGGACCTATCCCTTGGAAGATATCGCCGACGAGCTTTGACGCATTCATCAAAAATTGCGTGCAAAACATCTTTTCCTGCGTGACCGGCACGGCTTTCCCGCTTAGAGTCTCATGATTCAAGATGGGAATTTCCGGCCGATTGATCGTACTGTTATCCTCAAGCACCTTGGTGTTTGGCCCGTTGGCGGTTGCTGACCAGAAGGCGTTCGAGGACAAGGTCCGGCCTATCTTGGCCGAGCGATGCTTCGGCTGTCACGGTCCGGAGAAACAGAAGGGCAAGTTGCGGCTGGATCAATTGGATCCCGACATGGTGAAGGGCATTGGGGGCGAAACCTGGCATGATGCACTGAACCAAGTGAACCTCGGGGAAATGCCTCCGGAGGATGAACCACAACTCACCCCCGCGGAACGCACCACGCTCACGCAGTGGCTGAACACCGAATTGAAGCGGGCGGCCAAGGCTCGTCAAGGACTCGGCGGGCAAGCGGTGCTTCGGCGTCTCAACCGGGCAGAGTACCAACACACCATGACGGATCTATTGGGCTTCGAAATGGGTTACAGCGAAAACCTACCGTCCGATGCCCGATCCTCCGAGGGCTTCAAGAACAACGGCGCGTCCTTGGGCATGACTGCCCTGCAAATCGAAAACTATCTGAATACCGCGCGGAAAGCCATGGACTTTATCTTGGTGGAGGGTGAGCAGAGAAAAAAGGAAGTCACCCAAATCAATCGAAACACTGGTCGCATGAGAGGCCCCAACAGCAGGCGGTTCACCGGTGACTCCTCGGATCGCCTGGGCAGGGTGAACTTTTGGCATGGCTCCTTCAAGGGCCTGCCGCGGACCGGTAAGTTCAGCATTCGGGTGAAGGCGTCGACGGATAGGAAGCCCGGTCAGCCTGCACCCATTCTGTATGCTCAATATGGGTATTTCGTTCCCGGGCTGACTCTCAACATAATGGGCGACGCCGGGGAAATTGCGGTTACTTCGAACACTCCGCAGTATTATGACATTTCGGGATGGCCTGAATTCTTTCCACAACCCGAGGCGCGTGTGCCGGATGACAAATTGAGCGGAATCATTGCCTTGCAAAACGCCCTGTTCGATGGCGAGGACCCACCCGAGGCGATCAACAAGGAGATCGAGGAGGAGCTCAATCCGGAGGGCACTAGGGTCAAAGTGGAAAAATGGGAGAAGGATCGAGCCGCTCTGGTTGCTAAACGCGAACTTTTTGAAAAGGAAGAACTTCCCGGCCGCTTCGACCAATGGTTGCAGAAGCTCCCGTCAAAACCTCCCGCTCCGCCTGCTTGGGTGACCCTCGGTCACGCCGAGCCAAAATCCCTCGAGGGCGCAACTTTCGTGCCCCAGCAAGACGGTTCCTTTCTTCTATCTGGTCAGAACCCCAAAACGGACAGATGGGTGGTGACGGCCAAGGTGGAATTGCCCAGTGTCCGAGCTATCCGAATCGAGGCCCTCGCGGACAAGTCGCTAAAGAAAAAAGGCCCGGGGCGAGCCGGTAACGGCAATTTTGTCCTCAGCGAGCTGCGTGTCTTTGCCAAGCCAATTGGCGCCCAAGGCAAAGGTAAGCCAGTCAATTTGATCAATCCCCGAAACACCTTGCTTCAAGACAACAAGAAATTCTCCGCGGCCTTGGCGATTGACGACAATCCTCGCGATACCGGATGGGGCTCGGCCAACCGAGTTGGTCAGGACCATGCCTGTCTCTTCGAGTTTGCCGAAGCCGTCGAGCACAAGGATGGCATGGAATTCACTCTTGAGCTGGACTACCTGAACAAGAATGCAAGCCATGTCATTGGTAGGCCTAGGTTTTCCATTTCCACTTCACTCCTTCCTCCCCAACTCGATGGCCACTCGAGCAGCATGGCATTAATCAACCTGTTCGGGGCCTTGGAAGCTTTGGGTGGTGTCGAGTCCCTCGGCGAAAAACAGAGGCAGGACTTGGTGGACAAATATCGATTCATCGACTCCAATTGGATTTCCCTGACCACAAAGCTCTTCTCCCTGGAGGCCCGAAAACCACAGCCGAGGATCAGGAAAAAGAAGGTCAAGCTATACCCCGAGGACCCGGATTTCCCCCGTATTATCATCGAGTCCGTCGAGTTCGTCCGCAACGATTACCCGTCTTGGCCTCCCCCGCTCCATCGAAGAATCATTCACGAAGGAGAGAAGTTGTCCGATGCAGGGGCGGTTAAGGATATATTGAGCCGCTTCCTCAGACGGGCCTGGAGGCGGCCGGTCGCCGAGGAAGAGGTCAATACTTGGCAAGCCCACTTCGAGACGATGAGNAAGCAATCGGACACTGCCGTCTCGGCTCTCAAGGAAACCCTGTCAGCCGCCTTGGCGTCCTCCCACTTCCTCTACCTTAGCGAACCTTTAAGCTCGGACAAACCAAGAAAGCTGAACGCCCATGAGTTGGCCGCCCGGCTTTCCTATTTTCTCTGGAGCTCGATGCCGGACGAGGAACTTTCGGCCTTGGCGGATTCCGGTCGCTTGTTGGACGCCAAGGTGCTTGCCCAACAATTCAAGCGTCTGCTGGCCGATGAAAAGGCCGATCGCTTTGCCGACCAGTTCAGCATGCAGTGGCTCGATTTGGAGGGAGTCGACCGGGTTGCCATCAACCCGCAATATTACAAGGATTTCGATGACCGCCTGAAGCCGGACATGGTGGGCGAGACCCAAGCCTTCTTTCGGGAAATTCTGCGCAGTAACAGCTCGGCTCTCCAATTTCTGGATGCCGATTTCACCATGCTGAACGCCACCTTGGCCAAGCACTATGGATTGAGTGGACCGAGATCCCAGTTTTTCGAGCGGGTGTCCCTCAAGGGCACGAACCGCCCAGGCGGTCTGCTTGGGCATGCGTCCACCCTCTTGGCTGGCTCGGACGGAGCGGATTCGCACCCGATCAAACGGGCCGTTTGGATTCGGGAGCATCTTCTGCACGATCCGCCCAATCCCCCTCCCCCCGACATTCCCGAATTAGCCAAGAGCGTGCCGAATTTCGAAAAACTTTCCGTTCGGGAACAACTCAAGGTCCATAGCGAAAAGGCTGCCTGCGCCGAATGTCACCGCGGCATAGACCCTTGGGGCATCGCCTTGGAGCGCTATGACGCCATCGGCTTACCGAGGGAAAAGACGGCTACCCAAAAGAAACCGGTCGCTTCCGACGCGGTATTGCCGGGTAAGCATGCCGTAACCGGTTTGGCTGACCTACAGAAATATCTCCTTACGCAAAGGCGCGACCAATTCGCCCATGCCATGGTCTCCAAAATGCTCATCTATGCCTTGGGGCGTGACTTGGAGCTAAAAGACCAGCCTTTGGTCGAGGAATTGAGCAAGTCCTTCGCCGAGAACGGTTATCGCTTGCCCGCCCTGATGGAGAATATCACCAAGAGTCCACCTTTTTTGTCGCGGTAAACGCCAAAACCTTCCATGTTACAAGAGTAAGTGAGGGCAGACTTTATGCAGAACAAGCCATTTCAAATGAATCGCAGGACCATGCTAAAGGCGGCTGGCATCTCCTTGGCCTTGCCTTGGATGGAGTCGTTTGCGGGCCCGCGGGCCACCGTTCCACCGAAGCGGTTCTGTTCCATTTACTTTCCTTATGGCGTCAGCTTGCCCAGTCAAGATGGCGAATACGGGCAATGGCACTGGTTCCCGAAAGGCGAAGGGAAGGACTTCACCTTCAGCAAGTCGCTCGACCCTCTCGAGCCCATGCGAGACCAAGTCACCGTGTTGGGTGGGCTTTCTCATCCCAAGGTAAGGCGAATCGGCGGCCACGACAGTGGAGACACCTTCCTCACCGGCGAGGAGTTGAGCTTGGCCACGACCGGCTTGAAGAACTCCATTTCCCTGGACCAGTTCATGGCCCGTTCGCACAGGTTAGGAGCCACCACACGCTTTACTAGTTTGGTTCTTTCCTCGGATGGCGGCGTGGGCATGCCGACCCGGGCAAATACCTTGTCCTATTCACGCAGTGGCCAACCGATCCCATCCCTGAATCGGCCGGCCTACGTCTTTGAGCGACTTTTTGGATTGAAGGGCGACTCCATCGACGCCCAGAGAAACGGCTTCACCCGAACCGGAAGTCACCTCGACTTGTTGCTCGACGAAGCCAATAGCCTCCACCGCAAACTCGGTAAGGCGGATCAAGGAAAGCTCGACCAGTACCTTACCTCGGTACGTGAGATCGAACAGGACGTCGAGCGCTCGGCCCAATGGCTCGACGTTCCGCGCCCCAAGGTGAATGCAGAGGGCCTCAGCTTGGATGCGGACAACGAGACGCCGGGCAAGCTGATCCATACCATGCTCGACTTGATCGCGCTCGCCTTCCAGACCGATTCCACCCGTTTCGTCACCTACCAGTTGGCCAGCATGCACGGAGCGATATCGATTGCCAACAAGTTCCCTCTCCTTCTCGGTTTCCCNAAGGAGGCTCATGGCTTGGCTCATGGAGCCGGCAAGGGCGCGGGAGCCGAAAATCGCGGCAAATGGGACCGTTACCAAACCGAATGCCTAGCTTACTTGATGAAGCGCTTGAGCGAAATGAAGGAAGGTGATGGCACCGTGTTGGACAACACCTGTCTCTTTTACGGCAGCAGCAACAGCAAGACTCATAACAACAACAACTACCCGCTGATTCTGGCTGGAGGAAAGAACTTGGGCTACAAGCACGGGCAGTACCTCAAGTTCGACCAGGACGTACCTCTGGCCAACTTGTTCGTCACGATGCAGAAGAGTTTGGGGNCCAAGGCCGATTCCTTCGCCGACAGNACCGGNGAAATGAAGGAAGTTCTCGCTTAGTCGGGCGTGCTTTCCAAGTAAGCCAGGAGGTCTAGGATTTCCTCCTTGGTGAGATTGTTGAGCAAACCGGACGGCATGATGGACTGATCCGAGCGCTTGCGGTTCACCACTTCCACCTTCGGTATTTTCTTTGTCTGATCGGGCTGCAGCGGATTCTCCGCCAGTAAAAGGTGAGGTGCCCGGTAATCCAGGGTCGGTATGATTTGGCCGACAAAGGTGCGTCCACCAGTTAGTTCCAAGAGGTCGCTTCGGTAGTTTTGGGCAATGGATTCGGAAGGCGCGACAATGGCTTGGAGCAAATCCTTTCGTCCCAGGCGGCTGGCCACACCAGAAAGGTCGGGGCCAACGGGAAAGCCTTCTCCCTGAAAGCTATGGCATCGGCTGCACAAGGCCACGGCGTACATTTGCTTCCCCTTTTTCAACGAGCGTTCCTCGCGGCGAAAGGCGAGATCCTTGGCGAAATCCGAGCTTTTCCAGTTCCGAACGAACTTACGGTCCGTGAAGTCGGGCAAAGGAGGCATTTTTCTTTTGCTGCCGGCCAAGGCCTCGTAGTGCTTCTTATCCTCCGCGGGCACCGTGGCCAAGGCATCTTTCTTTATTCTGCCCAAGCTTCTCGGCAGGCCACGGCTATCGCCGACGTAACCGGTGGCTTCGCCGATCTTGCGGAAGTAGCTCTCACGAAGAGCTTTTGTCCAGCCCGACTCGGCATTCCGCAATTGATAGAGGTAATGGACCGTCTGGATGGGGTTTTCGCTTGTTTTCAGCAACTGCATGGTCTGGGCGACCGTTTGTTTGGGATTTAGCTCGATCAGAAGCGGAGCAAGGGCCCAGTTGAGCTTGGCCGATTGATTTGGATATAGCGGGCGTAGTTGAGCGAGAACGGCTTTTTTCGTGGGGCTATCGGCTTCGGAAAGGCAAAAGGAGTAGAGGTGGACTGCTTGGAGGATCAGGTCTGGGCTCAGCCCTTTCAGCTTCAGCTTGGCCAACTGTGGCAAAACCTTGGCCGATTGCTTGGCGTCGGCATGAAGCAAGGCGGTCCAACCCGTCAGCATGGCCAAGGGGTCACCACTTCCGGTCAAGGTTGTGTGCCGCCAGCGTTCCAAGGGTTGATGTTCCAGCNCGATGCGGGCGGCATAGCGAATGCGCGGGTCGGCGCTGCCCAAGTGAGGCCAAAGCGAGACCAACTTTCCGGCGGAGCCATCACCAAGTAGGTCGTCGTCGATCTCTTGGCTTGTCTTGCCGTGGAGGAATTCCAACTTGCGGCGAAGGGTTCTCGCCTTGTTTGCCAGTTTGGAGCGGGCGGTTTGCTGAACCGTGGCAGCAGGTGGTTTTTTCTTTGGTCCAACGTAACGTACCCGGTAGAGGGCGCTTTGGGTTCTCCGTCCGCCGGTCACGAAATACATGGCGCCATCCGGACCAAAGCCCAAGTCGGTGACGTTGAGCGGACGCCCCCGCAGAAAGACCTCGGGCACCCCGATATAGCCTGCCCCGCGTTCCAGTAGATGAACCGCCAAGATGCGNCCGTAGGTCCAGTCGAGAACGTAGAGAGCTTCTTGGTANGCGTGNGGNAANTTGCTTTGGTATCCGAATTTNACGGAGGTGGGCGATCCTTTGCCGATATGGACGCTGGCTTGAGCATTGTCGGGGTGATCGGGGTAATAAGGCGGCCAACTACCGGTGACGGCCCGCCATCCGAAATCAGCTCCGCTGGTCAAGTGCTTCACTTTGGTCGCGCGATACCACGGCGTGCCCATGTCGTTCTCGGCGTCGGCATCATAGGTGAAGGCTTCTCCATGCCGGTTGAAGGCAATGCCATAGGGGTTGCGCAGGCCGCCGCAGAACAACTCGATTTTCTTGCCATCCTTGTCCATTCGGAGGACATGCCCTTCGTTCGGTCTGTATGGAACGCGTTCGCGCCTGAGCGGCGAGGTGCGGTTGGCAAGGTCGGCGGGAATGCGGACGGAGTCTCCTTGTATGGCGTAGACTTTGCCATCGGGGCCCAAGGCCAAGTCGTTGCGGCCGTGCCCCACCNCGCCCTCCGAGGCGTACAATGATTTCACCTCGTCGAACTTGCCGTCGCCGTTCGTGTCCCGCAGCCGATACATGGCCTTTGTGTTGTTGGCGTTGGCGTAGAGGGCGCCGTGGGCATAGAGCAAGCCACGGCACTCCTTCAAGCTGTCCTCGATGGTCTCCGCTTGAGTGATCTTTTTGCCGTCCTTGGAAAAACTGAACCGCAACAGGCCCTTGTCCTCGCGCCCGATGGTTACTCTGCCCTCTGGATCGAAGGCGAGACTGACCCAGGAGCTCTCGTCCTTGCCGGCCGAGCGCAGCAGGTCGACCTCGTAGCCGGGCAATGTTTGGAAAGTCGAGGGGTCGGTCCCTTTTTCCGCATTGGAGGCTCGTTTCCATTGGGTGTAGTCGTCCAGCGAATCCAAGGTCAGGGGTGGCAGGTTCCACCATGGCGCGTTGGCGAGGGTGCCAAAGGAGATGGTGTCTCCATGGGCATTCCAGTTCTTGTTCGTGAAGACGGACCCTTTGTTGCCCGATGCATCGATCCAGTCCAACTGGAGGGCGACTGCGGGGGCATCGTTTACGGAGACCGCAATAAGCGAGATCAGGTTGTCTCCCTTCTTCAAAAGCGAACTGACTTCCCGGTCAGCCAGTGGTCCGTGGGCCGGCGCGTGATCCACGGTTTGGCCATTGATTCGGATAGTGAGCGAGGCGCCGTCTGCAATGGCCCGAAGACGGGCTGACCTCGGATGGTCTGCAATCGGCGCGCCTTGCGTGAACTCGGCACTTGTTTGGGCCTTCCGCCCATCCTTTGTCCAAATCCACTCGGGTGCGCCTTGGGCGATGCTCCAAAACCCGAAGAAAAACAAGCAAAGGGCTGATCGGGTACAGTTCATTTGGATCCCTTTACCCATCCACTCGGGTGAGCATGATAAGGCGGAATTCCAGGGCCTGTTCCCCGGGTATCTTCAGGGCCTGCAAGGTGAGCGTGCCCTTCCCTTTCTCGAGCTCGATCACGCCTAGCTTCATGGGCTTGAAGGCCTTGACGTAGGACTCGGTGCGGGGCGAGCGATCGTTTTCCATGCCTCGCAGCGGCGGATCGTTGGGCTTGGTTACCTTGGCCTGCACCTTGGCCTCGTTGAAGGACAGTTGGATTACGGAACCGACGTCCTTCTTCGGGCAGGCGTACCACATTTCGACCAAGTATTTGCCGGTCGCTCCCACCTCGGCTTCCCAAGTCAATTTATCCTCGGTCTTGGTCCAGTTGCTGAAGAAGGAGCAATTGGGGAACTTGTTGGATCGTTTGAGGCCACCGTGGGCGGTGGCGTCGCGGGCGGGGATTTGGGTCCTCTTGGATCCGGGATGAGCTATAACAAAGGGGCGGTCATCGGTGCCCAGTTCGGAAGCCACCTCGGCGTCGAACCTTTTCACCGCGGCGAGAAGTTCCGCATTTGCCTTGGGATGCTTCTTGCCGACCTCGACGCGTTGTCCGGGATCCTCGGGTATGTCGTAGAGCTTTCCCTTGTTGTCCAGGCGGAAGCGTTGGTTGCGGGCGCTTGTCCGGCCTTTCCAGTGGGAAATCAGAATGCGTTCGGGCCAGCCTTGCTCATTTCCGCTGAGGAGTGGCTTCAGACTGATGCCATCGAGTTTCTTGGCTGTCTTCGCGGGTATGTCGCAGAGTTCGGCCAAGGTGGGCAAAAGGTCGATGGCGGCGGCGATTTGGGGAACCTGGGTGCCTGCCTTGATCCCGTTGGGCCAGCGGACCAGCAAGGGGGAGCGCACGCCTCCTTCGTCGGTCGAGCCTTTGCGTCCCCGCATGTCCCCGTTCCAGCGGGCGCCATTGGGCCCGTTGTCATGAAAGAAGAGGACAATGGTATCGTCGGTCACCTTGAGCTTGTCCAGTTTAGCGAGCAGGCGTCCGACGTTCCAGTCGATGTTCTCGCACATTGCGAGGGCGCAGAGCTGGTGGAGACGGTTCTCCTTGTGGGGTTCGCGGTTATGCATCTTTAGTTCCTTGTCCTTGAACTTCTCCCAGAAGCGGTCGGGCACCTGCATCGGCGAATGCGGCGTATTGTAGGGCAAGTATGCGAAGAACGGTTTTTTCGCCTGTACGCTTTTCTCGATGAAGCCGATGGCCTCGTTGGTGAAGTCGTCGATGCAAAAGCCTTTTCCTTGAACCAGTTTGCCGTTTCGCTCGAGGGGCGGGCTGAAGTAGTCGCCCCAGTGTCCGGAGCAGAATCCATAGTACTCATCGAAGCCACGCCCATTTGGGTGGTAAGGGAACTGCATGCCATTGTGCCATTTGCCAAAGGCTCCGGTACGGTAGCCGGCAGACTTGAATACATCGGCTATGGTTGTTTCGTCGAGGTCCAGTCGCTCGCCGCCCGCCGAGGTGCTGTATACACCGCTTCGTGGGTGGTAGCGGCCGGTGAGAAACTCGGCCCGGGTGGGTGAGCAGACCGGGCAAACGTAGAAACTGTCGAAACTGGCACCGTCCTTCGCCAGTGAATCAACGTTGGGCGTGGACAGGTCGACGTTGCCGTTCAAGCTAAGATCGCCCCAGCCTTGGTCGTCGGTCAGAAAAACCACTACGTTGGGCTTGGCTGAAAGTTGCGCCCCGCAGGAAAGCAAAGCGAACAAGATCAGGGAAATGGTTTTGCGCATGAAGAGGAATGCTGAAGGCACAAGGCAGGAGGGCAAGAAGAAGTGAGCCAAGCAGGAACTTTATCTCTTCAAATTATGCCCCTAAGCCTTGCCAAGCCAAAGACACTGCCTAGGGTTTGCCTCATGTACCACAAAACGATCCTTATCCTGACCCTTCTTTTTACACCCATGATCAACGGTTTCGCAGGAGCCCCGCTTGTCTACGAAGGCAAGGAAGGCCTCGGCAAAGGCAAGCACCTGGTCTTCATCGCGAGCGACCATGAATACCGCTCGGAGGAGACTTTGCCCGCCCTCGCCCGCATCTTGGCCAAGCACCATGGCTTCAAGTGCTCCGTCGTGTTCGGAGTGAACGCCAAAGGCGAAATCCAGCCGGGAGCCAACAACGTGCCCGGCATAGAGGAACTGGCGAAGGCCGACCTCATGGTGATCTTCACCCGCTTCCAGAACTGGCCCGAGGATCAGATGAAGCACTTCGTTGACTATTTGGACCGGGCCGGTCCCATCGTCGGTCTGCGCACCGCGACCCACGGGTTCAACAAGATACCCAAGGACAGTCCTTATGCGAAATACAACAACGGCTATGGTGGCGACGACTACAAGGATGGTTTTGGCCGCCAAGTGCTGGGCGAAAAATGGGCCGGCCACTACGGAGGCAACCATCGTTCAAGCACCCGCCTTGACATTGTGCCCGAACAGGCCAAGCACCCCATTTTACGCGGCGTGAAGGACATGTGGGCCCAATGCGGCGGCTACAATGCGAATCCCTTGAAGCCTTACACTGCATTGGCCATGGCCCAGCCCCTCAAGGGAATGTCGCCCGATTCACCCGATGACGAATCCCGCAAGCCAGTGCCGGGCGCTTGGACGCGCCACTACGTCGGCGAGGACGGCAAGACAAAGGGCCGTGTATTCACCAGCACCTACGGGGCATCCAATGACATTGAAAGCGACGGCTACCGCCGCCTCCTGATCAACGGATGCATTTGGGCGGCAGGCTTGGAGGATGCCATCAAGCCGGACCTCAAGGTGGATTTCGTGGGACCCTTCAACGGCACTTGGGCCCGAGGCAAGGGCCGCCGCAAGGGAGGCACGAAGCCGAGCGACATGGCGGGATGGGATACCCCCATCGTGCCGTTGCAGTAGGAGGTTTGTTTCTCAGTCCAAGCCCAGCACGATGGTCTCCGAGTAGCGGAGCTCACCGGTTAAGGCATCGTGAAACTGGAAGATGACTTGCGGGTGCGGGAAGGCGAACCAACGTTCACCGTCGCGCTCCACGGGGTTGTTGAATACGTTGTTCACCTGCACGACGCAATAATGCGGGAAAGTGCGGTTACCACGCGGGATGTCCGTCATGGCGTAGCTCGACCAGCGTATGTCGCAGGCGCGCGGGCCGTACTTGAACTTGCCGTTTGAGGGACGGCCTCCCTCGTCCTTCATGGGGGCGTGGTTGATGGAGTTGTGGGGGCCACTGGCGAATTCCCATACGTTGTCGGTTATTTTGATCGCGAAACTATTGTGCAAATCCCCTGTGAGGACGAACACCGCCTTGTCGAGGTTGTCCCAGAACTCAATTAGTTCCTCGCGCTCCTTTAGGAAGACGGTCCAGGCATCGTCCTTCTTGATCGTGGCCTGCTTGTCATTGCCTCCTCCGCTACCGACGTGGGGCACCATGAAGTTGACCGAGGAAACGACGAATATGAAGTCGGCCTTGCTCTTGCGTATGCCGTCCTTGAGCCACTTCAGTTGGTCTTTGCCTATCATGGTGGCGGTGGGGTTGTCCGGTTTGTCGACGTTATGCAGGTTGCGGTGGGTGCGTGTGTCGAGAAGAAAGAAATCACAATTGGATACGGTGAACTTCCCGTAGCAGCGACGCCCGATGGAATACGACGCCTTGCCGGTGGCCTTGGCCGACGGCTTTACCTGAAGCTTGGTCGGACCAAGGACCTTCGCGATTTCATAGACTGCGGCGTTGGGGTTGCCGGGTTGGGCGTCCAGCTTGGAGTCGGGCACTCCTGCCGTGGGTGTGCCCCAGTGCACGTGGAGGTTGGCCATTTCGTCGAGAGGCAGGCTGGTGAAATCTGCGTCGGGGTCCTCCAGTACGTCGGATCCTTTTTCGAACTGAGCGGAGCCAAAATGAGCAGGGGCATCGTGCTCGGTGGGATTGGCCCATGCCAAGTAGTCGAACCAGGCCCTTGTGCCTATGTCCCGGAAGACGGCCCGGCGGTTGACGTATCCGATTTCTCCGGCTCCGTAGATGTCGTTTATCAACTCATGGTCGTCGGCAGTGAAATAAGTCGGCACGTGGCGGTGCCACTCGGCGAGGTTGCGGCCGCGGTGCATCAGATCCTTGTAGTTTTGCCAGACACCGACCACGGTGGGAGCGTGGCGCACGATGGCAGGGGCATTGGCCTTCGACAGGCCAACTTGATGGAGCCACTGCTGCGGAGGGTAGTCGCGGCGTGTTTCGTAGAGCCAGTCGCCGTTCAGGATGGCGAAGTTTATCTTGTCACGGACTTGGGCGTTCAAGGTATCGAAGACGGGCAGGGTCGGTCCCACGCTGTCACCTCCGCCCTTGGGGTTGTTGCCGCAAGCGAACTCGAAGCGGAAATTGAACAATCCCTTGGGGTTGCCCTTGGGATTCTTGTAATCCTTGGCATGCGGCATGGTGCGAAAGGAACCGCTCAACTGGTGGTCGGCTATACGGTAGTGGTAGCGGGTATTGGGCGAGAGCTTGTCGATGGTCAGCATGCCGGTGTAGTCGTGCTCGGGGCCCCGCGTGGTGAAGGTGGCGGTTTGGTCGAGCTTGTTGGCATCGGTCCCGTAGAACACCACGACCTCGCCCTGCCGCACGGTGCGAACCCATATGGTCATGGAGTCGTGGGTCGGGCGACCCAGCATGGGGCCTTCGGTGACGCGTATCGGCGTGGGTGCGGTGTCTTGGGCGAAAGCCTGCCCGCATAAGAATATAACAAAAGCGATTGGTAGGAGCAGTTTCATTTTTGGAGGATAGAGGTAAAGTAATGTGGCAGACTTTTACTTTTTCTTCTTTTGCCCCTGTTTCTCGGCGGGTGCGGCGGGTTTCAACAAATGACGCACTTTGTCGTACTCGGGGGTGACGCATTTGGCTCCCCAGCGCTTGAGGGTGGTCAATAACCCGATGTCGGACTCGGGTTTGGCTCCCTTGTCGCCAGTTTCCTTGATCCACTGAGCGAGAATCTTGCGGTGCTTGGCCAATTCCTTCTTGTATTTGGGATCCTTGGCCAAGTTGTTGATCTCATGGGGATCCTTGGCCAAGTCGTAGAGCTCCTCCGGCTCTTTGTTGTCACCGAAGAAGACGAGTTGGGTCTTGTTCATCTTGCCCTCCGCCATGAGGCGTCTGAATTCCTTGGAAACGGGCCACGGATCCTTGTAGCTGGGCTGCATGAAGGGACGGTCCGTCAGGTAGTTGCGAAGATACTTGTATTTCGGGGTGACCACCGCCCGGATATGCTCGATGGTATAGTCGCAGCGGTCGCGGGCTGATATGACGTAGGGGCGTGGCGTGTGGTCGGGAGAGAGAAAGTCCTGACCTTCCATGTAGTCCGGCACGGGAGTTCCCGAGGCTGCCACGGTGGCTGCGCTGACGTCTATGCTGCTGACCAGTTTCTGAATAACTTGACCATCCTTTATGCCGGGTCCCACCACGATCAGGGGCATGTGGATGCCGCCCTCGTAAAGGTATTGCTTGTGGCGGTGCAACTTGTAGCCGTGGTCGCTGAAGAGCATTATAAGGGTATTGTCATAGTGCCCGTCGCGCTTGAGGGCGGCGATCACTTGGCCGACCTGCTCGTCGGTCTTGAGCAGACAGTCATAGTGGTGTCCAATTTCCTCGCGCACCAATGCGGTGTCCGGATAGTAGGGTGGCACCGGTACCTTTGAGCGGTCCACCACTTTGTTCGCCCTCCGCCCGAGCTTGCCTCCGCCCAGTTGCACCTGGCCGAAGAATGGCTGATCCTTTTTCTTTCCTTTCCAACAGTTGCCCGCGACAAGGTCGGCGGGCCCCCACCCTCTTTTTTTCGGCAAGTAATTGTATAGCTTTTGGGGGTCGAAGGTGAAATTGTAGTCGTCCTTGCCTCCTTCGTTAAAGGTCCAGTAGCCAGCTGCCCGCATAATCTCGGGGATAGTCTTTATTGAAAGAATGTTCTCGTCGAACTTGCCCATGTCTTTGCCGCGGAAGTTGGAGCGGCAACTGCGGTGATTGTGAGCTCCGATGGAGGTTTGGTACATCCCCGTGACGATGCCCGACCGCATGGCGGAACAGACCCCGGCAGTGGTGTAGAAGCGGTCGTACTTGATCCCGCTATTGGCCAAGGCGTCAATGTTCGGCGTCTTGATGAAGGTGTCTCCGTAGCAACCGAACCAGCCGCTCACGTCCTCGAGGAAGATCCACAGTACGTTAGGCTTGGTCTTGGCCGAAGCAGTTAAATGAAAGCCCACCAAGGTCAGGGCAACGAGCAAACAGCGAAACAAACGATTCATTGGGTGATGCGGGTTGAACGGGTGAAAGGGAAACCATGCAGACTCCTTTTTTCGGGTCATCTAGTCAATCCAAGCTTTCGATCAGCCAGGAGGTTTTCTTGCAAACGTTTGCTCGACGAAGAGACTGGGCAAGGCATGATGCCTTTTCCCCGACCATGAAAACCATACGCAACCTTCTTTTCCTTATTACCATCCTCCCCTGCTCAGTGGGCTTGGCCAAGGAGCGACCCAACGTTCTCTGGATCACGGCAGAGGACATGAGCCCGGTCCTCGGGTGCTACGGTGACAAGGACGCCATTACGCCCAATTTGGACGCTTTTGCCAAGGAGAGCGTGCGCTACACCAAGGCATTCGCCAGCGCCCCGGTCTGCTCGCCTTCCCGCTCCTGTCTGATAACGGGTTGCTATCCACCGTCGCTCAGCACCCAGCAAATGCGTTCGGGATTCCCCATGCCTGAACGAATGAAGGGCTTCCCCGCCCTCTTGCGCAAAGAAGGCTATTACACCACGAACAACGTCAAGACGGACTACAACAGCGGTAACTATCAGGACATCATAAAGAGTTCGTGGAACGAGAGCAGCGCCACCGCTCATTGGCGCAAGCGGGCCGACAAAAAGGCCTCGATTTTTTCGGTGTTCAATCTGATGACTTCGCACCAAAGCCGTTCCATGGTCTGGCCCCGCCAAAAATTTCTCCAGGAGGTGCAAAGCAAATTGAAGACCTCGGAGATTCATGATCCCGCCAAGATCACCTTGCCCCCCTATTATCCGGACACTCCGGTCATTCGGCGCACCGTGGCCCGCTTCCATGATTGCGTGACCGCCATGGACAAGGAAGTGGGTGCCATCCTCAAGCAACTGGAGGAGGATGGACTAGCCGAAAACACCATAGTCTTCTTTTATTCGGACCACGGGTCGGGTATGCCTCGCCACAAACGGGCCTTGCTGGAGAGTGGCATGCGGGTCGCCCTCATGATCCGTTTCCCCAAGAAATGGCAGCACCTCGCCCCAAGCAAACCAGGCACTACCTCTGACCGCCTAGTCGCCTTCGTTGACTTCGGCCCCACCGTGCTCAGTCTCACCGGCACGCCGATTCCCGAGGAGATGCAGGGCCAGCCCTTTCTCGGGGAAAAGAACGCCAAGCCGCGCCAATACGTCTACGGACACCGCGACCGGGTGGACGAAGTGCGCGATCTCGCCCGCTCGGTGCGGGACGAGCGCTACCTGTATATCAGAAACTATATGCCGCACCTCGGCTACAACCAGCCCACCGTGTGGCCAGACCGCGGCGAAATACGCCACGAGTTCTATCGGCTTTCCAGCCCCGACAAGATGAATGCCGCTCAATGGCATTTTGCGGGCCCCACCCGTCCGGTGGAGGAATTGTTCGACTGCCAAAAAGACCCTCATAACCTGAACGACTTGGCAGGCTCCAAGGAGCATCAGGAAGCGCTGGAGCGCCTCCGCAAGGAGCACAAGAAGCACATCCGTCGCACAGTGGATCTAGGGTTTTTACCTGAAAGCGAGGCTTGGGCTATGTTCGAAGGCAGCTCAGGTTGGGAAATGGGCCAAGGGGGCAAAGTGCCCGTGGGGCCTTCCCAAAAAGCAGCCGCCCAAGTCGGCGTGGCCAACGAAGGGGCTTTCCTGAAGAACCTTTCGTCCAAGGACGCCAGCATCCGCTACTGGGGAGCCATCGGCCTGGCTGCCCGCAAGGACAAGCCATCTGCCAAGGCCTTGCAGAAGCTGAAGGCTGCCCTCAAAGACTCATCAGCCGCCGTTCGCATCGAGGCGGCCAACGCACTAGCCGCGCATGGCGACCTAAAGACCGGCCTCCCCGTTCTGCTCAAGGACTTGGCTCACGAAAACCTCATCATCGTGACCCATGCCGCACGCACCATAGAATTGCTCGGCAAGAAAGCGGCGTCCGCCGCCCCTCAGATGAAAAAAGCTCTCGAGCGGGCCGTGAAAATTCGGCCGCCCGAGTTGTCTCCAGTCATCGTGCTGCCCGGCGACAAGGATCTCGCCATGTTCGTCGCCTTCTCCTGCCAAGCTTTCCTCGATAGGTTGAAAAAGAACTAGGCCAATACAGCCTGTAAAGCCCTACGACGCAGGTTTGGGAATTAGGCTGCTGTCGCTATTATGATCTTCATGTCTTTTTCTAGGACATGAAATTTTTATTTCATGCCACTCGACACCTTTCGAATGTACAATCTTTGCTGTATTAGTTTGTCCCTAAAGGAACAAGGGTTTCGCCACCGAGCTCTTCGATTCAATCAGTTCGAGAAACTTGAGCGTTCTGCCGCGCTTGAGGCTGTGGGCGAACGGGCATTGGCCAATCTCTCCACTACCTTGGAGACAATGCATTACGCCAAAGATCTCGGATGGGGCTACCGAATCAGCAGTAGCCTATTTCCACTATTCAATCTTGATAAAGCCAAGGTGGGATTAGCTGATTTACCGAACCAAGACTTGATAGAGGCGAAATTCAGCGAAATCCATGAATTGATTGGAACTTTATCTCCTCGAGAGTTTCGTATCAGCTTCCATCCGGATCATTTCAATGTGTTGTGCAGTGAAAATCCAGAGGTGGTGGAACGCACCATTGGAGAGTTGGGACACCATGGCTGGCTGATGGATCGCATGGCCGGCCTTGATAGTCGCAACTATTGGTATCCCTTTAACGTTCATATTGGCCGATCTTCCGGTGATCCCGAACAAATAGCAAAAGAGTTTATAAAAAACTACGAGCGCCTCGAAGATAGCGTGAAAACAAGACTGGTGGTTGAGAATGAGGACAAAGGCTTATGGACCCCCGACAAATTGCACGAATTAATACATAAGCCAACGGGCATACCCATAACCTATGACAATTTACATCATGGCTGCAATCCGGGTAAATGGAGTGTGCAACAGGCTTTCCAAGTTTGCGCTGACAGTTGGCTTTTGCATGAGGTCAATCCATTGTTTCACTATAGTGAAGGTGTGCCCGGTGCGAAAAACCCTCGAGCTCATGCAGGTTTTGGCACCTGCACTCCCAAGTTGTGGATGAACCGTCATGGCCTAACGAACGATTGCGTGGATCCATATTCCATCGATTTCGATATCGAGCTCAAGGAAAAGGACTTTGCTATCATTCGTATGAAGGAAGCGGAAGAACAATTGGCAGGAAATACAGACCAGTCACCTCTTTGCTAAACGTTGAGGAATGGTAAACTTGAGTTTAACTTACTCCTTCTGGCCCGCATTGTTTATGTCAAAAAGGTGGCCATGGCTCATGACCACCTGCCGTGGACTGACGAGGTCCAGCCACCCTGCGCGACCTGATACTTTCATGTCCGCACCCGAATAGTATAGCGCGGCGGCGACTATGGTGGAGCAAATGTAATCATGACCAATGGCTTTGGCTTCCTTGGGGCGCAAATTGGAGTTCCACACCCCGAACATGCCGGAAAAGTCATAACCTATCCAGTTGCCCGCTTTTTCCTGAGATTTTTGCACGAATTCGTGAAAGCGGTCTAAGTCTACCTTGTCCCAGCGATTCAAACGATAAACGTCGAAACTGTGATCCTTCAGAGTGCACACGTCTTCTTCTGTGTTTGGACCCTTGAATGATTGGCTCGACAGCAATCGCAAGTATTCGCTCCCTTCGACCTGGGTGAGAATAGCAAGGTGCCCGTAATCCAGCAATCTGTATCCCACGCTGTTCAGGCGACCTCTTGCAATATCACCCCTAGACTCTTTTGTCGTCATGCGATAAGCAATGACATCGCCTTCGCGCAAGGACTGCATGACGTCGGGAAATCCTTCGTCGCCCTTGTCATAGCCTCCCACCTTATCAAAATGTAAGCGTTTTTCTTCGGGAACATCCTTTATGTCTTCCGAGTGCACGGGCTTTTCCATCCAGCGCATCACAAGCAAACCACGGTTGGACTGGGAGCACGCGGTCCCGGTTAGGCAGATGATCAATAAGAGACCCTGTATGGATTTCACCTATGCTCTATTGGTTTGATGGAAATTAATCGCATTGGAGATTCGGACGAACAAGCAAGCCTCGACCGATTGAAGAAGAACTAAAAAAGTATTCATGCAGGATGCTTAAAGCATTATGAGGGTCACGAGAAATTTAAGTCCTAAGTAGATAAGGAAGGGGAGCGAAATTAAAACTCCAAAGGCTAAAAGCAAAATCCATGACCCTCGCTTAAAGATATTGATTGGCTCACTTTTCTTTTCCTTGATAAGCACCTCGGATGCAGATGCTTCATTTCCAGCGCTTGCTTCACCGCCCCGGGAAAGCAGATTTCGTAAGAATAATCTAAGCGGAAGATAGAAGAATCCAATTACTGCGACGACCAGTATCAAGCCAACAAAGCCACCGATTAGCAAAATCCATAGAAGGGCTTCATTGGAAAAGTTAAGGGAATCGGCAATGAATTCCATCAACCAAATATTTCCAAGATTGCCTGCCTAGTCAATAGTCGCTTAAATGTCTTTTAGAATATTTTGCCATTAATTTATTTCTGGCGCTACTTCGCCTTCTTGACCAGCGCGACAGCTTTTTCGGCGAAGCCTTCCTCGAGAGGTTGGAGAAGGACTAGTTAAAGCGCTTGGCTTGCTTGAAAGCTTGTTTCACTTGGTCTTCTTGAAGAAACGCCAATTACGATCAATTATGAGTCTGGCTCCCCTCGCAAAGGAAAAATAACTATAGGCCCACTGAATCAGGACGATGATCCTGTTCTTGAATCCGCTGAGATAAAAAATGTGAATGAAAAGCCAAGTGATCCATGCAAGGAAGCCGCTGAACCGCAAAGTGCCCAGCTCGGCTATTGCCTTCTTTCGTCCAATGGTCGCCATTTGTCCCTTGTCTTTGTAGCGGAAATTTATCCGAGGCCTCGAGTTTAGCTCGTTGAGGATATTTTTGGCTATGTGCCTTCCTTGCTGCATGGCTACTGGTGCGATTGCAGGCAAGGCTTTGCCATCTTCTCCTGCAAAGTAAGCCTGATCGCCAGCCACGAATACCTCTGGAGAATTTTTCAAGCTCAGGTCTTTTTCCACAATGATTCTGTTTTGCTGATCGACCTCTACCTCCATTTGTGCCCCAATCCTTGATCCTTTTACTCCAGCGGCCCACAATACGGTAGCCGAAGATATCCTCTCTTTACCAACCATGACCGAGTTTTCGGTAAGTTTAGTCACGGGGCTTTCCGTCCAGATTTGCACACCTAAACTTTCAAGATCCCGAGCAGCCCGGCTAGATAATTTCTCATCAAAGCTGTGGAGGATTCTCGAACCGGCCTCTATCAAGATGATACGAGTAAGTTTTGGATCGATGCTTCTGAAATCACGGGCCAAGGTGAACCTGGACATTTCACCAATTGCTCCCGCAAGCTCAACTCCCGTCGGCCCGCCACCAACGACCACAAAGGTAAGTAACTTCTTTCTTTCGCTTAGATCTTTTTCTATTTCAGCTTTTTCAAAGGCAATCATTATGCGTCTTCTTATTTCGGTCGCTTGGGCAAGTGTCTTGAGCCCGGGCGCATGCTCTTCCCAAGCCTCGTTTCCGAAATAATTGTGGGTGGCCCCCGCTCCCAAGATCAAATAATCGTACGAGTAATTTCCCTGATGGCCGCAAGCCAGCTTCTCTTTTAGGTTGATCGAATTGATTTCGTCCTGAACGACCTTGGTGTTCGCGAAATCACTCAGCAAGCTCCTTATGGGAACTGCAATTTCGGCCGGACTCAATCCTGCTACGGCAACCTGATAAAGCAATGGTTGGAAAAGATGATGATTTGCTCGGTCCACCAAGGTCACTTTAATGCCATGGCTATTGCCAAGGATTTTGGCCGCATTTATACCAACGAATCCCCCTCCGATTATGACGATACTTTTCTTCTCAATCATAGCATCCATTTTTCAGGCCTAAGCTTGCCTCCCATTTTATCTAAAGGATTCGGCCAGCTGGAGTTAGGTTTTGCTCACTTCCCCTTCTTGACCAGCTCGACAGCTTTTTCGGCGAAGCGTTTGCCTAGTTCGGCGTAGCCTTCCTTGTTGTAGTGGAGGCCGTCCTTGGGACCGTTGAGGTCGTCGGTGTCGACCCATGCCCCGCGCGGATTTTTTTCCGCCACGGCGACCTGTGCCTTGCGGACTTCCATCCAGTGGGACTTGCCGGGGTTCTTGTTCATGCAGTCGCTGAGGCGTCCGATCACGAAGTTGAGGTCGTCGCGCCCGAGATCGTCGCTGAGTTGCTGGACCAGTCCAGCGAAGCTTTTCTCGTAAACTTCACCGTGGCGTTCCTTGGCGTCGCGTTCGCCCTGCATCCAGACAAAGGTCACGGTGTCATACTTTTTATCACCGACGGCTTTCTTGACCGCGGTCATGAGCCTGTCGTAAAGAGCGCCGTCTGCCTTGGGACCGTCTCCCTTGGCGGGCTTCCATGCCTTGTACCAGCGCCGAATGGGTTCGCCGCCTTTGGCGTTCTTGACCACGATGCACTCATCGGGGGCGAGCAGTTTCTTCACCGTTGGGGTAAAGGAGACGTTGGGATTGAGCCCCGCCATGTTGGACTGGCCTGAGAGTATGAAAAGGTGCGCCTTGCCCCACAGGGAAGATCCCGCGAGCAAAGTTACGCAGAGAATGATCGGTAAGGTTGGTTTCATGGTTTGGTAATATAGTGTTGGTGCAGAGCCACAAATCACTTTCCGGTCGATGAATGGCAAACCCGAAAACGGGACGCATGAATATTCGCAAGGTGAATGAATCGATGGAAATACATCAGCGAGTTGCATGCACCTCAGGTTGACACTTTGCCTCATAAGGCGCTAGAAAAGTCACAAAAGGAAATCACATGGACAACTGCAAAGCATATATTTCTCCATTTTTCATCCTGAGCGCCTGCTTGGCTTTCCTGTCACCGCTTGTGGCGGTCGATGATGAAAAAGCTCTGTTTCAGGAACTCAAGGGATTAAAAGTCCCTGATCTCAAGCTTGGCGAAGGCAGCGTCGTTAGGCCTACGCAGATTGAAAAGCGGAAGGACCTCAAGGAGCTCTTGGGCAAGGGCAAGGAAATGCTTCAACTGCGCAAGACAGTTGATTTCGAGAAACAGAAGGTTCTTGTGTTTCGTTGGAGTGGCTCGGGTCAGGACAGCTTGACTGTCATGACGGAGCCCAACGAGAAAATGCCTGACCAACCACACTTTGTCTTTCACTACAAGCGTGGCTTGACCAAGGACCTGCGCCCTCATGCCAAAGTTTACCTCTTGCCCGCGAAATCGATGTGGAAAGTGCTTCAGGTCAAGCCGGGCGAGCCATTGGTCGCAGTTCGGGCCAAGCCTGTGCCTGCAAAACCAGTTCCTCCCAAGGTGCAGGTTGCTCCTAAAAAGATTGTCCCGAACATAAAGCTTCAGCAACGCATCGTGCCGGCTCCCGTGCCTGCGCCTCCGATTATTCGCGATATCAAGCCCGGCGTGATTCGCGGTGGATTGAAGCCCGGCGTTCCACGGAACGCAGGGCTCCGTAGCATGAGGGTTTACCAGCAATGGACTGGATTTCTGCCGAATGGTGCACCTAGCATACCGTTGCCGAAAAAAGGTTACGTGAATGACCGGGAGTCTTGGCTCGAGTTATGGCATGCCTGGCGTCCGACCGAGAAGGTGCCGGAAGTGGATTTTCAAAATGAAATTGTATTCGTTGGCGCCTTGCAGGACAAGTTGCGGGTTTATGTCAGAGCCATGAAAACGGAAGCCGGAGAGGCGACCATCAGTGTGAATGGCTCCGGTACTAGCAAAGGTTTGAGTTACTCTTTTGCCAAGGTCATGCGGGCTGGCTTGATCAGCATCAATGGGCAGCGCTTGCCCGGCGCTCCCGACTGATTGTCCTCAGCTGGTTTCCTCGATGACCAAAGGCCTGCGGTACCTTCTCGTTCTGGTCGCATGTCTGGGGTTTTCCGTCCAGGCCAAGAATAGCTTCAAGGTATTCCTGCTGGCCGGCCAGTCCAACATGGAAGGGCAAGGCGTGGTCGACCTGGACCATCCCAAGTATTACAATGGGGGCAAAGGCATTCTCAATCGGGTGATGTCCGATCCAACCAAGGCTAGGCGATATGCGCACCTGAAGGACGAAGACGGTAACTGGGTGGTGCGCGACGATGCCTTCATCCGTTTCCGTAACAAGCAAGGCGTGATGGCCGGTGGAGTGAGCATTGGCTTCACGGGATACGGAAGTGATCAGAGCCGCCACCACATCGGACCGGAGTTGCAGATCGGCCATGTTTTGGGAGATGCCCACAGGGAACCTATTCTTTTGATCAAGACCGCATGGGGAGGCAAAAGTCTCTACAAGGACTTTCGTCCGCCTTCCGCTGGCGGCGAGACGGGCGAGTATTACAAGAAGATGTTGGCCGAGGTGAAGGAGGCCCTCGCAGCGGTGGACAAGGAGTTTCCGGCTCTAAAAGGGCGCGAGCCTGAATGGGCCGGATTCCTCTGGCAGCAAGGTTGGAATGACATGTTCGATTCGAAGGCCCTGACCGAGTATGAAGAGAACCTCGTCCATCTCGTCAACGACCTGCGGAAGGAATTCAAGAGCCCCAAGTTGCCCGTCGTAATCGGGGAACTGGGCAATGGTGGTTCGAAGGCGGGAGCCAACATGCTGGCCATTCGGGCCGCTCAAAAGGCAGCTGCCGAACACAAGGGTTTCAAGGGCAATGTGAAATTCGTGAGTACCACGGCATTCGCCCGCCCCAAGGAGGAATCCCCCAACATGGGGCACGGCCACCACTGGTTCGGCAATGCGGAAAGCTACTTTCTTATTGGGGATGCCCTCGGCAAGGGCATGCTGGAATTACTCAGACCTTAGGTGGATTTTCAGGTTGGGTTCTTGGATTGGGTATCACCTTTAATCTTTTGGGGATAGGCTATTAAAATTCATACGATACCTTTGCCACAAAGCTACGTCCTTCTTCGAGCAAGCTTGCGAATCGTTTTGTATACGCCTTGTCGAAAACGTTATCGATTCCAAGGTCGATCGTCAATGATTCCAGTCCCTCGTTCTCAGGTCTCCATCTGTAATAGATGCTATGCATGTCATAGCCGCTGGTAGCGGTATCATTCGCGCCGACTTTGTCGTTAGCCTCGGCAAATCGGGCTCGCCAGCCAATCACCCCATTGGATGAGGCCAACTTGTATGAAATACCGGTGAACAGGGTCAGAGGAACGTTATTGGACAAGTATTCGCCTGTGGCGTCGTTTTCCGCTTCGACGCAGGACAGTCCTAACTTTGTGGTGAGAGAATCTTGCTCGTACTCGCCTTCCAATTCCCAGCCATGTATTTTGGCTTTGGGTATGTTTAGGATCGTTGTAGTGCCTGCAAAGACGTTCACTTCCGAAGTGATGAAATCTTTTCCATCGCTGGTAAACCAAGATGCCTTTACTTGCCCTTTATCCTCGGCGAAGGAGTATCCGGTTCCAAGTTCAATGGTGGTTACTCTTTCCGGCTTTAGGCTGGGGTTAGCTATGAAGTTGTTGTCAGGAAAGGCAAAGGGAATGCCTGGAAAATGCAGACCCGAAGAATATATTTCGGTCAAGTTTGGAGCCCTGAATGCCTGTGCCCAACTGCCAAAGAAAACTATCGCTTCCGATGGCTTGTAGCTCAAGGAGAGTTTGGGAGACAATTCATTCTCATCCTGAGAGTTCCCATTCTCATCATTACTTTCGTATTGATCAAAACGAGCTGCGGGTATGATCAGGAATTTGCCAGATTCGGCATCCAAGCTGATTTCATCTTGAAAATAGAAGCCGTAATTGGTGGCCTCTCCATTAGGTACGCCAGGGCGTTTTCCTGTGGTAGAACTGTATCCTGTTTGTTCATCCGTGAAAATTTCGAACCCATAGGAGATGACTTGGGTGTTCGTGTCGCTTGCCGATAGGGTAGTCTGGTTGTCGAAGGCAAAGCCAAGCGTGTTGAGTTCCCTGCTTTGAATTCGACCTGCATTGGCACCCGTTAGATTAGTTTCCTCGATCTCTGTGTCATTGTAATAAAGGTGTAAGTCTGGATTCATCCATGACTGGTTTTCAAATGAATACTTAACGCTGAATCGATTGTCCTTGATTTCCTTGTCAACAAGGGGATTTGACGTGCTTAAGGCACTGGACCCATTAGTAGGTTCCTGACCGTCATTATTGAATATCTGTGCTTGAAACTTTAACTTTTGCAGGTCGTTTGGAGAGTATCCTGCCTTTAACAGGGTCTGCAGCACTCGATCATCGGTGGAAAGCGAGTTGCTGCCTCCTTGATTTATATTGCCCGAGTCTCGATACGAGAAACTTCCCAATAGGTCCCAGTCGCCACTACGACCAAACCGTGTTATGGTTGGAGAATATTCGCTGTTGGCACTGCGGTAGCCAAGCGACGCGAGGCCTCCGCTGCTTTGGCCTGGGGCAAGGAGATCAGAGGCTTCGATTGTTTCAAAGGCCACAACGCCGCCAACGGCACTGCCTCCATAGATTGCAGAAGAGGCTCCTTTGACGATCTCAACTGATTTTATCAGTGAAGGATCTATGAAGAAGCGGCCGTCATGAGCGGAATAAAAGTTCTGGCGGCGACCATCCATAAGTGTGAGGATCGCTTCATCGTCAAATCCTCTAATGGATATGGTCTGTCCATTTCGGCGAGGACCGTCATCCACTTCCACGCCTGGAGTAAATTCAAACAGATCGCCAATGTCTCCTGCCAAAGTCATACCGGGGGCTCTGGCGTCTATCTTGGAAACTATCGACGGTACATCGAAACTCGATTGCGGGCTCCGGGTGGCGTATATCGTTATTTCTTCCAGCGAAATAGGTTTTTTCTCTTCCTGAGCCAAAGTAAGTGAATGGCTGGATATCAATGAGAGTGTGCCCAAGCAGGCCAATTGCAATAGTAGTCGTCGCATAGTTTTCTCCTTTTTGTTTCATCTGCGCTTTGACTGGCTGCCTGGCTGAAGTTAGTCGATTGACTGCTTGGCTTGGTGGCTGGCTACGAGTTTATTTTGTTAAAATTAGCTTTCCCTTGTTGGTGAGCCTTAACATGTATTCTTCATTTTTATGTATAATGATTACTTTCTTGCACCGCTCCAATAGGTCACTGCTTTTGACACGATTGTTCAAGAGGGTTATTACCCTACTTTTGTCTGGCAGTCGCTTGGCTTCGGCATTAGTATTCATTATGTAAACGAATCAAAGTTAATTAGTTTTCCTAGCTGGTCCGCGAACAGTTGTCAAGCCCTTCTTGAGAATCGTTCGCAACAAGAGGCGTTGGGTGACTTTTTACTTTTAAAGATATCTCCTCGGTATGTTGGGACTACTCAAGCGGTAGAAACACGATCTTGCCCGCCAGCATGTCGGGAATGACCAACTGTTTGCCTTTGCGGTCGAGATAGAAGTCGGCGGCGGTGGTGAAATCGTCGGCCAACACAGTGGTTTTCTTGGTTTTGCGGTCATATGCCCAGACTTTGCCCAGTGGCCAACTGGAAACATAGATCTTACTCCCAAATGCCTCGACGGCGTCGGCTCCCCGCATGCCCTTGGCCACGACGCGTAACTTTTTGTCGGCATAAGCAACTATGTTCCCAGTGAAAAAGTCGCCCATGAGCAAGGTTTCCTCACTCTTTTTACCCGTCACGGTTACACCATTGGGTCCCGGCATGCGCTTGTCACCGGGAGGAACCGCCACCGAGACTTTGCCATCCAATGCCACCTTGTAGACGCACCCGGTCATTGGGGCCACCGCTTTGTCGCTGTCTATGGGCCATAGCTTGCGTTCGCCATTGGGATCGAACATCCACTTCGGGTGGCTCATGTCGGTGACGTACACGCTCTGTCCGTCGCGACTGGCTGCCACGTCGTTCAGAAAAGTAACTTCCTTGGGGAAATCCTTGGCTTCGGCCAAGACAGTGACTTTGCCCTTTTTGTCGATCTTGCGGACCATGGTTTCGTCGGAAACCACAAGGAAACCACCGACAAAAGCCATGCCCTTGGGGTTGTTGAGGCCCTTGGCGAATACCTTGTGCTTGTCTCCGTCGAGCACCTTGATCTCGCCATCGCCCGGCTCGTCGCCGTTGATCATGGTGACATAGAGCTTGCCGCCGAAGCCACGGCAAACGCTCTCTGGCTTGGTTCCGATCTCGATGACTTTCTTATCGGCCGCGATGGCTGAGAAGCAAAGAGAAGTTGCTAGAAGAAGTAAGGATAGGGTTTTCATGGTAAATAGACCATTCGCGTGGGGTTTTCTTCGTCAACAGCAAAGCGGATGATTCGTTCGATACTTGGCAAAATAGGCTCGCTTTCCTCGGGAGGAATTGTCTTTTGCGGAGATGTCTCTCTTTTTCCCTATTCTGCTTGGTTTTACATGGTTTGCCGTCGCTTTGGCCCAGGCAAAGTCTCCGAACATTCTGTTCATGTTCACCGACGATCATGCCACCCAGGCGTTGAGCGCCTACGGGCACGGATTGAACAAGACGCCCAATTTGGATCGTATCGCCAAGGAAGGCATGCTGTTCCGCCGCTGTTTGGTGACCAATTCCATTTGCGCCCCGTCGCGGGCGGTGATCCTCACCGGCAAGTATTCCCATCTCAATGGTCAGCGCACCAACAAGGACACTTTTGACGGCACCCAACAGACCATGCCCAAGCTGATGCAAAAAGCGGGTTATCAAACGGCAATCGTAGGAAAATGGCATCTCAAGTCGACTCCCACCGGATTCGATCATTTCGAGGTGCTCGTTGGCCAAGGCAGCTACTATAACCCTGTCCTCATCACCAATGGAAAACGGGTCACGCTCGAAGGCTACACCACAGACCTCATCACTGACCAAGCCATTGATTGGCTCGAACAGCGTGACAAGGAAAAGCCCTTCATGCTCATGGCTCAACATAAAGCCCCGCATGGCCGTTGGGAGCCAGCTTTAAGGCATCTCGGGTTGTTCGATGACGTCAATATCCCCGAACCGTCTTCCTTGTTCGACGATTACTCGGGCCGCGGCAAGGCCGCCAAGGCCCACAAAATGGGCATTGCAAATAATATGGGTGACGCCCGTCTCATGTTCAAGTATTCCTCCAAGTTCACCCCTGCCCAGTTCAAGAAATACGATGGCTACTTCCGTCCGCGCAACGAGGCCTTCCTTGCGGCTAACCCGCAGGGAGAAAAACGTACTAGCTGGCACTACCAACGCTATATCAAGAATTACCTCCGTTGCGTCCAGGCGGTGGACGAGAACGTGGGGCGCCTGCTCGCTTATTTGGACAAGTCGGATTTGGCCAAGGACACCGTGGTAATTTACAGCTCGGACCAAGGATTCTACTTGGGCGAGCATGGCTGGTTCGACAAGCGCTGGATCTATGACGAGAGCTTGCGCACTCCCCTGCTCGTCCGCTGGCCAGGCGTGACCAAGCCAGGCACTGAGTCAAACGACATCATGGTGTCCAACGTGGATTTCGCTGAGACTATCCTGGATATCGCCCAAGCAAAAATACCAGCCGACATGCAAGGTCGTAGCCTGGTTCCCGTGCTCCAGGGCAAAACACCCAAGGATTGGCGGAAGAGCTTCTATTACCACTACTACGAATCGGGTGGCCACGGAGTGCCGATACACTACGGGGTAGTTACCTCACGCTACAAATTGATCCATTTTCCTGAGCCGGAGATCGGCGAATGGGAGTTGTATGACCTCGAGAAGGACCCTCAGGAGCTTCGCAGCGTGTTCGGCAGGCCTGAGTATGGCAAAGTGACCAAACGCCTTGAAAAAGAACTTTCTCGCCTGCGCGAAGAATTGGCCGTGCCGTGATGAAAGTTCCCGATTATTGATTGTTCACCTAAGTGATTTGGCTTTGGGGTGTCTCATGTGCTTCAGGGTGAAGCTTTGGGTTTGCCCTCATGGGTGGTTTCTCTATGCTTAAATATCAACGCGACTTCTTGGTAGTTATGTTTCAATCGAGACAATTCAACGGATTGCGGGCCATTGCCTGGGCATGGCTTTTCGGATTTGCCTTTTCCCACGCTTGCTTGGCAGAGGATACTTTTCGTTCTTTTCTAACCAACAAGGGAGACACTCTCGAGGCAAAGTTAGTTGGGGTGGAGGAAGGAAAGATCATTCTGAAAAGCAAGGACGAGAAGCTTTTTTCGATCTTTTTTTCCGATCTCTCCAAGAAGGACCGTTCCTTTTGCCTCATCCACTTGAAGCTTCCTCCCTCTCCCAATCGAGGGAAGAGAATGGAACTCCCTGCCGGATTGCTGCCCAGTGACGGCATGGGAACGTTCGCCCCGCATTTCGGTCCGAACGCCCGGCACCGAGCTGGCGGAGGAGGCGGATTTGCTGCTTCCGACATCTCCTTGCTTGCAGCGGTAGCTCCCGCAGCTGACGTGCAGGACAAATCAAATGCTCCCTCCTTAATCCCGCCCCTGATTGTGGGTGATGCGCTTGGTGACGGAGCATTTGCTGAAAAATCCCAAGAAACCAAGGCTGGTACTGAGACACAAGAGATCGGCGAAAGAGAGGAACAGCGAGCATATTTGAGGAACCACAGGATTCGACCAGCGACGGTGCTTGCCGATCAGATGAAAAAGCGTCGCCCCTTGGAGTTGGCGGCCCAGCAAGCCCTTGCAAGCGTGGCCTTCAATACACCTGAAAAAGTTCCTTATGGGGAGCCTAGTTACATTCAATTTTTGTTAAACCCCAAATTGAGCCCCGCCGAACTTTCTAAGTTGGTGAAGGAAAGGGGGCCAACCGCCAATGCCCGAATCAAGTTCACCCGTGAAATGGAGGTCACTCTGACGGGTGATGAGTTTGCGATCAGCCCCATTTCCGCAGAGAAGCAAATGATTGCTCTTGATGACACCACCGAGTGGAAATGGTCGATCGTCCCGAATAGACCGGGGAAGCACCGCGTTCATCTTGTGGTGAATGCCATAATCCGGGTGAATGACGTGGAAATGCGCCGGTCCAAGTCCTTTGACCGCTATATAGAAATTGAAGTAACCGGGTTTCAGCAGACCGTGATCTTTATGCAGGACAACTGGCAATGGCTTGCCTTGGGCATCGTTCCCTTGGCCTTCCTTGTCCCGTTTCGCCGCCGCCAGCAAATGCGGAAGCACCATAAGGCAGTCGGACAAATGCCTGCATCTAAGCATGACGAAACCCGTAATATAGACATATTCATCAGTTACTCCAGCCGTGACCGAGCCTTTGTTTTGCCATTGGTCGAATCTTTGCGCTCCTATGGCTACAATGTTTGGGTGGACCAAGGTGGACTCCATGGGGCCAGCCAATGGAGCGAGCAAATCGTTGCAGCGATTCAGAGCACGGCCTCTTTCATTTTGGTCAGTTCGCGGAATTCCTTTTCCTCCCACAACGTGGTGAAGGAAGTCAGTTTGGCCTCGGAGCAAAGGAAGCCGGTCATTCCCGTGTTTATTGAGCAAGTGGAAGTGCCTCAAAGTCTCCAGTACCAATTGGCTGGCTTGCAGCGCATCGAGTATTCCGATCTCCATCACGAGGACAGCATGCGGCGCATCGTGGAAGCCTTGTCCAAGTTGGGTGTTGTGCCCGCCGCCTAATCGAGTTCGGCTTCACCAGTTCAAGAAGAAAGAGTTGGCGAATCGCTTATGGCACTTGCAATGGGGGTGCAACTCAACCAACTTAACGGCATGAAGATCACACTATCCTTTATCTTGTTGTTTGCCCCTCTCTTTCTGCTGGCAGAGGAGAAAGCCGCCCCCAAGGCCTTCATCGATGGTCACTCGGGGCCAGGTTGGAAAGTGATGGGCAAGGATGATTTCGCCCGGGTGAATTGCGATCCCGATACTTTTCAGTTTCGCGAGGACGGCACCATCCATTGTACTGGCAGACCAAGCGGCGGTCTCCGTTCCCAAAAGGTGTACAAGAATTTCGAGGTTGTCTTCGAGTGGCGTCATAATCGCCGGGCCGGCAATGCCGGGGTCTTCATCTGGTGTCCACGGGCGGTCTTGGACAAGTTGCCCCGTGGTCGTCTCCCCCAAGGCATCGAGGTTCAGATTCTGGATCTTGGGTACGAGGAGAATCATTTGAAGAACAAAGGGAAGCATTCGGACTGGTTCACTAGCCACGGCGACGTGTTCCCCGTGGGCGTGGGCCGCATGAAGGCCTTTACGCCTCAAATCACCTACACCGCGGAAGACGGTACCAAATATACCGTGGGCAAGCCAAATAGCGCCCGCTGCTTCCCCACCAAGCGTCTGACCAAGGGCGTCGGCCAATGGAACCATTACTATATTCGGGCGATCAACGGCGTGGTGCGACTCTGGGTCAATGGTGAGGAAGTATCCGGCGGTTTTGATTGCAAGCCGAGCGAAGGCCATTTTGTCCTCGAGTCCGAAGGAGCCCCCATGGACTATCGCGGCATGCGTTTGCGCGAACTTCCCTGACCACATATATTCAGTTCACAATGAAAACAATTGTATCCACTCTAGGCTTCCTCCTGCTTTTTTCGATTCTGACAGGGGTTCCCGACAAACATTGGCCCGCTTGGCGCGGCCCCAATGCGGACGGATCCTCCGCGGAAGGCTCCTATCCCGCAAAATGGAGCGATTCCGAGAACTTGATCTGGAAAGCAGCGCTTCCCGGCAAGGGTTGCTCCACCCCGGTCGTCTGGGGCAACCACATCCTGCTTACCTGCGCATCCAAGGGACAAGACGCTGTACTGGCCTTCGACTGGGATGGTAACAAATTATGGCAAACCGAAGTTGGTCCCGAGCGCAAAGGCAAGCACCGCAATGGTTCGGGGAGCAATCCTTCCGTTGTGACCGACGGCAAGCATGCCTATGCCCTGTTCAAGAGCGGGCACTTCGCGGCTTTGGATTTCAAGGGGAAGGCTCTTTGGAAGAAAGATCTTACCAAATATGGGCGAGATACCTTGTATTGGGATTTCGGTACCTCTCCGGTTTTGACAGAGAAACACGTTATTGTTGCTCTCATGCGTCAAAACAACTCGTGGCTGCTGGCCTTTGACCGACAAACCGGTGAAGTGGCTTGGAAAGTGGAGCGGAACTACAAGACGCCACCGGAGTGTGATCATAGCTATGCCACCCCCATCATCATTCAGCACAAGGGAGAGGAAGCAATTTTGGTTTGGGGAGCTGAGCGATTAACCACGCATTCCGCAAAGGATGGATCGATTTTATGGAGTGCGATGGGGTTCAACCCGCAGGCCAAGAAAAATTGGGTGGTCGTCGGCTCGCACGTGGTGACCGGCGACATTGCCGTGGTGCCTTATGGGCGCGGTAGCCACCTCACCGGCATCAAGTTGGGCGGCAAAGGGGACGTAACCGAAAGCCACCGACTTTGGACCCGGAAAGACTCTGGATCCTTCGTCCCTACTCCGGCCGTGTCGGAAGGAAAGGTCTACGTGTTGCGTGACCGTGGTGAAGTGCACTGTGTCGACCCCAAGACGGGCAAGAGCCATTGGGAGGACGCCTTTCCCCGGGCGAGCTCAAGCTATTATTCCTCGCCCACGGTAGCGGGAGGCAAGCTGTATGCTGCCCGCGAGGATGGGGTTGTTTTGGTGGCGGATATTTCCAAAGGTTTTCGCTATTTGGGCGAAAACGACATGGGGGAACGTGTCATCGCTTCGCCCGTGCCGGTGGCCAATTGCTTGCTCATACGAGGGGAAAAGCACCTCTTCTGTTTGGGAGAGTGAGCCTGGGCAAGCTCCGGGAATGCTCAATCTTGCTCATCTATCATGCTCAACAAAGTCTCGGCAGCTATTTTCGAGAAAGCGGGATCGTTGATGGATGCATTTATTTCGCGTAGATCGATGCCTTTTCTCAAATTGCCTTGGATCGAGTCAAAAAGAGCCTGGTCGGCAGAAGGGTCATGAAAGGGCTGACCCTCGGCAGAAATCACACTGATTGCCTCGGTGGGCAATAGAAAGGACACCGGGCCGGTCGAGAGATTTACTTTCTCGGCGAGGATGCGCCCCAGTTCCGTACATTCATCGGGCGTCGTGCGCATGAGGGTGACTTGGGGATTGTGCTCGTAAAAGAGGCGCCCCTCGAATTTCGATGGAATATTTGTGCTCGGCCCAAAGTTCACCATGTCCAAGCAGCCCGGACCAATTACGGCCGGAATACCGTTTCTCGCCGCTGCCTCCAGACGGTGAGGGCCAGCAGCGAGGATGCCGCCTACCAACTCGTCCGCCCATTCGGTGGTGGTCAGGTCCAGCACGCCCGCTACGAGGCCAGCTTCAACCAATCCTTCCATCGCTCTCCCGCCTGTTCCGGTTGCATGAAAGACCAGCATCTCAAATCCTGCGTCCTCTAAAATCGCTTTGGCTTGATCCACGCAATCCGTTGTATTTCCAAACATGCTGGCCACTATGATCGGTTGGTCGTCATGGAAGGGCGCCTTTGTTTCGACCATTCCGCAGATGGATCCGGCGGCGTTGGCAAAGATTTGCCTGGAGACACGGTTCAAGCCTGCCACGTCCACTATGCTTGGCATCATGACGACATCCTTGACGCCAACGTATTCCGGAACGTTCTCGCTCGCTGCCAGGGTGGATACCATGAGCTTGGGGAACCCGACAGGCAGTGCCCGCATGGCAGCGGTACCGATTGCAGTGCCTCCTCCCCCGCCAAGGGAAATTATTCCATGAATTTTGTTTTCGGCGGCTAGCTTGGAGATCGCAACAGCAACGACATCGGTCATCGCCTTGATTGACTCGCCGCGATCCTGTCGCTTGGCCAGGTTGGCGAAATCGATCCCTGCTGCCGAGGCCAATTCCTCGCGGGTGAGGTCGGGCTGAATAGTTGGCGGTTCGAGGGTGCCGGCATCAATTAACAGTGCTTCATGGCCGCGTGAACGGATTAGCTCTGCAACATATTCATGTTCTTCGCCCTTGGTGTCGAGAGTGCCGAGTACGGCAATGGTGGCCATCTGCTTCAGCCTCCTTTTGGGAGCTCGATTTCGCAAAAAGCCTGCACCTGGGCGGTCAAAGCTTTTTCCGTGGGCAGGCGTTCCATCGAGCTAGCTCCGTAGAAGCCGTCCACGCTGCGACACTTCTCTATGACGTAGCGTGCATCTTCGGGCATGGAGATGGGTCCGCCATGGCAAATGACCAATACTTCGTCGCGGACGGACTTGGCGGCATCCGCGATCTCCTGCACCTTGCTCGCGGCATCGTCCAAGGTCATGGCGGTTTCGGCTCCGATGTCGCCGCCAGTAGTCAATCCCATGTGGGCGACCACGATATCAGCGCCGGCTTCGGTCATTCGCTTGGATTCGTCGACGTCGAACACGTAGGGCGTAGTCAGCAAGTCGAGGTCGCGGGCGGCTTTCACCAAGTCGACTTCCAGTGAGTAGCCCATCCCGGTTTCCTCCAGATTTGAGCGCATTTTGCCATCGAACAGACCGACGGTGGGAAAGTTTTGAATGCCGGCGAATCCCATGTCTTTCAATTGCCGCAGGAAATAGTCCCTTAACATGAAGGGATCGGTGCCGTTTACGCCGGCCAGAACGGGCGTATGATCCACCGCAGTCAATACCTCATGAGCCATTTCCAGCATAACTTCATTGGCGTTGCCATAGGCCATCAGCCCGGAGAGGGATCCGCGTCCCGCCATGCGGTACCGTCCCGAGTTATAGATGACGATCAGGTCGATGCCGCCGGCTTCCTCGCATTTGGCTGATATGCCGGTGCCGGCCCCGCCCCCGACAATGGGCTTGCCTGAGGCGATTTTAGCGCGGAGCCGATCAAGAATTGCGGAACGTGAGTTGTCAGTGCTCATGATGAAAAAGAAAGGATTCGAATCTTCTTTGTTGAAGCATTGGTCGGCAAGCTTGAATGTATTCCTTTTACCCGAATCTCGATACCATGAAATTGATTTCCTTCTATTCATTGCTCGCGCTTGCTTCCGCCTCCCTTTCGGCAGCTGAGTTTTCCAGCCAATGGAACCAAGTCCACGACCGGGTATGGTTGGGCGAGGATTATTGGGCCAACCCGATGGAGGACTGGGCCATTGAGGACGGGCGCATCGTAAGCCTTCGCAATGGGGCGAATCGTAACGTCCATCTGTTGACCTATGGCTTGAGCGAAAAGAGAAAAGCCTTCAGTGCGTCGGTACGTCTTGGGATGCTGAAGGATTCCCCGAAAAATGGTTCGGCGGGTTTCTCCATTGGCATAATGGATCAAGAGACGGGCGATCCACGGGCCAGTTTGTTATACGGCAAGGGCTTGGTGGCAGGCGTGAAAGCCAACGGCAAGTTATTCATCGGAAAGAAAATGGCTGACCAAGCCTTGCCCTCGCTGGAAGACGTCACTCTTCGCCTCGAGGTTTCCCCGGGCAAACGCCAAGGGGGCTACAATATACGTATTCTAGCCTTTGCAGGCGGAGGCGGCAATGAACTCGGCAGTTTTGCTTCGGATAGTCCCAAAGGTGCCTCTTTGGCTGGCAATTTTGCCATCGGTTGCAACATGGACAGTCCCACCGTGAAGCGTGGCCCCAAACTTGCCCGTTTTTGGTTTTCCGACTGGAAGCTCGAGGGCGAAAAGGTGGTAGCCCGCCCCAAGCTTGCCTTTGGGCCGATTCTCTATGCCATGCATACCTTGAGCCGCGGCACCTTGAACCTAACCGCCCAAATGCCTCCACTAGGCGATAAGGAGGCCAAGAAGTTACGACTCGACGTCAGGGATGCTAAGGGGAACTGGCAAAAGGCGGGCGATGCCGCGATCGATCCCCTGTCCCGAACAGCTACCTTTCGGATCAAGCAATGGGACGACAAGCGTGACGTGCCTTATCGTGTCGTCTTGAATGATCTATCCAAGGGCGGTGCGGAGAAGGAACGCTATTTTGAGGGCGTTATTCGCAAGGATCCGAAAGAGAAAGAGGAGGTCGTGGTGACTGGCTTCACGGGAAACAAGGCAACTGCCTTTCCCAATGCAAAGCTGGTGGAGAACGTAGGGATCGTGAACCCGGACGTTCTGTTTTTTTCAGGCGATCAAATCTATGAGGACGTGGGAGGGTATGGCATTCACCGCAACCCGGTGGATCTCGCCGTTCTAAACTACCTCCGCAAAATCTATCTGTGGGGTTGGGCCTTTCGTGACTTGATGCGTGACCGCCCCACCCTCGCCTTGCCCGACGATCATGATGTCTACCAGGGAAATATTTGGGGACAGGGCGGGCGTGACTGCGGCGGCATGAAGGGGCATGCCGAGGGAGGCTTTGCGATGCATGAGGACTTCGTCAATGCGGTGCAGCGCACGCAGACGGCCCATCATCCGGCCCCCTTTGATCCCACTCCCGTGGAGCGTGGCATAGGCGTCTATTACGGGGACATGGTCTACGGGCGAGTCAGCTTTGCCATTTTGGAGGACCGCAAGTTCAAGTCTGGCCCTTCGGGGAAAGTCAACTATTGGCAGGGACGGCCAGATCACGTGAAGGACCCTAAGTTCGATCCCAAGTCCGTGGACAAGCCAGGTCTTGTTTTGCTCGGGGATCGCCAACTCAAGTTCCTTCGGCACTTTGCCGGCGACTGGAAAGGAGCCGACATCAAGATGGCTGTTTCCCAAACCATTTTCTGCAACCTTGCGAACTATCATGGCGGAGTCGGATACCTGGTGGCCGATCTCGACAGCAATGGTTGGCCGCAAAGCGGAAGAAATCGGGCCCTCGATGAACTGCGGCGTGGCTTTGTCTTTCACTATGCCGGCGATCAGCACCTCTCATCGATTGTCCATCACGGCATAGAAAAGTGGGGGGATGCAGGGTATTCCTTTTGCGTGCCCAGCATTGCCGCAGGTTACCCGCGATCCTGGCGTCCCGACAAGGAGGGACAACCCGTACGCAATCGGCCCAAGCCAGGCTTGCCGAATACCGGGGAATACAAAGATGGTTTGGCCAATATTCTAACGGTCCATGCCATCGGTAATCCTGACCAGCGAAAACCAAAGGGGCGCATACAGACCCTGCATGACAAAGCGTCAGGCTACGGCGTGGTGCGAATGAACAAGGCCAAGGGCACTATTACCATGGAGTGCCATCGGCTTCTTGTGGATGCTGCCAACCTTCAGCCTGGGGATCAGTTCCCGGGCTGGCCCAAGACGATTTCGCTCGAGGAAAACTATGGTCGCAAGGCAGTTGCCCATTTGCCCCAAATCAAGGTCAAGGGTATGGAAAACCCTGTCATCCAAGTGACCGATGCTGAAACTGGCGAGTTAGTTTACGCCCTCAGGATTCGGGGAAGTACCTTCCGGCCGAAGGTGTTTGATGCAAAAGCCAAATACAACCTGCGGATTGGAGAACCAGACAAAGATCTCTGGAACAGCTTGCAAAAGATTGAGCCAATCAAGTTGGGCGACAAATCCTCCCTTACCGTTTCTTTTTAATCAAATATTGCCATGAGCCCTTCATCTTTAACCAAAGCCTCATTGGCCGCGACCCTCTTCCTTGCCGCGATTGGTAGTTCCCTTTTGGGTCAGGCCAAGAACCGCCCAGACTTGTCGGGGGTGATCGACGTTTACGAAAAGCGTATCTTCAAGACCGAGGATGGTAGCAAATTGCCTTACCGTTTGCTCAAGCCAGCAACTTTGGAAAAAGACAAGAAATACCCTCTGCTCGTTTGCCTTCATGGGTCTGGTGGTCGCGGCAACGACAACCGAAAGAACCTTACTGGGACCAGAGCCTCACAAGTCATCGCAAAACCCGACATGGTGAAGAAGTTTCCCTGTTTTGCCTTTGTCCCTCAATGTCCAACGAAAGGTGCTTGGCGCAGCGGGAGGGATGATCGTGAGAATTACGTGCCCCATGCCTTGTCGGCTCTCGATGCCTTGCTCAAGGAATTCGGCGAATCGATGGATCCGCGGCGTATTTACGTCACGGGCCAATCGATGGGCGGAGTTGGCACTTACAACATGTTAAGTAGCAGACCCGCATTCTTTGCCGCAGGCGCACCGGTTTGCGGGGGATGGAAACTGGAGGATGTCCCGAAGTTGGCCCGTACTCCTATCTGGATTTTTCACGGTGAAAACGACAAAGTCGTCCCCACCAAATACTCTAGGGACCTGCACGCGGCCCTCAAGCAAGCTCGAGCAGTGGTGAAATACACGGAGTATCCGGGCGTCGGCCACAATAGCTGGATGAATGCCTACGCGGATCCGAAACTTTGGGAGTGGCTCTTTTCCTTGAAGCGACTTAATTGACAATCGGCCGCGGCCATTGCGCCGATTGGCTCACCAGGGTGTGCCCGTGACGTAACTTCGTAGATGATCTGCTTCCAATTGGTGGGTTCTGGTAATCCAACGAGTGACGTCTCCGATTGATAGCAGGCCGACCAATTTCTTTTTTTGCATGACCGGCAGGTGGCGACATCGGTGGTTGGTCATCACTTCAAGGGCCTTTTCGGCCGTATCGCCTGGAGTAATTGTGCGCAAATTACTAGACATCACCTTGGAAACGGGAGTGGTTTTTGGGTCGCGACCAGCTGCAACCACACGAACAAGAACGTCTCGTTCCGAAAAAACGCCAACCAGTTTGGATGCCGAGAGAATCATCATGAAGCCAATTTTATGGGCGTTCATTTCTTTGACTGCTTCTTCCACGGTCGCGGTAAGGGGCAAGGTGTAAAGAGCATGCTCCTTTTGCGATAGGAGGAAATCCACTGACGTATTCATCATAACTTTTACAACAATCTAGCCCAGTATTTAACTTATGCAAATGGGTTTGCAAAAAACATTTTCGACTATTGGCCGTGGAGCCATTGCCATTTTGGAAATAGAATTAGATCCGTATCAGCGTTATGCCTGGAATTGACCCAATGCAGAGCCTCATCTAAGGAAAACAGCATGCCTTTCAAAATAAGTTATTTGCTTACGATCATATCCGGGACATGGATGACTTTTGGTCTGTGTTCGGCTTCTGAAAGAGATGTTCCGCGACCGAACATCCTGTGGATTACCGCAGAGGACATGAGCCCCGCCTTGGGATGTTACGGTGACAAGTATGCCACCACCCCCCACATTGATAGGTTGGCCACGCAAAGCGTGCGGTACCTGAATGCCTTTGCCACGGCACCGGTTTGTTCGCCGGCCAGGTCGTGTCTTATCACTGGGGTTCACGCCGTATCTCTGGGAACACAACACTTGCGCTCGAATTCCCCTCTTCCCGATTTCATTCATGGCTTCCCTCATTATCTTCGAAAAGTCGGATATTACACCACCAACAACGGCAAGACGGACTACAACACCTCATCTGAAAAACGATTGATTCGTGAGTCATGGAGCGAAAGCAGTCCGAAGGCTCATTGGCGTGGCAGGAAGGACAGCAAGAAGCCCTTTTTCTCGATCTTCAACCTGATGGTCTCGCACCAATCGAGAAGCATGGTCTATCCCTATGAGAGATTTCAAAAAGAGGTCCAGAGCAAGCTGACTGCCGATCAAATTCACGACCCTGCCAATGCCCCGCTTCCTCCCTATTATCCCGATACCCCCATCACTCGTCGCACGGTGGCTCGCTTTTATGACTGTGTCACTTTGATGGACAAGCAAGTCGGGGATATTCTCGCTCAGCTTGAGGAAGACGGCCTTGCCGATGACACCATCGTATTCTTTTACTCTGATCACGGGTCCGGGATTCCCCGTCACAAGCGGGTTGCCCTAGATTCTGGTCTCCATGTCCCATTGCTAATTAGGTTCCCAGAGAAGTACAAGGCCATGGCTCCGAGCAAAGCAGGTGCCACCACCGACCGCCTTGTCAGTTTCGTCGATTTCGCTCCCACTGCTCTAAACCTTCTTGGGTTACCCATTCCTGAATATATGCAAGGCAAGCCATTTCTAGGCTCCAAGTCGTCTGATGTGCGTCGTTATCTGCACGCGGCCCGCGACAGGGTGGACGAAGCTTATGACTTTGCCCGGGCTACTCGAGACAAGCGTTGGCTTTACGTTCGCACTTTTCGTCCGGACCTGAGCTTCAATCAACCCACCTATTATTCCGATATGGGTGAAGTGCGGCATGAATTCTACAAATTAGCCGAATTGAGCAAGATGTCGGCTGCTCAGCGTGATTACGCGGGCCCCGTTCGCCCCTTGGAAGCCCTTTACGATTGCTTGGCAGACCCAATGAATCTGAAGAATTTGGCTGCGGAAAGGAAATACTTGAAGGAGCTTAATCGTTTGCGGAATGCTCAGGGGCAATGGATTCGGGAAGTTCGTGACTTGGGCTTTTTGCCAGAGGAACTGGTGAAGGAAATGAGTTTGGAATCCAGTCCTTATGAGGCAACTCGCCAAGAGAAGGAATTTCCTCCCGAGGAATTGATCGATGCCCTTCAATTGATAGGCATAGACGAGGAGAGAAGAGACGAGTTGCTAGGCCTTCTTGGTTCAGATGACCCTGCCCTTCGCTACTGGGGATTGATTGGTCTGGGTGAGCACGACCACATTTGCGAAACCTGTTACGATGACCTCAAGTACGTGCTCCGTGACAAAGTGGCCTGCAATCGGATCGAGGCGGCCGCCTTGTTGCATGAGAATGACCAAAAGGAAGGATTGCCCGTTCTATTGAAGGAATTGCATGGTGACGATCCCGACCTTGTTTTGAGAACCTCCCGTGCCTTGGAGCTTCTCGGCGCGAAGGCCAAGCCTGCCATTCCAGCGATGAATAAAGCCTTGGGCAAGTGGCGCAAGAAGAGAGCAGAGGGGCCTCTCGGGCTTTTTATCGAGTTTTCCCTGGAGGCAGCCCTCGTTCGTCTTGGTGCAGATCCGGGCACTCGTTCTCTTTCCTATTAGTTGCGCGCAATCTTGGAGGAGAACGCTTGCACCTAACCGCCTTATGGTCTTAATGACAAGGAATAGAACCCCAGATTATATTTCGTTATGAAAAAACAACTAAGTATATTGCTCGCACTCGTTCTCTTTAGTCCTCTGATGGAATTGTTTGCTCAACAAGTCCGTGAGGCTCCCCCAGCCCGTGGCCCGATTAAAATCCAACCCGTGCCCGGTCGAGGACCGATAAAGATTCAGCCTGTGCCTCGCCCCGGTCCCGGAAATCGACTGCCGATTCGCCCGGGTGGTCCGGCTCAGCCAAAAGCCGCCATCAACTGGGCTCAACAGCAAATTGTCTTTATTGGTGACCTCGACACTGTGGTGGCTGGTCCCGTAGGTCGTTCCTTTCCCCCGATGTTCACCCACAAGTTGAACTTCACGGTCAAGGAAGTGATCCGTGGCAACCTGAAGCCGGGGGACAAGATCGAGGCATCTCACGTTGCAAGGCAACGGGTTGCTCCGGTTTTTCCGCTCAAGTCCTCTTGTATTGTAGGTGGTGAGAAAAGTCGTGGCAGCTATCGGGCCGTGGCAGTCGAGAAAGTGGATCCCCAAAAGATTGCATCGATACGCATGGCTTGCGTGTTGCCCTTGGGGTGGACCGCCGACGGAGGGAAAGTGCTCTCACCGTGGTCAAACCTCAAGGTCAGGTGGCCTGGCGCCCAAAAGGAAGGCGCCACGCACTTTTGCGCCACCACGGGTCGACCTGCCCTGATGGCAGGAGCGGCGGTTAGTTTCACGGTGGAGAAGGTTCCCCCACAGAAAGAAATCAAGTGGACCAATCCCGATGGAGATGGCGAGTACAAGGTTACTGTGTCCAACACCAGCTCGAAACCCGTCGCTGTTCCCGCCTTAAGGAAACTGGGCAAAAGAATCCTATGGGACGACAGCTTGGTCATCCTTTGCCAAGGCAAGACCTATTCCGCTCCTGCGGCCAAAGGTATCATGGATCCGTCTACGCCAGTTGTTCTCGCTCCTGGCCAAAAGGTATCCAGTGTCATTAATCCCTTGGCTCTCGAAGGGCCATCTTGGCCACGTGGTGGCTATCGCATTAGCTTCCAGATATGCCTTGGTGAAAAGAGCAGCAGCCAATCCTTTTATTACATGGCACGGCATCACGACAAGATTCGGGATTTGCTCAAGGCGGGGAAACCGATACGCCAGACTTCCGCAGGAGATTGAGGGATTCTGGAAGGTTGAGCCTTGCAAGCGTAGCAGAATTCCTGTGATGAATGGCATTCCAAAGGTAGAATCTCCCTTCTTCGACTCCTCATGGTTTGCCGAAGAGTCCGATGAAATCCAAGAGATTGCCCAATCCTTGCACGAAGATGGTTATGCCGTGCTTGATTTCCCTGAGCCAGAGCTGGAGGAAATGGCCGAATCTATTGTGAGGCAGCTTGCGCCTAGCTTCAAATTAGAGGAATGGCGAAAGGGCGAAGATCTAGACTTACGGATTCATCACGCCTGGGAGTTCAGCCCGGAGGTCAAGACTTTGGCCACGAATGCCAAAATTTTGTCCCTGCTCGAAAAGCTCTATGGACGCCAACCAATCCCTTTCCAGACCTTGAATTTCCCAGTGGGAACGCAGCAGCACTTCCACACGGACTCGACCCACTTCTCATCTATTCCAGAGCGGTTCATGTGTGGTGTCTGGGTGGCTCTTGAGGACACTGACGAGGAGAATGGCCCTTTGGAATATTATCCTGGAAGTCATAGGTTGCCGATCTACACCAACGAGCGAATAGGCTGTTCCCATGCTCCTGCCTCAGCACCCTATGAGCATTACGACAAGTACATTGAGTTTTGGCAAAAGTTGGTTGAGAGGGAAAATTTACAGCGACATGTTTTTCATGCCAAGAAAGGACAGGCCATAATATGGTCTGCCAATCTTCTTCATGGTGGGATTTCACACCTAAATCGCGAGAGGACTCGGCATAGTCAGGTCACCCATTATTTTTTTGAGGATTGCGCGTTTTACACTCCGCTTACCAGCGATCCTTTTTTGGGTAAGATAAATTATCTCACGATTCGCAGTATACTCACAGGTGAGGAACAACCTCAACTAATCAACGGTGAACCTGTTCCTGATTCACTTCTTGCCCGGGATGTCGCGCCCCCTGCAATGGGGTGATCTTGGCGAATTGGTGAAGAACTCGGTTCCTATTTATTAAGGCAGCGGATCTTCCGCCGCGGTCTCGAGATTCTTCAGCAAGCGGAACAACGGGCTATCCGTGGTCATGATTAGTGAAACCTGATGGTCGAGTATCTTCGAGTAGGTTTCCAGTGTCTTTAGGAAAGTGTAAAACTCGGCTGCCTCGGGCGTGGCATCATAGGCTTCGGCGTAGATGGCAGTGGCATTGGCGTCCGCCTTGCCTCGAATCTCCTGGACGGATTTATAGGCCTCGGACTCGATTTCCTGCAGGTCACGCTCCTTCTTCCCGATAATCTTGGCTGCTTCCCCTGCCCCCTCTGACCGGAAACGATCCGCAATTTGTCTTCTCTCACTGACCATCCGTTCGTAGATGCGGCGTCTTACGGTTTCGTTGTAGTTGACCCGCTTGAAACGAAGATCAAGCAATTCAATGCCCCAACCATCCAATTCATCGCTGGCTTCCTCCTTGATCTGATCAATGATTTTGTCACGCCCGATTTGGATGGGCTTGAAGATTCCTATGTTACTGGCGATTTCGGTGAGGGATTCGTCCCTTACTGGTTTGCGGTCCTTGGTTGTTCGGACGAGCTCGATTAGTTCGTGCTTTGCCACTGCGTTCAGCGTTGCGCTACCCAATATGTCATCTAGGCGGGATTGGGCTCGGCGAACGTCACGGAAACGCTGGAAATAGATCATTGGGTCGCTGATTTTCCAACGGGCGAAAGTGTCGATAATCAGGTAGGTCTTGTCCTTGGTCGACATTTCGGTGGCTGGCCCGTCCCATGGCAGGTATCGCTTTTCGATACGATTCACTTCCTGAATGAAGGGCTTCTTGAAATATAGGCCCGCATCCTTGACCGGATTGCCCATGGGTTCACCAAATTGAGTGATGATGACCTGTTCGGTTTCGTGAACGACGTAAGCGCTGCTGAACAAGGTGATCAAGCCCAGCGTTAGTCCTATGATTATAAGTATCAATCGGGCAGTCATCGTCCGCGCCCTCCTTCTTGTCCGGTCCGCAATTGAAGCATTGGGAGGATTTGAGAAGCGTCTTGGTCCAGTATGATCTTTCGTCCAAGCGCTGGCACAACTTCCTGCATGGTTTCCAAGTACATTCGTTGTCGAGTGATCTTCGGCGACTTGCTGTATTCCTTGAGCATTGCCTTGAAGAGGGCCACGTCACCATGGGCTTCGTTGACTCGCTTGAGGGCATAGCCCGCGGCCGCTTGAATTTTCTGGTCAGCTACTCCGCGAGCCCTGGGAACCTCCTTGTTGTACTCTCCGTTGGCCTCGTTGATCATTCTTTCTCGTTCTTGTTCTGCTTGGTTCACTTCATTGAACGAAGCCTGTACCGGTGGTGGAGGATTAACGTTCTTGAGTTGGACTTGGGTTATGCTGATACCGAGTTGGTATGTTTTCACCAAATCTCTCAATCCAGTGAGCGCTTGGTCAGAAATTTCCTGTCTGCCTATGGTTATGACTTCATCCACTGTCCTGTCTCCCACCACAGTACGCATTACGGCTTCCGACATGTCGCGTAGCGTGTCCTCGGGGTCGAGCACCTTGAATAGGAACTTTTCCGCATCGGTGATGCGGTACTGAACGATCCATTCAACTACCGCGGTGTTTAGGTCTCCAGTCACCATGCTGCGCTCAAATTGACGCTCTTCCGGGTATTCGGAGTATTGACTGATATTGGTCGCTCCCTCGGTGGCAAAACCAAATTCTTGCTTGAGTTGCCTTTCCACCGGCAGGACATAAACCTGATCGATGCCGAAGGGCAACTTGAAGTGAAGCCCTGGCTTGGTGGTCTCCGTGAAGTCTCCGAAACGAAGGACCACGCCTTGTGACTCCGTTTCCACCGTGTAAATCGAGGTGAAGGCACCCCATAGAACCAATATTCCGGCCAAGGCCCACAAGATGCGATCCCCTCGGAGATATTTGGATAAGTCGATTTCTATTTGTTGGCTCATAAAAAGATTCGCACAAAACCCTTGTCTGGCGAGGAAGTCAAACGAGGAAACTAAAATTAACGCCTTAGTTTGCGATCGTAGTATTGCTCGTTCTTGGGCCTGCGTACCGGGATCACGAGACCGCCGGTTGCATCCAGTTCATCGAAAAGCTTTTCCCGCAACTCAAGGATTCGTTCACGATGAGCGGGCAAAGATATGAGATTGTGGCGCTCATGAGGATCGTTGCTGAGGTCGTAGAAACCGTTTCTATCCCAGAGGCCGTGGTAAAAGATGTATTTCTCCCGATCGGTCCGTATGGCAAAGGTAGTGGGATTGGCAGGGAAATTCCATTCCCAGTGGTATTCGTAGACAAAGTGCTCGCGCCAAGTAGTTTTCCCATTCTTGTCCTGTAAGAGAGAGAGCATGGAGCGTCCATCCATTTTAGGTTTTTTAGGCAGAGGCGCTCCGGCGAGCTCCAGGATAGTTGGAGCCAGGTCGACGTTTAGCACCATCTGCTTGATTGTAGTGCCGGGCTTGATCAATCCAGGTGCGCGAGCAAGCAAGGGTATGCGAATGGATTCCTCGAAGGCGTCGCGCTTATCGTAAAAGCCATGTTCTCCGAGGGCGAACCCGTTGTCGCCCAGATAAATGACCAAGGTATCTTTAGTAAGATTCAGTTTGTCCAGACGGTCGAGGACCCGGCCCACGTTTTCATCGAGCCCATGAACGGTTTCGCAAAAGTCATGATACAACTTATCGAAAGAAGGTACCGGATCTTTGTCGAAGGCACCTGTTTGCATGTGATCTATCCCGTGGATTCCGTAACGACGCTCACGGATCCAATTGGATTGCGAACGATAGTTTTCCTCAGTGTTGGCCATGGTTTCAGGGTAATCGATGGCCTTGCCTTCATACCGCTTGGCGTGGCGCGGGGCAGGTTGGAAGGGATAATGCACCGCCTTGTATCCAATTTGCAGGAAAAAGGGTTTTTCTTTTGCTGTTTTTTTGGCGACTTCATCGAGCCAAGAGACGGCTTGGTCCGTCAATCGGTCCGTAGTGTAGCCCTCGAACTCTTTCCGTTTGCCGTTAATGTTAAAGGTGGGATTCATGTATACGCCTTGGCCTGGAAAGCTGACCCAATGATGGAATCCCTTGCGTGGACTATCGTCTTCATGGCCCATATGCCATTTCCCGACGTAACCTGTTTGGTAGCCTGCCTCTTGCAAGTACTCGGGGAAGAATCGCGTGCCAACCGGAACAGGTCGTTGGTTGTCCACCACCCTGTGGTGTCGCATGTATTGACCGGTCAAGATGGATGCTCGGCTCGGCGAACACAGGGAAGTGGTAACGAATGCATTGGCAAAGTGAGCCCCTTCCCGAGCAATTCTGTCTAAATTGGGGGTTTCTAGGAATTCGGGTGCCTTTTCCATGAAACCGAGGAAGTCATAACGATGGTCGTCGCTCAAAATGAGGACAACGTTTCGTGGCTTTGCGTCAGAGGAAAGGACGAGAAGTCCTAGTAACAGTAGTCTAAAGGTAGAGGATATGGCTTTCATGGTGCTCAATGTTCAAATGTACTCCTTTGCATGGCAACACGATTTCACGAGAATGTGGCTTGACCATAGCGACTTCAGCGAAACCATGAGACCAGTGAACCCAATCGTCTTGCTTTCCTTGTTCCTCCTTGTCCCCTGCCTTTGGAGCAAGGCACCGATTCCCACTCCCGCATCCGATCCAATTGTCGGGCCTATCGAACCTTATTTTTTCAAGAAAATATTAAATGGTCGCGATTTGGATGGGGGCATTGCCCGCCACTGGAAAGATCCCGAGCTCAGGGCGATTCTCAAGAAACACCAAATCGATTTGTTCGGAGGCCCCATGCTGGGAGACGTTACGGATACCGCTGCCAAGTTCTGGTTGCGGGCTACCCAACCGTGTGAACTCAGCGTGAAGGTCAAGGAGCGATCCAGTGGGAAGCAGGTTTTTTACGGGAAGGCGAAAGCAAACGAAGAGAATGACCTGGTCGTTGTCCTTCAAGCGAAAGGGCTGAAGCCATTCACCGAATACATTGTGGATTTTACCGATGAAATGGGGGCCGTTGGGCGAAAGGAGAACCATTTCCGCACATCGCCGGCAAAGGGACAGAAAGCAAGGTTCATAGTCGGCTTCGGTGGCGGGGCGCGCTACAATCCACCTAAAGAGCGTATTTGGAAGACGATAGCCGATCGTTCTCCGCATGCCTTCCTTTTTCTCGGAGACAATCTCTACCAGGACAAGCCCACGCACCGCAACCTGCAGCGGGTTTATTACTATCGCAGACAAATGCGTCCCGAGTTCGTTGAACTTTCTGCAAGCACTGCCTGTTATGCTATCTGGGATGACCATGACTTCGGGGCCAATGACGTGTCCGGCGGGCTCGATCCTTTCAAGCCAAACTGGAAGTTGCCTGTCTGGAAGGTGTTCAAGGAAAACTGGCCGAATCCCTATTTCGGCGGCGGGGAAAAGCAGCCCGGGTGCTGGTTCGATTTCTCAATTGGCGACGTTGATTTCTTCATGACGGATGGGCGCTACTACCGCGATTTCAAGCAAGGCACCATGTTGGGGCCCACCCAAAAGAAATGGCTCAAGGAGAAGCTCAGCGCTTCGACCGCCAGCTTCAAGGTAATTGCGTCAGGTACTTTGTGGACAGAAACCGCGGACAAGGGAGGTAAGGACTCTTGGTGGGGCGTGCCCGGGGAGCGCGAGGAAATCTTTTCGCTGATTGACGAGGAGAAAATTGGCGGCGTCATCTTGTTGTCGGCGGACAGGCACCGCACTGACGTTTATGAGATCAAGCGACCCAAGGGATACGCCTTGTACGAGTTCGAGACATCCAAGTTGACCAACAATCATACGCACGGGACCAAGAAGGAAGCGCTCTTTTCCTACAACAAAGGAAACTTCTTCGGCCTACTTGATTTCGATCTCACCAAGAAAGACCCCGAAATGACTTTTCGCTGCATCACCATCGACAATGAGGAAGTCTACAACTTGACCCTCAAGCGATCGCAATTGCAGGCGAAGGCCTCTTCAGGTGAAGGCACGGATCCGAAATTCAACTTTGATTACAGCAAGAAGGGGCCACATGGATCCCCCAACAGTATTGTGGTTGCCGGAACACAAGCATCCGTCGTCTTCGAGGTGAAGAGTGGTTTCGGTATTGGTTCGGGCAAGATCCACTTGGCGGAAGGCGATTGGCCGAAGGAGGTCGTCGTGCGTCTTCACTTGGGCGGACTCGAGGGATTTAATGTCTCAAATGGCAAGAAGGTTTTTAAAGGATTCCACATGTCCAACAAAGGCAACGGCACCCAAAAGGAGGAACTGAAGACCCGCATGCTCGACTTGCAGGGCAATCCGCTCAAGGGGAAATATCTCCTGAAATCCAAAGGCTATTACGACGTCACTATACCCTCGGCACTGCTCACGCCCGAGGTGAAGGAACTGAAAATCAATTGGGTTGATTTCTATCGGTGACGGAAGACTTAGACCTTTGGTTTCCAGCCTTCCCTATATTCGCGACCCCATAGCTTTTCGCCGTTCCGGCTCTTGATCAGTTTGCCACCTTTCTTCGGGTCGCATGTCAGGGCTCCGGAAGTACGGTAGGCAATATTGCCTAGATGGCAGAGTTTCGAGCTGTTTTGGACGTCTCCGATCTCCGAATTGAGCTTCACGCTTTTGTCCCGAATCGCATCTATGAAATTTTGGAAGTGGGCAGGTTCTCCCCCTGGTCCCGACTTCTTTTCCAGCTCTTTCCCATCTCGATCTAGGATTTGATAGTCATTGCTTCCTTTCATGACCATCGAGCCCTTTTCGCCATAGAACTTGCAGAAAGGCAGGTTTTCGTCTCGGCGGGGATCGCAACTGCTCCCGTTCCAAGATGCGTAGCAGTCTCCGAAGTGGAAGGTCGCTTCCCCGGTATCCGGGGTTTCTTGGTCATCTTCATGGTAGTATCGACCGCCGTTGTAGGTGACTCGCTCGGGCAAATCGACGCCGAGCCCCCATCGAGCGATGTCAAGGGAATGCACTCCATTGTTGGCGATTTCGCCACCTCCCCAGTGCCATCGCCAATGCCAATTGTAGTGAACCAGATTATCAACGTAGGGGAAATGGGGTGTGGGTCCTTCCCATAATTCATAGTTCAGGTTGGCCGGTGGTTTGCTTGGTTTGCCTTTGCCGATCGAAGGACGTCGGTTATTATACCAAGTACGAGCGGAAAGCACCTTTCCTATAACTCCTTCTCGAAGGCGTTGAATGCCTTCGCGAACAAAAGGATAGCTTCGCCGTTGGTTGCCCATCTGGACGCGTTTGTCGTACTTCCGCGAGGCTGCCACGATCATGTCAGCTTCCGCCATGTTGTGACTGCCGGGTTTCTCGACATAGACGTGTTTGCCTGCCTGCATGGCAAGTACTGCTGCCGGCGTGTGCCAAAAGTTCGGGGCTGCAATGGATAACGCATCCAGTTCCTTGTCTTCCAGTATCCGACGAAAGTCATGCACCCCCAGCGCTTTCACTTTGCCCAATGCTCGAGCACCTCTTTGCAAACGACTTTCATCGACGTCGCAAACGTAAGCTACCGAGACATTGGGGGTTTCCGCGAAACGTCGCACGTGAGCCACGCCTCTGCTCAAACCCATTACGCCGACTTGAAGCGCATTGTTTTTCTTGTTGGCGGCCCGGATGGCATGGGGGGAGGCCAGCAGAGTTGTTCCAGCGAGACTAGTTCTTTTCAAGAAACTTCGACGTGAGGAGGATTCAGCTGAACTCTTTATTTTCATTTCGAGCTATTTTGCGAGTGTTCACTTAATTGGAGCTAGGCGTCCTTTTGCTTGAGATACGCCTTTTTTTGTGGAATACGTTGCAACAATTCTTGCTTGTCGAGCAATTTGCAAGATATTGATGATAGCTCCCTCTATCCGTGATGAATCCAGAACAACCCGAGCACTTGAACTTCGACGGCGGTTTCTTTCGACTGGATGAAACTGACAGGGAGTTGGCTCTGCACTGGAAGAGCGGTTCCCTCAAATACAGTCAGTTCAAATTGCTTAAGGAAGGTGGAGTGGCAAAACTATACTCATGCCTAGACCGCAATTTGCGACGCAGGGTCGTTTACAAAACCCTGAAGGAAAGCCACGTCGATGATGAGATTGAGCTGCAGCGATTTATGCGTGAAGCCCGAGTGACGGCGAATATCGCTCATCCGGGAACCGTGCCGGTCTATGAATTGGGGCGAGACAGAGTTGGTGTTCCATTTTTCACAATGAAGCTCATTCATGGGAGAGATTTACGGGAAGTCATGACTTCCTTGCGAGCTGGGGAAACCAAGACTTCGCGGGTCTTCACCTTGCCCGTGATGCTTGAAATAATTCTTCAAGTCTGTCATGTTCTTGCCTATGCGCATTCTCGTGGCGTGATTCACCGTGACTTAAAGCCAGCAAATGTCCTGACAAGTCAATTTGAGGCGAATTACGTCATCGATTGGGGGTTGGCCAAGGTATGGGGCGAGCCGGAAGTCAGCAGTCCACGCATGGCAGCGCAGGAGAATCCTGGCATAACGCCAGTCGGAAGACGATATGGCACTCCTCTATATATGGCTCCCGAGTTGGCCCGCGGAGATGCTCAGGTTGATACTCGAGTGGATATCTTCGCCATCGGGCATCTGCTTTTTGAAGCCCTCACCCATCAACAGTTGCTGACAGGAGAAACTGTTGATGATGTGTTGGAGCAGTTGATTGAAAAGCCTTTGCCCAAGCCCAGTGAAGTGGTCAGCTCGCGCAAGGTGCCTCCTGCTCTCGAGAGGATCTGCCTGCGGGCATTGGAGAAAGAACCCAAGGACCGCTACCCCGATGTTACTAGCCTAAGCGATGATTTAACTGCATTTCTCCGAACTTTCTCCGAGTCCGAAAGCCAAAAAGGCTTTGAATAGCATAAGCTTGGGCTTATCGTGACTGCCTTTTTTCCTATGATTCCTTCTCAAGTTTTCATCTCAATTGGAAAGCAGTGAAGAAACCAATTCTTTTTCAGTTTTTTGTTTTTTACATGATAGGCCTTGGCTTATATGCAAAGAGGGAGATCAAGGTTGGCCTGATTGGTCTGGATACATCACATGCAGTGGCCTTCACGAAGATACTGAATGATCCGAAGCATCCTCAGCACGTGTCTGGCGGCAAAGTGGTTGCGGCTTTCAAGGGCGGTAGTCCAGACATCCCCTCAAGCTGGGATCGTGTGGACAAGTACACGGAGAAGTTGAAATCCGAATTCGGGGTCAAGCTCTACCCTACCATCGAACTGATGTGCAAGGAAATCGACGCCGTCTTGCTTGAGAGTGTGGATGGCCGACCACACTTGAAGCAGGCGATTCCAGTCATAGAAGCGGGCCTCCCGATGTTCATCGACAAACCAGTGGCAGGTTCCCTTAAGGATGCTTTGGCCATTTTTGCCTTGGCCAAGAAAAAGGGTGTTCCCGTGTTCACTTCGTCTTCCCTCCGTTTCGCGAAGAACACCCAAGAAGTGAGAAATGGCAGCATAGGAAAAGTTAAACGGTGCGAAACCTTTTCGCCATGTGCCATCGAGCCCCATCATCCAGACCTCTTTTGGTACGGAATTCACGGAGTGGAATCTCTTTTTACAGTTATGGGCCCCGATTGCATCTCCGTAAAACGCGGGCTGACGGAGGACGGCAAAATCGAAGTGGTTGGGAAGTGGAAAGGTGGCCGAATCGGAATTTACCGCGAAGGCAAGGGGTTTGGCGGAAAGGCAATCGGAGACAAAGGAAAGGCTCCGGTTGGCTCCTTTGATGGATACGCTCCATTGTTGGCTGAAATCATACCCTTTTACAAAACGGGCAAGCCACCTGTGTCGGTTGAGGAATCGTTGGCGATTTACGCTTTTATGGAAGCCGCCGACGAGAGCAAGCGTCGCAAGGGAGCCGAAGTGAAATTGGCGGAGATCCTCAAGGACAATAGATGAAAGTAGCCAAGATCATTCTTCCATGGCTGCTTTTCGGATTCGCTAACCTGCAATCTGCGCCTGTGGGATGGAACAAGGTCGATACCAAAGATGGGGTTACGGTATACGAGAAGAAGACGGGAGACTTTCTGGCTTTTCGAGGTGAGGGCCAAATCATTGCACCCATTGGCAAACTGCTCTACGTCATCGAGGATCCGATCCATTGGCACAAGTGGATCGAAAACTTGGACAAGGGAAGAGTCCTCGAGAAAAAAGGCCCTTTTCACAAGGTCTTTTATCAATCCTTTGACTCTCCTTTTCCTGCCGCGGACCGAGATATTGTTTACGAAGCCAAGACTCGTCGAGAAGCCGACACGGGAAAGGTTTTCGTCGAAATGAAGTCGGTGCAACATCCCAAAGCGCCCAAAACTGTGGGCGTGAGGGTGCACCTAAAGTATACTCGTTACGAAATTACGCCCCTGTCTGGAGGCAAACTACACGTTGTCTTGGAAACCTTGTCCGATCCGGGCGGATCCCTCCCGAACTTCCTTGTCAATTGGGCTCAACAAGACTACCCCGTCAAATTGTTCCAAGGACTTCGCATGCAGGTCAAGAAGCCTTATGCCAAATTGGCGCCTCTCCCCCCCGCCAAGTGAAATCAACCATTTGTGATCCTATGAAAGCTTTCCGTGCCTCAATTGCATTCCTTGTTCTTTTTGTTGGTGCCTCCCTGCAGGCAAAGCCAGACAAAAAGCAAAGCAATGATCCAGAAGTCAATTTCCAGGACCTGTGGCAAACCTTTAACAAGCGATATGCTTTCTTTGAATTGCGCGGCGTCGACTGGCAGAGGCAATACAAGATATTTCGCCCGAAGGTAACCAAGGAGACCACGGACAAGGAGTTGTTTGAGATTTTTTGCGCCATGTTGGCTCCCCTCAAGGATGGACACGTTAACCTCAAGGCAAAGGGCGCCGATGGTTTCAAGGGAAAATACAATCCCGAGCACACCCCTGATTTCTACAAGGAGTTTTCCACCGATCGTTCAGTGAAAGAACTGTTTGCGTTGTCAGAAAAAAACCTCGAACAAAAAGGCTTTGGCCCGGCCAAGGACGACACCATGTTGTTTCGCCATGCGAAGTCAGAGGAACTGGGATATTTACGAGTACTGGAATTCGAGGGACTTTCCAGGAAAAAAGCCGATACTGCCCTCAACCGCATCATGGATGCGTTTGAGGGGCTTGACGGCCTCATCATCGACATTCGCGACAATCCGGGTGGAACCGATGCCATGGTTTACCAAATTGCCGGCCGCTTCGTCGACAAGAAGCGAGTCGGGCACCATAGGCGAACAAAGACTGGACCTGGTGAAGAGGATTTCAGCGAAGTAAAGACAAGGATGCTTAAGCCTTTGGGCAAAAAGCAATTCACTAAGCCCGTGGTTCTACTCACCAATGACACCTCCTTCAGCGCCGCCGATGTTTTTTCCATGGTGATGAAGGAGTTGCCGCACGTGCATGTCATTGGCGACCACACGAATGGCATTTTTTCCAACATGTTTGAGACCAAGCTTCCCAACGGTTGGAAATACACGTTCTCCTTTCAGCGCTATTATTCAGCCGATATGGTATGCTTTGAGGCCAAGGGGATTCCCGTGCATCAAGAAGTGCTAAATCGCAAAGGCGATCTCGAGAAGGGTGTCGACCCAGTGATTCAGGCCGCCTTGAAGCATCTTTGGACACATACCAAGTAGAAATTATCCATTTGTTCATCCAAACCTTCAATTATTTTGCTTTGATCCCTATGAAAACCTTCCACTACCTCCTGTTTCTTCTGATTTGCCTGCCCGCTCTATCCTTGTTTTCTGCTAATAAAGACAATCCTACACCCAATGTGGTGATCATTTTCATGGATGATATGGGATACGCAGACATTGGACCCTTTGGAGCAACGGCTTACCCTACCCCTCACTTGGATAGGATGGCGAAGGAAGGACGCAAGTTCACCGACTTCTACGTTACTCAAGCCGTATGCTCGGCTTCCCGAGCAGGCCTCTTGACGGGATGTTACAATGTGCGAGTAGGTATCCTAGGCGCGCTTGGGCCGAGCGCCAGGCATGGCCTGAACTCAGATGAAGTGACTATCGCCGAGATTTGCAAACAAAAGGACTATGCCACCGCCTGTTACGGAAAATGGCACCTTGGGCATCACAAGAAATTCCTCCCGATGCAGCACGGTTTCGACGATTACATGGGACTCCCTTATTCCAACGATATGTGGCCTTTTCACCCAGGTGTGTTGCATCTCCCTATGAAAGAGCGACTTAAGAGATGGCCTCATCTGCCGCTCATTGACAAGAACGAAGTCATAAATCCCAAGGTCACTGGCAAGGATCAGGAATTGCTTACCACAGAGTACACTGAACGAGCAGTGAATTTCATCGAGAAGAACAAGGACAAGCCATTCTTCGTTTATTTGCCGCACAGCATGGTTCACGTGCCGTTGTATGTTTCGGATAAGTTCCGGGGCAAGAGCAAGGCGGGATTGTTCGGCGACGTCATGATGGAGGTTGATTGGTCGGTGGGACAAATTCTCGAAACGCTTCGCAAGCATAAGTTGGACAAAAATACTCTGGTCGTTTTCACTTCGGACAACGGTCCATGGCTAAACTACGGTGACCATGCAGGCTCGGCCGCTCCTTTGCGCGAGGGCAAGGGTACGATGTTCGACGGTGGATGCCGCGAATCAACCTTGATGTGGTGGCCGGGTGAAATTCCTGCTGGCTCTATCTGCAAGGAGCCTGCTATGACCATTGATCTTCTTCCTACCATTTCCCACCTGATTGGAGCCAAGTTGCCCAAGCATAAGATCGACGGGAAAAATATTTGGCCGCTCATCAGCGGCGACAAAAAAGCAAAGTCGCCTCATGAGGCTTATTATTTTTACTACGGCAATCAACTGCAGGCAGTCCGCTCAGGCAAATGGAAGCTTCATTTCCCGCACGGCTATCGTACAATGGCCGGGCGTCCAGGCGGCAAAGGAGGAATTCCAACGAGCTATTCGCAAGCCAAGATCGGATTGTCTCTTTTCGATCTCGAGAAGGACGTAGGCGAAACCACGGATCTCAAGGACCAGTTCCCGGAAATCACTGATCGTCTTTCAAAATTGGGAAAGGCGTTTCATGAAGATCTCCAGAAAACCAAACGTTCAGCGGGGCGTTTGTAGCAACCATTGAGTCTTGCCCTTACATGAAGCATTTCATTCGGCATGCGGCTTTCCTCGGTGCAGTGATTTTTCCTCGTGCTCCAAGGATTATTCCTCGGTCGTTGCAGATTGGAGAGAAGATGATTGGCGAGTTGTTAATGAGTATGGTGAGGCAGGAGATTATTCACATTACACGCATCTCAAAAGTGAACATGCGCGGGCAGTGGAGGCTTTCTGAAAAACCAACGGCCAAAGAAAGACAAAATTCTTTCAGCAAAACTCCAAGTTCTACTTGATCTTAAAGTTTGAAAAGCCCGATGGCGATGTCTTCGACGTGATTTTGAGCAAAGGGAAGTAATTCGTCAGACTTTGCTCCGTGAGCGGATATCTAGCCCTATTTCAGTCTGCGGAATTGAGGAAAGGCTTTGGGTGCCGCGTTTTCCCCTTGCATATGGCATTTGCTATCACTTCTGCAGTTTGCTCATTGGGCGTGGGCAGATATTGATAAGCGAGATGCCCTTTAACGAATTTCGCCGTGATGACATCAACTAGCAATTGCGTTTCGCCAGCCATTTGCATGGCTTTCTCCAAGCCTAATTTGCGAAACATCAGTCTAGCGTACACTGCTTTCAGAAACTCACTTCCTCGCCGTTGACCCTTGGCGTGTTTTTCGAAGCGACTTTTCAACGAGCCACCAGCTGAACCTACCCAGACCAATTCTTCTTCATGCCATACGGCATATACGCCCGATTGGGTTGGCACGTCAGGATTTGGCCAGTCGCTATAATTGTGCAGCGCACCGGAAAAAAGGGCTTCGACGCTCTTGTCTATGCTAGTCATGCCAAGTGTTCATTAACATTGGTTACACAGAATAGCCGTTAGTTTCAGTTAAAAAATTAAATTTAGTACAATTGACTTTTTAATAGTAACGGTTCTGCGAAAAAGCAAGAGAGTGCTTTGATTTACTTTTGAAGATTCTTTCTCCAGAAGCGAAAAGGCCGGCGTAAAACGCCGGCCTTTCCTTTGAAGTCGAATCCTTATTGCAATCAGGAAGAAAGGGCTTCCTTTGTTGTCTTGATGACAACTGCAGCAATTTTGTAAGGATCTCCATTCGAAGCTGGTCGCCTATCCTCGAGTCGACCTTTCCATCCATCTTGGACAGTGGCAACTGGGATTCTGATGGAAGCGCCCCGATCGGACACGCCATAGCTGAATTTGTCTATGGATTGGGTTTCGTGCAAACCGGTTAGGCGTTGATTGTTCTCAGCGCCATAAACGCTGATGTGGCGCTCGATGTTGTGGCGAAAACCTTCGCAGATCTTGGTCATCAAGTCTTCTCCCCCTTCATCGCGCATAGCGCCGTTGGAGAAGTTACAGTGCATGCCGGATCCATTCCAGTCACCCTTTACAGGCTTGGGATGCAAGTCGATGACAATTCCATATTTTTCCGCGGTACGCTCCAGAAGATAGCGGGCAACCCAGATTTGGTCACCTGCGTTTCCTGCGCCTTTGGCGAAGATTTGATATTCCCATTGTCCCATCATGACCTCGGCATTGATGCCTTCGACGTTGAGTCCAGCCTCGAGGCAAAGATGCAGATGCTCATCAATAAGGTCACGACCAAAGGTATTGGCTGAGCCAACCGAAGTGTAATACGGACCTTGGGGAGCGGGATAGCCTGACTTGGGAAAGCCAAGAGGGAGATCGGTGTCTGGATCAATGAGTGTGTACTCTTGCTCGAATCCAAACCAGAAATCATCGTCGTCTTCCTCGATTGTGGCACGCCCGTTTGATTCGTGGGGTGTTCCATCCGCGTTGAGGACTTCGGTCATGACCAACCAGCCATTGCCTCCGAAACGATCTGGATCGGGATAGACGGCAACGGGCTGGAGAAGGCAATCGGAGTCGTCCCCGGAAGCTTGCTCAGTCGATGAACCATCGAAAGACCATTGCTTGGCGTCCGCGACGTTTCCACTGAAATCGTCGACTATCATTGTTTTGCTACGGAGGCTCTGGGTGGGCTTGTAGCCATCGAGCCAAATATATTCTAGTTTATGCTTGCTCATGTGTAGTGTGTCTCAGGCTTGCGAAGGGATATTCCGCTGATTGATTATCTTGTTTATGGAGGTTATTCCTGAAATTACATGTGTAAATTCCATGTAATTGCAGGTCTGTGAATTGTTGCTTGTGCAAAAAAGCATTCTTAATGCCAAGCCTTTTCGAAAGATTCAATTTGATCAAATTTTAAGCGCTTTTGAGAAAATGCTGACTTAGTTGCAACTCGGATCTTCGGGTGAATCGGCGAGAAAGCGCAATTCGTCACTTATGCTTCCGAGAATGTTCTTCCAGAGCGAATGATCTTCACGGTGAGCAAAGGTTTCTTTGTCGAGTTTCGACACGACCCAAGCATTTTCATCGAGTTCTATCTCGAGTTGCCCGGGTGACCAACCCGAATGTCCCGCGAAGCAAACCAATTCTGCGTCGGGGTTTGCCTTGCATATGACCGAAGCTTTTTCGCAATCGATGCCAAAATGTAACTTGAACGAGTTATTTTCTATCCATTCCCATGCGGCAATGATCAACTTTTCTTTTTCCACTGGTCCGCCTTCGTAGACAGAGATAGCGGCCAGGGGATTGCTTGAAAAGGACGAATCAAGCTCACCCAGAGTTTTTCCCAAGGGCCTATTTAGGATCACGCCCAAAGACCCATTTTCCTTGGAATGAGTCGACAGGAATACGATGGAACGAAGGAAATTAGGATCGCGGAGAGATGGATGGGAAAGAAGAATTGAACCTGAAAGTGACTGAAACGAAGTTGATTGACGTAGGTTCATGNTGGAGNGTCCAAAGCCTTGCTTGGTCAAAGCGAATGGCAAGCCCGAATCCGAATATTAACAATCAAAACATTTATTGCCATGTCTCGGAGAGGCATGGCAAAGGAAGCAAAGTGGCTTCCGCTCCTGACTGGAGATTATGGATTGCGTTTGAGGACAACTCCTCTTGGCCATGGAGCGCCTGCATCGATCCAATCCTTTATCAGCTTTTGCTGCGCCGGCGTCAACGGATCNCCTTTGGGCGGCATGATGTCGTCATGGTCTTCAGGTAAGATAATTCGTTTGTAGAATTGGCTCTTTGCGGCATCTTTGGGCAATACGCCAGCTTCTTCGGATTCTCCCGCTTTGACGATGTTCTCTCTTGTATCCACCCGATAATTACCTTTGGGCTTACGAAGACGTGTGCCCTTTTTGTAAGGAGCTGCATGGCAATCGATGCATTTCTCCTGAAGAATAGGCTGAATGTCCTTTGCGAAATCAGGAGCCGCCCAAAGCATTGTAGCAAAAGTCAATGAATAAATAAAAAGGCAAAGTCGGATCAGAGGTCTCATCCGAAAAATAAAGCCCTAAAAAGGGCTTTGGGCAAGCAAATTTATAATCTTGTGCTTAAGCAAGCATTGCCTGCGTTACCAGGATCCAGAAGGTTTATGAATTACTTTTGGTCGTATTGTGGAAGGATGCCAGCTTTGCGGGCTTTGGCAAAATATGCATCGGGATCACTGCTCCATTTGCGCTTGATGTCGCTCTCCTTGAAAAAAAATATTTTCTTTCCTTTGTAGGAGATGCTAGGGCTATTGGGGTGAACTACTCGATCAGTACGCAAGGGGCAGAATCGTTGCGGCATCAGCTTGACGTTCTTTAGGTCAAATTTGTCAAGCTGTGGAGCAACTTTCATTGATTGTGCAACTTTGGCATAGTAATCGGGATTCTTGTTCCACTCTTTGACACAAGTCCCACAGCACATGTAGACCTTCTGCCCCTTATATTCCACTACTTCCTCTTCATCGATTTCATCATCGACGAATATCGGACACTTCACTTGTTTTTCGGCGAACAAAGGGCTCACCAATTGAAGTAAAAGTAGAGTCATGAGGTGTTTTTTCATTACTTTGTAGTTTGGTTGTTATTGGTTTTTTGGGTTTTGATTTGAGCCTATTTTTTAGGCAACAGGTTCTAGAACTTTTTCCTCCACGGCTTCGAGTTTTTGAGGAGTTGATTCGGGTTCTGAGGGTCTTTCAGTGAGCTCGCCAGGTATCTCTGGGGGCGGCAAAGACATTGCTTGTTTCCATTGGTCAGGATACAGGGCCTTTACATGGCCCAGCACTTCGCTTACTGCTTCGTCTCCCTCTATTTCAAAAAGAGTGAGAATCAGCTCGAGATTGCTTTTCATTCCCAAGCGATCGCCCAGACTCTCGATGCCTCTATATTGATTGATTACTTCACGAGCCTCTTCCTGTTTTGCAAGAATTCTCTTTGCTTCGCGATAACCTATATTTTTTTCTCCTATNATGGATCAAACCTCCCCTCTTAAAATAAATGCTAGATCGAGACTTATTTTCTTCCGACATGACAATCCTCGAGTCAAGTCATTAGCGCAAATTTCATGATCCAAAGATTGGAAACCCGGCTCTCGACAGGGCCAACCCGAGCCAAGAAACGAGTCCTCCATAAAGTAATCCAAACCCTATGGTGACAGGGAAAATGCGGGCAAAACGGCCAAATTTCGCCTTGTACCAACCATCNCCGCTCCACGCGATGACATTGTAGGCGGTGGCATCCAAGGCAATCAACCACCAAGCAATGACTTCCACCCAGGTCCAAGTGTCCATTTTCAATACTTTCTCACCCGACGCCGCTCAGGAATGCTTTGACGGCGGACATTATTTTGAACCCATCCCGAATGAATTGCGGATGGTTTCTCCGGATTCGAATTGCTCGACCTGTTGGTCGTTCAATTTCTTGCGATTTAGTGGCGATGCGTCGGGGCGTTCTTGGGATCTATCTCCTCCGAAGATGCCTTCGTAATTGAGCGTCATGCGCATCTCATCGGCGTAAGCGTCATGATGATATCGAATCGCTTCGCGCTCGAACTCGATGCATGGAGACAAGGCGATTCCAATGGTTGCAAAAAGAAATGTCCTCAAGGCAGAGTTCATGAGAGTGGCGTTTATTAAGGATTATCTAGAGAAGCAAAGCTTTTGCGCTGACATTCCCCATGGCTCAGTCAAGTGTTGCATTTAAATGAACAGCAAACGCCTCGCTTCCTTTCTATGTGTTCTTGCTTTGGGGATTGTCAATTCGTCAGCCGAGAAGAAGCCCCCTCTCTATAAAAAGGCGGTGGAGGCATCGGTTGAAGTGCTAGTCGATGGTCGCTTGGCCGGAACAGGTGCCTTGGTGGATGCCAACGGCACTATACTGACGGCTTGCCATGTCATTCGGACAGGCGATCGATACGAGGCTCGCTCGACTTCTCTCAAGCGCGCTCCCCTTGAGTTACTCTGCACGGATCGGTCTCATGACCTTGCTCTTCTCACCTTGCCCAAGCGAGAACAGCCCTACCCTTTCCTTCCCTTGGCCAAGTCGATTCCTCCTGAAGGTAGCCAAGCTCGGCTGTTGGGCACCCCCATTTTCCGCCATAGAGTTCTACTAACGGGTTTCGTTGCTCGTCGGCAGCCTCTTTTCGAGTGGTATGACGGAGCTTTCATGGAAGGATACCCCNTGACTGCAATAGCAGCTGGAGGGACCTCAGGGGGTGCTTGGCTGAATCTCAGAGGTGAGGTTATCGGAGTTCAAGCGGCAGCCATGACCGTTGGGAACGCACCGCAGGGGGTCGTGACATCTCCTCCGCTCGCGGCCATAAGGAGTCTCTGTTCGAAGAGGGAAAGCGTCGTGGCCACCACTATGCAGGCGGCAGTCGAGGAACTATGGGCCCAAGGGCCGGATTACATTGCAAGGGCACCCGACAATTCGCGCGGGCTCGTTTTTCGCCAAGTGGATGCCGATGGTGTTGCAGGAAAGGCCGGCATCAAGGATGGAGACTTGTTGTTGTGCGTAGGAAAGAAGCCTTACGAAACGGTTTCGGACTTCATGCGGGCTCTTCGCCGCAGAAAGCCAGGTGACGAAATTCGCATGACCATTTCGGGCGCTCGGGGCGAGAAACGCCGGGAAGTCACTTTTCCCCTTGCTGCATTGAAGTAGCGGCTTTGCCTTCAACTGCCTCTAAAGGGTCTTTTCAAGCCAATTTCGCGTTGACCTTTGATGCTTTGCTTGGTTTGTTTGATGGTTTGCTTGGGAAGTTCGAAGAGGAACATAATATAACATTGTGAAGGTAGAAATTAAGAACACTAGTGACACTCGCAAAGTAGCGACTGTTTCCTTTGCTGCCGATGAAGTGGCAAAGGAGGAGAAAGAGGTCCTCCAGCTTTTTGCGGAACATGCAAAGATACCGGGATTCCGTCCCGGGAAAGCTCCTGCTCAGGTGATCCGCACTCGTTTTGGCGAAAAGATCAAAGAGGAATGGCTCAATCGGCTCTCGGCAGCAGCTCGGGACGCCGTGTTAGACTTAGATGAATTGCGGGTGCATCAACTCCTGAAGATCGAGCCGGGCGAAATTCTGGTGGAAGCCCCCTTGGACGTAGTTGTCACGCTCGACGTCGAGCCTGACTTTGATTTGCCGGAATACGAAAACTTCAAGGTCGAAGTCGCCTCGGACGATCCGGAGGACAAGGACATTGAGGATTTGCTCGAATCTTGGCGTCAACAAAGGGCTAATTTCGCAGTGGTTGAACGCGCAGTGGAGAAAGGTGATTACGTCAAATGTTCTTATGATGGCACTATTGACGGACAATCAGTGGGAGAACTCGTTCCCGACAAGCCTATCTTTGGCAAGCAAGCCAACACTTGGGAGGAAGCTGGAGCTGAGAATGGAATTGGTATTCCTGCAGTTATCGAAGGCCTCATTGGCATGAAGGCAGGTGACAGTAAATCTTGCGAAGCTGACTTCCCTGAAGATTTCGAGGATCCCCGCTTAGCGGGCAAGCAGGCACTTTACGAAGTGGAGGTCCATGAGGTCAGGCACAAGGAATTGCCTGCAGAGGATGACGAGACCTTTCTGAAATCCATGGAGGTTGAAAACGTGGATGCTCTTCGCGAAAAAGCGGAAGTAGAAGCCAAGAACCAACGCGAACGGGCCAACGAAAACGCAAAACGCCGCCAAGTGAGAGAGCAATTGATGGAGGATGTTGAAATTGAGCTGCCTCAAGCTTCAATAGAAGCCGAAACTCAGGAAATCTTTCGTTCCATGGTAGACGAAAACCTGCGTCGAGGGGTAGGTCAGGAAGATTTGGAAANCCACAGGGACGAAATGTACGAGCGAGCTGGCGTAGGAGCCCGCGAAACGGTTAAGCTTCGTATCATCTTGGGCCGAATTGCTGAAAAGGAAGAACTGGAAGTTAGCAAGGAGGAGTTGACCCAAGTCATTGCCACCCAAGCCATGATGTCCGGAACCGATCCTCAGGAACATTTCAATGCATTGCAGCAGGATAGAGCGCGATTGGCCCACCTGCACCGGCAAGTTCTTTTCGACAAGACCCTTGCCTTATTGACCCAAAAAGCTAGTGTAAGTATAAAGGATGAAAATCCTGAAAAAGATCATGACGATGAATCTTAAGACATTTTTAATCTCTGTATTTTTATAAAATGGGCAGTTATCTTCCACTCCCCTACGTTTACGAGCGCGAAGGCCGTCAGGAGCGGGCTTGGGACATTTACAGCCGTCTGCTTAGGGACCGAATTGTATTCATAGGCACGCCTATAGATGATTTTGTGGCCAATTCAATCATCGCCCAACTTTTGTTTCTCCAAATGGAGGATCCCAAAAAGGATATCCATATCTACGTAAATTCCCCTGGTGGAAGCGTTACGGATGGTATGGCAATCTATGATACGATTAACTTCCTCCAATGCGATGTCGTGACTTATTGCCTCGGCCAAGCGGCCAGCATGAGCACTGTGCTCTTGGCCGCAGGAACAAAGGGTAAGCGTTATGCCCTTCCCAACAGCCGAATCATGATTCACCAACCAACTGGTGGAGCAGGTGGGCAAACNTCTGACATCTCTATCGCAGCCAAGGAGATTCTTCGTTGGCGTCGAACGATCAACGAGGTACTTGCAAAGCACAGTGGCAAAACGATCGAACAGCTAGAGCAGGATTCCGACCGAGATTATTACATGTCTTCGGAGGAAGCCATGGAATATGNGCTCGTTGNTGAAGTGATCGCGAGCAAGCCCGAATAATTTACAACAAGATATGGCCAAGTCCTCCAAGATGACCTTTTGCTCTTTTTGCGGCAAAGCTCAGGGAGAGGTTAGGAAAATGATTGCGGGTCCTGCCGGTGTCTTCATTTGTGATTCCTGTGTTCGTGTCTGTAAGACCATCATCGATCGCGAACTCCAACAAGAGGAGCGACATGGTACGAAATCCTCCTCGGATTCGCGCCCTACTTTCAATCTCATCAAGCCAGCTCTTATCAAGGCAAAGCTGGACCAGCACGTAATAGGTCAAGACCATGCAAAGAAAGTCCTCTCAGTGGNGGTTTACAATCANTACAAGCGGCTTTCCATGGATGCTCTTCACAACGAGGGCAAAAAACCTCGAGCCCTCTCCGAGCTCGATGAAGTCGAAATCGAAAAAAGTAATGTTTTGCTGATTGGTTCGACTGGTACAGGAAAAACCCTCCTTGCTCGTACCTTGGCCATGATGCTGGATGTACCGTTTGCTATTGCTGATGCCACGACTTTAACTGAGGCCGGATATGTTGGAGATGATGTTGAGAACATTGTTTTACGCCTTCTTCAATCGGCGGACCATGACGTAAGGAAAGCCGAATGTGGCATAATCTACGTAGATGAAATCGATAAAATCGGCCGTAAAACGGAGAATGTTTCGATCACCCGTGACGTTTCGGGAGAAGGGGTCCAGCAAGCCTTGCTGAAGATTCTTGAAGGCACTGTTTGCAATGTTCCGCCNCAGGGAGGGCGAAAGCATCCAAATCAAGAATACATACAAATAGATACTAGCAACGTGCTCTTCATTTGCGGTGGAGCCTTCGTCGATCTGGATAAAATTATTCGGGATCGAATTGGGAACAAAGTCCTTGGTTTCGATTTGGATCCATCGAAAAAAAGCAAAGCCGAGGGCACGGCGATTCTTTCCAAAGTNCATCCGGAAGATCTTGTGCAATACGGNCTCATCCCCGAATTCGTTGGTCGGTTNCCTGTTCTTTCGACTCTCAGAGAACTTCGCCAAACGGATCTTCAACGTATCTTAGTCGAGACAAAGAATTCTCTCACCAAGCAGTATCGAAAACTGTTTTCTCTCGAAGGTGTTGATCTCCATTTCACAAAGGATGGCGTAGCGGCTATTGCAAAAAAAGCGCTCGAATTGAAAACTGGAGCTAGAGCGCTAAGGTCTATCATGGAGCGCATTATGTTGGACATAATGTACGACCTTCCGGGTTTGGAAGACGTCACGTCTATTTCAATTAATGGCAAAGTGGTTAGGGGCGAGGCCAAACCACGCGTTAAACGCACCCCAATCAAAAAGAAGTCGGCTGCTTGAGATTCCAACGCCTGCTTATTTGAAGCTTTCGCCTTTTTTCAAGGATTGGGCAAAAGCGACCAGCAATCGCACGACGTTCTCTAAATCGTCCAAGTTTATCAATTCGCTTGGCGTGTGCATGTAACGTAGTGGAATTCCCACAAGTCCTGTGGGAACACCATCTCTCGCCATTTGGATAGCTCGAGCATCTGTTCCAGTAGGTCTGGGTTCAGCTTCGATTTGCACGGGAATGTCACTCTTTTCCGCACACTCCATGAGTCTTTCAAAGACAGCTGGATGAATATTGGGTCCACGAGAGAGGATAGGGCCTCCACCTAATTTAANCTTTCCAAACTTTCGATTGTCTGCATCGGGATGATCCGTTGCGTGACTCACGTCTACGGCGATTCCAACGTCAGGGTTCACCAAGTGGGCTGCGGTGGTTGCGCCGCGGACCCCTATTTCCTCTTGCGAGGTGGATGCNGCAACAATTTTTGCGGTCCGCTTTTTTACCTTGGCCAGTCGTTTTAGGGTTTCATTCACCGCATACGCGCCAGTCTTGTTGTCAAAAGCTCTTGCAGTGGCAACGGAGCCTCGAATTAATTCAAACGACTGGTCGTAAACAGCAGGGTCTCCGATGGTAATGAAGGACAATGCCTCCTCCCTGTCCTTTGCTCCTACGTCTATCCACATTTGATGTAGGAGTGGCACTTTCTTGCGATCCTCGGCGGACATCAGGTGAAGCGCCCTTTTTCCGACCACACCCTTAACAATGCCCTTTCGGCCCAATATGGATACGCGTCGACCGGAAATCAGGCTACGGTCATGGCCTCCGATGACATCGAAGTAAAGGTATCCTTTGGCATCTACGTGTTTGACAATTAGGCCCAGTTCGTCGATGTGGCCGGCCAGCATCAGAGTAGGTGATCCTTTTGCGTGCAAGGTTGCCAAACAATTGCCGAGGGCATCAACCTCAAATGAGTCGGCAACTTTTTCAAGGTGGCGGCGAACGACGATTCGGGCTTCGTCTTCGTAGCCGGAAGGAGAACGGGCATCGAGTAACTCTTTGAGGAAAATGGGAGGNTTGGTTTGTTTGGGCATTGTTTTAAGGAAAGAGGTTAAGTTGCTTGAGCGAATTTCNAAAACAGATAAATCTTTGGTCTTGGGCAATCAAGCTACATTCTTAATATTACAATAATGAATATTTTCCCAGCAATAGATCTTCGTGGAGGGCGATGCGTACGTCTGTTTCAAGGCCTTGCCTCGCATGAAACCGTTTATCATGATGACCCTGCTGTGCCAGCGGCTTTGTGGAAGGATGCAGGTAGCGAATGGATCCACGTAGTGGATCTCGATGGGGCATTTTCAGGAGTTACGGCTAATCATGCATCTCTGCACAGCATTTTAGCTTGTGGATTAAAAATCCAACTTGGTGGTGGCGTGAGAGAGGTTTCTTCTGCCTCAGCTCTCCTTGATGCGGGAGTGGCACGTGTTGTGGTGGGGACAAGGGCTTGTCGCGAGCCTGCTTTTGCAGGTGAGCTAGCAAAGGAATTTGGCTCACGTATTGCAGTTGGAATTGATGCCAAGGAAGGACTTGTTGCTGTGGATGGTTGGGTCACAGTAACGGAAGTTCGAGCGATCGACTTGGCTCAACAAGTTTCGTCTCTTGGCGTTCAAACTGTAATATATACTGACGTTGCGCGCGACGGAGCAATGACAGGCCCGAATTTCGATGCCATCGAGGAGATGCTTAGATCAACTTCCTGCCAGGTGGTGGCTTCGGGCGGAGTATCGACCCTTGATGACGTTAGGAGGTTTGCTGAAATGCGGAATGAATATGAAAATCTTGAGGGTGTTATTATCGGAAAAGCACTATACGAAACTGTTTTTACGGTCCAGGAAGCTCTTGAAATTTCATTAAAGCATTAAAATTATTTCGATTTAAAAAATTTTGGGATACTGAAATTAGTATTATGGGAAAGCGAAATTCCAAGGGATTGAAGCGGAAACGCAAATTCTTCCAGCGAACACTGTTTTATGCGGGCTTTTTCAACGATGGATCACCTCGTGGCTGGAACTTGGCCGATGTATTTATTGCCATTGTCTTGCTGATCGCCGTCGTCGTGGTTGGAATTTTTGTTTTCGAATGGCTTTGGACAAATTTTTAATTCCATGAAAATAGCTTGCCTCGACGGAAAACCCGNACAGGGTTTTTGTTTTTCATAGAGTTAAACCCCTATATAAACCAACTACCGGACGCTCATATGACCAAGATATCTATCGACGTAGATTTCAACAAAGATCCCGAAAGTATCCTCGAGGAGATTCGCCAAAAGGCTAAAAGCGAGGTGGAGCGACGAGAGAAAAAGGAGCGCGTAGCCGCGCACTTGGAAAAGCTCCATGAAAAGGTAAATGATGAAATCGGCACTTCGTTCAAGAATGCCAATGATTTGATTCGAGCTTTAGCCGCTTATTCAACTCCTGTACTGCGAGAAAGAATTATTGGAGTTACCTCCACCGGTCGTCGCAAAACCATCACGATGACTCCAACTTTGCTGGAACAAATCAAGGGAGACCTCAAGGACGGAAATAAAACAAAGGCCCAAATTGCTCGTGACTCAGGCGTTAGCCCTTCGCAAGTCACCAAAGTTCAACAAGGTGGTTATGACTCTAAGTTCAGCTCCGGGGATTCAACCGAGGAAGAATCTGAAGCTGAGCCGGAATCGACAGGCTCTTCCGATCAGGAGGAGCTTCCCATTCCTGAATTGGAACCAAAGCAAGAGGAACTTTCGATTCCTGATCCCGAATCCGATTCACTGCCTCTTTCCCCGCCTTCCTCTCCTCTTGATGCCGAAGATGGAATTGATTCAGGCGATGAATCAGAGTCCGAAGACGAAGCAGTTTCTTCAAATGAAGAAGATGGCGACTTTGATTCCGAGGGAAATACCCTTTCGGATATACCCGAACCACTACCTTCCGATGAGGGTGCTGCTGAATTAGATTCAATTCCGGTACCAGTCCCCCCGTCAGGCATCCCCTTGCCCCCGGAACCCCAACCAGAGCCTTTTGGTGAAGAAGCGGATGAATCGAGTGAAGATGCGGCGGAATCGGGAATTCCAAGTATACCTCCACCTCCACCCGATTCCTTGGCGGAATCAGATGACGCAACAGCAGGCATACCAGACCTTGGCGCCTCACTTCCACCTCCGGAACCAACTATATCCGAGCCTCCACTTGAGCCGATGGATGCTGCTGCTCCCGCGCCGTCAGATGAAGGTTCTTTGGAAAGTCAGGATAGTGGTGAAAGCGCAGGCGAGGTTCCGCCTGCCCCAGATTCTCCCTTGAAGCCAAAGCCAAGCATCAAGTTTGGCGGCGGAAAGAAAAAGCCCACGCTCAAGTTTGGCAAAGGTAAGCTTTCCTCAGACGTGACGCGCCCGCCGATGTTGAAGCGGCAACCGGAAGGTGACGCTGCTCAGAGCGAAGATGCCTCCTGAGGGCATCCGATAGAAACGGCTCAATTCTCAGAGGTCGAGCAATTCGTCCATTAGTTGGGCTGTGGCCTGATCGCCGCCATCGCCTCCCTCGCGGGTAACCCATCCTGAGAAATCTATCTTGGCTAGCTCTCGGCGAACTGCTTTCCAGTCGACGTCGCCTTGGCCCAGTCGGCAAAACCCGTTTTTCACGCCCCAGTCCTTCACGTCAAGTTTCACCGTGCGTCGTCCCAAGACGCGGATCCACTCGTGGCTGGGAGCAAATTTCTGCATGTTGCCGATATCGTAATAGGCGCCAACCCATGGGCTATCTATGGCGTCTATGTAGTCCCTGAATTGTTCCGGCTTGTAACAGAATCCATTCCATACGGTTTCAATGAGTACGTGAATGCCCAACTTACTAGCAAGCGGGAGCACCTTCTGAATTTCTGTAATGGATCGATTCCAGACATGGTCATGATTCTCATCTTTGCCTTTCACTGCTCCCGGAACCAACAGCACAGAGGAACCGCCCACCGCTTTTGCTTCCCGAATGGCATCCTCCAGACCCTTGCGTCCGATTTCACGAACCTTTGGATCAGGAGAGGACAATCGCATTTTCCAATGCTTGTTGTAGACAACGCCATGCATCGGCATTCCTACTTCGGCGCAGGCTTTCTTCAAGCCTTCGACGTCCATGCCAGGAGCTGAGCCCTCCACTCCATCAAAACCAAGCTCCTTCAGTTGCTTGAGGCGTTTGATGTTTACTCGGCCGCCAAATTTCACCGATTTGTATATCTTGCCCCGAAACTCCCCTGCCCTTTTATTCTCGTCAGCATGTAGTTGGTTAATGCAGCTTCCGCTCAATGTGGCAGTTCCTGCTACTCGTAGAAATTCTCTTCTTTGCATGGAGGTTGCTCCTTGGTTTTAGTCAGTTCTTATATCAAGGGAAGAAAGGTAGAGCCAAGCAGGGTGATGAGTAGTCCAAGAAGGGCAATTGCCGTCAACAGGACTGACCATGTCTGCAAGGTTTCCTTTTCAGTGAAGCCACTCAACTTTTGCACAACCCAAAATCCACTGTCATTCATCCATGACAAGGTGATCGAGCCAAAGCCGATGGCGAGAAATACATAGAGTGGATGATAAGGGAGACTTGAACCGTCCCCAATTACGGCTGACATCAGGCCAACCCCGGTTATCATTGCAACGGTGGCTGATCCTTGTGCGATCCGAACAATTGCCGTAGCCAACCAAGCCAGCAAAACGTATGATATATCAAATTCTTGTGCCATGGCGCCTATGACGTCCCCGACTCCAGCCAGCCGAATCATTCCCCCAAATGCCCCACCCGCTCCAGTTATAAGAATGATCACTCCCGCGGTTCCCAGTGGTCCCTCAAGCGATTTGGAAAGCTTTTCGGAAAGTTTGCCTTTGGACGATCCCTTGGTGATTTCCCTGCTTAAGGTATACAAGGCAACTGCGGCGGCCAACGTCATGGCGACGTTTGGATTGCCGAAGAAGGCAAGGTATTCAAAGAAATCAAGGAATCCCTCGGTGGCCAAGGGGCTGGCTTCATCAGCTGATTTCATCAAGAGCTTAAGCACTGAAACCGATGAGATAATGAGTACTGGCAAGGCAATCGGCAAAGCGGCAAGAATTAGTGGAGGAAGTTCGCTGTCCTTCTTGTCGACGATTGCTCGCAAGTCCTCGGACGAAGCGCCAGCGACTTCCCGCATGGGAATCGCATATTTGCGGTCGAACCATCCCGCCATTTTGAGAACAAGAATCGCTGGCAGAATGCTGGCAACCAAGCCAGCGATCATGGCATGCCCCAAGTCCAATCCGAGCCCGTCTGCTATCATCAATGGACCTGGCGTCGGAGGCACCATCGAATGGGTAATGGCTCCCGCTCCAGCCATGGCCATGACATAAAAGGTGTAGTTTTTACCAGTCCTCAATGCCAATGCGCGAGCGAGCGGGATAAGGAGGAAAAAGACCGTGTCGAAAAACACAGGTATGGAAAGAAGGAAACCGCTTAACAAAAGAACCAATCCTGCGTTCTCCTGTCCAAAAAGCTTCATCAGGGAACGAACCACCCGGTCCGCAGCCCCACTCTTCATCATGCAGGTCCCGATGATAGCGGCTAATGCGACCACAAGGCCGATGCCGCCGGCAGTGTTTCCAAAACCCAAAAGAGACCATTTGATGGCTTTGATCAGGTCGCTTGTCGGTTCTCCGGAGCTTTCCTTCAGCTCGACGCGATCATGGTACAAGCCCTTGTTTTCGGGAGTCAGTTCAGGCAAAGGGCCAGTCATCAGGCCAACAAGGAATGCAGCCAGAATCAGCGTGAGAAATGGATGCAGGCGAAACTTGGTAATGCCAATAACTACCCAAGCAACCCCCACCAGCAAGATGAACAAGGGCCAGTAATCAATGGTGGTGGCTTCGGCTAGAATGGTCATGGTGAAGTAGTTGGTTTTAAATAAACAAATGGCAAAAGAGGAATCTGGAAANCGAAAAATGAAAACATCGACTTGATCGGGAACTAGGGACGAAGCACTACTTTTAGGAGACCCTCTCGATTGTCAGCTAGCCTGGCAAACCAATCTGCTCCATCTTTCAAGTCGCCCACCGAGCTAATGATGGGATCGACCTGAATTTTGCCTGAGGCCACGGATGCAAGAGCTTCTGTATATTCGCCGGCGGAAGCGCATGAGCCGTACACGCTAAGTTCTCGGGTGACGACCGCTTGGAGTGGCAGGTCGACTACAGGAGCCAGGTTGCCGACGAGACAAGTGGAGCCTCCTTTTCGCAAAACTTCGATGGCGAGTCGAACGGTCTCACTTGCTCCAACCGCCTCCAGGGAGAAATGCGCGCCCTCTCCTGCAGTTGCCTCTCGTACTTTGGCGCAAACATCATCTTCGTTCGGCACAAGAGTTTCGTCTGCGCCCAATTCCTTGGCCAAAGCAAGTTTGTCCTTGGCAAGATCGACGGCGAAGACACGGGAGCACCCAGCCGCTTTCAAGGCCTGTACGAGAAACAGGCCGATCATGCCCGTGCCGACCACTACGGCAGTTTCTCCTCCTTGAATCGGCAATCGGTTGACGGCATGTAGAGCAATGGAAACTGGTTCAGCCAAGGCGGCTTGCTCGAAACTCACTGTGTCCGGTATTGAGCAAATGCCGAGTTGCGGAATGACGACTTTTTCGGCAAAGGCCCCGTGTCGGCGATATTCTGCGCAGGAAACACCAATGACCTGGCGGTTCTCGCAGAGATTTACCAAGCCCTTTTGGCAGTAAGGGCATTGCCCGCAATAGGTAGTGGAGTCAAAGGTTACTCGATCTCCGGCATTCAATCCCGAAACCCCTGTGCCGAGTTTCGATATTACACCAGCAGCCTCGTGCCCCATGATTATGGGTGGGTGTCGCCGGCCGGTGCTGCCATCCATGCCATGAACGTCACTTCCGCAAATACCGCATGCTTTGACTTCGATCTGAACTTCACCCTCTCCTGGTTCGGGGTCAGGCGAGTCACCATAAGTGAACTTTCCATATGCTTCCAGGGTCAGGGCTTTCATTGTTGATGCAGACTAAGATTTTGTTGGGTGGATGCGTCAAAGAAGTGGCAGCCTGCAAGAGGGGCCCAAATGGTGAGTTTGTCTCCTGGTGAAACCTTTGGAACCTCGGAAACCTTTGTCTTTGCAATTACTTCGCCGAAGTTACCCTTCAAGTAAAGCAAGACTTGATCGCCCTGCCATTCCTTATGTTCCAGTTCCCCATGCAACTGGATAGATCCTTCTGCCTTCGCGGGTTGGCCCAAGATGAAATGCTCGGGGCGTATTCCCAGCTCTCCTGCTGAACTTGAGGCATCGAGGTTTTCGCCCAAGAATGTCTTGGGCAATGGAACATTCAAGTCGCCTTGTTTGAAAGAATAGCCATTTTCCGCTCGGCGAAGATCTCCTCTGAGGAAGTTCATGGGAGGTGATCCGAGAAAGCTGGCCACAAAGCGATTTGCTGGAGAGTCATAGGTTTCTTGCGGAGTTCCAACTTGCTGTATTCTCCCTTTGTTCAGTACACATACGCGATCGCCCAAGGTCAAAGCTTCTTCTTGGTCATGCGTTACGTATAGTGTGGTTACGCCAAGTTCCTGGCGTAGAATGGAAAGTTCTTTTCGCATGGTCAGTCGAAGTTGAGCGTCCAAGTTGCTTAGCGGTTCGTCCAAGAGATAAACCTTTGGCTTTCTGGCGATTGCCCGCCCAAGGGCCACACGTTGGCGTTGTCCTCCGGACAATGCAGCCGGTTTGCGATTGAGCAGATCGGACAATCCCAATCGATCGGCAACTTCATGCACCATCCGATTTACTTCTGGCTTGGGGAAGTTCCGCGCCCTCAAGCCGAATGCCATGTTCTCGAACACGTTCAAGTGCGGGAAAAGGGCGTAGTTTTGAAAGACCATGGAAATGTCCCTGTCTCCAGGAGCGACCGTATTCATTGCCTTGTCATCTATCAGGATTTCTCCATCGGTGAGTGATTCCAAGCCTGCCAAGGCCCGCAATGCCGTGGTTTTGCCACATCCAGAAGGTCCGACCAAGGTTATGAATTCTCCGTCTTTGACCGAAAGATCAAATTCGTCCATCGCGCGTATGTCTCCGGAGAAGGTCTTGCCTGCCTTTCGAAATTCTACTGTTGCCATGAGGAGGAGGTTGGAAATGAAAATTTGTCGATAAAGGGTGCTTCGCGATTTATATCCATGCTCTAGTGAGCTGTGAAATCTCGAAGGGCGGTCCGGATTTGTCGATGGAAGATTGCAAAGAGAATAGCCACTGGCAGCAAACTGCAAGTAGCTGCTGCCATCGAGACGGCTTCGGGAATACGGTGACTGGAGTCCCGAAGCTTGGCCAAGGCTAAAGGCAAAACTTGATTGTCATCACTCAGCAGTAGAAGTGGAAACAGATGTTCTTGCCAAGAAAGGACGAAGTGAATCAGGCCATAGGTGACAAGAGCTGGTGCCACGAGGGGCAGAAGAAGTAAAAGGGTTCGGGTTTCGGAGGCTCCCTCGATTTGGGCCAGATCCATCAATGAGTTAGGAATGCGTCGAAAGACCTGGGTAAAGAAAATCACTCCAATGCCACTTGCAGCGCCGGGAAGTATGATNGCCCAGAGGCTCCCATTCAGGCGAAGCTGAGTCAGCCATTCGAAGAGGGGCACCGCCAATGCCTGACGAGGCACGAGAATCACCAGAATTGCCAAAGCAAAGAGGACATTCTTCCAGCGAAATCTATATTTTGCGAATGCATACCCAGCCATGGCAGTCAGGGCAGTGGCGAGCAGGGCTTGCGAGCCGGACGCCAAAATGGAATGGCTAAACACTTCAAGAAAGGAAAACGGCAAGGAAGCTCCGCTTGGCAGCTCTCCGGATAGTAAGCTCACGTAGGCATCGGATTCGTATTCCGAAGGAAAGAAAAGCAAGGGCTGATATATTTCATTGTTTGTCTTGAAAGACGAAAAGAACATCCAAGCGAATGGGTAGGCAAAGAGGAATGTTGCCAGAACCCCTAGAAATGCGGGAGCCAGACGAGTCCTCATTGTGTATGCGTTCAACATGACTGCTTGCCCGGTTGAGAAATACTGAAGAACAGCCATGTGGCGAAAGCCATGGCAGGCGCAATTAACAAGCTCATGGCCGCAGCGGTAGGGAAATCGTGCACACCCGATCCTCCGGGAAAGCCAACTTGATACACGTAAGTAACTAACAGAAGCCCGGCATCCGCTGTTCCACCGGAACCACCGAGCAAGCCGTATGCTCCCGAAAAAGAGGCCACTGAATCCACTGCGAGAAAAATCGCCGCAAAAATAGCAATATGCCGAACTCCGGGCCAAGTGACGATCCTCATGGTCCTCCAAGAATTTGCTCCTTCGAGGCGAGCTGCTTCAAATTGCATTTTCGGGATAGTTTCCATGCCGCACAGAAAGAAAAGTGTTATGAATCCTGTCCATCTCCAAACCGTTTGCATCACCATGGCTGGCAATATGAAGGAGGGATCCAGCATCCAATTGATGGGTTCGAAGCCAAGTGGCATGATCAAGACTTGGTTGAGGACGCCATTTTTGCCGTGAAAGACGAGGTGNAACAGGGTGCCGAGAATTCCTGGCAGGGTGAGAGCGGGCAACAGGAGTATGAGGCTCAAGATAGGCCTTGTGCGAGCCGTTCCGGCAAAAAGGATTTGGGCCAACAGGAAAGCCAATGGCANCACCAAGGCGATTACGGAGAGACAATATACAAAGGTATTCCACAGCGCCTTGTGAAACTTCGAGTTATCTAGCAAATGCGAATAGTTGGCCCAGCCGACGTATTTTTCAATGGGCTCGGCAGAAGATTCGTCTTCGCCAACCAAATCGTCCCAGGATTGTCCCGGAGACCACGAACTTTGCTTTTGAGAATTATCGGTCGAAGCATGGTCGAAGTCCGGGCGGTAATCGGGAGACTGAAGGCTCAGGTCCATGCCATATGCCAAGGGCATGAACCAAAAGGCCAGCAGGAACGCAAAGAATGGCCCAAGTAACAGGACAAGAGCCGTTACTTTTGCGGTTCGCCCTTTGTCCATGCTAGGCTCGGATCAGCGTCTGTCCTCTGCGGTCAAGGCCTCTAGATACTGATTCATGGCATCCTTGGCCGTGAGAGCTTGGAACATTACGGCTCCAAAATAGTTCTCTTGCATCAGAAAGATAGCTTGTGGACGCTTCGGGTTGACGACAATCGGTGGTATTTCATCGGCCAATTCAACCAGAAGTTTGCCCATTGATTGATCAAAGTATTCATGTTTGGCCAACAATCGCTTATCTTTCCACGAAGGCAAGTAAGCGGGGAAACTGTTGCCCTGCTTGTATCGTTCAAGATTGGCGTCGGCATCCTTCATCACGAATTCGATGAAATCCCAAGCCTCCTTTTCGTGAGGGGACTTTTTGCATATCATTAGTCCCTGACCGGCAAANGTAGCGGTCCTCGGTCCTAGTTTGCCTTTTTTGTCCGTCCATGCTGGCAAAGGGAGCATTCCCCAAAGGCCTTTCATGTCGGGGGCAAATTGTTGAAATAAATCTAGCCCATACCAATCGGCTCCCATCACGCAAAGGACTTCGCCGGTTTCCAGGTCACCACTGAAAAATACGGGATCAAAGATAGTTCCTCGATCCGGCAAGACCGCGATCTGCCTTTCCCCAAGCGAACCCAACCAAGTCAATAGATCAACTGCTTCATCAAACTTAGGGAGAACTTTGCCTTTGGCATCGAATAGATCGTGCCCTTTCTGGCGAAGCAAAACGTCGAAATGAGTGCCGTCTATGGCCATGAAACGTTGGCCGTGATCCTTCATTAGCTTGGCTCCGGTCTTTTCGAACTTCTCCCAAGTCTCGACGTCGGCTGGCTTGATGCCAAATTCCTTGAATAGGTCTTTTCTGTAATAAAGGACCATGGCGCTTAACGATTGGGGGATGCCCAATGTCTTTCCTTCGTAGGTGAATACCTCGATGCGACGGGGATGCAGATCCTTCGCGAGACCTGATTGCTTCAGCCTATCGGTGAGATCGGCAAACGGCGGATTCTTTCCCAGAAATACGCCGAAGAAGGTTTCGTCCAATTGGACGAGGTCGGGCATGCCCTTNCCGGTGCGAAAAGCAACTGCCAGTTTGTCGGGCATTTCCCGAAAGCCATAGGCATGTACGTTAANCGTAAGCTCTTTCTTCGATTTCTGGCGATACAGTTCCGCCATCTTTTCGTAGTAGATCTGATCTTGATGTGAACTGATCCACATTTCCAAGGTTGCTGCCGAGAGCCCGGGGAAAGTAGCAGTGAAAATAAGAAGGAGAATGATTCGCTGAAAAAGCAACATGGCGTAGTTTGGTTGAAAAGAGAGGGACAATAGGAGAATCGACGGGGCGGTGGCAAGCTTGGGAAGGTGCGATTTCACTGATTTTCAGGGAACGCGCCGCCTGTCAGGAGATCTCTTTCAGTGAGATATTTTCCAGGAATATCTTATAGAGGGCTTGTGTGCCTTCGTTTTCCAAGCCTGCTGCGACTGCCTTTTCGTAAAATTCTTTCGCCAGTTGCAAGCCGGGCAAATCGATACCCAAGACGGAAGCATCCTTAAGGGCAATCCCCATGTCCTTGACGAAATGCTTGATGAAGAACCCAGGGTCATAGTCTTGCTTTGCAATGCGGCGCCCGAGATTGTTGATAGACCAGCNCCCTGCCGCTCCTTTGCCGATCAAGCCGATCACCTCATCCATGTCTAGTCCNGCNNGCGTTGCGTACAAAAGTGATTCCACTACTCCTATCATGGTGCTGGNAATGAGAATCTGGTTGCTCATTTTGACCCGCTGGCCAGATCCAGCGGGTCCAAAGTAGGCGATGTTTTGCCCTAATAGCTGAAAGAGCGGCAATGCATCCTTATACGATTCATTGTCACCACCGACCATAATCGCCAAGGTAGCGTTTCGAGCCCCTAAGTCGCCTCCGCTGACGGGAGCGTCCAAAGTAGCCACGTCTTTCGCGGCGGCGGCGGCATGGATGCGTTCGGCGAGAGCGGGCTCGGAGGTTGTCATGTCGATCAAGGTTGTGCCTTGCGTTGCTCCTGAAAGGACCCCGTCTTGTCCTAGAATCACTTCTTCGACGTCGGAAGGAAAACCAACGATCGAAAACACGAAGTCACAATCTTCTGCAACTTCTGCGGCAGTTTCGGCCCAATTGGCTCCTTGTGCGAGCAAACCATTTGCTTTTTCCTTGGTTCGAGTGTGCACCTTCAACTGGTGTCCGGCGGCTAGGAGATGACCTGCCATTGGCTCGCCCATCACTCCAAGTCCGATCCAACCGATTATATTGCTCATGAAATCAACGTAGATCAGCGAGCTCAGGCGGCAAACGTTTTTCTGAAAATGGTCGGGACGGGGAGATTTGAACTCCCGACCTCCACACCCCCAGTGTGGCGCGCTGCCAGACTGCGCTACGTCCCGTTCCTTTTGCTTTCTACCAAAGTGAAAGATAGATCATCAGGGTGCAGGGAAAGTGTCGAATGAAGTATCCCGAGTCAAGCGAAAGGCCGTGTGCCTTTCTTTACTAAAACGATTTCAAAATCAACATTTGCATTGATTTGCCGAATTGAAAGTCTAAATTGAAAATTATGAAACTGATGCGTTTTGCTCTAATTTGCTCTGGTTTGCTCATTGCGGCCGGCTCTGTTCACGCTGCTAAGGTAACGCCTCCCAAGGAAGCCGTACCTTTTCGAGGTAACCACTACAAGGCGTTCCTTGATACCAACAGTACTTGGTGGGAAGCCAAGTTTGCCTGTGAGGATCTTGGCGGTGCCTTGGTCGTTGTGACCACTCCCCAGGAGAATGAATTCATTCGCCGCATGACCAAAGGGAAACTGATTTGGCTCGGTGGCACTGATGAGTTCGAGGAAGGTAAGTGGACTTGGGACAATGGCGAGAAGTTTGTGCACAAGAACTGGGCCAAGGGACAGCCTAGCGCCACCCAAGGATATAACTTCCTTGTATTAAATGGCGTGGATGGGAAATGGAAGGACACGACCGACTTTTCCGGTAAGGTGAAAGGTTATGTCTGCGAATGGANAGGCACGGCCCCCAAGGACGCCGGTCCCAAGGATGCTGAACTCAAGCCTCCCGCTCCAGCTAAATAGCTTGGAACAAAGCTAACTTAAATTTCAGCAAAGCCGGACTCGAGCGAGTTCGGCTTTGTTTTTGGATTAATTGGCGAATTCAATCATTGGCCCTCGCCCGATTGATATCGCTCGATCCAAGCAGTTGACCAGGAGTCAAAGTCACCTGCCTGCAAATGGGCTCTGGCTTGCTCGACTAGAGAAACGTAAAAACGCAGGTTGTGCAAACTCAGCAGGATGGGACCTAGCATTTCGCCAGTTGTGAAAAGATGCCTGAGGTAGGCGAGTGAGAATTCCTGACTGGAAAAGCAATCCATTTCCGTATCCAGGGACGAGCTGTCCGATCGGAACTTTTCATTTCGCAGGTTCATGCGGCCCCGGGAAGTGAATGCCAATCCATGTCGAGCAGCTCTGGTAGGCATCACGCAGTCGAACATGTCTGCCCCCAAGGCGATCATCTGCAGTAATTGAGGCGGCGTGCCCACACCCATTACGTAGCGAGGCTTTTCTGAGGGGAGAGCATCGGTGCTTAGGGCAACTTGCTCCAACATCTGTTCCTCGCTTTCACCCACACTCACCCCGCCAATAGCGTAACCAGGGAAATCGAGGGCCCCAAGTTCTTCGATGGATTGCTTTCGCAAATGCTCGAAGCGCCCACCTTGGGTGATGCCAAACAGCAGACGACCCGATTCAGGGCCTTCCGTTTGTTTCCATGCATCTTTGCAGTTTTGAGCCCATAGAGTGGTTCTTCTGACAGCGGTTTCAATCATTGATTCGGTGGCATCGGCGGAGGGGCACTCATCCAGGCACATGGCGATGTCACTGCGAAGCGCGTCTTGAATCTCAATGGCTTCTCGAGGGCCAAGAAATAATTCGGCTCCATCCAGATGGGAACGAAAGCTGACTCCTTCATCGGTGAGATTTCGCAACTTGGCCAAACTATAGACCTGGAAGCCTCCGCTATCGGTTAAGATTGGGCCATCCCATCCCATGAAAGAACCCAATCCGCCTTGCTCCCGAACTAGTTCATGTCCGGGGCGAAGCCTCAAGTGATAGGTGTTTCCTAGAATGATTTTGGCTTTGACGACCTCTTGTAGGTCGCGGGGAATCACGCCCTTGACCGTACCCTGAGTGCCTACAGGCATGAAGACCGGCGTGGGAATTGTACCGCTTGGGGTAGCAAGATTACCAGTTCTTCCCTTGTCGTNGTCAGTGGAAGTTTCTATTGTATATGTCATTTATAAGTTCTGCGAGCCATGAAAAATTCTGCGTTATCTTGCGAATTTTCTTTAAAAAGCCAAACTGTGAAGTTTTCTAAGGATAGCGATTTGAAATAAATGTGATTTTGGCAAACCATCCTAAGTTCGTGAAGCAATCATTAAATTACCTCTTGATTTTATCCTGCCTTTCGTTGGTAGGAATTACCCGAATCATTGCTCAGTCAGCCCCTCCTTCTCCTGTTCCTGTCGCCATGCTCGGACTCCAACCGCAGCTAGCTAAAAACCTGGCGGATGGAGCCGTTGGCTTGGCTGCAACTAGGCTAAGCTTGAATTTATCTGATGAAACCGGAGTTCGTTTACTCCAGTTTGCAGCCGCGGTAGATTCGAAAAATTCGAATTTTCTCTACCTCAACAGTGTAGTCAAACTAGGCAGAGAAATTAATCCTGCGTCGATTCCAGTAAAGGTTACGGATGAGCAATATATCGCATATTTGCTGGGCGTGGCCAAAATCCAGAAGCCTTCTTATTTCAAGCTTTTGCTTTATAGTTTGGTTGGTGTACTGGACCCTTCCCACCGAACTGCGATTATCGAAGTGCATAGGGCTCGTGAAAATGGATTGGTGGTCGATTTTGATGGAATTATTCAAAGGTTGTCCAATTCCTTCCCTCCCCTTCCGGTCTCGCCAAATCCTCTCTTGCCCGTGGCCAAGGCCAAGCGACTTGGAGACGGCGCCACCAAGTTGGCTCAACTCAAGTTCTCCGAACAAGGCCGCCAAAGCATTGCCGGACTGAACTTAATGCAGTTTGCCTTGGCCATAGACCCAAAGAATGAAAATGCACTTTTCCTGAAGGCACTGCTTCTTGGCAATCATCCTCTTCAGGTGATCTCAATCGACACAACCGAGGATGTATTTTTTGCCTATATCGGGCAAATCCTAGACGTAACGGAAAATGAAACAGTTAAACTTCTACTGCTGCATCTTTCCCTGATAAAGGACCCAACCAATCAAGATGTTCGGGGAGCTTTACAGAAAGCCCAACTGGAAGGAAAGGACATCTCTTTCCAGGCCCTTGTGGATAGCTTGAACCGCCAGACTTACGCNGGTTCTGCCACTACTGGCGGCCCTTTTGGCGGAGGTGCCGCTAAACCTCCTGCAAAAGCGACGTTGGACGAGAAATTAAAGAATTCCCAAATGAGAGACGTCTTGGTCAGCAGAAAATGGACACTCTATAATTTGCAGGCAAAGGAAGAATGGTTTTTCGAGTTTCGTCCAATCGGCGCAGCGACTTCAGCTCAAGGCACCTGCAAAGGTACGCGAGGACGGTTGGTCCACAACTGGAAGCGTTGGCAAATTCGCAATTCCATTTTGACGATCGATGGCTACCAATCCTTCAAATATGAAGAGGTCAGGCGGCAATGGGTTCAGGCCAATGGTCGCAAGGAAATATTTTTCCGCTGAGTTTCTAGCTTATTCTCCACATCCCAAGCTGCAATGGAGCGATCGCCAGTTCGCCGTTCTTTTCAATTCTGAAATCATCGGAGAGAAGAATGCCGTTATCGTTCCAACTATCAGCTGTGACCAACAAATCCCTTGGGCCAAGGCTTTCAACTTGGATGGGCAAAATTGCCTCTGCCTGATCGGGATTGATGGCAAAGAGCAACTTCTGGGATCCCAGAGATTCATCAGCGTTGAGCAAGAGAGCTGCCGCAGTGCCTTTGATTGATATATACTCTTTCCAGAAACTATTTTCTGGGTAAGAGGCTAATCGAAGCAAATCGCCTTCATCGCCGAGACGAAAACTTATCCAGGAACGAGTGTATTCATGCAAGTCCCGGAATTTGCCCAGCCGCTCGTAGTCGAGGACGTTTAAGTCGCCTCTTTGGTAGGTATTGCGTACGCCCGCCTTGGATCTGACGAAGTCTTGGCCAGCTGAAAGCATGGGCATTCCTTGGGACATCAGGGTCAGGGCCAACGCCAAGCGAGTTCGCCGCAAATCGTTTTGAGTTGGCTTAGTGCCATTTCTCTTCTGGTTTTCCGTTATTGCATCGATGAAACAATGGTCATCGTGTGACTCGACGTAATTGACCGATTGTCCGGGGTTGGCAAAAGCATTGCAAGGCGATCCTTTAAGGTAATGAAGGACGCCCTTTGCATCGCCCTTTCCCTGCACGTAAAGCCTTATGAAATCACGAAAGCCATCATTCCAGGAGGAATAGGAGGTACTTCGTAGCTGGTGGTCCAACCGACCGCGAAAGCTCCATGGCTCGGCAATCAAAACGAATGATGGCTTGATTTTGAGCAAAGCAGCCTCGATTTCCTGCAGGAAGGGAACTTCAAGCAATTCGGCCAAGTCGAAACGGAAACCATCCAAGTCAAAAGTTTTTACCCAGTGTACCAAGCTCTCCAGTAACAATCTGCGAACCATTGGGGCATCTCTTCTCAGGTCGTTGCCACAACCACTCCAGTTTCGAGACTCGAGGGATTCGTCGTGATCAAAGTAATACATCTTGTCCAGCAATGCCAAGTGAGTTGGAACACCGACGTGGTTGCAGACAACGTCCACGATTACAGCTATGCCGCGATCATGAAAAGCTGACACGACTTCTCTGAACTCCTCGATACCCGAACCAATTGCGGGATTGCTGGAATAGGCGCTGGCTGGAGAAAAGTAGTTCACCGGCATATATCCCCAGTGATATTCTTCCTTGTTCGAGTTATCGAACTCCTGCAAAGGTTGTAGCTCGATGGCATTGGCCCCCAGGGAGAGAATATAGTTAGCTTGATCTTCCGCCCATAGGCGCAAGCCTTGGAAGCCCAGTCGATCCTTTTTCTCCATAGGAAGAGGAGAGAGTGCGAGAACATCCCTTAAATGCGCCTCTATTATTACTAGATTGTTTTTGGGCGGCGGGGAATATTTCTTACTGGTTTCAGGGAAACGATTTGGATCCACCACTATGGCAGGACCATTCTTGCTTAAAGTGGCTTTCGCATAGGGATCCAAGACAGGTGATTCCGGATCGAATGCAGTGCCCTCGTCAAGATTCTCGCCTTCGACTCGATAGTGATAGTAATGATTGCTCAGGTTGACGGGGAAATGAATGGACCAGGCTCCGTCAGGTTCCTTTGTAAGTTCATGGTGCTCAAACTCCGCTTGCGAAGCTTTCGTTGAAAGCTCGAGTTTAACTGTTTTGGCACGTGGAGCAAAAATCCGGAAAGTCGTTAGATCTGTTTCAACGATCACTCCCATGGGAGAATCACTGTAGAGTTTCAGCAGATCACCGTGGTAAAAAAGAGGCCAGCTTTCCCGATGAGCCCCATCGTCCCACATCAGAATGCCTCTTTCAGTTAGGCTGTGGTCAGCGGGCATCTCGAAGCGGAAAATTCGATTGCCTCTGGTTCCGTAATCAAATCTCAAGTTGTAACGTCCTGGCTCGATTGTTTCCCGATTGGGAGAAGCTTCCGAAAACTCCAGCCATTGGCCTTCTATGGTCACGAATTTAAAAGAAAAAGGNCTTTTTTTTAGCAAGGGAGCCAAAGGCAAGCGGATGAAAAGCCGACGCCCGCCTGGATATTCTTCCGACTGCAGTTCCCACTCGGATTTTCCAATCGCTTTTTGCCATCCGTTTATGGACGAAGCAAAATATACTTTAGTTGCTGGCTGAAAGCACCAGGGAAACTTTTTCTCTGTAACTACAAAAAGAACTTCGTCTTGTTTCACTGTGTAGCCACATAGTTCCGCCTGTTCATCAATTGTGATTGGCTCCACCTTCGCGAAAGGCAAGTTCTTCTCACCGAGGAACAAAGGCGGTGGTTCATCCTTCGCCCAGTCCTCGTTTAAGTGAACAATTCCAAGACGGGAAGATACACATCTTATTCTCTGGATCCTTTTATTCACTAGGCTCGAAAGAGTCGGCTCCGCTTGCCTTGACAACTGAAAAATCTATTCTTGCTGATTTTACGTCTAGATTTTCATCCATGATAAATAGTTCGAAAAAGGTGCTTGTGGGCTTGTCCGGCGGAGTGGACAGCTCAGTTGCAGCTATGCTTCTCCATCAGCAAGGTCATGAGGTTTGTGGAGCTTATCTGCGGACTTGGATGGAGGAAGATGAGGTTTGGGGCGACTGCCCAGCTCGGCAGGATATCGAGGATGCTCGCGAGTCAGCGAGGAAAATTGGGATTCCTTTCGAGGTGATGAACTTAGTTGATGCATATCGCGACAAGGTCGTCGATTATATGGTGAACGGTTATTCAAATGGGCAAACACCGAACCCCGATGTCATGTGCAATCGTGAGATCAAGTTCGGCGCCTTTCTTGAGCTTGCTCGGAAGCAAGGCTTCGATTTCGTTGCAACTGGCCATTATTGCCGAAGAGTCCAGAAGGCCCACAGCGTACANCTATGGGAAGGCAAAGACAAAAACAAAGACCAGTCTTATTTCTTGGCTTTGTTGCGACAAGAGCAGTTGGAGAAAGCGCTTTTCCCGCTTGGCGACCTGACGAAACCGGAAGTGCGCGAGATTGCTCAGGACAACAGTCTTCCGGTTGCCGATAAAAAAGACAGTCAAGGGATTTGCTTTCTTGGAAAAGTCAAGGTGAACGAATTCCTTTCGGAATATATACCTGACTCGCCCGGTGAGGTGGTGGATGCCAACGGAAAGAGACTCGGAGAGCACAAGGGCCTTCACCGCTACACTCTCGGTCAACGCAAGGGCATTGGGATTCCATCGAACTGTGACGATGAACATTATGTCGTTGTGGCCAAGAATTCGCGTGAAAACCAACTGGTTGTAGCATTTGAGTCGGTCGATGCCCCTGGTTTATATGGACAGCGATTTGGCGTGACAGGTCTTAGTTTTCTGGATTCCCCGATAAAGAATGGAGCTTCTTTGTTGGCTAAGCCAAGGTACAGGGATGCCTCCCAAAAAATTTACTTTCGGTCACAGGATAAGGGGAATGCCGAGATAAATTTCGATGATCCACAACGTGCTTTGGCCCTTGGTCAGATGGTTGCCTTTTATGAAGGAGAACGTCTGTTGGGAGGAGCATTCTATCGCTAAAGCTTTGATTACGGCTTGATTCAACTGAAAGCTGAGTCATATATTTCGAACATGCGACTAAGACTCTCAAAGTTCGCAAAAATGCGAATCCCGTTCAAGGGCGATGAGATCCCCCTTAAAACACGTGAGAAAATTGAACAGCACTTGCAAAATGGGGTGTCTTTCCTGCAGGCTCAGCACGAAGTTCTTGCCCGGATACTCGGCATCCTCGAGGAAATAAGGAGAATGGCTCCCCGTAACGGTTCCACAGATGAAGGCGCTGCGAAAAAGGAAGTTGTTGATCGATTTCTCGAACTGCAAACAGAATTGCAATGGTTGGGGTCGCTTGAATTCAATGACCGGAAGCTTTTTAGCCCGGACGAACGTTTGCGTTCTTTCAAGCTGTTTCGCAGTGCCAGCCAAAACGTGCCCAAGATCAAGCGCTTCCCCATCCTCCTTCGCTTGGATCCGATTGCGGAAGGAGAAGCTCCCGAGGAATTATCAGTAACTCATCTTCGTGAAGCGCTGAACGCGATAAATGAAATGATTGGCCAAAACTCCGCTGCCGAAAGTGATCTTCGCAACTGTTTCACTGCCTTGGCTGGTCAGCCCGAAGCGGAGAAGGAGCTCCATTTCACCGAGCAAAAGATAAAGTCTTGGTTAGCTGAGATCATGGAGCGCTCAAATCCTCTCGTAGCTCAAGCTCACGTGGATTCCGACCAATTGGAGCGTTTGCTCCATGAACGCACGTCCTGATTGCATGTCCACCAATGATCCCCCTCACCCTCGGCGGAGGCCATTTCTCGGAGTTCATTACATAAACTGCGGAGCCTACGGTAGGCTCTACAAGAACAGACAAGGCACCGCTTACGTCGGTCGTTGTCCACGTTGCATGCATTCGCTACGGGTTCGTATCGGTCCCGATGGATCAGGGCACAGGTTCTTCAAGGCCTTTTGCCCCTGAAGACTGTTCTCAGCGAAGTTCCTGAGCGTCCACGTCCAAAACATCCAACACTTCCTCGTCCATGGGGAAGTCGCGACGCAAGTCGACGATTGTCGGCAGGGATTTGGACACGGAATGCATGAAGTACCAGAGATGAAAGCGATAGTAATCCTTGATCTTCTCGAGGGGGGCAGCGGTCGGTCCTCGAATCTCAATCTCAGCGTTCTCGAGCTTGGAGCGAAGATGGTTGCTCCATTGTTCGGCGAAAAAAGCTGCCTTCTGATCATTTCGACTCCGAAAGACATGCCTCACCAAATGACGAAAAGGCGGATATCCGAATTCTTTTCTCTGTCTTAACTCATCATCTACAAATCCATCCAGATCTCCTCGTCGGGCGAACTGTATCGCGGCGCTTTCAGGTGCGTAAGTTTGGGCAAAAACCTCACCCTCGATATCCCCCCGACCAGCTCGACCTGCAACTTGGACAAGTAATTGGAAGGTGCGTTCAGTGGCGCGAAAGTCTTCCAGTCGCAACGAGAGATCCGCATCTATGACCCCAACTAGGGTGACGTTCGGGAAATCAAGGCCTTTGGCAATCATTTGAGTGCCGACCAACACATCGATTTTGCCTAGTCGGAAATCGTTCAGCATTTTGCGGAAAAGGTTCTTCTTGGACATGGCGTCAGCGTCCAGTCGGAGAACCTTGCCTCTAGGGATGAGCTTGGACACGGAGTGCTCCAGTCGTTGGGTGCCGGTGCCTCGCCTCGAGATCTTGATGGAGCCACATTCGGGGCAGTTTCGATAGGCAGGGCGTTGGTGCCCGCAAAAATGGCATAGCAGGCGATGATCCACTCGATGGTAAGTCAAACTGATGCTGCAATGGTCGCAGGCAGCGGTAAAGCCGCAATCAGGGCAAAGCATGGTCGTCGAATAACCACGGCGGTTGAGAAAAAGAATCGTTTGCTCGCGTTTTTCATACCGATCGCGAATGGCTTCNCGAAGAGGTTGCGAGAGGACTTGCGGGGAGCCCACCTTCAGCAATTCCTTCCGCATGTCTATCAGGTGGACAGTCGGAAGGGACCGGTCGTCAACTCGTTTTGTGAGTTTGTGCAACGCATATTTCTCAATTTGCGTGTTGCGCATCGACTCGAGTGAAGGAGTGGCCGATCCCAAGATGCAGGTGCAGTTAGTCAGCTTGGCACGATAAACTGCAACGTCACGGGCGTGATAACGCGGAATCTCCTCTTGTTTGTAGGCTGGTTCATGCTCCTCGTCCACGACAACCAGTCCAAGATTCGGCAGAGGGGCAAAGACTGCGGAGCGGGCGCCGACCACGATAGGAGCCTCTCCCCTGGCTGTGTCAAGCCAAGCATCAAGGCGCTCCCCATCGGAAAGATGGCTATGCCAAACCACGGTTTTGTGTCCTTGAGAGGCAAAGCGAGCCCGAATGCGGCCGACAGTTTGAGGTGCGAGCGTGACCTCTGGCACAAGAAACAAAACTCCTTGGCCTTTACGTAGCACCTCCTCCATCACCTTCACGTAGACTTCGGTTTTCCCTGAACCGGTAACCCCATGGAGCAAATGAACACCGAACGAATTGCTTTTGTTCTGAGCAAGAATTGCTTTTCNGACAATTTCTTGTTCGTCGGTCAATTTGACTTCTGCCTCTACGATCTCCTCACCATCAGACAGGTCGTCGGCATAGGCCAGGCGTTCCTCTCTGCGCTCCGTTTCAAGGATCAGGCCTTTTTTCTTCAGCGCGTCGCATGAAGAAGCAGGCACATCCAATCTGACAAGTGTCTCGATTCGTGGCACTGGTAAACGCTGCCGCGAAAGGAAAGCCAGCAATTTGCTCTGCACAGGAGCCCTCTTGGCAACGGATGTCATTGTGGCTTCGTCAACTGACTCAGCAAGCTCCAGAAAGCGTTTTTTCTTGGTCGCCATCCCCCTGCGGACAGGCGCGGGCATCATGGCTTCTATGGCGCTTTCCATCGAGCAGGCGTAATACTGAGGCAGCCACGCCGCCAATCGAAGTAAGTCCGGGGTGAGTACCGGGAAATCCCAAGTGAGTCCCAGTATGTTCTTTAATTTGGAGACCTCAAACTTCGGGGCAGTCGTTTCCCTTAGAATCACGCCGTTCATGATTCGGCGTTGCAAGGGAATCCTGACCAGACAACCTGGTGAAAGTTTTCCCGCCAGGGTCGGAGGAACTTTATATGACAATTCCGTGCCAAATCCACCAATTGGCAAAACCTCAACGTAAGCGCCCTCCCCCATTTTCATGTTATATTGCTACGGTTATGGTTATTGGCCCCACCAAGGAAAAGCAAAAAGGGACCAGATTGCTTGAAGAGTTGGAGACAAAGGTTGTACGCAGTAAATGCTCATTCATTACAGGCGATATTTCAAGCGATAGCCGGATTTTTTCATGGCACAGCTGAAAAGCAGGGTTCCGATGGTTTGTCGCTTGCTAGAAACATTATTTTTGGATTTACGTTCCAGGGTGACTGAACCCAACTCCGCTGCCATTGCTCGCACTACTTTTCGGTGTGAATTATTATCAAATGCATTCGGCGGCATTCTGCAGGCCGGGTTCTCTACTTTCGCGCTTTTGTTGGCTATTCGAGCTTATGGCGCAAACGAGTACGAAAAGGCTATTTTGGCAGGTGCCATGTCCGCGGGTCTACTGGTAGCTCCAGTTGGCCTGTCGCTAATGCGAGCGACTCGGTATTCGGTCAATCGGCTTGCTTGTGGCTTGATGGTGTTTGCGGGGCTTTGTTTGCTCGTGGTTTTCTCTACCCAATCTTTGATGGTTTACGTGACCGGGCTTGCCGTGGCTCAAATTGCCATCGCGCAACAGCCCACCTTGCGAATCCATGTCCACACGAATAACTATTCACCGTCTGGGCGAGGGCGCAGATTGGCTTGGGTTTTCATGGTTGCGGGATTGTCTAGCATTGCGAGCTCCTATGGATTCGGATTGTTTCTTGATTACNGATGGGATGATTATTCCTGGGTGTTCGCAATCATGGCACTCGCTGCGATTTTATGCGGTAGTACATTGGCTTTGATTCCCACGGGAAGATTGCGAGGTGATTCACAAGCAGGACTGGGGCTTCGTGGCAGTTTGCGCATGGTGCGTGGCGACAAGCTCTTTGCCATCGTTTTGCTGGGATGGATGTTATTGGGACTCGGATGGATTTCGACGGCTCCTTTGAGGATCGAATACCTGAGCGCCAAGGAAGGCCTGAATATGAGCAATAGCCAGATAGCCTTGCTGACTGTGGCAATTCCCTCTTTGACAGAGATATTGTTCTTGCGGTTCTTTGGAGGTTTGTTTGACCGGACCAATTTTGTCCCTTTCCGCATAGCTCTCAACTTCTTTCTGATCTTCTCGATATTGTTGTTTTTTCATGGAAAAACTTTTTCAACGCTTTGCATCGCCTCTATTTTCACGGGACTGGCTTTTGGTGGATCATCCATTGCGTGGAGCCTTTGGGTGACGAGATTGGCTTCTCCCGGCAAGGAGGCTGCCTATATGAGTATTCATATGGCATTAACGGGCGTTCGGGGGATGCTTGCACCCTTCTTGGGCTATTATTTATTGATGCAAATTGGCTTTGAGGGAGCTGCTTGGGTTGCAGCTGGCTTCTTGATCCTCTCCACGTTTTTCTTTCTTGGAGTTCGCAAGAACAAAAGGTTGGATCCCGTTCTTGTTGAGAAAAGCTGAAATCAATTGAAATCTAAATTGCAAGAAGCCTTCGAGTTTCTTATTTTACGATCAATTGCCTTGCCGATCATGAAACCTTTTCATCGACGACAATTATCCGGAATGGGAGTAGCTTTGTGGCTTCTTCTCTCTGGTTGCGCGTCTCTTCCCGAAGCGGAAGTCCTTCAATTCGTTCCCTCCGCGGAAACTTACGTCAGCCAAAAGCAAATAGGTTTACCTCGAATTTGGGACGAGGTAATTCAGGCCTGTGCTGACGGTGAAGCAAGGGTCGGCCTTCTTGAGCATGGAGACGAAGCGCTTGTCGCCCGTGTTAATTTAATTAGGAGCGCTCGAAAAAACATTCGCATTCAAACTTTCATTTGGGCGCCTGATGAAACGGGCCGTTGGCTGGTCTGGGAGTTGATTCGCGCCGTGAAGCAACGTGGANTAACCGCAGAGCTTCTGATCGATCAAATGTTTACGGAGCAAGATCCTGATTTTCTGGCCTTCCTCTGCACTGTCGATCCCAAGTTGCAAGTCAAGCTGTACAACCCCAACTTGAACAGGCTGCAGCCCTCTACCTTTGATACCTTGTTCGATCTAGCGACCGATTTCAGAAGGGTTAACGTGCGAATGCACAACAAGGTAATGATTGTTGATGATCGAGTCGTCATTACGGGCGGCCGCAATTTGTCCAACAGCTACTTCGATCGCTCGCTCGGTCTTAATTACAAAGACAGAGACATCTTGGTCGTTCATCCCGACTGCGAGGAAATAGTTTCATCTTTCAAAGACTACTGGCGATCCGATTGGGCGGTTCCCGCCGCGGAATTACTGGATGTCGCCGAGACTCTTGAAGAAAGTAGTTTCTCAAAGTATGAAACAAAGGGAGAATTTGATCTTCGTGGTCTCTTTGCAGATGCAGACAAGAAAGCTTCGGATCCTGTCTATCTGCGCAAAACCTTCATTGACGTATTGATGGCAGTGGATGATGTGAAATGGATTTTTGACGACCCCAAGAAGGAGGGAGCGATTGATCCTGCAAAAGGGCCTGATATTGCCGGGAATCTGGGGAGTCTGGTGAACACAGCAAGAAAATCAGTGCTGATTCAGTCTCCTTACGTTGTTCTTAGTGACAGGGCTCGCCGATTGTTTGCTTCACTCAAGGAAGCCAGGCCCGAAGTAGAGGTCGTTGTATCCACTAATAGTCTGGCTGCAACGGACAGTTGGTTAACCTATGCGGCCAATTTTAAGGAAAAGCGCGTCTACCTTCAGGATTTGGGCTTCGAGTTGTGGGAATTTAAGCCAATCCCTGACGATATTCACGAAATGATGGCTTACGACAAGTTGCTGACTCGCAGACCCACTCCGGATGAGGCGGAGAATCCTCCACTAGCAGAATTTCGCACGCCTAGAAACCTTCCCCTTTTCTCTATTCGTCTTCCTGACGGGCGCACTGTGAATAGAAGCAGTCGAAGCAATGACTATCTTGGCACAATCCCTTATCTGTGCCTGCACGGCAAATCTTTAATCGTGGACAACGAGCTGAGCTACGTGGGGTCATACAACTTGGATCCGAGGTCAGGATCTTATAACACCGAGGTTGGCTTAGTCGTGAGAGATTCGGAATTTGCTCTCGAGTTAAGAAGAGTGATCGAGCAGGACATTGCACCTCGTAACAGTTATTTGATTGGGATTAAGAAAGGTCTTCCTGTTCTGCGTTCCATCAATTTGCTGTTCTATCGTATATCCGAGGAACTTCCTCTTTTTGATCCATGGCCATTTCGTTACGCTTCAAGCTTCGAACTACGTCCGGGGAAGAGTCCCGTTGGCATTTATCATACCGAATTTTATAAGAATTGGAATGATTTGGGCAGCTTTCCACTGCTTGGCTATTTTGGGCGAAAACATATGGCAGCTCGGCTGTTCAAGGCTACAGGGATGATATTCAAGCCATTGCTTTGAGCCCACTAATTCTGAATTTCGGAAAGAAGCGAGCGAATCTCCGATTCGGGGTCTTCATGACCTTGATCAANAGCTAGCTNAAGGGCTTGANTNAANACNTCTTCAGCNGCTTTGTCTGCATTCGTCAGAAGCAGGCATTTCCCCAGAAGAATCTGCGGAGCCATCCATTCGGGCTTTTCTGTTACACAGCGTTGCAAGTGAGGTATGGCATCGCCAAACTTTCCTTCCTCTGCAAAAGCTTGGCCCAAGCTAAAAAGGAACAGGATATTGTTTGGCTCGGTCTCCACCTTCGCCCGAAAGATCTCGGAGCGTGAGCTCACTGTCTCGGTTAGGTCGCAAAGACCAAGACGGCAGTTGAATTATCTACGCCACCGTTTTGGTTTGCGGTATCAACTATGCCTTTTGCACAAACCTCCGGATCATCAGAGACTTGGCATAATTGCTCCAAGTCCTCTAGCTCAATCATGTTNGTTACGCCGTCAGAGCAAATCAATACGCGGTCTCCGGGATTAATGCTGAATTGATGGAAATCCACCGAAAAATCCGTATCTTGGCCCAAGCAACGAGTAAGCGTGTGGTGATAGTAGTCAGGCAAGTCTTGTTCTTCTATGGTTTCGCCTGGCTTCAACTTATCGAGGATTTCTTGCTCCAAGGTGTGATCCTTGGAAATTTTACATAGCCCATTTCCATTGAGAATGTAGGCAGATGAATCTCCTACGTGGGCTACGATGCCTTGGTTTCCGAAAGTCCGCAATGCGGTCAGCGTCGTCCCTATGCCTTCCTCTCCAGCGACTTTTTCACCATTCTCTATCAAGAATCGATGAATGCTATGCACTGCTCGGTTAAGTTCGTCTTCCGTGCAACAGGCTTCTGCGTTACTGACCATGGCATCAAAGAATTGAACGGCCATCCGACTGGCCAAGGAGCCATGAGGTAATCCACCGAGACCATCGGCCACCGCGTAAATGCCTTTTTCATCCGATGCCAAAAAGGCATCCTCGTTGGATTCACGCACAAAACCAACGTCAGTACATCCGTGTGAACTTAGGTTCATCAAATTTGGGCAATAATTAGGGAATAGTTAGTGGCCAGATAGCGAAAAGAACAGGCACCTAGATGTCAAACAATATGGAAGCATGTCAAAATCACGAGAAAAGCATAAAATTCAGTCATCAGGCAAATTCATCCATCAAAGTTTCGAGTGAGAAGGTCCGGTAGTTGGCGTGAGGCAACTCGGCGAGAAACCGTTTTCCGTACGATTTGCGCAGCACTCGGCTGTCGAGAATGGTGATCCTACCGGAATCAGCCTTGCTCCGAATGAGGCGACCGATTCCTTGGCGGAACCGAGAAAGCGCTTCTGGTAAAGTAAGCTTGGAGAAGGTGCTGAGACCAGCTTGACGAATTCTTTCAGCCTTTGCTTCTGCAACGGGATGATTGGGATTNTCAAATGGGAGCCTGNTCAGCAAGACTTGCGATAGCGCGGGACCGGGAACATCCACACCCATCCAGAAACTGTTGGCCCCGAGCAATAATCCATTTTCCGCTGCCGCGAAACGATTCCTCAATTCCGAGCGTGAGTAAGTCGCTCCATGAACCAAGAGCTCACGACCTTCCTTTCTCCACGCCTCTCCGATTTTATCCGCAACGTATCGAAGGTCCGCAAAATTGGTAAACAGTGCCAAAGTACCTCCTTTTTCCATTTGAGCACATCGAAAAATCAATTCCGATAGATGTGACAAATAAGGTCCGCGATCAGGTAATCGTGGGTCTGGGCAGTCCCTTGCCACAAATACTTTTACGTTTTTTTCGTAATCGAAGGGGGAATCTTCCGCAACGGCATCAATTCCATCGGCTCCTACCGTATCACGAAAATGCTCCATTTTTCCACCTTGGCGAAGAGTGGCGCTGGCAAGGATTGCGGAGACCCCCCTCTGAAAAAGGTTTTCCCTTAGCAATGAACTGGGATCTATGGGTGCAATCCGTAATTGCGAATGGACTCCTTGTTTGCCGTACTTCTCCACCCAGTATACTTGATCGGAATCCTCCATCTCCTGAAAGTTCCGCAATGACGAGGAGATGTTTTCTAGTCGATCCGCTTGGTCCTTTAGTTCCAAGGCAGCCGGATTATCTTCTAGATCGTCGCTCAATTCCCGCAGCCGTTCAACGAGAATTCCTGCCGGGGACAGAAAATCTATTGGAATCGAGTATGCGCTAAGCACCCTGCGGGTATCCCGTTCCCCCAACATGTTTTCGCGAACATGCGAAAAGAGACCGTTTGAGGCCATCATCGCATCTTGCACAAGTTGCTTGTCCGAGGGGATACCCCATTTTGCGAGAAGACCCTTTTTCTTGCGTGGATGATGGAGGCGTCTCAGAACCAGTGCCACTCCATAGGAACCCAAGCTGACTCCGAAGTGATCGGTTGCCACGTTTGGGATCTGGTGGGCCTCGTCCAGCACTAGAAAATCATTGGCGAAGAGAATGCCATCGGCTTCTTTGCCGGGACTTATGCCTGCTCCAAGAAAAGCAAACAGCAAACTATGGTTTACCACAATAATCTCCGCTGAAGAAAGTTGCTCTCGGGCACGTTGGTAAAAACACTCCTCTGGATCACATCTTTTGCGCGAACAAAGTGATGAGTCGGCGTTTACGCGTTCCCAAACATCGGGGGCAGGACGTGGGGAAATCTCCTGCCTCATTCCATGTAGGGCATCTTTGTCAGCCCATTTTGCAATGCGGTGCAATTCCATTCGTTCCTTGTTCTCGAATAGTTCTGACTGGCCTTGTTGCTTGAGCGCTTCCTTTAGGCGTGTGGAGCATAGATAGTTTGCCTTGCCTACGAGGAGGGCCGACTTGAAGTCACTATATTCCTGCAGTTCCGGTGATTTCTCGAATAGCAATCTGCAAAGAGGCAGATCTTTGCTCAAGATTTGGTCTTGCAGCGTTATGGTATGGGTTGCCACGACGAAAGGTCGCTTGGCTAACNTTGCAAAAAGCAAACCAGGCACGAGGTAGGCCAAGCTTTTGCCTACGCCGGTGCCCGCTTCAAAAAGCAAACTTCGGTCGTTGGCCAACGATTGGCTGATTTTGGTAGCCATGGCTTCTTGTTGAGGGCGATGCTCAAGGCCAATCGCTTGTTGCAACCACCCTCCCTCAGCGAATACTCGAGCAACTTCTTCCGTTGCCCGCGAATGTCTGGAATCTCCCTCCATCTCCAATATCCGGATCACATTCCCATCCATGACTAAATAATCTCAAGGGTCAACGAGCGTTCGAAAATTCTTCTCCAAAAACCTTGAACAGAACATGTCTTTTGTCTTTTCTTGAATGCTAATACTTAAACTTTACTCACAGAAATCTCTACTGACATATCGACATGATGCTTTGGATTTTATTGGGAGTGTTCGCTTTTTTTGCGATCGCACTGATCTTTTGGGCGATCTCCATCTACAACCGATTGGTTGTCCTGAAAAACCAGGTCGATCGTGATTTCTCCCAAATCGAGGTCATGCTCAAGAGAAGGCATGACCTGATTCCCAACCTAATTGAATGCGTCAAAGGTTATATGAGCCATGAAAAGAGCGCCTTCATGGACGTTGTCGACAAGAGGAATCAAGCCGTTAGTGGCCTTCAGGGTTCGGTCGATCCAACGGATGCTCAGGCGATGCAGCAACTGGCGGGCGCAGAGAGTGCGCTTGGCGGCGCCTTGGGGAAATTGTTTGCCTTGTCCGAAGCATATCCCGACCTCAAAGCCAACACCAACATGCAGGACCTGCAAAAAGAACTCCGAGACACGGAAGACAAGGTGGCTTTCACCAGGCAAGCTTTCAATAATGCGGTCACCTCCTATAACACCTACAAGCAAACCTTTCCGCCCGTGTTGTTTGCTGGAACGTTTGGCCATGCTCGTGACGCCTGTTTGCTTGATTTTGATGACAACGAGATAAACGAGGCTCCCAAAGTTTCCTTCACCTAATCTTTGCCTAGCCTCTTGATGGGTCAAAGCTCGGTTGAATATCTCTCGTTTGAGCTTGAGTTTCATGCTGTTTTTGTAATCCTAAACATCTTGTAAATCCTTCATGGATCNGGGGAAATGAAAGCAAAAAGAAAACGCAAGTCCGTGCCTACCAAACAAGTTGGCCCCAAGATGAATGGGTCCGATTGCTTGATCGCGTCCTTGGAGCGAGAAGGCGTTGAGGTGGTTTTTGCCTACCCAGGCGGCGCCTCGATGGAGATACACCAATCTTTNACTCGCTCAAAAAAGATTCGAACCATTCTGCCGCGCCAAGAGCAGGGCGGAGGCTTCATGGCTCACGGGTATGCTCGGGCCACTGGCAAGGCGGGAGTTTGCATCGCCACTTCCGGGCCAGGCGCCACGAATCTCGTCACCTGCATAGCGGATGCATTCATGGACAGTGTTCCATTGGTTGCGATAACGGGTCAGGTATATCAGGAATTCATTGGCAAGAGCGCCTTTCAGGAAACGGATTTCTTTGGTATGACTTTGCCGATTGTAAAGCATAGTTACCTCGTGCTCGAACCCGAAGACCTCCCTTGGATCATCCGGGAAGCATTCTACTTGGCNCAAACAGGCCGGCCNGGNCCTGTTGTGATTGATATCCCGAAGGACGTCCAACAGGCGATCTTCGAGCCCACTTTCGAATCCGGCCCTATTGAATTAGATGGATATAAGCTCGATCAACCAAAGGCTACGGATGACGAGTTGAAAGAAGTTCTCAAGCTGATCGAAAAAGCAAAAAAACCCGTTCTCTATACTGGAGGTGGCATCATTTCGGGCGAAGCTGATGAGGAATTGAAGCGTTTCGCGGAAATTACCGGGATGCCCGTTGCTCATACTTTAATGGGTTTGGGAGTCTTTGACCCTGATCATCCTCAGTCCTGTTACTGGTATGGCATGCATGGCACAGTTGCCGGCAATTGGGCTGTTTGCGAAAGTGATCTCTTGCTTTGCGCCGGAGCTCGTTTCGATGACCGTATAACGGGCAAAGTCGATAAATTCGCCCCTGATGCTTATGTCATTCATTTCGACGTCGACAAATCGGAGCATAACAAAAACGTTTTCGCTAATTTCCCTATACAAACGGATATCAAATATGCCTTGGCTCGATTGTGTGAGCTTGCCGAGGAAGGCAACTTCAAGAAACCTGATCTGTCAAAATGGCTGTCTATAATCAACCAGTGGAAGGTAGATCACCCCTTTTCCTATGAGAAGGGAGAGCATATCTCGTCGCAAGAAGCGATCGAAGTTCTCTACGAAGAAAGTAAAGGCGAAGCCATTCTCACCACTGGAGTGGGGCAGCATCAGATGTGGGCTGCTCAGTATTACAGGTTCAAGGAACCGCGGAGCTATATTAGTTCGCTTGGTCTAGGTACGATGGGATTCGGATATCCGGCTGCTCTGGGTGCCAAGGTGGCGAGGCCAGACAAAGAGGTTGTGGACATAGACGGAGACGGTTCCTTCATCATGAACATACAGGAACTAGCCACCGCAAAGATGGAAAAGATCAACGCCAAGTGTCTGTTGTTGAACAATCAGCACCTAGGCATGGTCATGCAATGGGAAGACCGTTTCTATGAAAGTGTTCGAGGACACACTATCCTTTGCGATCCGGAGAATTTGGGCGGGCCAGATAATTTGGATGGTGTTTATCCTAACTTCACCAAGGTTGCCGAAAGTTTTGGCATAAAGTCCAGACAAATAAATAAGCGCGAGGACTTGAGTGATGGCATTCGCGAGATGCTGGATGCGGACGAACCTTTCCTTCTGGAAGTCATCGTGCCCTATACAGAACATGTATTGCCAATGATCGCCCAAGGCAAGTCGGCCAAGGAAATCTTGATCGAGTGAGCCCTCTAAGCTGTTACTACAGCTTTCGGTAGATCTCGATCTATCTTTTCCAAGCGGTAGCCAAAGCCAGGTCCGTTAATTGTCGAAAGGTCGAGTTGCCCGTGACGTCTTTGATATAATCCAGGATGTATGAGGGCTTCGGCTTGAGACGCATCGGGATAGAACTGCATGGCATTGCTTTCAACTCCCATGATCGTTCCAGCCCGAGCGCCAAGAAGTGCATGAGGAATTTGAGCCAACATCGGATTAGTCAAATCCTGCACCATCAAGCTCATGCCATGAGCCTTGGCCCAGCACAGGGACAACAATGCTCCGGTCTGGGTCTTGCACGTCTTCAGAGCCACCCCGGTCCATCCCAGAGAGAGACCGAGTCTGACATGTTGCCAGTCATGAGCACTTTCGTCCATGAAGAGAGGCTTTCGTTTTGAAACGGNAGTAACGTCGATGCGATAGGTTTCCAGTTCGTATGGAAAGGGTTGTTCAACGTAAAGTATCTTGTCTGAAATCAGCGGGTGTTCATTTTCCAGACGATCCAGGATTTCATTCACGTATTCGGGATCGGTCACAGTACAGTTGAAATCGGCAGTAAGCCATTCCACATCCATTCGTATGGCGATTTCACCAACTGTCAGAAAGCGATCATAGTCCCACTCGGAATCATTGCCACGCAATTTTATCTTAAGACAGTTCAGGCCGTCACAGGCAATCCAATCTTCCAGATGGACGGGATATCCGTCATCAGGTTCATCTCCGGTTATNTCGTTCGCAGAGAGTGGGTCGAGCCCTCCCACGAGATGCCAGACAGGGATTTTACCGAGTGGAGTGTGATCCAAGTATTCAGACGGAGTCTTTCCGGTGAAATTCACGTTGCCATCTCGGGCAGGAGAAAGATATGAGGCCAGGTCACGATTGAGGAATTCGGGGCAATACGATTCGTAGACAGCCAGCTCGTTGGCCTGACCATAAGCGTCATGTAAAGCGATATCAAAGGGGGACGCGCAAACAAGGGCGGCCAGCAAAGGAATTGGTTCTCTTTCTGACCTGTAGGCTTGGTTGAATTTCTTGAGCAAGGCAGGCAACCTCTGAAATAGGAAGTCATGGCCAATTTCGAACGCATGGCCACTGTCGTTTCCAGATCCCCATTCAGAACACAATTTTACGGTGAAGTCGCACAAGGCTTGGTATCGTTCCTCGTAAGATAGTTCGGATGGCCAGACCCATTGTACGCTGAGAGGAGTCTCGCCCCATCCCTCGCCGGTTCGTCCATTGCCATTGGTCACAAGTATGGAAGCCCGGGCACATGTTACAGAAGTGAGGGTTTCCGTCCCAAATTTCAAAGGCACTCTGGTCTCTACTGGCAGAAACCGCAAGGTCGCGGAAATGATTTGAATATCAGTTCGTTTATTCATTCGGGCTAGAAAGAAAGGAACATCTTTTCGTCCATTGAAATTTTGATTTCATAAGAACTATGGCAAAGAGCATCCAATCAGAACTCTAAGAATTTCGCATCTTTTGCTTCAATTCTTTCAACTTTGTTGCCTCTGACATTGTTTTGTAATGATCGTCCAATGGAAAGCATCCGGAGATCATGCCTTTTCTCGGGGCCGTTGTGCAGTCGCTGAAGGTGCGACAAATCTTGCGCCGCTTCATTTCACCATTGGACAAGGTGTCTGCGGGCAATTCCGGATAAGACAATACCATTCGCCCTAAACCGACGAAATCAACCCACCCTTGGCGCACAACGGCTTGAGCAACATGAGGCAAATAATCTTGGAGATAGGTGTAGCCAGTTCCCACGATGGGTAACTCAGGCAAACGTTCTTTACAAATTCTCACCGCGTTAATTTGCCGTGCCACGTTAACCAAAGGGTCCTCGGGAGGCATATATCCATCGCTCGGCGGAAAAATCGCCGGTCTTTGGATATGTGGATTGTAATAGGGGCTACCACATGAAAGGTTAACCAGTGCCACACCTGCATTTTTCAATTCCTCGAGTAAAAGGAGNGGTTCCTCCATATTCNTTTGCAAAGGATTTTCCTCATCGACGCCAAAGCCAAATCGGTATGGCAGGTAATCCGAGTAATCCATTGGGCGACCTAACTCTAGGCTGGTCCGAAAAGGCACAGTGTCAAAGAGGCTGAGACGCACGCCAATTAGCAGATCGGGGCACTTATCCTTGATTCCAGTGATAATCATTTTCAGCAATTTCGTGCGCCCCGAATAATTTCCGCCAAATTCGCCTGCTCGAGAGCGAGCCGAGAGGAATTCGTGCAAAAGATAGCCATGGCATGCCTTTACGTCTACGAAATGAAAGCCCACTTCCTGAGCGATGCTAGCTGCGGAAACATAGGATTTCACCAAGCCATAGAGGTCCTCATCTGACCAAACCATGCTGTTGTCATTGGGGTCTATGCCAAATTTCGCATCGAGCAAAGGGTGGTGGTAGGCTATGCGCGGTTCCAGTATTTCCTTGTCATTAGGTCTGCAGAAGCGTCCCGAATGAGTCAACTGGAGGCCAACCAACAGGTCATTGGTGGTGCCATGGCAATTTGAATGTTCGCCAACCAATACAGAAAGAAGCCGATGCAGACCTTGGGAGTTTTCGGGGACTGCAAGTGTTTGATTCGGATTGGCCTTTCCATCAGTTTGTACAGCTGCCGCTTCCCCTCCCCATATTAATTTGGCTCCACTTTTGCCAAAGTTGCGCCACCTTCGCAAAGTATTCTCGGAAGGCGATCCATCACGATTGGCGTCCCAACCTTCCATGGGGTGTATGCACCAGCGGTTACCTACCTCCACCCCGCCAATCTCAATTGATTTAGCCAAGGGAGATCCCTCGGAGGCAGGAAGGATTTCTTCATCCGAAGGCAAATCCAATTCCAAATCCGTCAATCGACGGCGAAAAGCCGAGACATCCTTGAACCGAGCAATTTTCGGGTATTTGTTCGAAGCGGAAGAATTAGAGCTCATTTGGAGAGACTTCAAGAATACAGTTGAAACCACTTGCACAAGATGGATTCAACAAATACCTAGAAACTCAAAATGAACGAAATCACAAGCATCGAAAACCAAATTCGCAAGTGGCGGGTCGTCCCAGTCGCGGTCGTGGAAAAGGTTGATGATGGCTGCCGAATGGCCGAAGCCCTAATGAAAGGAGGATTGGGCATCTTGGAGATCACTCTGCGTACAGGCGCTGCCAGAGAAGCACTCAGTCAAGTACGCAAGAATTTCCCTGACATATTGTTGGGTGCAGGCACGATTTTAGACTCGGATTCGATTCCTCAGCTTCTTGAAGATGGCATCGACTTTGGTATTTCCCCTGGCTTGGATGAAGCGGTCATTGATACATGCTTGGAGCTTAGTTTCCCTTTGTTGCCAGGCGTGGCAACCCCGACAGAAATTTCCCGAGCTCTTGCCCTTGGCTGTAAACAGCTGAAATTTTTCCCCGCAGAGGTTGCAGGAGGGGTCGCGGCTCTGAAGGCAATTGCAGCTCCTTTTCGGGCGAAAGGGGTTTCGTTCTTGCCAACTGGAGGAATCACTTTTGAAAAAGCCAAGGCATATTTGGATTTGCCCGAAGTAGATGCCGTGGGTGGCTCTTGGCTTGTGTCAGGGCAACTTATCTCGTCTGGAAACTTTGAGNAAATCTCTTTTTTGGCAAGCGAAGCACTTAATTTAGCCGATTCCTCCAAATGAACCTTCTGCTGAAATTTCTTTTCCTGGCCTGTTGGCCGCTTTTCGCATTGGCCGCAAACGAACTGAGACCTAATCTTTTGCTCAGAGGCAATCATGCGAACTCACTTCTTCAATTTGAAAAGAACAAAAAGGGGCATGTCGCTTTCATGGGAGGTTCTATTACTCAAATGAATGGCTATCGGCCACTCATGACCAAATGGCTGCAAGAGCGCTTCCCACTAACCGAGTTTACTTTTACAAACGCTGGAATCTCGTCCACCTGTTCCACTACTGGAGCATTTCGCCTCCTGACGAACGTGTTGGATAAAGGTGACGTGGATTTGTTTTTCTTGGAATTTGCAGTTAACGATGATCAGGACGCCCATCACTCCAGGGAAGCGTGCATTCGAGGAATGGAAGGAGTTCTCCGTCGCTTGAGAGAGCATAATCCTAATGCAGACGTAGTGGTAACCTATTTTGTTAATCCAAGTATGCTGTCGCAGTTACAGTCGGGCAAATCGCCTTTATCTATTGCGGCGCATGAAGAAGTCTTGAGCTACTATGAGGTTTCTGCAGTGCACCTGGCAAAGGAAGTTGCTGAACGCATAACAGCAGGTACTTTTACCTGGCAGAAATTCGGTGGTACTCATCCCAAGTTGCCCGGTAATCAACTTTGCGTGTCCCTTGCGAAGGAATTGCTCGAGCATTCATGGAGNCAGAAGACAGAGCCAAGCCCCCANCCTCTTCCCAAAAAACTACTCAACTCGAACAGCTATGTTCGGGGACGTTTTCTTTCTCCGTCACAAGTTAAGCATGATATGGGTTGGTCTTGGAGCGAGCCGGCTTGGAGGGATTTACCTGGAGCCAAGCGCAGTCAGTATCTAGGTCGATCTCTCTTGCATGGAGAAAAGGCCGGAGCAAAAGCCGTCTTAGATTTTGAGGGGTCGGCTATTGGCGCGTTTGTCTTGGCAGGCCCCGATGCGGGTATCTTGGAATTCAGGGTTGATGGCAATATTGCTGGAGAGGTGGATCTCATGCACCGCTACAGCAAAGGTTTGCACTATCCTCGAACGGTAATGTTCGCTCATGACCTCCCACTGGGCAAACACCGTCTGGAATTGAAAATCTCAAAAAAGAAGAACCCTTCAAGCAAAGGACACGCCGCTAGAATCTTAGAGTTTTGCGTGAACTGAGATCAGGCGGTATCTTCTTCCTTTGAAATTGCACGCAATAGTCGCCGTTCGGATTTTTCGGCTTGGCGAAGAAGTTTTTGTCGCTTNTTCAAGGCTTTCTCAAGCATTTGCACCTGTAGCCTTTCCTCTTGCATGCGATCATTGAACTTTTCGTAGTTCTCGGGGGAGGGACCTGCCACGTAATAATTTGGTGGCATGCCCACGCGGAGAACAAACCATTCCTCGAATTCCTTCGAGTAGCGGACTCTCCAATGGCCGCCACGGCTTTGGTAAGAATTGGGAACCTGGCCTTTTCTGCACATTAGGGTGAAGTGCTGACGACTGATGCCCATCCACTCGGCAATTTCGGATGCATCCATTCGATTGCCCGGCTTAAGAGGCATTTCCCGCTTTTTGCGGCGAGTTTTTCTTAGCGGTCTTTCCACTCTCCGTTTTCGTCTTGATAGGAGCGCGTCACACGGCCATCGGCCCAATAATACTGCCCGTCGACTGCAAGGCCATTCTGGAATTCCCCCTCGAATCTACTGCCATCCGCAAAGCTCAACATCCCTCCTCCGTGGCGTCGCCCATTCATCCAGCTTCCAAGATATTCGACTCCACTGGGGTCGACTTGCTTTCCCTGTCCATTGAGCATGCCATCTTTGAATTGTCCGGAACGGGTTATGCCATCAGCAAATTCGAGCCTGCCCACGCCATGATAAAGCGAATCTTCGAATTGCCCCACATAGACTTCGCCGTTTCGTGTCTCCAGTGAACCCAGACCCTGATACTGCGTGCTGCGGAAAAGCCCAACGTAGCGATCACCCTGAGCATTTACCAAAGTACCATCCTTGTATGTTCCATTCTCCCAGATGCCAGTGAAGCTGGAACCATCTGCCCATTGAGCTGTGCCACTGATTAATACATCGCCTTGCCATATGCCTGTATAAACAACGCCAGATTCATCCTCCAGAGAGCCTCTCTCAAAAGAATCATTTGTCCATAATCCCCAACGGATAGCACCGTNGGNGTATTCCAATGNGCCTCTTCCATGCCTTTTGTCCGCTGCCCAAGCTCCTTCATATCTTCGGAGGGAAGCATTGCCACGNTAGACCATGGTGCCTTCCCCGCTTTGTCGCCCATTTCTGAAATCGCCTTCATAAATGTCACCATTCAAGAACTTGCGTTTGCCGAAACCATCAGGTTTTTCTTGGGCGAGTTCACCGACATAAGAAGAACCATCGGCAAAAATAAATTCACCATCTTCCCTAGGCAAATCAGTGGGTTTGTTTACGCTTCCCCCTCCTCTAGGGTCGATTATCGCAGGGTCATCCGAGCATCCTGCAAACAAAAACAAAAGGTGGATGAATATGGAACACCTGCGGAACATCAGAACGAGATGCTTTTGCTGACCTGAAAAATACTAGTTACAATCGAGACAGCCACTAGTGCAACCAATGCAAAGGCAAAACCTAGAGCACCTCCAGAAACAATGTTTGTCATACGTTTGATCCGTCGGGAGAGTTCGTTACGGTATGTATTTGCGATTTCGCCCAAACTGTGGGCAAGCTTTCCAGTTTTTTCACCCACGTCCAAGATATCGAGTTGTATGATGGGCATTACCTTGTATTGCCGAAATGCATCGGGTAGTGATTTGCCTTCGGTTACTGCAACTCGAGCCAAGTGAAAGTTGCGACGCATGTTTTCATTGCCAATGGTTCTCTCAACTAGTCGCAAGTTTTCAGTTAAGCCTATGCCGCTACTAATCAATGTTTCCATCAGACTGGATATTTGGAACAAACCCGAATAATAGAGTATCCTGCCAAGGAGAGGAATACGAAGAAGGGCTATTGACAATTGAATTTTACCTTTGTCTGTCCTGCCCCACTGATAAAGGCCAAAGGACAGGACTCCCATTCCGGCAATAAGAAAGGGGCCCATTTTAATCAGGAATTCCGAACCATTGATGAGGAGTTTTGCACTCAGGTTCATCTCCCCGCCAAGAGACTCGAGCATTTCTTGGATTTGGGGCAATAAATAGAGCAGGAAGAAGATTACTACGCCGAAGGCAACCAAACAGATGAATCCAGGATAAGCCATGCTGCCAATGACTTTTTTGCGAATCGCCCGACTTTCCTCCAAGTGAGCGATGATCTTGGCTAATATGGGCGCAACGTTACCGGTAGCTTCACCAGCTTCGACCACAAAAGTAGAGGATGCCCCAAAAACTCCGGGCATGCGCCGCATTGCTCTAGCCAAGCTGCGTCCCTCGGAAAGCTCTTTCCACAATGTGGCGGCAATTTCTTTTTGAGCTGGGTCAGAAAGGCGTTGGTTCAGCAATTTAACGGAATCGGCCACAGGCATGCCACTTGCATGTAGTTCGTGTAGACGTTTCAGAAAAGCCAGACCTGCTTGTTCGCCTGATTTCGCGAACAAGGGCTTTTTTGGCTTGGGTTCGGAGGGGGTGCCCGCTGAAGCCTTGGAGCGTGGTTTGGCCTTGGAGGCAACAGTTCCGCCAGATTCTTTTTTGGGCTTTATGAAGATCGGACTTAGTTTGTCTCGGCGAAGCAAACTGCTGATTTCTCTTTTGTCGCTTCCCTCAATGTCACCAGATACTGTGCGACCTTTTGGATCCAGGGCTGCATAACGAAAGGTCGGCATTCTTCAGTTTCCTTCAGTCGATTTGCTCAGCGGATGGCGTGACGGAGAATGGAGGGGTGGAACCTTCTGCTAGATCCGTTTCCGTTTCATTAGTTTCCTCTTCGCCAAATCCCTCAGCGTATCTAATTACCTCGTCCAAGGTGGTTCGGCCCAACTTTATTTGTTCCCAACCATTGTTTTGCAGAGTGGTCATTCCTTCATCCAACGCGACCTTTCGGATTTCGGGGGCTGAGGCATTTTGAATGATGAGGCTATGCAAGGCATCCGTGACCAACATGATTTCGAAAATACCAACGCGGCCACGATAACCAAGATTTTGGCATTTACCGCATCCGTTTGATTTCAAGATTTTGTCTCCGAAGGAAGCTTCACTGGGGTCGATCCCGAGCAACGTGAAAGATCCCAATAGCTGGTTTCGGCTTAGATCGGCTGGTTCCGAGCAATTCTTGCAAAGGCGTCTAACCAGTCGCTGGGCAAGGACCAGTTCGACTGAAGAAGCAATCAGGAACGGCTCAATCTCCATGTCATTCAGGCGTGTGATTGCTCCGGGTGCATCGTTTGTATGCAGCGTGCTTAAGACGAGGTGACCGGTCAGGGAGGCGCGTATGGCGATATCCGCAGTTTCTCGATCGCGGATCTCTCCAACCATTATGACATCAGGATCCTGTCGCAATATTTCACGGAGGGCACTGGCAAAGGAAAAGCCAATTTCGGAATTAACTTGGGTTTGATTGATTCCGGCGACCTCATATTCGATCGGATCCTCAACCGTCATAATGCGCCTCTCGGGTATGTTTATTCTCCGTATGAACGCAGTAAGGGAGGTCGATTTGCCTGATCCGGTGGGTCCAGTGACTAGAGCGATTCCATGAGGTTTTTCTAAAATGGCGCCTATCTTCGCTTGCTCTTGAGGCAGTAGTCCCAGTTCATCCATTGATAGAGGTTGGGACTTTTCATTAAGAAGCCGCAAGCTAATGCTTTCCCCGTACATGGTGGGGAGGGTGGAGACGCGAATGTCGAGATCGCTTTGTCCTTGAGTAAAGGTNATGCGGCCTCCTTGGGGGCGNCNTTTTTCGGAAATATTGANCCCCGCCATTATTTTAATTCGGGAAATGATGGCATCTTGAAAACTTCGTAAATTATCCGGGACGCGAACCGGAACAAGTTGGCCATCGATGCGATAACGAATCTGCAGGGTTTCTTTACGTGGCTCGAAATGAATGTCGGTAGCGCGATCCACGATGGCTCGCTGGACAACTTCGTTCACAAAGCGAATTATCGCTGCGTTCTGGTCTTCTACGTCATCTACATCTTCTTCGTCCTCGAGATCTAAGTCCGAGTCCTCCAAGCTATCGGCGCCAATACCAAAGTTTTCCGTGATCGAACGCGAAATTACTTCAGGATGACCCAGATGCCAGAGAGGCTTGCGCCCGCTCACCGCAAAAATCCAACGACTCATTCGTTGCGTTGGTGGCCATGGTGTGACGAGGGGCAATTTGCCCGGCACCTCCATGTCCACGGGCAAGCAACAGTATTCATGGATAATGCGAAGTGGTATGTATTTCGTAGGGCTTTCCAAGAGTTCGAAGTCTCGCAAGACAGGGATCTCTACTTGGCTCGAAATAGAACTTATGACCTCGTCAACTGATTTTGAGCGACTTGCCGCCACCAAGCGGGCTCGGTCTTCAATGGGAGCTTCCATAATCCCGTAAAGATCTGTTTCCGCGACATCTGAAAGCCAAGCAGGCGTTTTCGAGGATGGTGCGGTTGGTGGTGAGGCNGTGGATGACNTGTCCGAACCGTTGGACTCAGGTNCCTGCTCGGGCANGATGGAACCAGTTTCNTGAATATCTTCCGNAGAAGATTCCTCATCTGAATGAAGTTCGTGATTCATCCAGTCTATGGGCGGACGTTCCGCGTTCTAGGTGGAACTCGAGGCGGGGGGACACGGGAGTTGGAGGGAGTCCGATTTCCGCTGTTCGATTTATGTATTATAGTGGGACTCGGAATATTTGATTTCTTCGGCGGTGTAGTCGTTTTTTTTGCAGTAGGTCGACCTGCTATTGGTATGGATTTTCCACTAGGTTCCTTTAGTTCAAGAACAGTGCCGTCCTTTAGTTTGAGTTTGCCCGTGAACTCATCCCATTTTCCCACTTCGAAACCTTCCACGCCATCTTCTTGGGTGATCCAGTAACTCTCTTTCGTGGAGCGGTCATGTATGCTGAAATGCCATGTCTCCTTCCATTGCATTATGCCTCGGAGTTCGAGATTAGTATTTAAAGGCTTAGGTGGCGTAGGCTTAGGGGCGGGAGGGGCAATTTTCTTAGTCGGTGGACGCGTGGGAGGTTCAAATGGGCTAGACCCATTGGAACTGGCATCTTGACTGACTACAGACAAGGTCGGAAGGATTCCAGGCAGAGCAAGCAAGAGAATCGCGAGGGGGAATTGGCCAATGCTGTTTTTCACGGGCGGGTCGTGGTGTTGATTCGTACAACTTTTGGTCCGGGCAAGGTGGAGTGTTCGTCAGGATTATCTCCTTGGCGACGCAACTCCTTGGCGTCCTGGGCATCCTCATCAGGTATCAGGTCGCCACTTCTTATGGCTTCCTTCAACTCATCATTTATGTTCAGACGCTCGATGGTCTCCTCTATACTTCTCGAGCCAAAAACGATTTCCGGACGAATGAAGAATATCAAGTCTCGTTTGGTGTCCTCGATAATGGTTCGAGTGAAGAATTTATTCAATACGGGCAAACTTCCGAGAATTGGGGTTTTGCGGGTGGTCTCAGATGGCTTTGACTCCTGCAAGCCTGCAAGAACAATGACGTCCAGGTCTTTAACTGATACATAAGAGTTGGCGGACCGCTTCCCTATAATTGGCTGGTTCTGGTTCTGTTGGTCGACGTCGATGCGTCCCACGACGTTTTCAACAGTCTGCTCGATTTCCATCTGTATCATGCCATTCGATCCAATCAGTGGCTTCACCTTGAGTTGAATGCCAATGTCACGATATTGGATGTTACTACGATAATTGATGCCAGTGGTGTCACTGTTGACACCTGTGACGATTGGCTCTGCTTGACTGACGTTGATCTCGGCTTCCTGATTGTGGGTAGCTACTATGTTGGGTGTCGAGAGAACCTCCACCCGACCATCGTTTTTTGCAATGTCGAGAATCGCGTCTAGGTACACGTTGCCTTGTCGAGTCCCCAGAGTCAGGGCATCCTGAGTAATGATTGCAGCGGTTCTGTTATGCAATCCGTCAGAGGAAGGAAACTGGACTGGATCAGGCTTGTTGTCGAGTGCGGCACGGAAAATGTCCAAACCACGCGTTTCGTTGCGGGAAAGGGTGACTTCCGCAATGATGACTTCGATTTTAACTTGTGCCAATTCAACGTCGATCTGGTCAATCAACTTCTCTATATATGCCAAATCGCTTTTTGTCCCGTAAGCCAAAATAGAATTGCTGCGTGGATCGGGAACTGTCGTTACGAACTCGCTGAATTGGAGGTTTCTTTCACCTGGCTCAGCCGTTGCAGTTGCACTTGCCGCTGGCTTGGGAGCTGTATTGGCAGCCGGTTTGGCGGGAGNGGATGTCGCTGGCTTGGCGGCGGCAGTAGTGCCGGACGATCTGGTCGAGCCAGTGCCTTTCTTGGCTTGATCTTGAACTTTCTTTTGTTGACCAATGATTTCTCCTAGCAATTTTTGCACCTCCTCAGCATTGGCATTCTTTATATCAAATACCTTGCTGCTAGTGTCTGGCTCCACTCGAACATCCAGATTTTCGATAATGGCACGAATCAATCCTTCGTTGGCCTGATGCGTTACGACAATGAGTTGCCCCGACCGCTCATCCTGATCGAATTTCGTGTTGCCACCCAGGTAACGCTTTAGGCTCCCCTCGGCCATAGTGGAAAGGCGGCGTTGGATGTCGGCCACGTTGACATGATCGGTCTTGATGAAGAGAATTTTCTCAGAGCTCATCACCACGGGACGGTCCAAATTCTTGATTAACATCTCCATGCGTTGCAGATTAAGCATGGAATCTGTCACCAACACATTGTTGGCCTTCTCAAATGGCACGGGCTTGAAACTTTTGCTTCCGAATTCGGTCAGGTTAGTCATCAGGTCTTTAACCGGAAGATAATCAAGCTGAAACAAAGTGGTGTAGATTTTTTCACTTGGAGGCTGTGCGCCGGGACTGCCGGCAAGCCAAACTGGAACTTGTTGATTGATGCCCACAGCTGGCACCGCTTTCCAGAAACGCTGGTTGATCTTGGTCAAGGCGATCCCGTTCATACTCAGAAGACTTTCCAATGCCACAAGAGCCTCTCCCTTTGTCATTGGTGTTCGGCTGTCAAAGTTGAGCTGGACTTGAGGTAGATTCTGAGCGGGCAAGACATTGCGCTCGGTGTACATTTCTATCATCTTCAGGACTTGTAGCCCAGTCTCATCAGAGAGCTTGATGATGCCGACCTCTTCATCCAAATTGAGAATGCCTGCGTAGTCAAAGGGCGCTGCAGATGGAAGGAGAGCATCTCCGGGTGCCATTAGGGCATCTCCCGGGAGAGCATTCTCTGGCACTGGCTCTGGTGGAACTGGGTCTGCGGGTGCTACGTCCGGCGGCAAGTTAGGCGGCGGAGTTGGGTCTGGAAGCTCTGGGACCGGCACTTGAGCCGACACACTCACAAAGAAGATGCAATATANGAGGNAAACGAAAGAGANAGTTCGCATTATCATAACCATAAAGATGTTATTTTNGTAGGCGGGCGGATAGCGGCAAATTAAAACTTTTTCACCTTCAGTTCAAGTGAGCTTACATGGAAGACAGCAGTGTAGTCCTGCAAATAAGGTCCATCTGAGCTAGAGCGGTATTTGGGGCTTATTTCTACTTCGCTCAAGAACATGCCTGGAGAGAATTCTTTAATTCTTCTCACGTATTCCTTGAGGTTGTCCCATTGCGCATTTCTGAAGGTGATTTCCACTGTATGTTGAGAAAAGAGCTCACCCAAGTTGCGTGGCTTGGTGCCAGCATAACGAGCGCCGCGATCAATGCTCTTGGCAACCTTGTCGGCGATGTTTTCCAATTTTCCTCTAGAAAAGCTGTTGTCGTGGCTCTCCAGTCTTTCGCGAATGCGTTCTTCTATTTTGACTCGCTCCACCAAGGTTTGGTTGTGACCTCGTATGGCATCTGCGTGCCTGTCATACAACTGATATTTCTCGATCCCCTGTGAAAGGGCAGTAATTCCCCAATACAAGAGTCCGGACCATATCAGCAGGAGCAACAAGCCCTGCTCGCGTCCCGATAACTTGTTGAAAATACGCCTCATTTTGTTGGTGGCTCGCTAATTTTGGCAATTGGGGACTTGTCCTCCTTAAGGAGGACGTCGACGGAGAAATCCATCTTGTTGTCTCGTCCGGATTTCTTCTTCTCGCTTTGAATGGTTACTCTTTTTGTTTCAAGCAAACCATTTAGGTAGTCGTTTATAGCCTCTACGTTTTCCCCTTTTCCCTTGATGACCATTTCGCCACGATTGGGGAACTTGACATAGGTGAACCAAACGACGGGAATCTGGCGTTCTGGATTCTTGGGGTCTTCCTTGTATCTTCCTTTGGCGACAAAAGCCAACGAACCAAAGGGATCAATGCCTCCCCGATCGTTCTGCTCGAGTTTGTTGAGCACGTTTCGCAGATTGACTACTTCGGCGACCTTCCCCTGTCCTCGCAAATCCTCTGCTTTCACCACCTCAACTTTTTCGCCGAGNAACTTCAANCCGACTTCCATCAAGCCAAATAAGAAAACCGCTGCTCCGGCTGCCAACAAGGCAGTCCAGCGAAAGAGGCCTAGCTTTCGCCTCTTTCTTTCTGCCTCATTGAATGAATTGGGGCGAATGTCTTGATTCCAAAGAGTATTTGCGTCCAATTGGACGTTTTCCAAAGGTTCATCAAAATCTTCATCCAGATGCTGGAACTTAAAGGAATCCTTTTCCCTGCTGACGAAACCGGTGCGAAGAATGCGTGATTCAATTTCGTAGGNTTCCAAGTCAAACAAGGAAAGTAATTTGCCTCTGGTAACTTCAACTGTCCCTTCTTTTATCTCTTCCTCGGTCAACGCTTGGGAAAAGATTTTGGCTGGAATCGAGCAGTTGGCGTCGAACGCAACGGCCGTTAGGCTCTCCTCATGCATGAGGAAGTTAATTGTAGGCCGTTCGTTACGGTTGCCGAATTCCTCGGATAAAAAGGATACGAAAGAAGGGAAAACTCGCCGAAAAACTTCCAGATTCTCCCATCCTAATTGACGCAACTTGGAGGATAAAGCTCCGAACAGGAGGGCTTTGCGGTCTTCCATCGAATGATGATAAGCCCAATGAAGATGTTCCAAGGGGAAGGGGGAAAGTCGTTGCATTTCTTCTTCAAGATATGCTTCTAGGCTTGATTCTTCCAAGGTTTCCGGGAGATCGATCCGTTCACAGAAAAAATGCTCTGCGGGGATTCGCAGAACTTCTTCACGTGGATCAAAGGCGGCTTCTTCCTCGAAATCCAAGTCTTCAGCCATTTTAGGCATAATATATTCCTAGGTATTGAACCGCTCTCAGTCGATGAAATTTTCGTTTTCCCTCAACGCCAATATCCTATAAGGATATTTTAATGACTCGAAGCGCTTCTTTGCCTCTTCGGCTTGAGTGGAAAGGGAGGCATTGGTTGAGGATGGCGCTCCCGCGGGATCCTCAAGCATGGCCCACAATACAAAGGTGGACTTCCCTCGGGTGACAGTGACTTTCACTCGAAACGCCTTGCACTCAACACCAAATTCAACCCCCCGTCCATTGAGCGATTCAAGCCGGGGGTCTCCGGTTGATTCAAAATAGCGCCCCTGCCCTTCCGCTCCGCCGAAATTCCCTCCTCCGTTCAGAAAGAGATCCAATTCTTCCAGTCCGAAATCATTTTCACCACAAAGAAAGCTTCGGAGGAAGCTCGACGATTCGTTGACGTTCAGTTCCTGCGCGCTTCGCAAGGAAACTGCATTCTTGAAATACTCGAAATTCGCGGTTTCATTGCCATTTCCGTCAAAAAACAATCCGCCTTCACCCGGATTTTCAGGATCAGGTCCAAAGCCTTTGATTAACTTGAACTCCTCAAAACTGGTTATTGGCCTATTGGGAGCGAAATAGGGAGGTTCCAAATCTTCATAATAATCGGGAGATTCAGCGCCATCCAGGCGGTGATTCTCGTCCTCGTCCTCCCAGTCAAGCAAGGCATCTGCAAATTCCAGGCTCTCGTCGTAATCTATGGTATCGTTTTCCTCGTCCACCATAGTCTCGAAAAGAGAGGCCAGCAGTTTGGGGTCCTTCCTCAGTTCATCCATGGAGATTTTGCCGTTTTCCACTTGAATTTCCACATCCCAGTTTATGCCTTCCGGAGGTTCCACTTCCGCATATTCCATGGGGTCTGCCCAACCTTGCGCGGAACCAAACAATTTCTGCTTAACTTCCTTCCATTCAGACAAGGTGCCCACCGCGATTTCCAGAGCTGAATAGGCATGGATTCTCAAGTCATCACGGCGATGAAATTGACTCATGTGCTGTATTTCGCGAATGGTTTCCTCCATAAGCCGCAATGCCAGAACTGAAAGAAGAACGACTAGGGCGAGGATGAAAACCAAGACACTCCCGGCCTTGTTTTGCCTCTTTGTTTTAATTGGCTTCGGCTCGTATTCCATTGGGAGAAGGTTTTTCGATAGGGATGGTTATGATCCTTTCAGCATCATCATTTTGGAAAAATAATTTCAAAAAGGTAGGCATCCGGTATTTGTCGGCTGCGAGGTTCTCTTCCAGTTCATCTTCCTCACGCCATTCCTTTTCTGCTTCCGGAGGGTCATCTTCCTCGCCGTAATAACAATATGAAACTTGAGAAACCAGAGGGCTTAACAAAGTCTTGAATAGTTGATCCTCATCTTTGAGCGCTAATTTACCCCCGGCATCCGGCTCCATCTCCTGCAGGCTCGAGAACCAAAGTATACTGAGCCCTTCTTCCTCATCGAAAGAAAGAAAGCAGGTGACACCGGCGGTTGCTTCCCTCGGCCAGTAGAGCACCGGAGGGGCATCCTTAAGAGAGAAGGAAATGAGAGGAGCATCGATTTCATCAAGTCCAATCGGTCGATCTAGGCGAATTGCAGGTTCATTTGGCAACAAAGGGGTCGGAACTGCCTTGGACAAGGTGGTTGTCAGGAAGCGGGCAACACCGTTGACATGGGCATCAAAAGCTTCTCTGGCCGCCGGACGCTCGGCCCAAGCTCGACTCAAAGTAACCAACAACGAAGTGGCCGCAATTAGAATAAGGGAAGCAACCGCCAGAGCCAGCAACACTTCGATCAAAGTAAAACCTTTGTATGCTGGTCTTTTCCTCATCTCCAATTATGATCCTCCACGATTTCATCAATCTTGCGTTTCTTTTCATCGAGCAGTGTCTGGCGATCTAGTTGGAACTCGTCAGTCGACCAAGTCGGTCTCAATACATAGGCGCTCACTTCTCGCTCGCCGGCGTCGATTTCATCAGTTGCGTCCCACTCGAAAATCAGTTTCACCAGATAGACGTCCAGTATATCGGTTGGCTCCAGTTCTTTCAGCTCCCATTCAACTGTCCCCAAACTCAAGGTCTCGATTTCTCCGCCCTCCTCAAGGTCATCTCGCTCGGCAAAAGAAAGGACTTCTGCCCTTGCAAACTGAAGGTCTTGGTCACGTTCTCGGGTGTCCTCGAACTCCCTCAGGAATCGCATGACGTTAAAGGTTCCGTTTACCAACATGGTGGCGCACAAACCAAAAATAGCCAATGCCACCAATACCTCGATCAACAAGAAACCACGCGCCTCTGCTCCTGACTTCATCTTTCGTCCCCCAGTGCGCGGCGCGGATATCCCGAGAACGGGTCGAATCTAAATGTCTTTTCCTTGTTTTCTCCAAGGCCCGTTCGCAGGCGCGCAATAAATGGGGTGGAAACCCCCGACGGGTGAAAAACGACCCGCCGCAGGTAAATTTGATCTTCCTCCCAGTCCCCTTCATCTCCGTCGATGCCCGCCAGAGGAACATCAGCCTCGAAGATGAGCGAAAATTCCCGTTCCTTCGGTTCGAAGTCATGCTCATCGGGGATTTCCACAATGCGGTGTGAGGCGAGCTGAGAGCCAGTGGAGTCCTCGATCAGCAATGTTCCGTTGGTGTCATCATACCGGAGATAAACAAGTTCCTTCTCTTGGCTTGCCAGGTAGGTGGCATCGAGTACTGCTTTGCGGAGGATTCGATTAGGAGGTTCCTCCTTGGCTGTTTCGATGAAGGCTCCTGCATTCCCTGCGAGCAAACCCGCCATGATGCCGATGATAGCGAGCACCATCAATACTTCGATCAGAGTAAAACCCCTGACCTTTACAAGGGAACCTAATCGAATCGGCTTATTTATCCCAATTGCCTATCTCTTTGCCCTCGGGCGTTATGGCCCAAAGATCAAAGCTGCCTGGATTGTGATCACCCGGTTGCTTGTACTGGTAAGGTTTCCCCCAAGGACTTTGGATATCCTTGGCTCGTTGGACAAAGGCCGTTTTCCCATCAGCTGGGCTCATGAGTTCGTCAATGCTCTTGGGATAGGTGCCGACTCTGGCGAAATAGGCAGTTACCAAGCCCGTGCCCGTACCATTGACCCAGTTTGCGGCGGTGTCTTCTTTGGCTTGGCCAAATAGTCCGCCCAAATTGCTTATGGCAAGCGTTGCCACCAACCCTATCAGGGCGAGGACAATCAGCATTTCAATCAAGGTGAAACCTCGAGATTTTGCATGTTTGCGGTTGTTCGGACGAGGAAGCTTTTCTTTTGTATCCATGGAATCTCCGTAAATTTTCTTTTCCAATATCTATAAAGGGAAATTCAAATTTCCCATTAGTATAAAATATTGCCGATAGAGGTGATGAAATCAAGTGCGAATCTGTTTTCTGCAGCCTTTCCAGATGATGCCAACAGTGGCAAGGCAAGACCATTTGAATCTCATTGTCCGAAAAGGCGCTTGCTCCTGAACCGAGACTAGATTATCGAGAAAATGACATGAGCCTAGAAGATTATTTGCCAGTATTGATACAAATTGCCTTAGCGGTTGGGTTAGGGCTGAGCTTGATTATCCTGAGTAATTGGTTTGGCAAGCGTGGCAAAAGCTCCGGAGCCAAGGATAGTCCCTATGAATGTGGTATGTTGGCTGGAAATAGAGAAAAGACTAGGTTCGCGATAAAATTTTATTTAACCGCCATGCTCTTCATTCTTTTCGACGTTGATGTCGTTTTTCTAGTGCCATGGATTTTGGCGCATCGTGAATTCGCTGCTTTAGGCATACCCATTCTTGCTCCCATGATGTTCTTCGTTGCTGTAATGGTTGCAGGATTGATCTACGAGTTGAAAAAAGGCGCATTGGATTGGGAATAGTGGCCTCTGCAGATGATCAGCAAAGCCTAGCAATCAGAGGGTTAATGTGCGCATAGATCGATATATTGCTGCGTCTCGGATCGTCGACCTGAAAAGCAAGGACATTGCATCCGCATATGCCGAATTGCTGAAGGTTTGCAAATTGCCTCCCAAAAGAGGCTGTTCACGCAAAAAAATCCTAGCGGAATTACTTGAGCGAGAGAAAACAATTACCAGTTACTTGGGCTCTGGGGTTGCTCTTCCTCATGCTAGAGTGCAAATGGATCGCCCCTATATGCTTGCTGTCGGGCGTTGCCCGAAGGGCTTGCAGCGCGAGGATGCGGAAACTGGTGAAAGCGTTCGCTTCGTGTTCCTTCTCTTGGCGGCCAAGTCCGCTCGGGACTACCTTCGCTTTCTCGCCGCTTTGGCCAAGACCTTCCAGGATCCTGATACTATGGAGCCCTTGCGAAAGGCAACCAACTTGGAAGATTTTCGATCCGCCGTACGGATCGCTTTCGGAGCTCCATCGACCAAGCCATCCCGCAAGCGAGCCTCGATAAATCGTTTGTTTATCAGCGAGTCAAAGAAAGTGGCAAAAGGCTCTGGTTGCTCGAGTGTTTTGATGTTTCTGGACGTTTTTTCCCATGGGCGGGAGCCGAAAGTCAACTTCCCCGGCATGACCGTTGCCTTGGCAGGCGAAGACTTGAACGAACGTAGCTTAGATGGTGTTAAGGCCAAGGCTATATTAAACGTGCGCACAGTCTCTGGTGGCAGGCTCTCCAGGGTTAGGGGTGCCATTTTGCTAGGGTTGACTCGTGGAATCTTTAAGTTTGAAGACAAGGTGCTCTGTCTAACTGGAGTCCCTGAGAGCGATCAACTTGATACCATGCTGGTTCTTGACGTAGATGAAGAATTTGGAGCTGTTCTGGCACGAGAAGGCAAAATGCTGCCTTCCGATGTGTCGCCGCAAGCCTTGGAGTATCTTCTTGGAATAGCCACTCAATTGGCGGTCGTTGGTCGAGAGGGCAAGCCTCTGGGCGCGCTCTTCGTATTGGGTGACACGGAAAATGTCATGCAATATGTCAAGCCCCTCATCTTGAATCCGTTTAGGGGATATGCGGAAGAGGATCGCAATGTGCTCAACCCATTCATGGACGAAACCCTCAAGGAACTCGCCCATGTCGATGGTGCTTTTGTAATCCGAGGGGATGGTGTTGTGGAAACCGCTGGCAGCATGATCGAGGCCTCGGCCGAAAACGTGAAGCTTCATGCGGGATTGGGCACTCGCCACGCTGCTGCTGCTTCTATCACTCAGAAGACCGATAGTTTGGCAATTGTCGTTTCCCAATCCGGCCAGGTCACCTTGTTTCGTAAAGGCACAATGTTTCCCCTTTATGAGAAATCGGACGGCCCGCGAATGAGGCGAAGAAGATAATGCTCTCATCCCCCACCCCCACCACTGGTATTTTCGGCGGCAGTTTCGACCCTATTCATTTGGGACATCTCATCTTGGCCCGTGATGTCTTGGAGCAACTTAGCTTGCAGCGAATGCTTTTTGTACCGGCGTCCAGGAGTCCTTTGAGTGAGTGTTCGCCCATTGCATCCGGCAAAGATAGGCTTGATCTTCTCCGCGCCTCTCTTGTAGACGACCCAGCATTTGCAATTAGCGATCTTGAGATTCAAGCGGGAGGAATTAATTATACGATTGATACCGCCGAGGCTCTTCGAGCGGAATACCCGGATGATCATTTCGTCATGATAATCGGAGGCGATCAATTGGAGCAATTGCACAAATGGAAAAGAGCGAGGGAACTAACGGCCTCAATCGACTTTGTTTGTCTTGAGAGAAAGGGCTTCGAGCTCAAGGTTCATGCCGATCTCGTTGCCTTTCGCAGCCACCCCATCAAGCCTAGAATTATGGAAGTTAGTTCGACTGAAATTCGTCAACGAATACACCGCAATCTTTCGGTCCGGCACTTGGTTCCCGAGCCTGCTATGCAAATCATTAGAGAACGAGGTCTTTATGGGGCCAGAAGCAGAGATAGTAATGTCTGAAGATCAAACAGAAAAAATGCTTCGTTCATGTTGCGAAGCATTGAACAGCAAAAAAGCTGAGGATATCAAGATTTTGAAAATGGGAGATATGTGCTCTATTGCCGATTATTTCATCATTGCTACAGGTACTTCCCAACCCCACCTGAAGGCTCTTAACAGGTCATTGGAGGCCAGCCTGAAAGACATTGGCGCAGAACTTTTGGGCAAAGAAAGATATCGACCAAGCGACTGGGCCGTAACTGATGCGATTGACGTCGTCATTCATGTCTTTTCTCGAGAAGCTCGAGAATTCTATGCCCTGGAAAGCCTTTGGAAAGATGCCGAGAGCCTGGATGTCTCGCAATTCTTGAATCAGGAAGACGCCGTTTCTTCAGAGGCTTGATCAATTTAGGGAGCGATCCCCTCTAGTTGAGCTTGGCAGATAAGCTCCCTTGACCATACGAAGACGGGCTTGCCCGTGACGAATCTCCGTTGCTTCGTCATTTTGTTGGGATAAAACATCCCCCATGAGCTCGAGATTATCTTGTTGAGCCAAAAAAATGGATTCGATTCTAGAGGCAAATTCAGGCTTTTCGGTCGGAGAATAATCAATTTTTTCGCCTGCAGCGCTCAATTCCTTGAAAGCCTCTTCCTTGCGTGCCAAAATAGCATCAATGGCTTCCGCGTCAGATGCTTCGATTGCCTTCTTTTCATCTCGAAGCAGGGTTTCACAAAGATTCAGACTTTGAACGAAGCTCTTCTCGGCTTCATTCATCCTATGCCTTCATTGAAATGGAACCGGGTTCGCCAGCAAGACCTTCTTGGTTTTGGCTCAGCATTTCCTCCCAAGCTTCTCTTAATTCAGAAATAGTTTTGTAGGCGTTGTCAATGGGCTCCGGTTCCTTCTTGAGGTTGGATTGCTGCAATTGATAGACGACAAAATCATACAAGCGATACAATGTGCCGGGAAGATCCCCTTTGACGGACATATCAAGTGAACCCTGTAGTTCCATGACAATGTTTTGAGCTCGAATGAGGTTGTTGTTCACGTCTTCATTTCGTTTGGTGAAATCTTCTTCCTCAAAGCCTTTCTTAGCCGCATCCATAAAACGGAGGGCTCCATCGAAAAGCATCAGTACCAATTTGCCCGGGCTAGCAGTCTCGATGGATTGCGCCTTGTACGAGCGAGCGACTTTTTTACTATAGTCCACAACAATTCAATAAGTTACTGAAACCTCAAAGAGCTCCTCGGAAGTCATCGGATTTCATAAGGCCTTCCGCTAACTTCTCAAGAATATCGTCGTTTGGATAGTTGGGGTCTGCGACGAGGCGTTTGGCTCGCTCAATTTCATCGGCTCGCAGATCGGGAGCGGAAGCAGCAGCTTTTTGGGCAAGTTCATTAATTTTACTGCTTTGAGCGGGAGCAGGAGGGGTCGGTGTCGGCTCAGATACTTTGGAGGGGGATGGAGGAGCCTGCCTAGCCGAAACCGAGGCGTCGGTTCTATTGATAATTGGTTCCATGGCGTTTCCTCTTCTTCCTCAATTTTGAGTATTATTATTTATATAATGAACTAAGTCTTTGAATTTAGCAACTACGCTTATCGAATAGGCAAAGTGCCAAAGGTGGCATCGGCAACGTATTTGGCGAAAGCACGGGGCGAAGACAAAACGCTTCCGTGTGAATGCCGCGAAAAAGTCGTTACCTGATCCCGTTGCTGGAAGATTTCTGCTGCTGAAATCACCGATGCATTTCCTGCATCAAAAGTTTCATCAATGGCCCAAATGAAATCGCCGCTACGAAGATCGACTAGTTTTCCACGCACACCTAATGAGAGTGGTTTGTACGCGCGATAGCCAAAAATTTCCAAAAACATCACGCCATCTACGCCAGGATGGCTGACGAGCAATCGCGCCAGGAAATTTTCAGGTAATTTGTCCTGTGGCGTCAACTGGGTCTTGCCGATCATTCGGTGGAGATCGGTTCGGCTTAAGAATACGGGCTCGAATGCGCGTCGCTTCGTTAGTTCTTGGCGAAAAACGGAATCGACGTAGTCGACGAGTAACTCGTCTTCGGGTTCGTGATGGCATGGAAGCACGACAACCCTCTTGAAATTCCCAGGCAGGTGATCTACTGCATGTAGGTTACTCGGAACATGGGGTATGGCTTTTCTGACGATTTTGTCACGATCTGCATGGCGGCATCCCGACAAAGTCAGAACAAGCCCGACAGAGAGTAACGCTAGTATGCATTGACGAGTAGAAAGTCTTTTACGCTTCGAGTTCATTTTGCCTGAAGGTTGTTATTTCTTGAATGAGTTCTGGAGAGTCTGCAGTTGAGTGCTCATTCGAGACTGCATTTCTTCCATGCGAATAAAGCTTTGGGAAAGGGATTCTTCGCGCTGCACGAGATAGCGCTCGAGATCATCGATGTTTGTTTCGATTCGCTCGTTTTGGTTTCTTAGGCTTGCAATGTGGGTTAGGTAGGTGCCCGAATCGCTCTCTACGAAATTCTCAATATAATCACTGAGGAAATAGGTTAGCCCTCCGTATTCCCTGTTCTGTCCGGTATTCAGGTCTAGCTCAGCTGTATCCGGCTTTTCCTCGGCGAACAGGGCTTTTACTTTGTTTGGATTGTCGGTCAATTCCTGTATGAGCAAAGCTGAATCCTTCAAGTAGATTTCGTCGCTCCCTGATCGAAAGTCGAGTCCGACGTCATTTACGCGAAAAGCTGAATAAGTGGGGGTGAAATCGACCCAGTCTCCGGAAGCTCCGCTCCATGACCATTCTTGATAGTTTGACGTGCCGCTGTACCCACCGGCGGCTCCGCTGGTAGGATCCTCGATGTAAATTCTGTAGCCGTCGTTATCGGCGTCAAAGCTCAACAGATTTCTTGAATCCAAATCACCGACAGTTTTGTTGGTGCCATCTGAAGTGGATTCACTTGCGGAATGAGGATAGTTGTCGCCAAAGACAATCTTACGTAGAGCGCTGCCCAGGCGACTTATCTCCAAGCTGCCGGAAAAGCGGCCTGCTGTCACGCTATCGCCGTCCCGAGTGACGGCAACCAAGCTATTGACGTACTTTTGAGCGTCATTGAATTCCTCGATGAACGTATCGACCGCTGCTTGTGCCCTCGAAATGTCCTTTTCCACGACAAAGGTGACTTCCTCAGTTGTCACTTTCGAGACATCCAAGGTCAAGCCGGCTATCCCGTGAGCATCTTCGTCAAAAGTGTTGCTTTGACTGAAAATTCTTTGCCCGCCATTAATTGTAATAATGGCATTTTCTCCCAGGTTTTCTGTTTTTGCTCGTCCAACCCCGGCAATTTCCGTCGGGTCACCAGCGGCAATAGTGGCATCTGCAACCAAACCCATTTGTTCAAGCAAGTTGCCTGTCCCAGCATTGGCGGAATCCCAAGCGGCTGACTCGTTCACAGTGATGCCTAAGTTGCCAGTCAAGTCGCTTTGCATAATAAATTGATCGCCGATTGCATCGTATGACATGGTCACTTTCGCATCGGAAGCGTTTATCCGGTTGATCAAATCCGTAAGGGTATCCGTTTCGACGTCATAGGTGATTTCCACGCCTCCTTTGCCATGGCCAATGAAGAAAGAGCCAGTCCCATCTCCATTCGGATCACTAAAAGTGCCATTTAGATTGGCGTTCTCGATGGTGGCTGTAATGTCCACTGCGCCGAGTGCTTGCGAACTTCTGATATATGATTCCTTTACTTCCTCCCAATAGGCATTGGAGCCAGATGCGGGAGGATCAGGTATGAGGAACTGCTGCCAATAATTGGAGTCAGTTAATGCCATAGGGTCTTCGTCTCCAGTGCCTGGAATGCCATCTGGGTCGCTTGCTGCAACTATGCCGACATCTACGCCTAGTGTGCCGATTTCCGTCCAAAAACCATCGGAACTGGCAGGCTTGATCAATTCCCAGTAATTGGAGTCGAACGCACTGCTCGAATCGAGATTGGCGTATGCCGACCAGTATGTCGTATCACTCAAGTCGGTCACAGCGGAATTTACGTTGGTCCAATATCCGTCTGCACCATTGAGTGAAGTGTCCTCCGCCGTCCAATAACCACCTGCTCCAGTGAGGGAGGTATCTTCAGCAGTCCAATAGGTGGCGTTAGTCAGGGATACGTCGACTTCAGTCCATTTCGTCGGATCACTGTCGGGGGTCACTCCCAGCGTGGCACCAGCTGGATCTGTGACCTGCCAAACCTTGTTGTCTGCCGCATTCCACACGATGTCGTTTTGAACGTAATTGGTGGCGGCATCCCAATTGCTGAGGGTATTCCAAGCCGCAGTTGCCTGATAAACGGTGCTTGGGGCCGAGTTTGATGCATCCAGCACCAAGGTGGCTCCGGTGTATTTGGTGCCTGCTGCATGATTGGCGATCCCCGTCCACTTGGCTGAAGCCTTGTAGACTCGATCGTCATTATTATCTGTGACGTCGTAGACCAAATCTGCAGCTACGTATCCACTGGCGGAAGCATGGTCCGACACAGTGCTCCACTTCGCCGCAGCCTCGTAGACTTGATTGTCGTTGTTGTCGGTGACGTCGTAGACCAAATCTGCGGCGACGTATCGGCTGGGTGAAGCATGGTCCGACATAGTGCCCCATGCGGCTGCGGCGGTGTGAAATTGTCCTCCAGGACCAGTGGACTCAACTTTGTCGCCTGCTGAATATTTCTGAAAGGGTGCAGTGTTCAAGCCTGCATGGATCGTTGGCGGGGAGACTGCTTGGGTGGGCGAGTCAGCTACTGCCCGGAAAAAATATTTGTTGCCCCCGTCCATCAGATGCACGACATCGCCGGTTACGTAGTTTCGATCGGCAGCATCATCCCAAGCGCTGGCTGGGCTACTTGCTCCAGTGTTGGTATAGGCAGCTGGATCGGTAGTTAGTTCCCAATAGCTGTCTGGAATGCCATTTCCACTGGAATCGAAAGTCACCTTCTCGTTGAGTGCGTAATAATCTGAATCTGGAGCGTAGGGGACGCTAGGTAGGTCCTTAATGCATTCATACAGAAAGCCGTCTTTGTAAACGATATCGCCGGTTGCTGGATTGTTGTCCTTATAGTCTAGCTTGTTAGCTTCGAAGAAATTAGGATTTGTCGCGCTATCGTCAACTCGTTGGTATAGCTTGTTGCCGAAGAAGGTATAGTTTCTGGAATCAGGCAATCCATAGGGATGAGCTGGATCAGTTAAGTTGACTGCTGAATCTCCGGAACGAAGCCAAGCCTGGGTGTTGTCAAAACTTCTTGAGTTATCTTGATCAGCTGTGCGGGTGACGACTTCGCCGTCCAGCAATCTCATGACCTTCAGGAAATTGCTGGTATCATTTGGATGACCGAGAATAGGTAGTTGTGATGGATCCGTGGCGTTCAGTTCACCGCCGTCCACGATAACTCGATCTGCGGCGGCGTCATATTCGAAGGTGACGGGATAGCCATTGTTTTCTGGATCGACGTCAATTTCGTCCAGCAATTGTTGCAATGTCTTCGACCCGAGGTCGGCTTGAGTAATTTCGTAGGTCTGTGATTCTACCGTGAAAGTGCCTTCCGATATTGCAGTCTGCAAAGGGAGATCCTTCAGCAACGAACTTGTGCTCAATGCTTTCCCGACACCATCTGGAACCAGAGATTCCGAGGTGAGAATCGTGTTTGTGCCCAAGGAATATACGCTAACTCGATATTCACCCGCCAAAGTACCAATATCTGCAGTTGCCGACAGGTAATCCAGGGTATCTTCGCCATGAGTAACTTTGCGGGCATCATAGATATCCGCGTCCTGAAGGCCTTCCGCTGATGATTTGAGCGTTTCTAACTGGCTTTTGAGGATGCCGAGCTCAGAAATCTTCGTGTCATTCGAGTCCTTTTCGCTTTCGAGGCGCCTTTGTGGAATCCGTTCAAGCTCGATGAGTTGCTCGACAACAGGCTTCCAGTCGAATCCCGAGGCCAAGCCACTCAATCTAAGATCCATGCCCATCTTCAGGACTCCTTCGATTGGGCGTGGTCAACCCCGTATTCATGAGGAATTCGGTCGATTGACAGTTTTGCGGATAAATTTAACACGCCTTACGCATAGCAAAGTTCATGCCACGTGCGCGGTAATTATAACCTATAATTTAGCCAAGTGCTTCAAAAGCCAACTGCAACCCTCGAACAAACTCCAGTAGTACTCTTTGTTTCTTTGAAGCATAAGCCACTTATCATTAGGGCCTTCGAGTGTTTTTACCTTCTTTTTGAAGGCAACTAATTCGACCTTGGTTTTGCCTTCGAACAAAATTTGATAATTGGGCTTGCTGGAATCAACCAAAGAGTTGATTACATTAGCTTGTTGGAGATTTTTGGCAATTCTGGGATTTTCAGCGTAATTTGGCTTGGAAAATTTTTCCGGCAAATGCTCGATGCTTAGAGCCGCGGTCAAGCAAGCCTCCAGAAGTTGTTCGACGTATTCCCGAGTAGGGGCGAGGGATTCGGCTAGCGATACAGGTGGTAGTTCTTGATTGAATAATTCCTTCATTCGCTGATCAAAAGCCGTGCTTTCATGGCCTTTTATCCATGTAAGCGCTTCTTCGAAAGTCATATAGGGAACGCCTTTGATTTTAGCCCCCAAACGTGCCAAATTTGCATACTCAGTACCTGGATATTTTTCGACGAATTGCTCAAAGGTTCGAAGATATACGAACAATCGTGATTCCACCGGTACGGTTTCGAGTGTGTTGCCAGGCAAGTTTTGGGCACGAAGTACTTCAGTGTAATGCATGCCTTGATCGGCATAAAAGGAATCATTTGTATAATATTGGCCATCTGCCTTCATTGCCATGTCTTGGCCTACGAAAAGTACTTTGGGGCAGCCAAATACACGTGCTATATCGAGAATACAGCCCGAAACAGTCCCTTGTTCTAGTATTGGAGTGCCTGGTTTTCGTGACGAGCGATTCCTGATCATTTCCATTATGGGATTATTCGTCGTCCAAGTCAGTACCTTTCCTGCAAAGCGCTCAATCACAGGAGGATATGCACTAAATGGGGCTGCAAGCCAGACGTCATCCAAGGAAATATCCTGATATCCTTGCAAAGTAGGCGAAAGAGGGTCTGCGCTTACCGTGAGATGAGGTTTTATTCCATTGTTGATCAGTTTTCTATAGGGACTGTTACTGCAAGCAATGATGGCATGATCGCGGGCTTCTTTAAGGAAATCCATCGATTCGTCCAGAGAGGGACCGGCACCAACAAGAATCAAGGGTATATCAGTGAAAGCGCCACCCAATTGCCCAACGTCAGGCGCATCTCGCAAATAAGGTAGATTTCGAAAAGTGTTTTCCTGTAAATTTGTGGCAGTGCGTAAATTTACGTCGATCAATGGTTTGAGCACAAGATACTGCCGGAAGAGCTCATTCCTCATTTTGTCGTAATAGGATTCGTCCGTGGAATATGCAGGGGAAAACACGAGCCGATCGATATCTCGCATTCCTTGTACTGCAGCGTGCTGCAAATCCTGGAAGAAGGGGTCGTCCAATTCTCCGGTGGCCAAGAAAAAGCGATCATCGGCAAGCAGATCAGAAAAATCGATGCGGGAAAAGGCCTCCATAAGGAGAGCGGGCTCCTTTTCCGCTACGAAGATCATAGTTTGGCGAGTGGCCTGCTTGAGAAATTCCTTTAAATGAACACCCAGGCCAAATCCGGTTACGGCATAGAGCGAATTCGCTTCGATTGAGATCAATTCAAGCCATCGCCTTGAGATTTTCAAAGGATCTCCTTTTCCGTAAAACAAAAATTCGTAGTCCCCCCTTTTTACCAGAAGCCTTGGCTCTTCGGCTTTTTCATCAATCCGATATGGGCTCGTATTGGCTTGGATTGCGTTGATCCTTTGCAATACGGCGGGGAACCGCTTTTGGAGAACCTTCTCGTTTGCCGGAAGTAGCTTCATTCGGCTTCCTCTATGTTCTGGAGAAGATATGGCTTCATGTTGAGGGAAGACAATTTCCTGAACTCCTTTAAGATAGGTAGCAACTCCCCTTTTACTACGTTGGAAAGTTCTGCCACGTCGCCGGTCTGGAACGAAGACAGGACCTCATGCAGTGCCTCGGCTTGACGCTTTTGCAAAGCCTCGAAATCATTTCTCCAAGGCGGATCATAGGTTTTGGCGAAAGGGTCGAGGTTGTCCAGAAGCTCAGCGATCGGCTTTATTTTGCCAATGAATTCATCCATGCGCTGAAAAATTTCTGTCCATCCAAGAAGCAAGATTTTGCGCGAGTATGCAGTTAGTTCCTCGTCCAATGACTCTGTTTCCTCTTCCACTCGCTCGACCAATTGCAAAGTAAGTTCAGAGTGGGTCATGGTGACTGCTTCAATTTTCTCGAAAGTTGTCGGCAGGGGTTGGTCATCGGCTCTCGTCATCATATCGGATCCGTCCACGAGAAAAGAAATCACTGCCCTGCCCTTCTCGCTCATGGCACCCATTAAAAGGTCGAAGATTTGCCCTATGTCCTGAGGAGTCTCCCCTTCGAAGACTACTTCCTCTCCATCTACACTAACTTCCGGCATGCCTTCCGGTGATTCGAATAATTCTAGATGTGAATCCTTTCATTTTCAGGTCTTATCCAATGATTCCCAAAACTTAAGGCAACTTCAATCGCCCCAGCTTCAGAGCAGAATCAATTGATTCAATCCCCTTGAATCCGCGACTTCATCGAAGTTTTTCGAATAATTTGAAAAAATGATTAAAGATAGGCTGCTTCAATCCGACGTTTAAAGGGTCAGGACAAGGAGGTCCCGACAAAGGGAGCCGAAGCCCTTTACACAAAAAAGACCGGAACAGGGCGGCAGGGACGCCGCCGACAAACGTCAAGGAGGACGTACAATGGCTATAACAATCAACACGAATACGATTGCCTCTCAGGCATCGTTAAACGTATCGCGAGCAAGCAATCTGTTGAGCAAGAGCTTGTCTCGCTTGTCCAGTGGGCGACGCATAGTATCGCCCGGGGACGACGCAGGTGGTCTCGCCGTCGGCATGAAGCTCGAAAGCGCTCTCAGGCGCACCGAGGCGACCAAATACAACATCCAGAACGGCATCTCATATCTTCAGGTGCAAGATGGCGCATTGAAGGTGGCTGGCAGCATTCTTGACCGCATGTCGGAACTGAAGAGTTTCTACAATGATGTCTCCAAGAATGATCTGGATCGCGAGAACTATAACTATGAGTTCAATGAGCTTCAGGCCCAACTCAATGAAGTCAAGGCTGCGAAGTTCAACGGTGTAAGCCTATTCGCAACAGTAGAGCCGGACAACAACCCGATGAAGATCATCACCACCGAGGATGGCGTCACCGGGCAAGTTGAAATGAATCGCACTGGTCTCTTTGAGAACCTCAAGTCCAAATTTGGAGCTGACAGTGTGCTCAATACCGGATCCAACGGTACCTATCGTCAGTTTGTAGGCGATTACACCGTGGATGGCGTGAATGCCATTGGTGGCGCAACTGGTGTAATCACTCAAGATTACAAAGCCGGTGACATCGTTTACTTCAACGGTGGAGGAGTTGCTGCTAACGCCGGATACTTCCAGGTAATGGCGGATGGCACCAATATCACGGATGTCACCGACAGCCAGGGCAACGTAACCAAGACATTGGTATTTGATCCTGCTGCAACCATCAATATAACGGACTCGGGCACCACGGGAACCAACTTCATCAAGATCGGCAACGCTTTGCCAAATGATGCAGCCAATCACGATGCCTTCGCCGAAGCCTATCAAAATGCTGAAGAATACAGCGCCTTGAATAGGCAATACAATGGTACCACTGAGATCGGTTACCTCAAGGGTACAATGATCAAGGTCAAGATCAGCAATGACACCGATGGGCCTGGTTATCAGTACTACAAGGCAGCGCAGGACACCACGCCTGGTGACTTCGCCACATCCTTTGCCGCCGGTGAATGGACTGAATTGGGTCAGTTGACTGCTGGCGTTGCATCTGCTGCCGGCAATCGCATCGTTGAACCATCAAGGGCCAATGGCACCTTGGACGTGGACAACGCCGATGGCGACAACAACACGGCAACTGGCATAGATGGAATGACCTATCAGCGGGGCGACAAGCTCTACTTCCAAGGTGATTACTACATGTATGTCTCCGTGGCCAACTCCGCATCCGCTGCCCTGGACGCCTATAACGGAGCAGCTCAAGATGGTTACACCTACATGGAAGACCTCATCGATGCAGGCGCAGTGGTCAAGTTGAACGGATATGTCGACGACAAGCCTCGTGGCGGTAGTCCGGACGCTGATCCCAATGCGTTCTACGATGCCAACACTGAGCTGAAGTACATCGACCGCCTTCCCAACAGCGGAATGGTTCGCACCAACACCACTGTTCGGGCCAAGGATCCATCGAGCTCCGATGGAATCTACCGCACGAATGACGATCAGTTCTACAAAGGGCTGAACGCCGGCAATGACGGTATCTACGGCACGAGTGACGACTACTACCAAACCACCAGCAACAAGGAAACTGCCAGAGGCGGCTATCACATTGATGCCGACTTCGACAATAACAAGGACCTGCTGGACGATAGCTACGACCTCTCCAACTTCAGTGTGGCCGACTTTGTCGACTACATCCAGACGTTGGCGAACGCTCGCGCAATCAATGGTGGTACCATGTCCCGACTCACCTATGCCGAGGAAATGCTAGACGAAAATCGCATGAACCTGGAGGCAGCCACCTCGCGCATCGTAGATGCCGACATGGCGCTGGAGTCCACCAAGTTTGCTCGTCAGAACGTTCTGGTGCAAGCCGGAGCAGCCATGGTCGTTCAGGCGAACCAACTGTCGAACATCGTGCTTGCCCTCCTCGCATAATAGAAGAGGCAACTAATTAACAACGTCCATTTAATGGATTCCGGGGTGGCGGTAGCTTTCATGCCCGACCACTCCGGAATCCAAGGGACGATTAAGAATTTAAGGACATTTTCACGCAAACGGCAAAGGCCGAAATCCACCAGAGAAGACCATCGGAGTTAATCAAGATGCACGCCAATCCACAGAAAACGGGCTCTGTCCTATCGGGAATTTATCGATCAGGACAATGCAGGCCCGGCAAGACTTGGACTTCTCAGCGTTGGAGTAAATTTTGTCATCGAGAATCACCGAGAAGCGTCAAGATCACAGGGAATTACTCAAGCACTGGCTCCTTCGGTTCGATTGAGAAGACTAACGCACCAGATGGCATTCGCCGGATATTCAAGCAAAAGCCTGCTCCGGTTATCGTCAGTATTTTATTTCGAGCAACTCTTGGTGGAACCCACTATTTCAGAAAGAAAGGAAATTCACTCTCGGTTACCATCCTTCCCAAGCCATTTGGGCACTCGCCTTTTGAGCCTCCCGGAAAGCTTGGTGAATCCGATCGTCCGACGAGGTGTGCCGATAGCCGAGCTTCGCTGCAGAGGCTTGCTACATGTCATCCACGGTCAGAATCGCAAAGTCTCAACTCAAGACTTGCGGCGCAGACCTGGATGAGTCGGTCGATGAGTCGACTGCAGGACCATACTCGCCACTTTTACTCAAACAAGAGGCACATTCAATCCATGAACCGCGATCACGAATCTTTTGGTCCCGGAAATCCATCCATCAGGAAGCTTTGTCAAAACTGAATAATATCTCTCAAGGATCACTTAGATGCATTTAAGCAAGTGCAATATGCAAGCGAACGCCACTGGACTGCCTATCCGAGCATTCAGTCGTAGCTATAGCGCGAATTTAAGCGTCTCCTGCATCAGGTTTGATTTAGCCATTACCGTTCTTGGTAGGTATCGAACCGCATGCAGTCCGCCTAGATGCACGCAGGATTTTTCAGTGACACCATCTCATCCTCCACCTTTTCCATGCATATGAAGATTCATCTAAAGATACCTATGCTTTCGATTGTGGATTCACCCCGACTCCTTGCTCCGATCATTCGCGGGGAGCCTGTTCCCGAGGATGCACTCTTTCCGATTTCCCAATATTTGATCGGCCGGAAGCTAATGGCTCGGCTTGAACGCCGGACTGGAGCAACGCCCGAGTAATCATTCAAGAAATTAATATATACATAAAGACAATCCACCAATGAGACTATCACTCAACGGTCCACCCGGTCAAGCGACGGGAGTGCTCGTTAAGCTAGCTCGTCCGCCCGACAAGCTGGCTTCTGGCAAACCCAGCCTGCATCCACCTGATAGATCGCAGGCGAATACAGCAATGCGTCAGCGGATAGTGACCGCCAACCAAGCGGCCCAAGCACATTTTCCATCTCAAGATGAGCAAAATAAACTGAAGTACCAGAAATATGATCTGGGGTCACCCATCCTTGCCCCAGTTGTCAAGCCAGCTGCCAAGGCCACCCTCAACATGTCCTACCTGTTTTAATTAAATCACTTTCAAAATGTATTTTGCCGTTCTGACAACGACAACACGCTATCGTCTGGAGCATCTCTTTCCGCACCGGATGAGAACTCTCATGCCAGAGCATTCACCAGGTGCGCCAACGGAACCCAAAGCAATTTTTCAATAAACAAATCAACATGAACCATAACCGGCAAAGCAGGTTGAAGATCGGGTGGATAAATCCACTTCGCGCCCATTGCTCGAATGGTGGAGATCACCCACCCCTTCAACCAAGTTTCCGGAGGAGGCGAACGCCTTAGCGCTAACCACTCGGGAGAGATGTACGCACTGATGATCGTTTCCTTACGGAAGAAATGTATCTGCTGTTAAGCAGTAATATATATATGCTTATTATTTATTTCGAAACCATTGAATAAAAATTAGATAAAAACTCTAAAGATTTGCTAAATGCATCCGACACTAAAGGAAACATGCAATCGATTTGCAGTGGAAGCTCCGTTCTTGGGCCTCTGCTTCAATGAACACTCAGAATCAAAGAAACACTAAAACTGATGCCGATCTCCACACACCTTTCCAGGAGCGTAAGCTCGTTGACTCCCTATGCGTTGACGAGGCGCAAAGGCAGTCGGAAGGACAGGGAGAAAGAACGTCAGCAAAAAGAGGATTCGCCCGGATATCGCATGCAATCCAATGGGGGCAAAAACAAAGCCCGCAAAGTCAAATCGCCAATCAAGCCGGATGCAGCCGATATCTCCCTTAAAAAAGCTGAGCGCCGAATGCACTCGGACCCTAAAACGGCCTGTAAAAGCCAATCTCCTAATCCAGCAAACGTACGAGCAGCTCTACACGGCTGAAAATCCATTTAAAATGTATAAGAATCCGAATCCATCATCCGAGGTGCCTTTGACCCCAAGTGGTCGCACACCTTCTGTAACGGGACTAGCTCTTCAACGAAAAGCCCGTGGTCCAGATCCCAGGAAGTTTCTTGTGATCGGTGGCGAAATACGCGCTGTGGCGCCCGATGAAGATGCTCCTTTGCTGAATACTTTCCTGAGCCCATCTGAAACCACTGATTCCCGGACACGTGCGAAGATGATTCTGCAATCCGCTCAAGCCAATTTGATGGCAGGTATGTCTTTTCTCGAAAAGCAAAGGCAAAACTTGAAGTTAATTGCTGAAAAGTTGTCCGATGCCACACGTCTGTGGAAGCTTTCCCGAATTTCTGGCTTGGAAAATGACCAGCTTGAAAAACTGCAGTCACAGTTCCAGAAAAACCGTGAAGAAATTGAGAGTATTCGGGAAGCCAATGACGGGAGCGTACCTCTCTTTTCGGATGGGCAGAGTTCACCGATCAGGATGCACCACCCATCTGCCCGCAAATGGCAACTTCTGTTGATTGATCGCAGTGATTTAGGGACTGCCTCCATGATAACCTTCTCTCATGGGAAAATCTATGGGGACACACCAGGATTCCACTTGGATTTGGATACTTTGCTGAAAACAAGGGAATCTGTCCGCAATCCATTGTCTTACAATGAAATGCAGTCGAAATTGCTTCGCTCATGCCTGCGGGGCGTGAAGCAACGTCTCCTGCAAGATTCGGGTGCGGTTCCGGATACAGGGGTTCCCTGTGTTCCGATTTCCGCTCACTCCAACACTCTCTTTCGTTCCTTTAACTAACAAAAGCCAAACGCTCATCAACGATGCTACAATCCAAAGACCAGCAGAAATTGCCGAGCCCAATATTAATGGGGGCAAGGAAGCTCCCCAATCCTAATCAAGGAGGAATCAAACCATGCCAGTAGTAGTAAATAAGAATCCGACGGCGACTCTCGCCTCGTTCAACCTAAGTCGAGCCAA
>PAZC01000011.1 GCA_002716045.1 Opitutia bacterium
GGTCGATCTCGCCAAGCGTTCCGTCTCCGCCACGATCAACGACCGGACCCTGACCTTTCCCCTGCCCGATGACATCAAGCAGATACGCTACTTCGGGCCCTACGTAAAAGGCACTAGTTCCGCCTTCGCCCCGATCGAGATAGTCGAGGCAAAGTAGCGGGATTTCAGAAGGCGTCATGAAAGGGAAATTTCATTGGGTGAGTTTCCTTGCCCTCGCTCTTTCGCTTCCGCTCTCCATGGTCACCGCCGAAACCGGTTTGCGGGGAGGTACCGCGGCCATCGATGTAACGCCGCGTGAGTGGCCGCTCACTTTGCGCGGCTCGTTCAATCCCAAGCCCGCTAGGAGAGCTCATGATCCCCTTCACGTAAGGGCTATCGCCTTCGAGAACGGAAAAGGGCGGGCCGTGATAGTGATCGTCGACTTGCTCGGTATTTCGCGTGAAGTGCTCGACGCCGCCAAGAAGCGGGCCGCCGAAGCCACCGGTTGGCGGACCGACCAAATGCTGATTGCCGCCACCCACACCCACTCGGCGCCTTCCAGTCGGGCGGAAGGTTCGGCTTCACAAGTCGCCTTTGGCAAACGATTGTCAGACGGCATGGTGGAGGCCATTGAAAAGGCAGTGGGGTCGCTCCAACCCGCTCAAGTGGGCTTTGGCTCGGACGAGGTGCCGGAGGAAGTGTTCAACCGCCGTTGGTACCTGCAGGAAGGCACCATGCCCCTCAATCCGTTCGGCGAACTGGACAAGGTGAAGATGAACCCGAATCGAAAACATATCGTGAAACCGGCCGGCCCCACCGATCCCGAGGTCTGCATAGTCGACCTCCGTACCCGAAGGAATAAGCCCTTGGGCCTATTGTCCAACTACGCAGTCCATTACGTTGGCGCGGTCAATATAGGCGAACGTCTGGTATCAGCCGACTATTTCGGGGAATTCGCCCGTATCATGCCATGGCGTCTACGGGCCATGTCCTCGGATAATTTCGTCGCCATGCTCTCCAATGGTACTTCCGGAGACATCAACAACATAGATTTTCACGGCAAACGCGCTCCACGCCAGCCGTTCGAGCAATGCCGCATCGTGGCGGCCAAGGTGGCCGACGCCTCCTGGCGGGCTAGCAAAGGGATCGAGGAGTACCGCTCAGATACTCCCGTGGCAATGTTGGAACGCGAGGTGCCTCTTGCCTGGCGCAAGCCCTCTGAACCCCTCGTACGGCGCTCCAAGGAGATTCTTGCCATGTCACCCGATGAGCAGGCGAAGTTGCCNCGGCTTGCCACCAATTACGCCCACCGCGTCCTCTCCCANCAAAANCGTGAAGGGAAAGCCGACTGTTTGGTGCAAGCCATCCGCATAGGAGACCAGGCGATCGTCAGCTTCCCCTTCGAAACCTTCGTGGAGACAGGGCTGGAAATTAAGAAGAAAAGCCCCTTCAAGCACACCTTCGTGATCGAGTTGGCCAACGGCTCCTACGGGTACCTCCCGACCCCCAAGCACCACNAGCTCGGTGGCTACGAGACTTGGCTGGGCACCAGCAAAGTGCAAAAGGACGGCTCCGATATCCTGACCCGCAACCTCCTCGAGATGCTAAACGAGCTCCACCAAGCAAAATGACCAAGCGCCAGTTTGTCGCTTTGCTCATTCTCGGCCTGCCTGTGCTCGGTGTGGCTCAAAAGAAGAAAGCCAAGAACCCGAATTCCCTGTACGACTTGGAGTATGCGAAAGTAGACGGAATCTCGCTGAAGCTCGATCTCTTGATGCCAGCCAAGAAAACAGACAAAAAACCCGAGCTAGTGGTATTCTTTCATGGTGGTTCCTGGCGCAGCGGCTCCAAGAAGACCTGCCACGTCGGCTGGCTGAACCATCACGGCTACGCAGTGGCCAGCGTGGACTACCGCCTCAGCGGACAAGCCAAGTTCCCTGCCCTCGTGCATGACTGCAAGGGAGCAATCCGCTGGTTGCGGGCCAATGCAGACAANTACGGCATAAACGCCGAGCGCATCTGCGCAACGGGTGCTTCCGCAGGCGGTCTGCTCTCCACCTTGGTGGCGACGAGTGGTGGAATCAAGGCACTCGAAGGCAAGGTGGGAGGCAACCTCGACCAGTCCAGCCGCGTGCAATCGGCTCTCGGCATGTTTTGTCCTACAGACCTCTACTACAACGCAACCGTCGAGAAGGAGCGCTGCGACCAGCCCAACTGCCCCCTTTACCAATTGCTCGGAGGCAAGCCCAGCGAACGCCTCGAAATGGCCAAGTTGGCCAGCGCCACGGCTCATGTCACGAAGGACGACCCACCGGTCATCGTGCTCTATGGCACGGAAGACAAGTCACTGGTCAAGCCACTCCACGGTGAACGCCTGAAGGCCCGCTACTACGAGGCCGGACTGGATGCCACCTACCAATTGATCGAGGGAGCCGGCCACGGNGGTCCGCAGTACCGCGACAAGGAACGCAGCAAACTGATCCTCGACATGCTCGCGAAGACCCTGCGGCCCACGAAATAAGGGGCTATTTCTTCCGCATTTCCTCGATGCTTGCCTTNACGGCCTTCAGCTTGGGAAGCAATTCAGCGTCATACTCCTTGAGTTGGCGGGCGAGCCAGGAATCCGCCTCGAACTCGTTCAGAATACCATCGATGCGGGTTAGCTTGCTCTCGATTTGAGCGGCGGCATCGCCGCGGAAAAGTTCAGACTCGAGACGCGGCAGGTCGATCTGCAATTGACGCATCTTCCGATCGAGGGCCTGACGCTTGCCGGTTTCCTGCAGTTCCTTGATCTTGGCGGAACTGGCCTCCTTGGCTTCCTGAGTATAGTTGACGCCCTCGGGAATCGGCCAATCGTCGGTGCGGAAAGTCGCCATGGGGAGGCGTTCGCGTCCGACGAGGTTACCGGTGGGCCAGTTGGCCCAACCATAGCGTGCGGCCACGGGTTCCTTTACGAGATCGCTGGTGAGCTCGATGCACCATTCGTTGTCGAGCTTGGTATGTCGGCCCTTGGCGGGATACCAGCGCCGATCCTTGCCGGCGATGATGAAGCCTTGAAACTCGGCCTTGCCCTCACGCGGACAAGGCAGCACCTGCCAGTAGGCATTGTTCTCGATGTGTTTCCAACGCTCGTGAACCAAGGGATCCTGATCGAAGAAAAGGTAGAGTTTGTCCTCCTTGACCTTCATGTGGAGGTATTCGTTGCCCCGATGCACCACGGGCTTCTTGTAGACCTTGGCCAAGGCCCAAAGGGAAGCATATTCCGCAACCGGCAGTTTCTCGGCGGGATGGATATATGAATTGCCGGTGGGATAGGTCGCTATCATGTCGGACAATGGATCATCCTTCAGTGCCCGGCGTTGAACGTCGCGAATTATGGCATACCCCTCGGCCACGGTGGCCACTTCGGGATCGAGCCCGAAGGTGCCCCACCCCGGCTGACTGATGCACCCGAAAGGCAAGGTGTCGTCACGAAAGGCCTTGCGAAAGGAGATCGGTACCTTGGGGAAAGTGCGCTCGTAGCGGGTCCAGCGCATGAAGTTGTTGTTCTCTCCCTGGTAATAGAGCACACCGCGCAAGGAGAGGTCGCGAATTGGCATTACGGTAGCGTTGAAGAGTCCGGCCGGCGGGCTCCATGCGCTGCGGGCGTCGCCTGGCTTCTTGGGCATGCGCAGTCGCGGTAGCTTCTTTCCCTCGGCCTCCGCCTTGGCAACCTTTTCCTTGTGCTCGACCTTGGCCTTCTCGCAATCCGCCTCCCATTGCTTCATCAGAGCAGCCACTTGCTTTTCATCCCCCCAGACCGCGGTCTCGGCATCGTAGTCGGCCAACACGGCCTTGATGATTTTGTCGTCAATGGACTCGAGTTCGCTACGCAGGCACCAGGTCTGACCGAGCGTGCCGCCACGGGCCACGTTGATGATGCCCACGGGCACCTTTAGGTAGCGATGAAGAAAAGTGCCAAAGAGGTAAGGTACGGCGGAGAAGCGTTGGGTGTTTTCAGGGGTGCACTCCTTCCAGCCTATCTTGTTACGGACCTCGTCCAAAGGCTTGTACCAGGAGTCCTCCCACGCCACGTAACGCAGACCGGGAAAGTCGGCCGAGGCCCCTTCCCTTGCCTTGCGGTTGAAGTTACTCCATCCCATGTTGCTCTGCCCGGCGCAGATCCATACCTCGCCTATCAGTGCGTTGCGAACCACGACGGTCTCGCCGCCACTACGGGCAACCAGCCAAGTGGGCTGAAAACTTGCCTTGGCGGCAGGAAACGATGCCGACCACCGACCTTGCTTGTCGGCCTTGGCGGAGAGGGTCTTTTCCTTCAGTAGCGGAGGGTTCTTTTCAACGTAACGCACAGAGACCGAATAGTCGTCCCCGTCCTCCGTCTTATCTTCCAGTCCGGCATCTGCCTCAGCCTTTTGCCCGGTGGTCTCGGCTTGTGTGAGCGTTACCTGAACGGCAGTCCCCGGCTTGGCCCATCCCCAAAGGGTGATTGGCTTGCCTTGCTGCAGGACGACATGGTCGCTCAGTATGTTGGCAAACCGAAGGTTTTCCGACTCATCCGCCGAGAGTAGCGAAAAGAGAGAAGTCAGGGCGAGGAGAGTTCCAAGATATTTGGCATTCATGGCGAATGAAGTTGGAGGGAGATCAGGCGGGAGCAAATGAAATCGGTCTGGAAAGCAGTCGCNGAGATCATGGAGCAAGCGAAACTTGGGCTGGCTTTAGACGTGGATCGGAAAGCTCCAGACGGTAGAGCATCTGGTTGTAATCATAGCGTGGAGTAGGATTTTTGTTACCCGAAAAGGTCATGGTGTAGGTTCCTTCGAAATAGATGACGCGCCCGTTGTCCTCGGCCCAGTAAGGGTGCTGCATCGGGTTATAGAAGCTATAACGATCGTGCGTCATGATCTTGACCGCCTGTCGCCAAGGCCCCTCGGGGGCAGGCGCTTCGGCGTACCAGATTTCACCGAGGAAAGAGGGGGTTCCCCAGGATTGCGTGAAGATACTGACCCAGCGCTTGCGGCTTGGGTTCCACGCCACATGCCCATGATGGTGCTTCACTTGCTTGCCTTCCGCATCAGTGAAATTGGCGTCCACCTTGACTGCCTCGTAAGTGGAGGGATCGAGCCAGCTCTCGTAGTTGTCGGGAAACCGCATATCGGGCAAGGTGGAGCCACAGTAGACCCAGTCCTTTCCCTTCACCCGATGTCGAAGCGGATGCCCATTGGGCCGCAAACTCTTGGGATCAGGAAAAGTGAAACGCTTCTCGAAGACGTTCTTCCTCAGGCTAAACTCACAAAGCCCCGCCTCGTAGACCTCCATGGACTTACGCACCTTGACGTAGGTCGCCACCAAACGTTGCTTTCCTTTCTTGTCCTTCAAGGTCAGCATAGCGCCAAGCCAGGTCGGCCCCTTGCCCTCCATGGGCGCCATCTTGCGGGCAAAACCGTCCTTCTCCCTGAAATAGGTGAAATTCACCCCGGCGATAGGCGACGAAGCGCCTTTCTTCAGCAAGGGCGAAGTCGCCATGGTAACGTCGAAATTGCCCAACGGGTAGCGTGCCCGGTTAGTGTCCCCCCACAACCAATACAACTTATCGCGAAAGACGGCTGTATGGACACTGTCACTGCCAAGCACCTTGGCATTGAGCAGAGGATTCTTAACGGGAACGGGCAAGCTCGCTCGTACACTGTGATGGTACAGTCCGGCTCCCGTCAGTCGGCAGAGACGTTCCGCCAAGTTGACGCGCTTGATCCGAATCTCGGCCTTTCCACCGGGGGCAGTGATCAAGCGCTTGCCTCGAAAGCCAAGGCCATCCTTGGGATATTCGTAGCCATGGCTAGTCACCTTGAAGTATACGGGCACGCCCATCAGTCCCGGTTCATCGAACGCCACCACACCTGCATTATCCGTTACGAATCTCACCCCATGCACGGTCGACAGCTCGACCAAGGGCACTCCCCGCTCGGTGGACTCATCCACCACCTTGATGACAAAAGGTTGACCCGCCCAAGCAAGGGAAGAACTAACGGCGAGGAATACGGACAGCGTGAGCTTCATCAAGTAAAACAGCCCAAGCAATACATTCAGCCAAGGCAAGGACGTTACAAAGGAAGCCGGATTTTATAATGGCGAAAAGTTTGTTTTGGCCGATAGTGACAATATGGATTCAAATGAACTGCTGACCATACTTGCCGACCTGAAGAAGAATCGACGCATCGCGACCGAGGTCACTCCACTGATTGATCCCCTGCGAGAACAATCATACAACCTGAAGCTCATCTTTGCATCTGCTAGTCGCACCTTTGGGCATAATTTTGGCTCCAAGTATGACAACGGATACACGGCGCTCTGCAAGACTGAGGAGGGAGAGGTTGAAGTCAGTGTAATGTTTCCCGAGAGAACCAACTCTTACGTCGAGAAGATGGAGGCGGGCCATACCTTCGATGCAGAAATCACCTTGCTCGACTTCGATGCCCTCTACCAACGCGCCATACTGGGCTGTGCCGCCGAGGAATTGGCGACCATCGATGACACCCCCGAAGCGGACGAAGCACCAGAGGTCGAGGAAATGCCTGCGGCCGAGGAAAAAACGATGGAAACAAGCGCCATGGAGGAAGAGGTCTGGGGAGTGGATCCTCATCCCAAGACGCCAGCCAACAGTAAATTTCGGGCAGTCGCTGGTGCTTGATAATGGCTCTGCTCTTTGCTGGCTGCAACTATCTATTAATTCAATCCAACAACTCGGAGTTCGAATTGATAACGGTTGACCAACTAAATCAAGCCTTTGTGTTTCTGGTTGCGCAAGCTTCAGTAGTTGGGCAATCATCAGGCATGAGATGAAGCTGGATACGGAAGAATCCAGTTAATCCCTCGCAATGGCGTTTCCGTGAAGTCGACTAGCAGTCTACTTGTACTACCTAGGTTAGGAATTCCTGCAGCTACGCGGCCTGTGGCCGTATCTTCAAACGGCCAAAAGACCCAAGGAATGCTCGCCCCATGACATTGCCCATGCTGGCTCTTGCGGTCGCCCCCGGATTGGCAATCGCAATCTATATCTATTGGCGGGACAAATACGAGAGAGAGCCGCTGGGATTGCTCATCAAATGCTTCCTCTTGGGTGCTTCCACAATCCTTCCGGCTATTATAATCGAAGGCGTTGCCATCTCGTTTCTCGGCTTAGGTGACTCGGTCTTCGGCATTTTCATAACAGCGTTCATTTACATCGGGCTGACCGAGGAAGCGCTCAAGTACTGGGTGCTGACTCGCTATGCCTTCAAGAAGCCGGATTTCAACGAGCCTTTCGACGGCATCGTGTATTCGGTGATCATCGGGTTGGGCTTCGCCACCTTGGAGAACATCTTTTACGTCTACGAATACGGTGCCGAGGTTGGTTTCATCCGCATGTTCACCGCAGTCCCAATGCATGCTGCCTTCGGTGTGCTGATGGGATACTACGTCGGCATGGCCAAGTTCCAAGGCATCGGACTTAGCGGTCCATTGAAAATCAAGGGGCTTGGCTTCGCCGTACTCTTTCACGGGGCATACGACTTCTTCCTGATGCAGAAGGAATTGCCGTTTTTGGCCCTGCTCAACGTAGTGGTCATCTTTTATGCAATCCGGCTGAGCCGCAAAGCAATCAAAGCCCATCTGGATGTGTCTCCCTTCAAGGGGGGACACGGAGCATCTTGACCAAGCCGAAAATCACACTCCCTTGGACGGATCTCCACCAAGAGGGACGAGAGGGCGAGAACCGGAGCCTTGCTGATCGACCTGGTAGACTTTGTGCAACTGGTAGCCGGCCCGGTAAGGGCTGCCGTGCTCCTTGACCCATTCTGATATGCGCGAAAGCACCTTCTTGCCTTCCGCCCGACGCGATTCGTCATTCAGCAAAGACCATTCGGGATGCAACCAGACCTGATCCGTCTGGTAGCGGCCAGCCAGTTCCGCGACCCATTTCTCAATCGAGGCCTCGTCCTCCACGATGATCTTCAATTCATGAGCCTCGGCCAGTGTTTCATCCAAGGGCAAGGCATCCCATTTGGGAGAAAGCGTGACCCAATCGAACTCACCTCGCAGAGGATAAGCGCCACAGGTCTCGATATGTACGGGGAGTGAGCGTATGCGCAGGGCATGAGTAATATCCATCAAGTCGTGAATGGCGGGCTCGCCTCCGGTGAGCACGACGATTTCGCAACCGGAAGCGAAGGCATCTTCGGCCAAGGTAGCGGGATCGATCTGCTCGAGCTCATCGGGAGTGTGTTCGGGGTGCCAGGTTCCAGCCGAATCACACCAGGAACATTTCACCGGGCACCCATGCATACGTATGAAGTAAGCCGACTTGCCCAGATGGCAGCCTTCGCCCTGCCAAGTATGAAAGCGTTCGTGGACAGGCAGAGGCTTCACGGGCGGTAGAGAGCCGAATTGCGAGAGTCCTCGCAGAGCTCGACCGAAACGAGGCGGGACCGACCCCCGGTATTTTCGGAGACCATGGGATCAAAGATTTCGAAGAGGTGCCTCGCTATGCCCTCGCAAGAGGCGTTATCCATCAAGGTAAGCTTGAGGAGACCGGAATCCGCCAGTGCCTGCAACTCCTCGAGGCGTGGATCGTCATTGGCTGCCACCGTGGCATGATCCAAATGTTCGTCGATCCAGTCGGCCAAATAGCGCAGTTCGCCAAAATCAACGATGAAACCATGCTCATCGGGTTCATCGGCTCCGAAAGTAAGAGTGATCGCCCAGCTATGACCGTGGATGCGAGAGCATCTTCCAGGATGACGAGGCTGCCGATGGGAAAGCGGGATATCGCTATAGGTCTTGGAACAAGTGAGCATAACAAGAGTGGAAAAAATCAAATTTTCCAGTGGTTGGCCACCATTTCCTCGATTGAAGGAGCTTCGTCGTCATAAGCAGTAGGGTCCGCTACTTCGGCCAAATGAAAGGCTTCGCGCCGCTCGACACAGGTGCCGCAGCGCCCGCAGTGTAGTTCTGCCCCCTTGTAGCATGACCAAGTACGATCGAAAGGAACCTTCAGTTCGTCACCCAGTCTCACTATATCAACCTTGGTGAGATCCACGAAGGGACGATAAAGAGATACTTTGCGCCAGTCCGCCAACTGGATGGCGGAATCCAAGGCATCGGCAAACTCGTTTCGGCAATCGGGATATATGGCGTGGTCACCTGAGTGGGCGGCATAGGCCACACGGTCAAACAACGAGGAAATGGCCCATCCGGCAGAAACGGCCAATAGGATCATGTTGCGGTTGGGAACCACCGTAGCCTTCATGTTATCCTCCTCGTAATGGCCTTCGGGCACTGCAATCTCAGTCGAAGTCAGGGCACTTCCTGCAAGTAATTCGCCAAGAGAACTCAAGTCCGCAACTCGGTGCGCTATGCCGAGCTCTCCAGCGAGGATGCGGGCGCATGAAATTTCCTTGGCGTGGCGTTGCCCATAATCAACGGACAAGGCCTTCACCTCATCTCCCTGGGTCACGAGCTGGTACAGGAGGACGGTGGAGTCCAGTCCGCCCGAATGCACGACGATTGATTTCATGAACCTTCTTCAAACGAGAACCGTGAAAGGAAGCAAGCGTCGAGGTCTGAAAAAGTCGCAACCTGTGTTTCGAACAATTTATTATAGTTTAAGTAAATTAGTTCATTTTCTGCAAAAATACGTCCACCAATTGTCAGATGAAGATATTATATTGTTGTGAATGAAAGTTAGATTACTAAAATTTAGGAACTAGTGCATAAGTCGCGTAAAAATAATAAACTTTAATTGTTGATAGGGAAATCCACCAAGAGGGAAAACAAAATGAAATTTTCACTCACCGAAACTATTTGGGGCGGTAGAAATGCGAATCGCAAAAAGAAAGACACCGGGACTTTCCCTCCAAAAATCACCGTACGCCGCCTTGAAGGCGAACCGTTCAACGTCTTGTTCTTAAGCAAACGCGGTATTTCCCGCGCACCCATGGCTCGTGAAGCGATGCGTCACCTTGTCAGGCAAGTGAACCTGCAAGGAGCCTTTCGGATCAAATGCCGCGGCATTCGACCGGAATATGACAGCTGCCCCATAGACCTTCGCATGAGAGAGGTTTCCTGCAACCGTGAATACTCCTTGCCTGCATTCTCCAAACTAGTGAAAGAAAAGGACTTGAAAGAGGCGAACCTCATTCTCGCAATGGGAATTGAGAGCGTGTCATTCGTAAAGGAAAACAAAGAAAAGATCAATGGCTCCACACGACCTTTCGAACAATTTCTGCCAGCAGGGAGTGAACCATTTTTGCCCGATCCTTTTTTGCAGCGTACCGATGACTACGAGACACATTACTCAAAGTTGATCGCGTCGATTGAAGAGGGATGTCAAGATCTCTTGGACTCGATCCCTTTTTTAAGTTAGTTCCAGTCAAGAAAGTGGCGGGGCCGTGAACTTCTGATTTCGCAAGTATCATTTCGCTTGCTAGCCTTTCGTAAACGTCGGAAGGAAAGGCATGGGCTCCCTTTCGTTCACTCTCAAAAGAGTTCTCTACCAAATCTGGCATCCCTTTTCTTGGCAAAAATGATTAAAGCCAAGGGGTTTTACGACTTGAAGAAGTACGCGTCATGAGCAGACCGAAGGACTTTGAAAAGGATGGCTTCGTCCTTGTTCCCAATTTTTGCTCAAGAGAGGAACTCGCAACCATCGAGTTCGAATTGGCTCGTTTCGTGGGAAACGTAATGCCAGGTCTTCCTCCAGCTGATGTGTTTCACGAAGACAGAGACGACCCGAGCACGTTGAAGCAAATTCAGCGGATGCACCAGCACGATGAATTCTTTGCCTCTTTCGTGAAAAACAAGCCACGGGCTTTGGCGGAGGAGCTTCTCGGGGAGCCCGTAAAGATCAAAAACCTACAGTTCTTCAACAAGCCGCCCGGCAAGAGCAAAGCGACTCCGGCTCATCAGGACGGCCAATACTTCATGCTGGAACCCTTTCGAGCCCTGACAATGTGGATGGCACTTGATCCAGTGGACGAGGAAAATGGTTGTGTGCGATACCTCAAAGGCTCGCATCGAGATGGTCTGAGAACACATGAAAGAACCCAGACCCTCGGGTTTTCGCAGGGAATCGTCGGCTACGGCAAGAACGAGACAGGTGAAGAAGTCCCCTGCCCCGCCCAACCAGGTGATCTCTTGGCTCATCATGCCTTGACCGTGCATCGAGCGGATGCCAACCTCAGCCAAACTCGATCCAGACGAGCCTTGGGCTTCATATTCTATGGCCAAAGCGCTCGTGAAGACAAAGTAGCCCATCAATCCTACCAAAAAAAGTTAGCTGAGGAAATGTCGGCGGAAGGCAAAATATAACCAAGAAATGAAAACCAAACCACAGTATTTTCGAAGAATCACCGCATGGATTTGGGCCATTTTCTGCTTGGCAACGAAGGCGATCACCGGAGCGCCGATCGAAACTGATGTATTCGTTTCCGGGAAAGACGGGTACCACACTTACCGAATCCCTGCATCCGTTGTAACGACCAAAGGAACTTTGCTCGCTTTCGCTGAAGGGCGGAAGAACAGCAGATCGGACACGGGAAACATTGACCTGGTCATGAAGCGATCCAAGGACGGAGGAAGGTCTTGGAGTCCAATGACCGTGATTTGGGATGACGGGCCAAATACTTGTGGCAATCCTTGTCCCGTCTTAGATCAGAAAACAGGAGCGATCCATTTGCTGCTAACTTGGAATTCCGGGAAAGTTCATGAAAGTAAAATCCAGCCAGGATTCGCCAAAGACTCGCGGCGTGTCTTCATTTCCACTTCCTTGGACGATGGTCACAACTGGACCAAGCCAAAGGAAATCACCGCGGCAACCAAGAAGAAGGAATGGACTTGGTATGCCACGGGGCCAGGCGCAGGAATACAGATAGAAAAAGGCAAACATGCGGGCAGACTCGTCATTCCCTGTGATCACAGAACGAAAGCAAAGGGGGACTTGGGATTTCGGTCGCATGTAATCTATTCCGACGATCACGGAAAGACATGGAACCTCGGCGGCATTGCGCCGAAGCCAATGGTCAACGAATGCGAAGTTGTCGAACTCTCCGACGGACGGCTTCTTCTCAACATGAGAAACTATGACAAGAGCATCCGAGCCAGACAGATCTGTTTCAGCACGGACGGCGGGCTCACTTGGGAAGACCAACGGCATGACGAGAAACTCGTCGAACCCATCTGCCAAGCGAGTATCCGCAGGCTCCGTTGGCCCACCGAGGATCGACCCGGTGTGATCCTGTTCTCCAATCCCGGAAGCACGAACAAAAGAGACAAGCTGACAATCCGAGCCAGCTATGACGACGGAGCTACCTGGAAACACTCCCGCGTGCTCTATTCCGGCGGCAGCGCCTATTCCTGCTTGGTCATCCTGAAAAGCCAGAGAATCGGCAACCTCTATGAAAAGGACGGCTACAAGAGCATCGTCTTTACTCGATTTGTTTTGGACTGGGTGCAAAACAAAACGGCGACAAGCAACAAACCAATCACTCGCGGTTACACGATACCGACGATTGACTTAGCCAATCAAACCCATCGGCAAGTGATCGTGGACCGTGAAAAAGGGCAATACCTCGGACATCCCACGACCGTACTGCTGGAAGATGGCAAAACCCTGTTGATCGTCTACCCGAAAGGTCATGGCAAGGGAGGCATCGTCTACAAACGAAGCAAGGACGGCGGCAAGACATGGAGTGATCGTTTGCCCACGCCCAATAACTGGGCAACCAGCAGGGAAGTGCCCACTATCCATCGAGTGATGGACGCTAAGGGCAAGAAGCGTCTCATCATGTGGTCGGGACTCTATCCTGCCCGTCTAGCCGTGAGCGAGAATGACGGCGCCAACTGGAGCGCATTGAAGAAAGCGGGCGACTGGGGCGGCATCGTGGTGATGGGATGCCTCGATGAACTCAAAACCGGCAAGGGCCATTACATGGCGATGTTTCACGACGATGGCCGGTTCTTCACGGAGAAACCAAAACGCCAAAACCCCGTGGTTTTTACCTTGTACAAGACTTTATCCAAGGATGGAGGTCTTACTTGGTCGGATCCTGAAGCCATCCTTGCCCGTTCCGACGTCCACCTCTGCGAGCCCGGCATCATTCGGTCACCCGACGGAAAACAAATCTGCGTCTTGCTCCGGGAAAACAGCCGGAGACGGAACTCGTTCGTGATTTTCTCCAACGACGAGGGCAAGACCTGGTCCAAGCCCCGCGAATTGCCCGCCTCCCTCACAGGGGACCGCCACACTGGAAAATACACCGCTGACGGCAGACTCTTCATTTCCTTTCGTGACACGACTCATGATACTCCAACCAAAGGCGACTGGGTAGCTTGGGTCGGCACCTACGACGACATCGCAAAGGGACTGGAAGGACAGTACCGGGTTAGATTGATGGACAATANCAACCGTTGGGACTGCGCCTATCCTCCGGTGGAAGTGTTGCCCGATGACACCATCGTAACTACCACCTATGGTCATTGGACGAAGGGAGAAAAGCCCTACGTCGTCNGCGTACGCCTTAAGTTGAGCGAACTGGATGCCATGGCCAAAAAGAAAGAATTCCTGAAATAAAGTAAAAACAGAAGTATCACCATGAAGCTAACCGGTCTCATCGCGGCCCCCCATACTCCATGCAATGCCGATTATTCGCTTAACCTGGAAGCCGTGGACCATCAAGCGGCGCACCTCGCGAATGCGGGAGTAACCGGAGTATTCGTTGGCGGCACCACGGGCGAATGCCACTCCTTCTCAACCTTGGAACGCATAGAGCTCATCAACAGGTGGGGCGAAGTCGCCAAATCACACGAGCTAGTGAATATTGCCCATGTCGGAAACAACAATCTGCCAGATGCCCAAGCCTTGACGAAAGCAGCGGAGGAATCAGGTGCAGACGCCATTGGCGCAATGGCTCCGACTTTCTTCAAACCTGCTTCGGCAACCGAACTAATCGACTGGTTTGCCCTGATCACTGAAGCCGCTCCGGAACTACCTTTCTACTTCTACGACATTCCCGGGATGACTGGAGTTAGTGTCGACACAGCCGAGTTCCTCAAACAAGGGCGACAGCGACTACCCACTTTGGTCGGTGTTAAATTCACCAATCCCGATCAAGAATTATTGAAGGAATGCATGCAGGTTGAAGGCGGTACATTCGACATCCTTTTCGGGACCGACGAAAAGCTACTTGAGGGATTGAGAATGGGTTGCCGAGGTGCTGTTGGAAGTAGCTACAACATTGCAGCCTGCATCTATCATCGAATCATCAAATTCTTTCATGAAGAGGATTTTAAAACTGCTGAAGAATATCAGGCCCAATCAGTTCAATTCATTGATATCCTGTATAAGTATGGCTACCTTTCAGCTACCAAGCAGGTATTGAAAATGATTGGCATAGAATGTGGATTCGCAAGACCGCCTTTGCCCAATCTCGATGAAAAAGAGAGTGCCCATTTGGAACGCGAACTGGAAGAAATTGGCTTCTTTGAATGGATCAAATGATCGACTGGAAGGAGTTTGGGAAAGCATGCTACGCGCAATATGAAACAAACGGTAACCACTTTCTATCGATTCTTNGATCTACCCGACTACGAGGAATTTGGGGAGCAACTGCAAAAGCAATGCGANTTGTCGGAAGTACTGGGAACGATCATCTTGGCCCCGGAAGGCATCAACGCAACAATTGCGGGACCTGACAAAGGGATTGCCGAAGTAATGGCCTTTTTGCGCTCTGATCCGCGACTGGCTGACATGGAGCACCGCGAGACAACCACCGACCGTATCACTTTTCATCGTCTGCGTATCATCAACCGTCCCGAAATCGTCACCTTGGGAGATCCTACGGTTAATCCGAATGAAGCAGTCGGGAAACACGTCGAACCCGAGGACTGGAATGCCTTGATCAGCGAACCCGATGTTGTCTTGATCGATACCCGAAACGATTATGAAGTCGAAGTCGGCACCTTTCAGGGAGCGATCGACCCAAAGACCGAAACGTTCGGACAATGGGACGAATACGTAAAAAAGGATCACAGCGAAGACAAAGGGAAGCGGATCGCCATGTTTTGCACCGGGGGAATCCGCTGTGAAAAAGCGTCAGCTCACATGCTGAAGAACGGCTTCGAGGAAGTATATCACCTCAAGGGAGGCATCTTGAATTACCTGCAGAAGATAAAGCCCGAAGACAGCATGTGGGATGGCGAATGCTTTGTCTTCGACCACAGGGTCTCCGTGGTGCACGGACTGGAGGAAGGTGAATGCGAAATTTGTTTCGGGTGCCGTTGGCCGCTGCAAAAGAAAGACATGGAGTCCTCCCTGTATGAGCCTGGAGTCTGTTGTCCGCGCTGCGCCGAAAACCTTACTCCGGATCGAAGGGCAAGCCTGGAGGAACGGCATCGACAAGTCATGCACGCCCGCTACCAAAAGAAACAGCATATTGGTCAAAAGATCGAAGTTGCTCCAAAAGTTGAATGATTCTTTCCCTCGATAAAAAGCCGATTTCGATACTCGCGCACCAAACAATAACAAATGAATCTGTGATGAAAACCATAGCCGCCATTCTCGTCAGTTGGTTGACCCTGCTAACTTCATTAAGCCTGGGAGCCGAACATCCCGAACTTAAACCTTTCCCAAAAGCCAAGAATGGAATGGAGCGCTTTGTCATCGTNCTGCCGGAAAAGAAACGGGGTGAGGACGCCAGCTTCAAGGTGGAACTCATTCCAGGTAAAACCATCATGACCGACGGGGTAAACAGACACTTCATGGGAGCCACCCTCGAGCCCAAGAACCTGCAGGGCTGGGGATACACCTATTATGAAATCAAGGGACGGGCCGCCGTTGGCAGTACACTGATCGGGGTTCCGCCAGGACAACCCAAAGTAAAAAAATTCGTTTCCGGCCAGCCATTGCTGATTCGCTATAACAGTCGACTGCCAATAGTCATTTACGCGCCAAAAGGCTTCGAGATAAAATATCGTATCTGGAGCGCTTCGGAGAACACCCAAAAAGCGGAAAAGGGATAGCTTCCGCCACTGGGGCAAAGCATTCCGCAGACTGGTCTTTGCCCTTGCCTATACAGGTATTTCCCGCTTTAAATGGCGGTGGTTTCGCTGGGGAGGGGAACCATTTCATAGCGAATATCCAATATTTCACGGGGCAATCTTAGTCTTAATGGCTTCGAAACCCCAATTGCCGTAATCTTGCGGTCTTTCTTTTCCACGTGTCCGGCGGGTTAGAGATAAGCACAAACCCGGACCAAGAAAAAATGAAAGAACAACAAGAAGAGCCTCGCGCCGATGCCAGGTCATCCACCCAGCAATCCAATAACACAACTCCTCAAGGAGCATTTGGGCAATTAATCAAAGAACTTCAGCGGGCGGTGACTGCGCAAGGATATGTCAAGCCGTCACCCATTCAGGAGCAATGCATTCCACATCTGCTCGAAGGGCACGACCTACTGGGCACTGCTCAAACTGGCACCGGCAAGACCGCTGCCTTCACTTTGCCTCTACTGGAACGACTGAGCAAAAACTCCAGGCGCCCCAAAAAAGGAACTCCCCGCGCGCTGATTCTAGCCCCCACGCGAGAACTCGCTGCCCAGATCGGGGACAGCATAGAGACTTACGGGCAATATTTGCGACTCTCTCACACCGTGATCTTCGGCGGGGTAAAGCAGTTTCATCAAGTGAAGGCCTTGCGGCNCGGTGTCGATATACTGGTTGCCACTCCCGGACGGCTACTGGATCTCATGCAACAAGGCTTCATCAAGTTGCATGAGGTGGAATTCTTTGTTCTGGACGAGGTGGACCGCATGCTGGACATGGGATTCATACCTGACGTCAAGCGGGTGCTGGCCAAAATACCAGACCAGCGGCAAACACTTTTCTTTTCGGCCACCATGGCCCCGAAGATTGAGGCTTTGGCCAACACTATGGTACGTAATCCAGTGCGAGTGGCCATCTCCCCGGAGAAACCGGCAGTGGAGCTCATTGAGCAAAAGGTTCTATTCGTGGAAAAAAAGAACAAGGATGCCTTGCTCGCCACCTTGCTGAAGAACGGGGCAGTAAAGAAGGCCCTTGTTTTCACTCAAATGAAGCATGTCGCGAACAAAGTGGTAAAGATATTGTCGCGCTCACGCATTCGGGCAACCGCCATTCATGGGAACAAGAGCCAAGCAGCTCGAATCAAGGCACTGGACGACTTCAAACATGGACGCGTCAAGGTAATGGTCGCCACCGACGTGGCGGCTCGTGGAATTGACGTCGATCACATCACGCATGTCTTCAATTACGATATGCCGATGGAAGCCGAGACCTACGTTCATCGCATCGGACGCACTGCTCGGGCGGGCTCGGAAGGTCACTCCATTTCCTTTTGCAGCAGCGAGGACAGGGCATGCCTCACCGCCGTGGAGCGGCTTCTTGGCAAACCGGTGCCAGTTGACAAGGGACACGCCCACCATTCCGAAAGAGCGTCCAAGTCAACTGCCGGTCATCCATCTGCAAAACAATTCGGCCGTGGTGGCGGCAGACGTGGCGTGGGGGGTAGGCGTGGCGGTGGCGGCAAACCAGGCGGTAGTCGCCCNCAAGGCAACTATGCCCGTTACCAAAATAGAAAAAGGCGCAACCGGGCAGGTCGCTGAAATTAGTGAAATAAAGACTGGGTTGCTCCAATAAAAGTCCTTTGCCTTCGCCTGGTTTTTTTGCGAAAGAAAGTAGCAATGAAATCGATCTTGTTTCTTTTCTCTCTCTTACTCGTCCTTAGTGGAATACTTGTGGGCAAGCCAGCCTACCCACCGGAAATGCCCGATTCCCGGGAAGTGGTCTACAAAACAGCCAGTGAGACCGATCTCAAACTGTGGATATTCGAACCCAAGGGACACAAGAAATCGGACAAGCGGTCTACAGTGGTATTTTTCTTTGGGGGTGGTTGGCGTTCGGGCACGCCTGGCCAATTCGAGAAGCAGTGCCAATATCTCGCTTCTCGCGGCATGGTAGCCATGACCGCCGATTATCGGGTTTCCTCCCGTCAGCAAACCAATGCGACGGCCTGTGTCGAGGATGGAAAGTCAGCGGTTCGCTGGATACGAAGCAACGCCAAGAAACTGGGGGTTGACCCAAATCGAATTGCCGTAGGCGGCGGATCGGCCGGCGGACACGTGGCAGCTGCCATTGGCATGGTGCCCGGATTTGAGGCCAAGGGCGAAAACCATGAGGTGTCATCCGTCCCCAATGCCCTGCTCCTCTTTAATCCTGCGGTAGTGCTTGCTCAGATTCCAGGCAAATTCGAAGTTCCAGACGACAAAGCCGCCGACCGCATGAAGCGAATGGGAGTCAAAGCGGAAAAGCTTTCGCCCTATCACCATGTACGCAAAGGGCTGCCTCCCACGATCATCTTCCACGGCACCAATGATTCCGCAGTGCCTTTTCGTACCGTGGAATTGTTTGAGCAACGCATGAAGGAGGTAGGAAACTCCTGCAAGTTGATGGGGCACGAAGGCCAACCGCATGGTTTCTTCAACTGGGGGCGAGCAGGGAACTCCTCTTTTCGCAAAACCATGTCATCCGCAGACCAATTCCTTGCAAAGCTGGGTTGGATAGAGGGGAAACCTACTATCGAGGCTTTTATTAAAAGCCAGAGGAACTAGATTTAATCATATCGCGGAGTCGACGAAATGCGTATTCTCCTTACCGGCTTGGTGGCCTCGGCCATCATGATCGGTTCCTTCCTTCTGTGGGGCGGAGAATTCGAGTTGCTCTTCGCCGAGGATGGCGTACCCAAGACATTGGGCTCCCATGGTTGGTTGCTCGTGGTGGGTCTGCTTATGCTCGATGTCTTCCTACCGATTCCGGCAACCGCAGCACTCGCTGCCTTGGGCATGACCTATGGTCCATTGTTGGGCGGGCTCTACGGCTGTCTCGGCACTTTTTTGGCGGGAACGCTGGGCTATGGGATGTGTCGATTGGCCAATGATCGGGTCTCTCGCTTCCTTGCGGGGGAAACCGGGATGGCGATGGGAAAACGATTCTTTAGGCGTTCCGGTCCTTGGGCCATCGCCCTTTCGCGCTGGACCATTTTGTTACCCGAGTTGCTGAGCTGTTTCGCGGGCTTGGTCCGAATGCCAGCCAAGACCTATTTCGCCGCCCTTCTTTGCGGAGTAATACCAATGTCCTTTGCCTATGCTTGGCTCGGTTCAACTGAAACCGCCCAGGAAAACCCCCTACTTGCCCTCGGTGTAAGCGCAGCCGTTCCGGTTTTGCTTTGGGCGATAGTAAGTCGTTGCTTCCGGAGCAAAGATTCAATTGAAGAATAAGCCTTTCTCCATCAAGAACAACTCAAGCACATGAGCTCATCTACCCGCATCCGGAAATCAATCGTCTACGCCGCCGCCCTGATCTTCTTGACCGCCTTGGGGGCCAAGGAAAGCNCGAAGCCAAACATTCTGTTCGCCTTTGCCGACGACTGGGGTTGGCCCCATGCGGGTGCCTATGAAGATCCCGTGGTCAAGACCCCCACCTTCGACCGACTGGCCAAGGAAGGCGCCCTCTTCCACCACGCCTACGTCTCATCACCGTCCTGCACACCATCCCGCGGCTCCGTGCTTACGGGGCAGTATCACTGGCGTCTGGAAGGAGCGGGGAATCTTTGGAGCGTGTTTCCCGACAAATTCGACACTTATCCCGAGTTAATCGGAAAGACAGGCTATGCAACGGGAGTGAGCAGCAAGGGATGGGGTCCCGGACGGACGGAATCAGGAGGACGCGAGCTCGTGGGTCCGCGCTTCAAGAACTTTCCCGCCTTCCTTAAGCAAAAACCGAAAGACAAACCGTTCTGCTATTGGTTGGGCAGCTCCGACCCGCATCGCGGATACGCCAAAGGTTCGGGCAAGAAAAGTGGCATGGACCTTTCCAAGATCAAGCTCTTCGAGCATTATCCCGACTCACCTGAGATACGAGGCGACGTCGCGGATTATTACTTTGAGGTACAACGCTTCGACCGTTTGGTCGGCGACGCCATGAAGGCACTCGAGGAAAGCGGCGAACTGGACAATACCATCATCGTGATGTCGGGAGACCACGGCATGCCGTTTCCCCGTTGCAAAAGCAATAACTACGACAGCGGAGCTCGCATCCCTCTCGCCATACGCTGGCCAAACAAGATCAAGGCAGGGACGGTGATACATGAATTCGTCAGTCTGACNGACGTTGCTCCCACCTTCTACGAGACAGCTGAAATTAAGATTCCCGACGACGTCACCGGGCGAAGCTTGCTGTCTCTCCTTGCGGGCAAGGACAAAGGAGACCGAAGCTTTGTGATACATGGCAAGGAACGCCATGTGCCTGGTCAGGAGAAGCCTGACATGGGAGGCTACCCTACGCGCGCCATCCGCACACATGATTTCCTTTATCTTCATAACTTCGAACCAAACCGTTGGCCCGCCGGCACGCCTCATTACAAGAAAGCCTCCATTGGAAACGCATGGCTGGCCGATTGCGACAACGGTCNCACCAAAACCTACATGGTGCAAAACCGTGACAAGGACGCCCATCACCGCAAGCTCTACCATCTCGCCTTTGGCAAGCGGCCCGCGGACGAATTATACGACCTCAAAAAGGATCCCGGGCAACTGGTCAACGTGGCAGCTGATCCCGCCTATGCCAAGACGATGAAGAAGTTGAAGGACCAACTCTTTGCAGAACTAAGAAAAACCGGAGACCCCAGACTGACGGGCACAGGCCCCGATTTCGACAAGTATCCCTATCTCGGCGGTGCCCCGAAATTCCCTGGCCCTCGGAAGTAGCGACGATCCTTTGCTTTTGCCTTTCGAACGGTTTTCGGCACACTTCATCGTCTTTAGTTCGAAGACATGAGCGAAGACGACGACAAGTACGACTTTCTGGCGATAGAGAAACGTTGGCAGGAATATTGGGAACGGAAGAAAACCTTCCGGGCCGAAGATGACTCGGAAAAGCCCAAGTATTACGCCCTCGATATGTTCCCCTATCCGTCCGGGGCAGGCCTTCACATCGGTCATCCGGAAGGCTACGTGGCATCCGACATCCTGGCCCGCTACAAGAAAGCTTGCGGATTCAACGTATTGCATCCAATGGGGTGGGATGCCTTCGGCCTTCCAGCCGAGCAATATGCCATCAAGACAGGAACCCATCCCTCCGAAACCACTCGGGCCAACGTGGAGAATTTTCGGCGGCAAATAAAAAGCATCGGATTCGCCATCGACTGGGAGCGTGAAATCAATACCACGGATCCCGGTTACTACAAATGGACCCAGTGGATCTTTCTGCGTTTGTTCAAGGCGGGGCTCGCCTACGTGGACGAAAAGCCCGTCTGGTGGTGTCCCGAGCTACGGGCCGTGCTGGCCAACGAGGAAGTGATCGACGGCAAATCCGAGGTTGGTAGCCACCCGGTCGAGAGACGCAACCTTCGTCAGGTCGTCCTGCGGATCACCGCCTATGCGGAAAAACTGTTGGCCGGTCTGGATGAACTCGACTGGCCCGACTCCACCAAACGTCAGCAAAAGGCGTGGATCGGTCGCTCCGAGGGAGCCGAAGTTCGCTTTGCCGTGGATGGACTGGAAGAGGAGCTCGAAGTCTATACCACGCGACCCGACACCCTCTTCGGAGCCACTTACATGGTGGTGGCGCCGGAGCATCCGCTGTTGGACAAACTGGTCTCTCCTGAAAAAGCGGACGAGGTGAAGGCTTACGTCGAGGCCGCGGCCAAAAAGAGCGACCTTGACCGCACCGATTTGGCCAAGGACAAGTCAGGTGTATTCACCGGCAGTTATTGCATCAACCCGGTAAACGGCGAAAAAGTTCCCGTGTGGGTAGCCGACTATGTCCTCATCACCTATGGCACGGGCGCCATCATGGCTGTACCTGCTCATGACGAGCGTGACCACGAGTTCGCGGAGAAGTTCGGCATCCCGATCATTCAAGTGATCCAAGACGGGGATGAAGAGGAGGAACTCCCTTACGTGGGCGAAGGGAAGATGGTGAATTCGGGACAGTACGACGGAATGGATTCAAAGGATTTTCAAAGAGCCATCACCGCCGAACTCGAGAACAAGGGTCAAGGCAAGGCCGCAGTGAACTACAAGCTGCGTGACTGGATCTTTTCACGCCAACGCTACTGGGGCGAACCCATCCCTCTGGTGTGGGTAAGCAAGGAAGATTATGAGAAGGCCAAGGCAAGTGAGGGTCCTGTAAATGACCTGCTGCCCGAGGACACAGTCACCACTGAGCGCGAAGGAGTTACGCTTTATGCGTTAGCTGTCCCCGACTCCGAGCTTCCCCTCCAACTTCCCGAGGTGGAGAATTATCAGCCATCCGGAACCGGAGAAAGCCCCTTGGCCACCATACCTGAATGGCTGGAGGTCTATTTCGACCTGAACACGGGAAAAACCGTTTCACGAGTAGAAGGTAAACCAGATGGCGATTGGGTCGAGGCCACTCGCGAAACCAATACCATGCCGCAATGGGCAGGCTCCTGCTGGTACCACCTCCGCTACCTAGACCCGAACAACCCCGATCATCTGGTTGCGCCCGAGAAGGAAGCTTACTGGGGTGGCCCCGATTTCTACATTGGTGGAGCCGAGCATGCCGTGCTCCATTTGCTCTATGCCCGTTTCTGGCACCGCTTTCTCCACGACGAAGGCGTTCTTGCTCATCCAGAGCCTTACAAGCGCCTTTTCCATCAGGGATTGATTCTCGGTGAGGACGGCCACAAAATGTCCAAGAGCGTGGGCAACGTGGTGAATCCCGACGTAGTGATCCAAGCATACGGGGCCGACTCGCTTCGTCTCTTCGAAATGTTCCTCGGCCCTTTGGAGGCAGTCAAGCCCTGGAGTGAAAAAGGCATCGAGGGAGTGAATCGCTTTTTGCGTAAAGTTTGGCGGGAATTCTCGAACGACAGCAAGGTAAGGGACGGCGAGGAAACCAATGCCGATACATTGCGAGTCTTGCATGAAACGATCAAGAAAGTGACCGGAGACATCGACAACTTGCGATTCAATACCGCTATTTCGCAAATGATGATCCTAATGAATCATTTGCAGAAAGTGGAAAGCTACTCGAACGAAACCGCTCGAATCTTGCTTCAGTTATTGGCTCCCTTCGCACCTCATTTGGCCGAGGAGTTATGGGAACGATTAGGAGGTGAAGCATCCATCGCAAACCATCCATGGCCGGTGACCCGTGAAGAATTACTGGTCTCCGAGGAAATTCTCATCGTGTTTCAGGTGAATGGGAAACTTCGCGGCGAAGCGCAATTCCCCAAGGACGTCGACCAAGACACCGTCATCGCGGTAGCCAAAGATCACCCAAAGGTACAATCCTTCATCGATGGCAAGGAAATCGTCAGGGAGATCTATGTCCCAGGTAAATTGGTCAACATCGCGGTCAAGGGATGAGGCATGTCAAAATTCCTGCCACCAGACTTCGATTCCAGCCGCCCACTGGTACTCGTGGCGGGTCAAGGCACTTATCCCATGCTCCTCGCCGAACGATCCAGAGCAGCTGGAACGCCAACGCGATTGGTTGAGCTAAAAGGCGAAACCTCCCCCGAACTGGTTGCCACTTTCGCAACACATCACCGTGCCACCGTCAAGGTGGGGCAAGTAGGGAAACTCCTCAAGGCCCTCAGGAAATTTGATGCCGGTTATGCCGTGATGGCAGGACAAGTGACCCCGGGGAAATTATTTCGCGGGCTGCAACCCGACCTCAAGGCAATTCGCCTTATGGCTGGTCTCGAACGTCGTAATGCGGAAACCATCTTCGGAGCCATTGCAGATGAAATTGAAAAAGCGGGAGTGCATCTGCTCGATGCTCGGGTCTTCATGGACGAGGACATGGCGGATTGCGGCGAAATGATCGCCGGCAAGGCGAATATTCAATCGGAGCACCTTGCTCACGGCATAGAACTTGCCCGTGAATCGGCCCGCCTGGACATTGGCCAAGGAGTGGTTGTGAGCCAAGGCACGGCACTTGCCATCGAGGCCTTCGAGGGAACCAATGCCATGCTTGCAAGGGCGGGAACTTTCGGTGCCAAGGAAACACTCTTCGTCAAAACAGGGAAACCTAAACNGGACAACCGCTTCGACGTACCCGCCTTTGGGNTACACACTCTGCAAGCAATGAAGGACGCCAAACTATCCGCTGCCGCCCTTGAGGCCGGCGCCGTTCTCCTGCTGGACAAAGAAGCGGTTCTAGCGGAAGCCAAGAGACTGGGCATCGGCCTGCTGGGCTTCGAATAAGTCTTGTTCAGGCAGTTTCATCNCCTGCCCAAGGCAAAGCATGGTCGCCACTGAGAGCGAGCTTGGTCGGGGGCGACTCCAACTCGAANATGCTCCACGGCCCTGAACGATAGGGATATTTATCCATCACGGACTCGTTCACCGTGATCCCGAGCCCGGGACCGTCTGGCAAAGACAACTCACCCGCAATGGGGGTGGGTGCATCAGGGACCAGCTCGTCGGAAAGAGGATACGGATACATTACGCGGTAGTCGCGGTGAGCGTATTGCGGGTACTCCAGCCATGCTGCGGTTGACCGAGAGAAACAAGACCCGATCAGGGCGTCGCAAACTGTTTCGAGCGCAGTTCCCCAGTTATGAAAGGCAAAAGCCACTTCTTCCCGTTCACAAATTTGCATGACTTGGGTGAGCCCGGAAAAACCGCCATGATGAGAAACGTCAGCTTGGGCAAAGTCCACGCAACCTCCCTCGATTAATTTACGAAACCCTTCGACGTCATGTTCATGCTCCCCCGCAGCAACAGGCACGATTTGCTTCTTCCTTAGTTCCGCGTACGACTGCTGATCCTCGACGGGCAAGGGTTCTTCCAACCAAGTAACACCCAAATCCGAGACAGCATGAGCGACCTCCTCGGTGGTGTCAGCTCCATAGGAATGGTCCCCCATNCGCCACCAAGCGTGCGCGTCCATGCAGATCCCCACTTCGGGCCCAACTGCTTCACGCATCAACTGCACCGTCCGCANGTCTTCGTCCGGACCAAGCGCGGGACGATACTTATAGGCCTCGTACCCACCTTCGCATACTGCCGCAGCCTCTTCGGCATATTGCTCGGCGGCCTGATACATTCCGGCGCTACCATAACAACGAACCGTGTCCTGCTTACGGCCGCCGAGAAACTCGGTCACGGAGCAGCCTTCGGCACGCCCCCAAAGATCGTACAAAGCCACCTCCACAGCTCCTGCTGCTGCCAATGCGTGATCACCGAACTTGTCGAGGGCATCAGGCAAGAAGCCCATAGGATCTCCTACTTCGCGATCCAGGAGGATTTCGGGGAAACATTGATTGACGAGTTTTGCGGTAGCCTCGGAAGCAGCACCAGGCCCATATCCCGAAAGACCGCCCTCTGCGGTCACTCTTACGTAAAGGGCGTCGCGCTTGAAGATAGTCCTCTTGCCTCCATGGAAGGGAAGTTCCACGGGATCCGGCATGGGACAGGACAAGAGAACGGCTTGGAGACCACTAATTTTCATCGGGACTCAGCTTCGATCGAGCGAGGAAGACCCATGGATCAACTGGCATCCTCATTCGGCGCTCCATGACGAAAGATCGAAGAACCCCGAAGATAGAGAACGTCAAAGAAACGACTGGCCTGACTCTTGGATCCTTTTGCTTCTTGTTCGCCCAACGAAGAATTTTCCAATGGTGGATCACCCAACTTCACTTGCCGCACAAGCAAGTACTTGATGGAGTAATCCTCCAAAATGCCCCACTCCTTGCGGCGGGCATCCGCAGGACCACTCTCGATCACCACCGGTCGCCCACGGTAGGCCTCCAAGACAGGCTCCCATGAGTTCGGAATTACCCCGGTCAGGGTATGACTCATCTCGGAAAGACGCTTGTCAGCGGTTTTTACGTTCGAGAGGCTGCTATCCTTGGCCAGGGCGCCGATCAAGGCATTGATCGCTTGGCCGAAAGCATCACGGACCATGTTATAGAGACTGAGGANACCACGTTTCATGCGGGCAAATAGTCCGGGCCGGCGAATCTTACCCAATGACTTGAGCCAACGGTCGTGCTCAACAGAACCTTCGGCGGGAGCTGGCCTGGCAATGAGTTGGAGCTGATCAATCTCTGCTTGATGAAACACTAGCGACGCAATGTTTCCAGAGCCTTCCTCTCTCGGCTCATCAAACAATAATTCCAAACCTTGGGCATAGGTGCGAAGTTTGCCCTGGCGATAGGAAGAATCCGCCATGCGAGCGAAGACCTCGGCTCCCTCGAAGCGTTTCAGGCAATGATCTCGCGCCCGACGCTTGAAGGCGGCTCCAAGCAAAGCAGCTGCAAAAAGAAAAAGAATGGGGAGCCAAAAGGCTAACGATGTCATGTCACAAGGAGATAGAAAGAGAAGCGCTCGCCCGAAGCAGAGCTAGAAAAATCTTTGCTGATTAGCGCCCAAAGTGAGCATGGTTGCAATTCTTTCCTTGCACCTCCTTCTTTCGCCCACTCGAGGTGTTGGGCAAAATCCGGACAGAAAAAAAACTTCCACCGGCGCCGTACGTCGCAAAACTCTGGTCCTTTGACCTTAATAGGTCAGGTGGGTGCCCTCGCGACGCCTTTCGTCTTCCGATTTACGGCCTGACGGCGGACGCCTGTCGACAGGCTCCCGGGTTGTAATAGAGTAAGGGAAAGAACCAAGAAACTTCTCGAACGCTGCAGAAGTTAGACTAAAATAATATTCCCTGACAACGAATGGGGTCAACCTATAAACACCATCCATCAAGGCTCTAGCAAGTGAATGATCCTTTCCTGCGTGGCCGCAGCCAAGGCATACGCCAAGTAGGCTTGTTGCTGTGGGGGAGGAAGTGTCTCGAAACCAAAGTCCGCCAACTCCAATACGGTGTCGTCCAATTCGGACAAATGCTTGTCCCTGATTTTCAGGCGTATCGTGGTAAGTCCACGCAGGGCAGCTTCGGCATCGTCTGGCTGGAGTTGTACAGGAGTTTCGGTGCCAAAGTTAGAATGAGAAAAAAGACGACAAGCGGAAGCTAGGTCAGAGGCATGGTGTTCACGCAAATCCACGAGCCAAGTTTCTCGCAGATCAGGATCCTCCGGCGGTGGAGCATAACGTTTTTCGTCGAATGATTCTTTCCCGGAAAGTTCATGCAAAACATCTTCCAGCAACGGAGTGGCAATCTGCTGAACAATGGGAGACAGGTGCAGATCAATTTCAATCATCTGACTCCAGGAGCGCCTGCAGTTTCCACTGTTGCAGTTGATAGAGATAGTTCTCGGCCACTTCGCGCTCTCCTGACCAAAGCACCGACCGGCCTTGTTCGTGCACCTCCATCATATGCATGTTGGCCTTTTGTTCGTCATATCCGAAAACTTTCCTGAACACCATGACGACGTAGCTCATGAGGTTCACGGGGTCGTTCAGAACGATCACTTTCCAAGGTTGAGCCAATTGTTCTTTTACGCGTACCTCTTGCTTCGGTGCCTCAACGGGGGCTGATGGTTGGGCGGGCATGACTTAGGAGGGAGACAGTATGCGTTGGTTCACGATGGATATACCGCTCAACATGGCCCCAACGATACCAAGAAAGCCTTGGTCAGTTCCGCAAAGGTAAAGGTTGTCGAGATGCGTGGCTCCGTCACGACGCTTGCAAGGAGCTCCGTAAACTGCGCCACCGAGTTTGCCCGTGAAGTGTTGGATGGTCCGGGGAGTGAACATATCGGTGGCGAGAACGTGACGATTCAATCGAGCCTCGTCGGTTTTCGGCAACATGCGGAGGGTTACTTTCCGCAACACCTCGAACCATTCGGCTTTTCTTTCCTTGTATTCTGACTCCTCCAAAGAGGTCCATCCTTCGAAATCCGCCAAGGCGGTAACCCTGAGAAAACCTTCGTCCAGATTCTGGCCTTCCGGATAGCGGTAATTGTTGGGGAAGCAGATCACACCACTGCGAGGATCAACCAAATCGCTCGGTCTTTCGTAGGTGAAACTTTCCGCGTCGTTGAAGAACACTATGGTATCTTCCCAGCCGAAATCCGACGGTTGGAGATCCGTCACAGTGATTGTCTCAACAAAGGAAAGNCGCCCGATTTGATCTTTGGCTTCGTCGGGNNCNCGATCGCTACANAGTCGCTGTGTCTCGACCNATCCGATAGTGGACACCACNTGATCCGCTTCGATGANTTGTCCGTCATCCAATTCCAGACNGNTGGCCTTGCCTCCTCTTGCCACAATGCTCTTCACTCCCAATTTGAGGCGACGCTCCCCNCCCAGGGATCTGTATTTNTTTCGTANCACCCGAATGATTCGACGAACACCTTCCAAGGGCCTGGCGAAACCTTCCTTGAAGAGCGCGTTGAACATGATGACGAACTGGGCGAATTCCATGTCATTTTCACGAGCGCTTCCGTAGAAGCAAAGGGGGCACATGAGGGCATCCACGAGAGATGGTTCACTCAGGTGTTCGGAAAGGACCGCTCGAGCGGAGAGATCGGGAGCATTGGCGGCGAGGGAGTCAAATTCGTCCATTGCACGCAAAAGGCGGTCAAATCCATCACTGCATTGGGGGAATACCCTGTCGACCTCAGAGCGCAACCCCTCGATGTCGTTTGCAAAACGCAACTCGAAATCAGGAAAGACAACGGAAGAACCATTTTGCTCACTCAAGGCAAACTCGTCTCGTTCGATACGCAACTGACGAAAAATCTTGGTCAGCGGCGTTCCGCGAACTCCGGGTGAAACGTAATTGGTCAAGGCATGGAGTCCGACGTCATAGGGGCGGCCTCCGATGGCATAATAACTATTCAGTCCACCAGGAACGTTGTGCCGTTCGAGCAACAGGGTCTTGCGATCAAAAAGCGCCAAGCGTATCGCAGCTGCCATGCCAGACATGCCGGCGCCAATTACCACGACGTCAAACTTTCGTCCGTCGAGAGGCTCGCGCGCCGAGGAAATGCGAATCTCCTTCCTTACGAAAGGCTCAAACGGCCTCTTGGGGGAATTTTGGGAGGAGATATTCGGCGCAACTATCGAGCGACTCNAGCCTCGGGTAGTCGTCCTCGGGAACTTCTATGCTGTGTTGCTTCCGAAGTTCCATGACGATATCGAGGAAATCCATCGAATCCAAGTCTAGTTGATCGCGAAGTCGAACGTCCGGCTTCACATCCGATAAGTCTTCATCGGGAGCAATCTCCGCAATGATATCCAAAACGATTTGTTTAATCTTTTCGTTGTCCATTTCCAATGAGAAAACGGATTGAAATAGTCTAGCCTTGAAAATTTTTCAAGACCAGAACGGAATTGATTCCAAGCATGCCGAAAGAATTGTTCAGGATAACCTTTATTCCTTTTGTTTCGCGAGGCTCGTTCAAGACCAATCCAGCCAATGCGCAATCGGGGTCCAAGTCGTCGACGTTTATCGATGGATGAACCACCCCATCCCGAAAGGACGGTATATTGCCAGCTAATTCAAGGGCACCCGCCGCACCCATGGCGTGACCGATGAAACTCTTCGTGTTATTTACCAAGATGCCATCATCCTGCCCAAAGGCTTTACGCAAAGCATCGCATTCCTGAACGTCGCCTTGCGGCGTAGAAGTTGCATGCGAACTGACCAAGTCGATGTCACCTGAATCCAGAGACGCACGAGTGAGAGCATTTTTCACGCATTCCCCCTGACGCTCGGGATTGGGCAAGACATAGTCGGTTCCGTCTGAATTCATGCAGTAACCAATGACTTCGCCGAGAATATTGGCATCACGGGAGAGCGCATCTTCCAGTCTCTCCAAAACGTAAAGGCAACCGCCCTCACTCACCACAATGCCATTTCGGTCCTTGTCGAAAGGCCTGCTGGCCTTGGCCGGGTCATCATGATTTGCAAGCGCCCCCTGACTGCGAAAGCCCGCAAATATGCCAAAGGTGTGAATACTTTCGCTGACTCCGCCCGCGAGAGCCAAGTCCACCTCTCCCAATCGAAGCATCTGCACGCCTTGAATGATTCCCGCGTTTCCAGCGGCGCAAGCGGCGCCGATGGCATAGTGAGGTCCGGTGATACCGAGGTTCACGGTAATTTCACCGGCTGGATTGTTGGCTATGGTGCGGGGATTATGATGATGAGTCCAATAGCGAACGTCGTAATCGTACTGGGAGATATTGTGAATCTCGTTTTCGGTCTCCACGTTACCGTGCTCGGTGGTTCCCACATAGACACCTACACGCGCGGGATTCAAGTCATCCATGGAATGCCCGGCGTCAGCCAATGCCTCATGAGCGCAATAGACACCAATGGATCCAGCTCGAGTACCGATGCGCAGTTCCTTGCGATTCTGATACTTGGTGGCCTCGAAATCACATACGCCTGCCGGCAGTTCCCCCATGTGCCGCACCTCTAAAAGGCGGACCCCGCTACGACCGGCCAAAAGGTTCTTGCGGTAGGTCTGCAAATCATTGCCGATGGGAGAAGTTAAACCCACCCCCGTCAATACGACTCGACTGTCCAAGCTNTTACTCATTCGGTTATTAACTTTCAGCAATGACTACNGCAACGGCGTATCATTCCAAGAACAAATAATTGAAGAGAGGGAATGATCCCTCAAAAACGAATCTCGAAGAAATCTATTCGTTTGCGCAGAGTAGCCCGGGTAATGCCAAGCAACTTTGAGGCCTTGACCTGATTGCCCCCGGTCTCCTTAAGGCATCGCTGAATGATTTCCTTTTCGACTGCCTGCAGTAGATTGCCGTCGAAGCGTTGCCTGACACAGGAATACGCGAAATCAAACGTTTCCTCCATGGAAACACCTCCGGCGTCTCTTGCTTGGAGGGAAGAAATATTGTCCTTAGGCTCAACCTTTCCACCCACAACCAAACCAGTGGAGGGAATGCTTTCCTCGATGGTCGCAGGTTCGGTATCCTGAGCCAATGGCTCTGGAGATTGAGTTGCTTTGGACACTTCCGGCTTCTCCGAGAGATTCCATAATTCCTCTGGCAAATCCTTGATTAGAATTCGTTGTCCCTGAGTAACCACGGCACTTGATTGCAGGACGTTCTCAAGCTCCCTGACGTTGCCGGGCCAATCATAGCGGCTCAATGAATCGAGCGCATCGCGAGAAATCTCGGTCACCTTCGTCTTTCCCATCTGACCCAAGCGTTGAATTATGAAGTCAACCAGCTCAGGCAAGTCACCAATTCGTTCTCTAAGCGCGGGCAATCGAATTCGAACGACGTTCAGACGATAATATAGGTCTTCTCGAAAATCATTTGTCTTCACCAAGGTTTCCAGATCCCGGTTGGTGGCTGCAATCACGCGAACGTCCACTCTCTTGATTTTGGTTCCGCCGACTCGCTGCACTTCGCCTTCCTGAATGGCACGAAGTATTTTGGTCTGAGTGGAAAGCGACATATCTCCTACCTCATCGAGAAAAATAGTGCCTCCGTTGCAAAGCTCGAACTTGCCGGCCTTGCTCTCGGTTGCTCCCGTGAACGATCCTTTTTCATGACCGAATAGCTCGCTCTCAATCAAGTTTTCGGGAATCGCGGCGCAATTGACGGGAATAAAGGTCTTGGCTGAACGTTCACCATGCTGGTGTATGCAACGAGCAATCAGTTCCTTGCCCGTGCCGCTCTCCCCAGTGATCATGACCGTGACGTCGCTGGCCGACACCTGCCCCACCGTCTTGAGAACTTCCTGCATCTTGTCACTGCTGCCAACTATGCCTTCCTTGTAATCCTCGGTGTTCAGCAAACGGGCAGAGGCCCCCTCCTCTTTGATTGAATCCAAACCTGCCTCGAAGGCCTTTTCCAGAATGGCTTGCAATTTGNTCAAGTCGAAGGGTTTCAGCACGTAATCGAAAGCACCGTGCTTCATCGCCTCGATAGCAGTTTGAGTGGTACCAAACGCAGTCATCAAGATCACCATGGAATGAGGAGAAATCGACCGAAGGTGTTGCAGGGTCTCCAATCCGCTCATGCCTCCCATGCGGTTATCCAGGAACACAACGTTCGGTTGGGCGTCACGAGCCACCTCGATACCGCTTTCACCACTGTCTGCAGTCAGTACTTCATAACGGTCGTCAGACAACGCGCGATGCAACGAATAGCGAATTTCGCTATCGTCGTCGATGATCAGTATCTTGGGTTTTTCCGAGTGAGAGGTCATGGGAAAGGGTAGTCTTTCCAGTGCTCTATACCTGCGTCATACGTCCTTCACCGTAAAGCGAAAAGCGCAAGNAANCANGTTTTCCNGGTAAACTCAATTGCCCCTTGGGCATGCAGAGGCAAGCGATGTCTAAATCTGCACGGTGTATCTCTCCTTTGGCAATGCCTTCTGGGAAGCAGCTTTAAAAATGGGGGAAAAAGATAAGGTCACGGCCAATTCTCCGGCAAAGCATTCGAGTTTCCACTTTCGGTGGGGATCATGCAAATCTCTGGCTACCGCGGTCACCGCATTGACTAAGCGAAACAGGGTCGGGTCGTCATGATTGAGGTATTCTCGCATGATCTTCTTGTGCCATTTTTTAGCATAAGCGGAATTCTTGTAATTCAGCGATACCAACAAGGCATTGCCGACACCTGCTTGGTTCGGCAGAGGAATATGGAGTGAGTTGTGAAACTTTTGCGTGGCGTCATTAAAGGCCTCGGTTTGGCAACAGGCTTGGACGGCATCTCGAAACCAAGCTTCGATTTCGCTGGAGGAAATCACCTCACCTGCCTTGCCGCCAACGGACAACTGGCAAGAATCTCCCACCTGACCTAATTTGTGCGATTGGGTGGATTTCCCAAGGATGATTCCGTTTCGACAAACTTGCCGAAACACAAAGGGATGTATTTCGAGAGAACGGGGAGTTGCCTTGAGGGCGACGCCTGCTTGCAGCGTGTCCTTGGCTTTNACCTCNGTCTGGTTGGCCAACAAGGCACGGGCAAAAGCCCGATCATTGTGNCGNAAATTCTCCANCATCTTGCCTGATTGATCGCTTANCTCGTCGAAAAATACATTCAGAATATGGGTTACGTTAATTTTAGTCATTTCATGCTTTCCTTTGTTGATAATTAATTACAGCAGTCACCGTCAGCGCGGCAACCNGCCCCCCGGCAGAGAAAGCAAAGCCCTTCCATCATCTTTCCGGTCCACTCCCCTCTTCTGCGTCGCGAGCAAAATCGTTTCTTGATCCGCCCACGCTTTCAGTGGGACAGACAAGGTTCACCAACTTTTCAGCTTTTGCAAATTTCNNGGCGATTTTCTTNTCAATGCGTACCCGCAAGCCAATGGCAGAGGCAAGAGATGAGAGAAAGATTTATTTCACCTTGGGGACCGCGTTGACCGTATAATAGGCATGGCGATGAAGCAGTGCTTCCTTGTCCTTCGATCTCAACGCATCGAGGTCAAACTCATGGACGTGCCCTAGCTTCAGCTCGCTCAACTCAATGGTCGCCTCCAATCCATCGGCGGACAGTTCGACTGCCTTGACTTCCGGCATACTCTGATCCACTTCTGGCCCACCGTAGCCGGCATGGTAGATATGAGTGAATGTGGTCACGCGGTAGTTTTTCGGATCTTTACCAGTGACAGCGTCGACGGGCTTGGTGAAACGAAGGTCGAATCCATTGGAGGTAATCGTGACACGCTCGATTTCAAAAGGCATGCGCCCCGTCCATTCAAGTCGCTCGAGAGCAAAGGGNTTGATGCCGCGCACCGGCCAACCCCGATTCGTGCCCCCGCATAACAAGTTGCCCTGCGGAGTGAACTGAACGTTCAGGATCCCCGTGGAAAGCCCCTCCCTAAAGGGATAGCACGCCCCTTGCCAGACACCGTTCACTTTCTCAGTGGTGGCTCGCATGACGATGGACTGGGTATAGTCGCCAAGAAACATTTGGTTTTCGAAGGGACCGAATTTACCTTTTGTTCGATTCACCACGAAACCCGTGATCGATCGGCCCATTCGAATATAAGGAAAAACCACGGCATAGGGCACCAGTTGCTTGACTCGGTCTTTTTCTTTCACGATGCGACCACCGGACTCCGGCTGAACGGGCGGTGGTCCCATGTCGGGAGCATACTTGTACCAATTGTAACTAATGGGATGCCCCATGAATCCGCCTTGCTTGACGAATTTCAAGCTACAGGAGGAATTCCAGGGCCCTTGGCTCTCGATATAGAACAAGGCGCCGTGCTCATTGGGACCGATTCCGCCCGGGCTGCGGAGTCCACTGGCAATTGGTATGGTTTTGCCCTCCGGAGTAATCTTCAATGCCCAGCCACGGAACAGGGCACGCGAATGGTAAGAGGAAGACAAACCCAGGGCCACGTAGAGATTGCCTTGTGGGTCAAATTTCGAACCAAAGGCATATTCGTGGTAATTGGCGTATCCCCATGCATCGGAAACCACCTCGAAATGATCCGCNTTTCCATCACCGTTGCGATCGGTGACACGAGTCAGTTCACAGCTTTGGCTCACGTAGAAAGCACCATCCTTGTAAGCCAAGCCAAATATCTCGTCGAGCCCGTTGGCGAAGNGTTCGTATTTCGGGTTGGGCTTTTCCGCGTCCACTCCATTGATTAAATAAAGGTCCCCTCGTCGGGTTCCTACGGCAATACGCTTATCGGGCAGGGTCACGAATGCGCCGGCCTCCACCACCAAGTCCTTGGGCACGGGAAGGTTGACTAGTTTGTAATACTCGCGCTCCCTTCCGGCCGTACCCCACATGTCGCCCACTTCCTCCGCCACGGAAGAGACATTAAGAGCAGCAAAAGCAACTAGGCTCGCAAACACACCTAGCTTACTGTCAACGGAGCAGGTCATAGTGTAATTTCAATGCTGATTTGCCTTTGGGCAAAGCAAGGTTCAAGAGAAGCTCGAATGAATTTTCGCCCGCGTGTAGCGGGCGCAAGGCATTTGGGGTAGCTTTGTTAGCATTCACCTCCAGGGTAAGATCTGGCGTCTTGTAGCTGGTATCTGACACTTTCTCGATTTTGCCCACCAATGCGCGAAAGTGAATGGTTCTTGGTTCAACGGCGTTCATGCTCAGTATGCGATTGAGCATGGTTTTCCCTTCCCGGATCACTGGGACTGACTTGTCTTCCATCGTGATTTCGCCTATGCGATAGGAAAAAGTGGGTACAAAATCCTCATCCAAGGAATACCCAAGAAATTGATAACCGACATTCTTCGGATAGAGGGGATCCGGATTCACCGGATTCTCCTTGTTCATCACGGGAAGCAGAGGCCAAGGAGCATCTGATTTGGGCAATGCGTGGAAAGATAGGTCTTGGGCCAAGGATACGGCCCTTGACTTGGGATTGAAGTTGCCAGAGCCCTGCCCTCCCCAGCCCACACTTATGAAATCACCTTTCCAAAGCCCTGACAGCGTTCCTGTTTCCGCATTGAACGCGTAGTTCAAACCGCCCGGAAAGCCGACAGCAATCCCCCGGTAACCAGCGATCCGGCTTCTGCCACGATAGGTGCGGACGACTTGTCCTACTTCAAGTGAGTGTCCCGGCGAATGAATGCCAGATGGTGTGTGAGCACCTTGACCATAGGAAAAATAATGCCAGATCGCCCAGATCTGGCCCGCTGCGTCGCCCTCCAGAATATCCGGTCGACCTTTTCCGCCCGCCCAGTAATTGGGCATCACGATTCCAGGGCGCATGGCTGCGGGATTGCGCATAAAGGCATAGAACCAGCTAGGTTGCAGCCTTTCGTAGGAGGTGATCAGGTCGAGCCCCTTGAATCCCGGCGAGTCCTTGCCATTGAAATTATGGCAGGTTATGCAATTGAGCCCCTTGTCACCCGCCAATTGAGTACCGATTTGACGGATCTTGCCGCGATCCTTTCGCTCTGGTTCCGGAAAAGGCACCTGCTCCAGTTTGTCCACCTCGGCCAGTAGCGCGGGAAGAAAACGCAGTTCGTCCTCACTGAACTTGGGCATTCGGGTATGCATGTAGGGACGAACGGATTCTCCGTCAAACAACACCTTGCGCATCCAATTAGGCTTCAATTTCGCTCCTGCCAGGGTCAAAGGCGGCGGTATGCGGGCTTCGTTGCCCAAGCCCTCTTGAGATGTCTTGAGATATGGCAAGAGTCCCGTGGAAGGCCCTCCGTAGCTGTCACGTTTATGGCAAGCGATACAATTAAAGCGAACAAGGGTTTCCTGGACGAGGTCCGCGGAGGGCGTGACCTCGCTTGACTTGGACAATGCCGAGCCAATGGCCTTCCGTTGCTCGTCGGATAGATCGTAGTATGGCAAAACCTTGGAGTTGTCGGACAAGCACCCCTGCCCATCCCTGAGTTTGATCAAAGGAGTGGATACCTTGGCTTTGTGAACACCTCCGAGGGAGTGACAGGCGGCGCAATTCAATTGGGTGAAGAAATCCCTCCCTTTGGCAACAAGTTCGGCTCGAACCTGCAAAGGCTTTGCGGGCTTGGCAGTCGGGCCCATAAGATAAGCCGCCAAATCGTTGGCTTCCTTTCGGGAGAGCCCAAAGTCGGGCATTCGGCCTGCGGGCATCACTCGATGGGGATTGAAGAGGAATTCGGAGAGCGAACCTTGGGAGTACTTTTGCGGAAGATGCCCCAAGGCAAGCAAGCCAGGGTCTGGTAATTCATTTCCCTTTTCATCACGAGGGTTGTGACAAGCGACACATCCAATCTCGTGAAACAGTTGACGTCCTATATCCGGAGCTCCATCCAACTTGCCTTGGTCGAAAGTTCCCATCTCCTTTTCTAGCAGAAAATGAGTTATTGCATCAGCTATCGTGGCTCGCTCAGTGGCCGTCTTGCCTTGAAGAAGGTCTGGCATGGTAACACCGGGTCGAACCTTCGTCGGATTGGCAATGAATCGACGCAAGTAATCTGGCGAAAGGCGGTCCCCGACCCTCGTAAGATCAGGGGCTCCTTTGTTTCTAAGGACAGAATTCGCATCACCTTTGTGGCAGGACATACATCCTAGTTCACCAAGCAACACCCAACCCGACTGGCTTTGATCGAGGNGATGATTGCCATGCAACCCCGGAACAACGGGAACAGCCCACAATTCCACGGACCATATCGTCAGGAATGCTACAGCAAAAGGCAGTCGCATGAGAACATCACAAGCACATCCTTGTAGCGCGGGCAAAGAGAAAGCGTGCGCTTTACGAGTTTCAACCTTTTTTGAAGTTGACTTTTTATAGTACATATGCATGTTTAGTTTAAATATGGCGGTGCTTTTCTGTTTGTGTTTCAGTAGTTTTGGGCTCGTCCTGCTGCTGACGTTTCTGAAAATATTCTGGCCCTATTTTTTGCTTTTCGCCTTATCCCTTTTCTTATCACTTATTCACCTAACACTCGCTTGGGGGATGATGATGAAATGGCAACAAGTGCGGAGAAGGGGCAATGCAAGGCCATTTGCCTGCAACATGGCCTTGAGTTTTATATCCGTGAGCATCGCATTGGTCGGATTACTCGCCAAAGAACATGAGGAAATCCAAACCGAACCCTCGATCAATCCCTCAAATGAGAAAGATGCTCGATTGATCGGGCCGGATGAAGACGAACCTGCAACAGAGATAGTGCCAGGCGGGAACGGAAAAAGTGATGGATTCGAGGAGTTGGGCTCCAGTCAAGGGAATGGAGAAATCATGGGTACTGGGCTGAATGAAGAAGTTCCTGTCCAGTCTCAGGAAGCCGATGAATCGCTGAAAAAACAAATTCAAGGCGAGGTCGAGGGAGAAGAAGTTCCTGAGGAAACTCCACCATCGAAAAAGAGCCCCGAGGAGCCAAAAGAACCAATAAGAGATCATGAGGAGGAGGAGGAGCAAATATTGGTCAATTTGCGTCCGAGATCTTTCAGCCTGATTCCCGAACTGACCGCGCCGCCTCAGGAAATCGCGGTAAAACAGGTATTGCAAAAACCGCAGGGCGGGCCTGCGGCCTACGGATCGATGNCTAGCGTGACTGCATCGGGCGTCGTGGTCAAACCAGACAGAGACACTTCGATCCTTGTATTCTTCGATGCCAGTGGATCCATGGAGGGAGCCTACCCTCCTTTGCAGGTCATGCGTGACACTCTTTTGCTTAAGGCTCTGTTGCCTTGTTATGGCACAGTCCAGCAATATCATAAGAAAGTAAAAGTGATTTCGCGGAAAAAAGAGCGGTATTTCGATTGGCTGAAAGAAGGATTTGACCACCAAAAATCGATTGTATTCATTTTTCAAGATGAAGCGGATCATCACTACTATACGGCCCACAACTCGTATTCATCGCTGTTCATGACGGATATCTGGAACCTGAGACAGGCCATCAACAGTTTTGATGGATCCTATTACAGGGGAGTTCTTTTCCAAGTGAGAAACCCTAAGGAGGAAGCCAGTTTTCAAGTCTTCCTCAAAAAGACCTTCAGGGTGCCGGCCTTCAGGCGGTCTACATTCGATGAACTTGCCAATTTCGCCAATGGAAACCGCGAAGCCCGCCGGTTCATTCAAAGAACTCCCAACGCTGGCAGCGTTCCCATTCATGTTTCGGATTACTTCAGGCGCGCAGGGCCAATCAGTTTCGACGTAAAAACCGCTCTTCCCGAAGAGGCTACCCCCGAATACTATCTCCATCGCATCACAGCGGCCGCAAGAGAACTTGGCATCGACCTCTCTGGCTGACAGACAACATCCCTTCGGCAAGAGTAATTTCTTCTTTATGCGCTTGCCCTGAGACAGCACATCAAGTTATTTATCGATCCTTCTTGGAAACGCCCCCAACCCCGTTGGATGATCACTTCCGAGACAAGGCGCCAGGGTAGCTCAGTTGGTTAGAGCGGTGGAATCATAATCCATAGGTCGAGAGTTCGAGTCTCTCCCCTGGTACCATTTGTCGAGGCTGACAGTGGGATTTTATTTTTCACCGCTATTAAACTCAGTCTTGCCCGAGAATCGCTTTGGTGAGATTGTCATCATTTACTTCACCAGAAAACCGATTGCCTGCTGACCATGAAAAAAATCCTATTCCTTTCGATTGCCCACACCCTTGGCCTGATTGCCTCGGCCACCGCCGACACGATCCCAGAGGAACTGCAATCCCCCAACTTTCAAGCTATGAATCAACACCTTGACTTAGGGGGAGTGCTCTACGGTTACGTCGACGTCGATGGCGACTTGGATGTCCTGACGGAGTTGGCCGATGACTTCATAAGGATGTTGCGTGAAGTGGATCCAGACGAGTTCCCACTCGAGATCGACTTGAAGCGCGTGATGGCTGCCACCGGCCTCGATGCAATCAAGGGGATCGGAGCGAGTTCCTATAAGAAGGGACCTCATTTTCGGAACAAGTTGTTCCTGCTGGCTTCAGGCGAACGACGAGGTCTTCTCAAGTTGGGTGGAGACAAGCCGCATGCCTTCAAGAGTTGGAAGCTAGCTCCAAAAGGATCCGATTTGGTAATGGAACAGGACCTGAATGGCAAAGCCATCTATGAAATGGTTTTGGACATTGCGGAAATCGTGATGGGTGACTTGGGCCGCGGAATGATCGAGGCTCAAGTCAAGCAACCCGTGCCGGACATGCCATTCACAATGGAAAAGATAATCAACAATCTGGATTTACGGATCATGGTGATTGTGGACATGCAGGAAAAAAAGCCCCTGACGATCCCCGATTCACCTGCTCCCGGCATTACCATACCATTGACCGACGCCGTGGTGGTGATTGAGAACATGGGCTGGCTAGTTGATCACCTGTTTCCCATCGCGAAACAGGAAGAAGACCTTCGGGTGTTTCGTGATCTGCAATGGGAAGGAATTGAGCTTCTAGAAGAAATGCCGGGCGACTTCAGTATATACAGCCCTGGCATGATGAAGCATTTGCGCACCGGCCATCTAGTCTTGGCCACGCGGCGTGAATTTGCCCAGCGCTGCTTCTCCGACAAGCAAACCCTTGCCGAGGATCCCAAGTTCAAGGCGATCATGAAGGATTTGCCTCAAAAGGGAAACGGTTTCTCCTATCTCTCCACTTCCCTCTACAAGGCAATCGAAGGTATATTCAAGCAAATGCCCGAAGAAGCGGGCGTGATGGAAACGACAATGGTCCTCCAGTTAGCCAATTACCTCATACCAGGGAAAAACGGCCCCGAAGCCAGTGTCACGGTGAACCTGCCCGAAGGATTCTTGACCGTGGCAAACTCAGGCTCTTCGCTAAAGACAAGTTTCGCCTCTGGAGCAGTGATTGGCCCCTTGACAATGGGTTACTCTATGGTTCTCCCGATGATGATAATTGACGAAGCCTTTAACGATGCCGATTTCATCCAGGAAATCGATATCGAGGAACAATTTGTACCTTTGGAAAACCTCGATCTCATTTTGGAGGCAGAGACAGAGGAGGCCCCGGGAGACGGAGATTAAAGAGTCCCTTGGGGCCTCTTAGTTTTGTGGCCGCAAAAACGGAAGCAAAGGTTTTTTGGTAGCGTTTTGCTCTACTGTTCGTTTCACCGGCACCGGTGAAACTTGTTCGGGCTGAGGGACTGGGGCTGGCAGAGGAACTGGATCGGCCGGAGGAAGCGGCACGAATTCACCTGGAGGGATTATGGGCTTGGGGGTATTATCGACTTGCTGCTCTTCCCTTTGTCGCTGACGCTCCTTCAACTCTTCATGGCGAAGAGCCCGTTCCGCGGTTACTTGCGCATTGGTTTTGCCCACATAAGTGCGAAAAACCAAGTCGGCTTCTCGTGCGGGAGGCTTCATCGCGTGCCACCATGCACCATCGGGATAACGATCACCGTTAGCAAAGCGAAAAGAACCAAACCAATTTCTATTCTGAGAAATTGTCGTGGTTTGGATGGAATAGGTTTCGCCGGCTACTTGAGGTATGCGTTGGTCGTCGGAAATCCTGACATCAATCCAATCGTAATCCGTTGGACGCAACCCATGGGTAAGTAACTGAGTAACGACGTCGTCACGGGTTAGGGTCCAGGTACCCAATACTTTGTTCGTACTGATCTGGCGTATTACTCCACTCATGGATTCACCATAAATCTTGTTCTTTGAATGGGCGCAGCCATAAAAAGTGAAACGCGTAAGATAGCCCGACTTCGAAGCTTTGTATGTTTGCCACCCCCGTTCTCCCACGCCAAAACTAGTGACCATCTGTTCGTCATAACGCTCTTGCGCCTGATCGAGTTCCTCCAAGGCAATTTGAGGCAATCCGGAAGATTCCGAATTAGACTCAGCACCTGCAGCACCGGGTCCGGCTGGATCCACAACAATCGGACCAGTGGTAGGATTTTCCACTTGATCGTCGCCGCAACCACTGAATGCAATTACGATAACGAGGAAGATCGCTTGGGTTCGAGCCTTCATCAACAAATCATAAAAAACTAAAGTTTCCCTGAAGGCAAGGCATGGATTATGGAAGCAATTTTGTTATCGAGGTATCAACTGGGGGCAAGAGATTAGTTCTCCGGAGGAGGACTGACAGCGGGTTTCCTGATTTCCTCGAGACCTTCCAGTCGCTCGGCATCGTCTTGCTCATCCAACCAATCGAGCATATCCTCCATTCCCTTGTCAGTTAGTTCGCCTGATGAATCACATTGGAACTCCTCCGCGAAATCGCGATCGATTTCTTCTTCCATGGCTCGCTCGTCACGATTTTTGGAAAGACGAAAGATCAAGACACAAGCATACAGTGTAACCGATACAACCAGAAGATAGATCGCCCATTCCATGACAGTTGGATCTCAGCAGCCTCTTAATTCAGAAAGGGAAAGTGTGAGGTTAAGGGATCAAGGAGTATCCACGGGAGGCTTTTCCTGAAGATACTTTTCGATTTGTTCCGATATACGATCTGAAATCTCCTGCAGAACAACACCCATTGCCTTGACCATGGCAAGATGATCAGTGCCATCAACGGCAGCAGTTGCCTGGAGGGGGAGTATGATTTTCTGTTCTCGTTCGTCAAAAAACCGCCAAGAACCTTCGAATACCACGGCATTGTCATCGGTGCGCTCGAAGCGTTGAACGGCAATTGAGAGTTCATACAGATTGTCAGGACGGGTCCTGTTTGGATAATAGGAATAATTCAAGGTACCCAAGGACGCAGCCAAGTGATCGGCCAAAGCCCGTGTAATTCCAAGATCCAAGGATTCGCTCCAACGATTAAACTCGGCGTAAGATAACTGGTTCGTTGCCGTGCGTGTGACAATTCGGGTGCCATCCAAATAAGACGGGATCTCGGTTTGCCTGAAGAAAAAGGATTTGCCTTCGAGCAAATCGGTCTCGTTTCGGGAATTTGCAGTCGGGTTGCCGAGGACGAAATAATCGGGTTCCTGAGATGCGACGGTGACACATCCACCACCAAGCAAAGCAAGAAAGCCGAGCATCATCAACTGGATCAACTTAACTTTGCCCTTTTTCCTCATCATTACTTTCCTCCCGTTCCGTCCTTGCTCTTGCCACGAAGAATCGCTTGCGGATTGCGCTCCAGGAACTCTGCCAATGAACGGAGGGCTTTCATAGTGGAGGAGACTTGTCGAAGAGTATCTTCCATTTCAAATCGAAAGTCAGAGGAACGGGCAAAGGTCGATTGAAGGTTCTCGGCTAACTTGGCCAACCTCTCCAAGGTTGCTCGAGCTTGGTCGGAGGTTGCCCCGATATTGGGACCTAGCGGAGCGAAGCGCTCGGTGAAGGTATCTATGAATCGACCAAAGTCATTGGCTATGGTCTCGAAGGAATCTCGGATCACGGCGACGTCCAAGTCTTCCAGTCGAGCATTGGCGGTGACCAGCAATTTATTGACCTGCCTGCCCAAGTGCTGAGGGTCCAAGCTTTCAGTGAATTCCTTGAATCCGGAAACTCGTGTTGCAATCACCGTGTGGTCGAAAAGCTTGCCCGCCTTGGTAGGTGGCAGTTCTTCGTCATACTCAAGATTAACGTAGAGTATTCCGGTGACGTAACTCTCGGTCTCGAGACGCGCTCGCAAACGTGGAATCTTGTCTGCGTTCAAGCGCCCCTCCTCATTGAATAGACCATCAGGCTCAACTACCATGTGCTGAGACACCAACTTGCGATCAATCTCAATGAGAACGGGAACAGGTGCTTTGCCTTTGGCCCGACCGAGAAAGAATCTTTCCACGCGCCCGACTTGAACGCCGTTGAGGGTGACCCTCGAGCCTTTGTAGAGACCATAAACGTTCTCATCGAACGTAAGTACGAATCGTTCGTTTTCGCCACGCCAGCTGGTAAATCCACNTGTAAACACNGTGAACCCGATCAAGACCACAACGGCAACTACTACGAAGCCCCCGACAAGGGCCGGATTTCCCTTCCTTCTCATTAGTTGTTCTTCAAAATAGAATGTCCCGCGCAAAAAGAAGAGGCAATGTTATTTTGGTTCCCCCTCCACATCCCTGCGAAGAAAACGACGAACCTTTTCATCGCCTTGCTCGAGCAGGGTCTGAGGTACCCCCTTGGCAGCAACACCTCGAGTCTCCGCATCAAGAAACACGGAGTCATCCGCAATTGCAAAAATGCTGGGGAGTTCATGTGAGACCACGACGAAAGTGGCGCCCAAACTTTCTTTTAATTCTAAAATAAGATCATCTAGACGGCNAGAACTCAGGGGGTCAAGACCAGCAGAAGGTTCGTCAAAAAAGAGAATTTCGGGATCCAGTGCCATGGCGCGAGCCAAACCAGCCCGCTTGCGCATGCCTCCACTTAATTGAGCGGGGAAAAATTCCACGAAATCCTCCAATCCGACCAATGAAAGCTTGAAATCAGCGAGGTCATGCGCCTCCCGAACGCTAAGATCAGTGAATGTCTCCAGAGGCAGGGCGACGTTTTCGCGCAAGTTCATCGAAGTCCACAGGGCACCGCCTTGATACAGTACGCCAAAACGCTTCATAATAGTCTCGCGCTTGTCCCAACCGGACTCGGTGAAGTTGTCGGAGCCATAGAAAACCGATCCCTTGGTCGGCTCCAGCAAACCGATCATTGCCTTGAGCAACGTGCTTTTGCCACAACCACTTCCTCCCATGACCACCATGACCTCTCCCGACCGAACCTCGAAATCAACCCCTTGCAAGACATCGAAGTCCCCGTAGGAGACTGCAAGGTCTTCCACGCGAATCTTGATATCTGTTTCTTTCCCGCTCATCTCCAGCCCAAGATGCTGTATACTACTTCGAAGAGAGCGTCTGCCACCACCACCAAGGTAATGGAAGTAACTACCGCGGAAGTCACTGCCTGGCCCACCGCAGTGGAGCTAGATCCGCATTTCATTCCCTTGAAACACCCCACCATCCCTATAATTCCCCNGAAAACGAGGCTCTNGATTAGGCCGGAATAAATTTCCCACATATTGTCAATGGCCATCTCGGTTTGGGCAATGTAGTGTTGAGTGGAAAACTCCATCACCCACACCCCCACTGTCATGCCCCCCAGAATCCCAACCACGTCGGCATAGAGGGTTAACAAGGGAATCATGAGAATAAGTGCGAGAACCCTTGGGAATACCAGGAAATCAAAAGTGGAAATCCCCAAGGTCCGCAAAGAGTCAATTTCTTCGGACACCTTCATGTTGCCCAACTCGGCGGCAAAAGCGGCGCCCGTACGTCCAGCCATGACGATGGCCACCATCAGCGCCCCCATTTCCCGCACCATGGCCAATCCGACCAAGTCCGCTACGTAGATTTGAGCTGAAAACTTGTCCAACTGCACACCTCCCACGAAAGCCATCGTCAGACCGGTCAGAAAACTAACCAAAGTGACGATTGGCAATGCTTCGACACCACAATCCTGAATGGAGGAAAGCAAGTCGCGCCAACGCATCCGAGAGCGACCCGAAAGCCACCGCCCGAAGGAAAACAGGACTTCNCCTAGAAATGANAGGGCGGAAAGCGTTCCACTCGAAGTTCCTATGGTCCAATTGCCGATACGGGACAACAGGGAATTGTCAGGAACCTTCGATGCATCGCAATCTTCCTTGACCACGGAGGAGCGGGAAAGGTCAATCAACTTGCGCACCCCTCGGGGAACTGAAGACCAATCGACTGGAAGGTCTTCCTTTCGGCAGACATCGAGACAGTCGCCAAGGAATACGAGGAAGGTCGAGTCCCACCGTTCCAATCCATCGAAGACAAACTCGGCCTTTTCGGCATCGGCCAAATCCGAACCTAAGGAAGAAAGGGATGGACGTTGGTTTTCCTTCAGCCAGTCACCATGAAAAGCGATACGCAAGGAGACACCTTCGCGTTTCCTCTCCACACGAGGCAGATGCGATTCCCCTTGCCTCGGACTGCCTGTATCGTAACTCAACTGGCCCTTCCTGTCGAAATCTCTATCATAACGAACAAGTACCATAGCAAATCACTTTTTTCCTGAAGGGCAATAGGGCAAATGATCCCAAAGACTGTATTTTTCGACTTGGACGGCACATTGATCGACCAATTCAAGCCGATCTACCGATCCTACCTGCGCGCATTGGAGGAATTAAATTTGGAGCCGGTCGATTACGAAACCGTCAAGCAAACGGTGGGTGGTTCCGTCGACGTCACCATGGAACGGCTAATTGGTCCTGAATTAGCGCCACGCGCGGTGGAAATTTTTCTTCCATATTTTAACACGATAATGTTCGAAGACCTGATTGCTCTGCCCGGAGCCAAGGAAATTCTCGAAGNATTGAAGGNANNGGGCAAACGCCTCGCCGTGTTCACCAACAAGCGTGGCGACGCTGCCCGGGCCACCCTCGAACACCTGAAGCTCACTCCCCTTCTCGACAAAGTGATCGGCGCCAACGATACCCCTTGGCGGAAACCTCAGCCTGAGTTCTCGCAATATGCCCTAGAGGCAATGCAAACCAATTCGGAGGAAAGTTGCCTTGTCGGTGACTCTCCCTTCGACCTCGAGTCAGCCTCTGTCGTGAAGATGCCTTGCCACCTTGTGGCTACCGGCACACATGACCTTGACCAACTCTCCGGCATAGGGGCCGACTCCGTTCACCCGAACCTTNTCCAGTTGGCCGCCAAATGTTTTGGTTTGGAGATTGGCCCGAATGCGCCCGAGGAAAAAATTGCCTCCGACTGAAGCATAAGCTATCTTCCGAAAAAACACCTGCCTTGCCACAGAATCCGACAGACACAAACGACTCCGTTGTACTGGAAGGTGTGCTCGAACGCATAACCTTCTATAACGAGGAAAACGGTTTCTTGATTGGCAAATTGCGATGCGGCGAAGACCAAAAGGAGGTGGCTGCGGTGGGCAAGACAGCCAATGTCCAATGCGGAGAAACTCTCCGCCTGGAAGGCTCTTGGACAAATCATCCCAAACACGGCAAGCAATTTTCTTTCAAGAAGTGCGAAACAAAGCTTCCCGCATCCGCCTACGGAATAAAGAAATATCTTGGCAGTGGATTGGTTCACGGCATCGGGAAAACCTACGCCAAAAAGATCGTCGACTTTTTTGGAGCCGACACCCTGAGAATCATATCAGAAGAATCAGCTCGCCTACTGGAAGTTCCCGGCATCGGCAAAAAAAGAGCTCGAAGCATCAAGGAATCATGGGAAGAACAAAAGACGGTGCGGGAGGTCATGATGTTTCTCCAGACCTATGGCGTGACCGACGCTCTCTGTCTGCGTCTAGTTCGCAAGTACGGCAACGAAGCCAAGACCATTTTGGAAACCGAACCCTACCGAATTGTCCGAGACGTGAAGGGGATCGGGTTCAAGACGGCCGACAAAATCGCACTAAACCTGGGAGTTTCCTCCAACGGGCCGGAACGAATTGATGCCGGCATACTCCATGCCATGGACGAACTGGAAGGAGATGGCCATACCTGCGCTGACCGCCAGGAATTGACTGACAAGGCAACGGCAGTGCTGGAGCTCCACCCCGACGAAGTAGCGGTTCGACTCGATGCCCTGCGAAACAGCGCCGACTTGGAGGAGTGCGTGGACGACCTTTTTCAACTGCCAAGCACAGCACGGGCCGAAAAAATAGCGGCCAACTCTCTTGGGAAACTCATTGCAGCCCCTTCCCGCCTCCCTCCCATACTCGTGGACAAGGCAGTCGAGTGGGCACAGGAAAAGGCTGGCTTCAGTTTTGCCCCCGAACAAGCCGCCGGCATACGGGGCGCCCTCTCCTCCAAGGTCACCATCCTAACCGGTGGTCCAGGAACAGGCAAAACAACGATTTTACAGGCCCTGGTGTCCATACTTAAGGCAAAGAAAGTTCGGCTCCAGTTAACGGCTCCGACCGGACGAGCCTCCCGCCGCATGGCCGAAACCACAAGCCACTTTTCCCAAACCGTTCATAGACTCCTGAAGTTCGATCCCTCCGCAGGAGGGTTCACGGTGGATGAACAAATGCCCTTGGCCTGCGACTTTGTCGTAATGGACGAAGCCAGCATGTTGGACGTCCGCTTGGCCGCGGCTCTCTTCCGAGCCATTCCCCCTCAAGCCCATCTTCTTCTGGTGGGAGACGCCGACCAACTTCCCTCGGTCGGTTGCGGCAACGTGTTGAAGGACGTCATTGATTCAGCCCTCGTTCCCGTGACGCGGCTGCAAGTTACGTTTCGTCAGAAAGAGGATAGTGGCATAGTGGGAACAGCTCATGGAATACTGGGCGGTCAAGGCTCTCCCCCCTCCCCCACCGACGACCCGGAACTTCTCGAGCTAGGTCGCGACGTTCATTTTGTGCGAGCCCTCGATCCCGATGCATGCGTCGACGCCGTTCGTCGACTTTGCCGTGACGTTCTCCCGAAGAAACTTCGCCTCGACCCTCTCCGTGACGTGCAAGTATTGGCTCCCATGCATCGCGGCATCGTCGGCATAGCGAACTTGAACGACCAACTGCGGGAAGCATTGAACCCCAAAGGAGCCACCCATGTATTCGGCCAAACGCTCTTTCGCGAAGGGGACAGAGTGATCCAGACCCGCAACAATTACGACAAGGACGTATTCAACGGGGATCTAGGCACCATCTCGAGCGTCAACACCATGGAAGGCTCGGTTGAGGTTGATTTCGAAGGGCGCGCCATTATCTTCGAGCGGCTCGAGGTAAGCGACCTTCAGCCAGCTTACGCCATATCCGTGCACAAGAGCCAAGGCAGCGAATATCCTGTCGTCGTATTTCCTTTGATGAAACAGCATTACATGATGCTACAGCGCAACTTGGTCTACACCGGCCTAACGCGTGCTCGAAAGAAAGTGTTCTTTGTCGGCGATCCAGCCGCTTACGCNATGGCCATCCGCAACGACAAGACTCTGGTACGCCGAACCGACCTGATCCGAAAGTTAACCAAGGCAACTCCCAATTAGCAGCCAAACTGATTTTTACGTGATTCGCATCTTTACCACTTTTCTTGCCATAAACTTCGGCTTGCCTTGGGCGCAAGCCGCAACTCATCCATCGATTCCGCGACGGATTCCTCCGCCAGGCATTGAGATACCTTTCGCATTGTCCTCGAAATGGGAAGATCGCCTTCTTGAAGCAGCCAAAACCTCCGAAAAAATTCGCCGTCATCCGGACGTTGAAATCTTCCACAAGGCAGTGCGTTTCGCCATGATCAACGGCGAATTTTATGACAAGAAGCACTTTGCTCTGGCCGACAAAATGCTCGAGGAAGGAGATCGCCGAGCGCAATCGATAGCCAAGGGTGAAATGCCTTGGAGAAAAGCCAAGGGATTAATTGTTCGCGGCTTTCGCTCCAAAATCGACGATTCCGTGCAACCCTACGGGCTGGAAATTCCTGCATCTCTGGAGTTAAACCGTCCCGTACCTCTCTACGTATGGCTTCATGGGCGGGGCGACAAGATAACGGACCTCCACTTCATCGGTCAGCGCATGACCAAGCCCGGAAAGTTTGCCATAGAAGATGGCATCGTGTTGCACCCCTTCGGACGCCAGTGCATTGGATACAAGTCGGCCGGAGAAACAGATGTTCTCGAAGCCATCGAGGCGGTGCAGAAAGAATATCGAATCGACGATGACCGCATTGCCCTGATGGGGTTCTCCATGGGTGGAGCCGGAGNCTGGCATATTGGAGCGAGGCACGCCAATAAATGGAATGTAGTGCATGCCGGGGCGGGATTCGCCGAAACCGCTCTCTACAACCGCCTTGCCAAGGAAAATTATCCGCCTTGGTACGAGCAGAAACTCTGGGGCCTCCATGATGCCCCCGGGTACGTGCGCAATCTCTTTAACTTGGGCGTCATCGCCTATAGCGGGGAAATCGACAAACAGAAGCAGGCCGCTGAGATAATGGCCCAGGCATTTGTTGCCGAAGGACGCGAACTCAAACATATCATCGGACCGAAAATGGGGCACAAGTACGACCCCGTCTCCCAAGCAAAGATTCTAGATTTCGTTCGGACGGAACTTAGCAAAGGGCGCAATAGATACCCCGCGGAAGTACACCTGCAAACGCCAACCTTGAAACATAACCGCATGCGTTGGATCTACTTGTCAGGTCTGCGTGAACATTGGAAGGAAAGTCGCATAGACGCCAAATTCCATCCGCAGGAAGGCATTGCCATAAAGACACGAAACGTCTCCTCTCTGATTCTAACCAATCCTCACATCAGTTGCTGCTCGAAACTGCATGGGTTTACCTTGCAAATCGATGATTCGAGCGTGGCAGTGCCGGAATCCAAGCTCTCCATACCTTTGATTCGCTCGGAAGCAGGCAAATGGTCTCTCGGATCTCCCGCGCCGGGGTTGCGCAANAAGCATGGACTGCAAGGNCCNATTGATGATGCCTTCCTATCTCGGTTCCTCGTGGTGGCGCCTGATAAATCATCCGGGAACAAGCTTATCGATGACTGGGTAAACTTTGAAATCGCCCATCTCGAGAAACGATGGAGAGAACTCTTTCGCGGTGATCTTCCTATCAAGAAAGCGACCGAGGTAACTGCCACCGATCGCAGTACATGTCATTTAGTCCTCTGGGGCACCCCCAAAAGCAATCGTTTGATCGAGGAAATGGCCGATAAATTACCAATTACCTGGAAAAATGATCTGCTGATTGCAGGAAAACAAAGCTATGCTGCGACCCAACACGTTCCAGCATTGATCTACCCCAACCCGCTCAATCCCAGAAAATACGTTGTCTTGAACTCAGGTCCGACCTTCCGCGAAGCGCATGACCGCACGAATTCCTTGCAAAACCCCAAGTTGCCTGACTGGGCTATCCTAGACCTGAGCCAACCTCCCGACGCCGAGACAGCAGGCAAAGTGGTGGAAGCCGATTTCTTCGATGAGCGATGGCAACTGAAACCAGCGCGAACCGATTAGTTGTCGAAGGCGCAACGACCGCAGTTCGAAGGCATGCCGGAGCAAGGTGGCATATCCGCGGAAGAAGCTTCATTTCCAGCTGCGAAAACGGATAGTCTTTTCTCTAGCTTTTCCGAACCGCAACTCGGGCATTCAACCTCGCCCTCCCAATCGGAAGTACGCACCAAGGTTTCAAATTCCTTGTCGCAATCCTCGCAGTTGAATTCGTAGATAGGCATGGTCCAACATCATGCTTCACTCCCCTGCAAAGTCAAGACGACCACAGGGTTTGGGATTGCTTCAAGGAAGAGTGACGCCAACTTTACAATACAAGAAAACGTCAAATCAGAATCCTCGATACCATGAAGCAGTCCATCCTTGTTGCAATCGTCTTGCTAGTAGCTCATGCAGGGCTTGAATCATCCTATGCGCAGACCGCTGAGCCAAAGGAAAAACCCAAGATCAAAAAGAAAGTGAAAGCGAAGAAAATTCAGCATGTAGTCTGCTTCAAATTCAAAGATGACGCTTCTCGGGAGCAGATCAAGGAAGTGGAAAACGCTTTTGCTGCCCTGAAGAAGAAAATTCCTGAAATCGACAAACTGGAATGGGGCACGAACAATAGCCCCGAGGGTTTGAACAAGGGATTCACGCACTGTTTCATCGTCACCTTCCCCAACGAAAAGGCTCGTGAAGTCTATCTTCCCCACCCCGACCACAAGGCATTCGTCGCTATCCTGAAACCAATCCTCGATGACGTCTTTGTGATCGACTTTGCAAAATGAGGTGAAGTTCCTCTCCCTCATATGGGGTTGCGCTTTCGCAACCAATGTCTTCGCCACGGATCAAGCGGAAAAAACTTTTCGCATTGCCGGCTACCTGCCCGAATATCGAGTGGATACAATAGGGCCAGACCAAGTTTTGGGCCTTACTGACCTCATTGTATTCTCCGTCCAGCCCACCCCAAACGGCTCCCTTGCAAACAATGCGTGGCCCCAGAAAAGAATGGCAAAAGCCAGAGAACTGAGCACCAAGGCGAAGGTGCCCTTGCTTCTTGCCGTGGGAGGATGGGGACGCTCTACGGGGTTTGCCGCCATGACGGCAAATGACCGATCCCGCCAACGGTTCGTAAAGGAACTAAGCTCCTTCTGCCAAACAAACCAATTCAAGGGAGTAGTCTATGATTGGGAATTCCCACGCAATGCAAAGGAGGATGAGGATTGCGGCGCTTTGTTTCGCGACACGAAACGATTGTTCGGTCCCAAGGGATGGTCCGTCGAGTGCGCCATCAACCCCGCCCGTCCCCTACCCCAGTCGTGGCTAGTTCACTTGGATGCCATTCACGTCATGTCCTACGACAATGTCCCGCGCCACGCCACCTACGCTCAATCCGCAATGGATCTCGACGCAATGGCCAAGCTAAAGGCGCCAGCCAACAAACTTCTGCTAGGCCTACCTTTCTACGGTCGCCAAATGACCAACCGGAACAACGCCCTCACCTATGCCGACATCAAGCAACGCTTTCGCCCGGCGAATCATCAAGACGAGGCGAGCGGGTTTTTCTTCAATGGCCCCGCCACCATCACGAAAAAAGTGAAGCTAGCCAAGGAACGCAAATTGGGCGGTGTGATGATTTGGGAAGTCGGACAAGATACCACGGGCAAAGACTCGCTGCTTAAGAAAGTGGTTTCTGCCACAAGAGATTAATCCGTCAAAAGATCAGCTCGACGCATGGCAAACTCTGCGAGGAAACTTTCTTTGCTTCTTGACCGCGCTGCGGGAACGCTTTCGTTGGTCGGGATGAAAGTATTCCATGCCCTTCCTTCGCGGTCTGTCCGCGCAATCAAAGTAGTGCTCTCCGCGCTCTTAGCAGTGTCTGCTCCTGCAGAAGTAAAGACACCTGCAATCTTTGGCAGCAACATGGTGCTGCAACGCGACCATGCCAATCCTGTCTGGGGTTGGGCCGAGAAGGGAGAGAAGGTCACCGTTTCCATTGCCGGACAATCGCACAGCACACAGACTGGCAAGGATGGTGCATGGCGAGTCACCCTCAAGCCCTTGAAGGCAACCAGCGAGCCACTCACCCTTACGATCAAGGGGAAGAACGAACTGAAATACGAAAACGTTCTGGTCGGTGAAGTCTGGGTGTGTTCCGGGCAATCGAACATGGGATGGGCTCTCAACAACACGGACGATTCCGACTTGGAGGTCATGACCGCAAAACACCCGAACTTGCGACTCATCAGCGTTCCGCAAGTCGGCACTCAAGAACCGCAAAGCGATTTCAATGGGCAATGGGAAGCCACCACCCCCGAAGTAGCCAGAAATTTCTCAGCCGTGGGGTACCTCTTTGGACGACGCCTGCACAAAGCGCTAGAGGTTCCCGTGGGCTTGATCGACAACGCTTGGGGCGGTTCCGCCTGCGAGGCCTGGATACCTCGTGACCTGCTGGAAAAAAACCGCCGTGGCCAAGCCATATTTGGAACAGTGGAAGAAGACCGAGGCAGAATATGACCCCGCCAAAGCCATGGAGGATTATGAAGCCCGAATGGCCAAATGGAAGGAAAAGGCCAAAAAGCTGAAGGCGGAAAAGAAAGGCGTGCCGAGAGCGCCCAGAAAGCCGCGCAACCCGCTCACCGGTCAGCACCGCCCGGCCAACCTCTACAACGGTGTCCTCAAGCCCATTATCGGATACGGCATAAAGGGAGCCATTTGGTACCAGGGAGAGAGTAACTCGGCCCGCGGTCACGCCTACCGTGAAGTATTCCCCCTGATGATCGAAACTTGGAGAAGAGACTGGAAGCAAGGAGACTTTTCCTTCTATTGGGTGCAACTCGCCGATTTCATGGGAGAGGATGAGGAACCGAAGGACGACAACTGGCCCGAATTGCGTGAATCCCAGACCATTACTCTCGACAAATTGTCCAACGTGGGGCAGGCCGTCATAATCGACGTCGGCGAAGGGCGGGACATTCACCCACGCAACAAGCAAGTGGTAGCCAACCGCTTGGCCCGCCTCGCCCTAGCCAAGGACTACGGCATGAAACTGCAGGCTGAAAGCCCCCGCTTCAAGTCCATGGAAACGAAAGGAGAACAGATCATGATCTCCTTCGACCACGTCGGAACCGGACTGTACACCTTTGACGTGCGTGAACCTACAGGCTTCGCCATCTGCGGAAAGGACAAGAAGTTCGTTTGGGCCAAGGCCAAGCTGTGGGGCAAGGACAAGGTGGTGGTGTGGGCTGATGGCATCAAGGAACCCATCGCCGTCCGCTACGCCTGGTCTAACAATCCCGTTTGCAACTTATATGGCAAGGCAGGTAGTGTAACTTTACCCGCGACTCCCTTCCGCACCGACGACTTCCCCATGGTCACCAAGGGGAAATAAGAATCCAATCCCCATATCATGAAAACTGCGCTTACCATCGCCACCTTGGCCTGCCTGCCTCTCCTGCTCCAGGCAAAACCCACCATGGAGGTCGCGCTGAATGCCTCCCAGGTGAAGAACCCCTTTGGAGTCGCCTTCGATGAAAAGGGCACCGCCTACGTCGCGGAGTTCATGGGAGGGCGGGTTCACAAGCTCACCCCGGGTGGCAAGCTCTCCACGATTTCCGGCAACGGCGAGAAGGGCTTCGCCGGCGATGGCGAAGATGCCAAGAAAGCGGTGTACCATGGCATGCACAACATCGTGAGAACTCGCAGCGGGGATCTCTACATATCCGATTCGTTCAACAACTTGATCCGCAAGATAGACGGCAAGACCAATCTGGTGTCCACCATAGCCGGCGTCCCGGGAAAGAAGGGATTTTCAGGAGACGGCGGACCCGCCACCAAAGCGCTCCTTTCCAACCCCATATCCATCAGTCTGTCGCCCGACGAAAAAACCCTCCTGATCGCCGACATCAAAAACCGGCGCATTCGTGGCCTCGACCTCAAGACTGGCACGATAAAATCGCTTGCCGGCAACNGGGAGAAGGGCAAACCCAAAGCCGGCGAGAAAGCCACAGAGCAACCACTGTTCGATCCGCGAGCCGCCGTGATGGACGCCCAGGGCAACCTCTACGTACTCGAGCGGAACGGCAACGCTCTCCGCATCGTACGACCGGACGGACGCATCTTCACCGTGGCCGGCACAGGAAAAAAAGGGACCCAGGACGGCCCTGCAAAAAAAGCGACTTTCTCCGGACCCAAGCACCTTTGCATCGATCCACAAGGCANGATCGTCATCGCGGACGACAACAACCACCTCATCCGNCTCTACGANCCNAAGACCAAGATGGTTTCCACCATACTGGGAGGAGATGCTGAACCGAAGGCCAAGCTGAACCGGCCACACGGCGTAACCATCGCACCGGATGGTTCCCTCTGGGTCAGCGACAGCTGGAACAACCGCGTCGTGATTTTAAGGAACTATTAAACATGAAGAAAACCATACGATTACTCGCCCTCCTGTTCATTCCGGTCGCAGCCTCCCAAGCCGCCGACCTCCCCAATATCCTCTGGTTGACCAGTGAGGACAACGGACCTCATTTGGGATGCTACGGCGACGAATACGCCACCACTCCGAATCTAGACGTTCTGGCGTCGAAGGGCATGATCTACACGCGGGCAATTTCCAACGCCCCCGTCTGCGCTCCCGCCCGCACCACTATAATTTCGGGCATGTACCCCCCCTCCACGGGCTCCGAGCACATGCGCAGCATGACCAGCCTGCCCGCTGGCTACAAAATGTACCCTGCCTACCTCCGCGAGCTCGGATACTACTGCACCAATAGCTCGAAGGAAGACTACAACCTGCGCAAGGAAGGCGAAGTGTGGAACGCGGGGGGACGCCAGGCCCACTGGAAGAACCGGCCCGACAAGAAGCAACCATTCTTCGCCATCTTCAACTTCACCGTGTCACACGAGAGCCAAATCCGCAAACGTCCCCACACCCAGGTACATGATCCCGCCAAGGTGCGCGTGCCGGCCTACCATCCCGATCATCCCGAGGTGCGCAAGGACTGGGCCCAGTACCACGACAAGATGACCGAGATGGATAAACTAGTCGGAGCCAAGCTAAAGGAACTGGAAACTGCGGGAGTGGGCGACGACACCATCGTGTTCTATTACGGCGACCACGGCTCGGGCATGCCCCGCAGCAAGCGCTGGCCGTTCTTCTCGGGTCTCAACGTGCCACTGATCGTTCACGTTCCTGAAAAGTGGAAACATCTCGCCGCCTCGGACCACAAGGTGGGTGGCAGCAGCGACCGTCGGGTGGGATTCATCGACCTCGCCCCCACCCTCCTCAGCATAGCAGGCAAGAAAGCTCCCGCCCACATGCAGGGGCACGCATTCATGGGCAAGTACGAAGCTCCTGCCCAAGAGTACGGCTACGGCTTTCGCGGTCGTATGGACGAACGTTATGACATGGTTCGCAGCGTGGTCGGCAAGCGCTACATCTATATTCGGAACTACATGCCGCACAAACTGTACGGCCAGCACGTCGGCTACATGTTCGTCACCACCACTACGCAGGTGTGGAAGCGTCTTTTTGACGAGGGCAAGTTGAATGAAGCCCAAAGCCATTTCTGGAAAACCAAGCCGGCGGAGGAATTGTATGACCTCGATAATGATCCAGACGAAGTGAACAACTTGGCTGGATCCAAGAAGCACCAAAAAGTCCTCGACCAAATGCGCAAGGCGCACAGGGAGCACGTCACCAAGATCCGCGACGTGGGGTTTCTCCCCGAAGGTGAAATCCACTCTCGTTCAAAGGGATCCACTCCCTACGAGATGGGCCACGACGACAAGAAGTATCCCTTCAAGAAAATCCATGCCGCCGCCGACATGGCATCTTCCATGCGCAGCAAGGATCTGCTCGCCATCACTAAACTGCTCGACGACGGTGATTCCGCGGTCCGCTACTGGGGCGCCATGGGTCTGCTCATGCAGGAAAAGGCAGGAGTAAAAAAGGGGCACGCCAAACTATTGGAAGCCCTGAACGACAAATCACCTTACGTGCGAGTCATCGCAGCCGAAGCCCTCGGCAAATACGGTTCCAAGGGAGACGTCGCCAAGGCCGTCGAAACCCTCGGCAAGACCGCCGATCCAATCAAGAACGGTTGCTTCCCCTCCATGCTGGCAATGAACGCCATCGATCACTTGGACGACAAATCGAAGTCAATCATCCCTCTGATCCAGTCCATGCCGCGCACCCCAGAAAACGTCGACGGACGCTTCAAGGGCTACGTCGGACGCCTCGTCGAGACCACCCTCAAGGAACTCGGAGCTTCATCCAAAGCTCAACCCAAGCCGAACAAGAAAAAAGACCGGAAGAAGGATCAGAAGTAGTACCCGCTCTTAGATTCCGCAGGGCAACAGGACGCCGTCCTGCATGCCGTGGATGATCTTCTTGTCGGCGGGGCAAAAGGTGGCGAGGGCACCGCATAGCTCGGCTTGGCCATTGCTCGTGAAATAGTACGGACTGAGCCTGAGGCGTCCTTCCATGGACATTGTTTCGCCCGCATCGTCATAGACGGGATGCTGCAAGCGTGCAGGCTTGCGGTATTCCTGCAGCACCTGAACGGGTTTGGGGAATGCATCAAGGGCATGTCCCATGGAATTGCCCCAGTCCTCGCTCGACTCGTCACTACCAATAACCACGCTGCGAGCGCCCCAAGCGGTTTCGTGAAAACCACTCGCTTTAATCACTAGTTCTCGTTCCTTCTTCGTGGCAGAGGCAAGGTCACGCCATGAGGTGAGCCTCTTGCCGCCGACTTCAGGGCCATCCAAGACGGCTCCCGGGGGTAGTTCCTTGGGGTCAAGAATCCAAGTACGTGGTATGACGCGTCTAAGTAATTTCCATGCGTGTTTGGACAAGTTCTCGCGCCAGAATTCCTCGAGGCGATGATGCCAAAAGAGTCCCAGGGCCGACTTCTCTTCCTGAAAGGCTCGCATGGGAGGAGTCACCTTGACGACCCCCTCTTCGACCGCTTGAGCGATTTCTCGCATGAGACGCACTTCCTCGTGGTCGAAAAGTTCCCAGAAGCGATAGAGCACGTCCTGTTTCTCATCACCCAGAAAGACACCATCGGAGCGAACTTTCAAGTCATCGGGATGGGCCACCGTGACCTTACGGCCTTGCTCCTGCAACACATCGGCGACCCATTCCATCTCGGGGCGATAGGTGGCTGCCTCGTCGCTCACCACCAAGGCAATGGATGCATTCGCCTTGTCGGGAACCAGAGCGGAAAGAGAGGCGTGAAAAGCCCCTGGCATGCCGTTGGATTTCCCGCCGAGATAGAGTTCCTCGAGAAAGGCGGTCAGGCCAATTCCTCCCGGCACAGCGTCCATTTCCACGAGGGCAAAGCCATCGGCGGCCGCCATGAGGTCTGGGCGCAAAACAACCGGAAAATGACCTTTTACAGCCTTGGAAGCCCCATGTTCCAGCAACCATGACGGCTTCCCCTCATCCAAGTATTTCGCAACCCAGGGAACCCGGAGCTCACCGTTTCGCAGAATACGTTCGTCAGCCCGTGATTTGAGGTATAGGCGTTCAAGGGCTTGATGGAAGACGAGACACGCTTGACCGATCGAGCGCAATTCCTCCAAGGCCTTCTCGGGAAGAGTCCAAGGCTCGGGAGAAAGGCGCCATGACTTCTCCGCGAAAAGCGGGCGCTCCAATGCCACTTGGAGGGCGGAGAGACTGAGGGGTTCGGCGGACACTGTGCCTTAAANGGAGAGNTTAATCCTCGATCTGNATATCCTTGTTGCGCTGGCGCGGACAACCGGCGCGCAACCAGCCGTTCACAAACGAGTCGAGGTCCCCATCCATGACTCCCTGTACGTTGGAAGTCTCCACGCCGGTTCGGAGATCTTTCACCATCTGGTAAGGCTGAAAGACATAGCTGCGTATCTGATTCCCCCAGCCCATTTCACCTTTTTCGCCATAGAACTTCTCCATCTCCGCGCGCTTCTCATCCTGTATTTGCTCGTAAAGGCGAGACTTCAGGGCCCGCATGGCAGTCTGCTTGTTCTTGTGCTGAGAGCGCTCGTTCTGGCATTGCACCACGATATTGGTCGGCAGGTGTGTGATTCGGACTGCGGAATCGGTCTTGTTGACATGCTGACCACCCTTGCCACTGGCACGGTAAGTGTCGATGCGCAGGTCGTCGTCGTTGACCTCGACGTCGACGTCGTCGTCCAGTTCGGCAATAACGTCAATGGAGCAAAAGGAGGTGTGGCGCCTCTTGTTCGAGTCGAAGGGACTGATTCTAACCAAGCGATGCACTCCTCGCTCGGCTTTCGCGTAACCATAGGCATTGAGCCCCGCAATCCGTATGCTACAACGACTGATGCCAGCTTCTTCGCCTGGTTGGGCATCCTGTACCTCGACCTCGAANCCTCTGCGCTCTGCCCAACGNACGTACATTCGCATGAGCATATCNGCCCAGTCACAGGATTCCGTGCCACCGGCGCCAGCATGAATACTCAGCAATGCAGGGCGCCCGTCAAAAGGCTCGTTAAGGAAACTTGAAATCTCGAGATCATCCACCTCGTTGTTCAATTGACCAAGGGTGGAGGTGAATTCCGCAACGAATTCCTCGCCATCGTCACCAGCCTCGTCCACAAGTTCGGCCAAGGCAACCAAATCGTCGACCTTGGACTTGAAAGCCTCCAATTTCTCGACGATTTGCTTGAGGCGATTGACCTCCGAGCTTACCTTGCGGGCCTCGTCCTGATCATCCCAAAAGGAGGGCGATGACATGCGCCCCTCAAGCTCTTCGATTTCAGTTTTCTTTCCTTCGCAGTCAAAGATACCTCCACAAGTATCCCGCTCTCTTCTCGAGTTCCTGCATTTGGGTCTTGTCTTCCGGAGTGATCATTCTCGCTTCCTTGTCTACTTGGTNGAATCAGGAAATATTAGATGTCGAAATCGTACCCTTCGGGCAAGTCTTCGTGCAAACCGCACTCTCTTTGGTGACCTGCGTTACGGGTTTCCTCACTTGAACCTACTTCGACAACCTTCTTTGTGCTGTGCCAATCGCCCACTGAATCGTATCCCGCACCTTCGAGAGCGTGATAAGGCAATTTGTTGTCGGGAAGGTATTTGTAGGTGGTTTTGTCGTCCCAATCGAGGATAGGGTAGATTTTAGCCACTCCGTTTTGCTTCTCGATAAAGGTACGTTCCGCCCGACTGGCAGATTGCTTGCGCCGCAAACCCGCCAACCATGCGGTGGCTCCCAATTCTCTGAGGGCGCGCTGCATGGGCTCGACCTTGTTGACGAGATTATACTTTTCCATGCCTTCAGGACCTTTTTCCCAAAGCCTTCCGAAACGGATTTGCTGATAAAGCGGAGAAAAAGTGGAAGAATAGACCTTGGGTTCAATGCCAAGATTTTCCCGCAAAAGCTCGGCATATTCGTAGGTTTCCGGAAAAAGATATCCAGTGTCCACGAAAATTACGGGGATATCCTTGCTTACTTCGCGCACCAAGTGGAGCATGACCGCGCTCTGCAGTCCGAAACTNGTGGACATCACGAGTCCATTACCGAAACGCTCCAACGCCCAAGCCACGCGGCCAGAGGCATCCAGTCCCGCCAATTCGGCATTTTCCGCCGCAAAATTATCGTTGTCCACCTTCATCTANATCNAAATCAAACCGTTNATTATGCCATGTCAGGTCAATTTAGTAAAGAGCAGGCTATGGTTCTATCGAAATTGCAGGATTGGATTTGCCCCGAAAGNATTAAAGTCTAGCCTTACCTATATGAAATCTATTGATGACATGCTGGATCGCCATCCTGAAATGCAAAGTTGCGCTCAGGAGATCCGTAACGCCTTCGAGGTCTTGCTCGATTGCTACAAGGGAGGAAACAAACTGCTGCTCTGTGGCAACGGTGGAAGTTGCTCCGACTGCGAACACATTGCCGGCGAATTAGTGAAGAGTTTTGCGCGCGAGCGGCCGCTGGCATCCGATCTAGCCGAGAAACTGGGACCGGAATTGGCTAACAACCTCCATGGCTCGCTTCCAGCCATTCCGTTGCCTTCGTTTATCTCCTTTCACACCGCATTCGCCAATGATGATCATCCAGAGTACGCCTTTGCTCAGCAAGTAATTGGTCTCGGTCAACCGGGCGACGCGCTCTTGGGCATCAGCACCTCCGGCAACTCGGCCAACGTCCTGCACGCCGCCAACACTGCCAAAGCCACCGAGCTCAAGGTGATCGGCTTGACTGGAGCAGATGGAGGCAAACTCGCGCCGCTTTGCGACGTTGCCATCAAGGTGCCGGCTCTAGAAGTGGCACGTGTGCAAGAGCTGCACCTGCCAGTTTACCATGCGCTCTGCCAAGCCTTGGAGGATGCCATTTTCGGCTAAGGCTCTGTTTCGTGGATCAAGATCTTCGCGAACGTTTTTCCTCAAACGACCTAGAAACGGTTCTCGGAATCGCCCGCGAACTGGATGCTGAAGGCGGCCAAGTTCTCCTTGTAGGCGGTTGCGTGCGGGATGCCGCTCTCGATCTAGCCCCCAAGGACCTAGACCTCGAAGTTCGCGGCATTCAAGCCGATCACTTGCGAACCCTATTGGCTCGCGGTCACGGACTGGATGAGGTGGGGAAATCCTTCGGGATACTCAAGCTCAAGAACTCTCCGATCGAGGTATCGTTGCCTCGCACCGAAACAAAAGCTGGCATGGGGCACAAGGGCTTTGAAGTGGAAGTCGACCCTCAGCTCCCTTTTCCTGAAGCATCTGCCCGGCGAGACTTTACCATAAATGCCATGGGACTAGACCCCCTGAGTGGTGAATTGCTGGATCCGCATGGCGGAAGAAAAGACCTCGAGGACAAAGTGCTCCGCCACGTTGGACCCGCCTTCGTCGAAGATCCTTTGCGCGTTCTCCGTGGCATGCAATTCGTTGCTAGAATGCAACTAACCGCCGAACCTGAAACAATAGCTCTTTGCTCAACAATAGATCTAGAGGAATTGCCCCGCGAACGCATCTTCGAGGAATGGAGGAAGCTTATCCTGAAAGGAAAATCCATCTCCATGGGATTGCGCTTCCTGCAAAGCACTACTTGGTTGCGCTTTTTTCCCGAACTGGAGGCTCTCGTCGATTGCCCGCAGGACCCTGAATGGCATCCGGAAGGTGATGTCTGGATACATACCCTCCATTGCATGGATGCCTTCAGCAAGCTCCGGGTGGACGATGACTGGGAAAACCTCGTCGTCGGTCTGGCCGTGCTGTGCCACGACTTCGGCAAACCCGCCACCACCGTGGTTGCTTCGGATGGCCGCATACGCTCCCCCAAGCACGAGCACGAAGGCGCAGAGATTGCCCGCTGCTTCCTTGCTCGGATGACGAATCACAAGGATTTGCTGGAACAAGTAATTCCTCTAGTGAGGAGGCATTTGGCTCCTCACGTTTTTCATAACGACCAAGCGGGAGATGGCGCGATACGTAGATTGGCCAAGGAAGTCACCCGAATCGATCGCCTGGTGAGGGTAGCAACTGCTGACATGGCCGGGCGGCCCCCAAAGCCAGCTGAATTCCCGGAAGGAAACTGGCTGCTTGAGAGAGCGGAGGCTTTGAAAGTAAAGGATTCCGCTCCTGCACCTATCGTCCAAGGTCGCCACCTGATTAAGCGAGGATTGCCGGCAGGACCAGGATTCAAGCCCATTCTGGACAAATGCTTCGAAGCCCAACTGGATGGTCTATTCACTGACCTGCCGAGCGGGCTCGCCTACTTGTCGCAAGTTCTGGAAAAAAACGACTCAAATTAATCTTGGGCGAAAAATACTCATGAATTTCGGACTCGGTGAATGGTGCTCCCTTTCCTGCGCCATATTTTGGGCATGGGCCACCATTAGCTTCCGCATGGCCGGCGAAAAGCTATCACCTTTTCATCTCAATCTGTTCAAGAACCTGTGTCTGTTTGTCTTGATGATTCCAACCGCCTGGCTGGCCGAAGGATGGGCGTGGGATGCAATCGGATTGGAAGATCGGATCAATCTGTTGCTCAGTGGATTCATAGGGATTTGCATCGCTGACTTTCTCTATTTCGCCGCCTTGAACCGATTAGGCGCGGGCCTTAATTCCATTCTTGCCTGTCTATACAGTCCCTTTGTAATTTTCTTTTCGCTCCTGCTGTTGCCGGACGAACGCCTGAGCACATCTCAAGCTATCGGCGCAGTGGTCATTATCACGGGAACTTTCATCGCCAGTGTCTCGCTCCCAAAAGGCGAACGTCCCCGCGAACTTGGAGCCGGATTGCTTCTAGGCATCGCATCCATGATCACAATGTCCCTGGGAATTGTGATCGCCATCCCAATTCTAAAGTCGGAAACGCTCTTCTGGGCCATTGAACTCCGTTTGCTGGGTGGAATTGGCGTGGCCGTTCTGGTCTTGTTGCTTCCTGGCAAGGCAAAGGCATTCAGCCAAGCCCTGAAACAAAAGGATCTCCCCTGGAAACCCTTGTTGGGAGGAACCCTGATGGCCGCATTCGTGGCACTTGTTCTCTGGATGAAGGGTTTCCAGTTGATGGCGGAAAAGTCTTCCGCCTCAATTGCTGCGGTGCTGAATCAGACATCCACATTCTTCACCTTGGGATTGGCCGCTCTCTTTCTCGGGGAGCGCCTGACCATGGCAAAAACGGCGGGAGCGATTCTCGCCTTTGCCGGGGTTTGGTGGATAGCGGCGAATTAGCTTCGCCTTCCAAGGGACAGGATTAGAGCTTTTTGATCCAGACGTTGCGGAAGCGAACGGGATTGCCGTGATCCTGCAAACCAATGGGGCCCTCGGTAACCTTGCGATTGTAATTACCCACTTTCTTGTGCGTGGAGGTACCTATGTATTCTCGCTTGTCATGAACGGTGATACCATTGTGCACAACTGTCACGACGGCGGGTTTCTTGACTTTCCCATCCTTCCCAAATCTTGCGGATCGAAAAGTAATGTCATAGGTTTGCCAGTCTCCAGGCTTGCGACATGCGTTCACTTCCGGGGGATATTGCCCGTACATGGAAGCAGCCTGGCCATCCGGATAAGTTGGGTTCTGGTAGGAGTCAAGAACCTGCACCTCATAGGCTCCTTGTAGAAAAACCCCGCTGTTTCCTCGCCCTTGGGATGTGCCTTTCACCTCCTTGGGAGATGCCCACTCAATATGCAAATGAAAATCTTTGAACTTCTCCTTTGTGTTGATTCCCCCGCTGCGCGTAACCTCGAAATAACCATTTTCCACTTTCCAGCTGGCTTTGCCGCCTTTGCCCGTCCACTTCGACAAATCCTTGCCGTCAAAAAGAACAATGGCTCCCTTCGGTGGGGCAAAGGGAAATCCCTTTTGTTTCTCTATGGGGCCGGGATCAACCACCTTGGGATAAGGCCTGGCGGAATCATGGACACGCCATTTGCCATCCGGAAGCATCGGCGTATCGGCATAACCGGGGCGCGCGGCAGCTTTCTTGTCGGCCGCAGGCAAAAGGATGGGCAGAAGCAGAAAGGCAGGAATCAGTAGGCAAAAAGATAATTTCGTTTTCATGAGTGGATGGCTTGAAATGAATAGATGAATCTTCAGGTATCCGTTTCCTTTGAACGAAAGCAAGAACCGTTTGCCAAAAAAGAAGAATCTTGAGAAATGAGTTCGTTGGTTTCCCTCACCCCTTCTCGATATAAAGAAGGGACCCCACCGGCACGATCTCAAACACCTCAAGGATTTCCTTGTTGCGGAGTTGCAGACAACCCGCGCTGGCTGGCTGGCCGATCTTGTCCTCATGATTGGTTCCATGCAAATAGACCATCCGCTCAAAAGTGTCGCACCCCTGACCTGCGTTGAGGCCTACCTCCAGTCCGCAAAGCCTAAGAATACGCGTTGTAATAAGGTTTTTCTCCTGTTCATCAGGCTCGCATTCCCAAAATCTCAACCCCATCGGAACACGCCCTTTGAACACCATGCCTTCAGGCTCACCTTCGCCAATTTTTTCAGAGACTTCGTGCAAGCCCCAAGGAGTACCAAACGAGTTTTCCTGACAAGAGGGCGGCCGTTTCGAACTTGACATCGAATACTCCTTTAGGCTTTTGCCGTCCTCGTACAGAAACAGACGTTGTTCGGAAATTGATGCTACCAAACAGATTCTCGACGGCATAACACCCGCCTCACGGCAACTTTCCAAAAATCGATAGTAGGGAGAACTTTTCATTGAAGAAACCAAGGTTAGGCATAGTCGGCGCAACTGGTGCCGTTGGTCAAGAAATCCTATCGCTCTTGAAGCAAAGGGAATTTCCATGCAAGCAGGTAAAGGCACTCGCCTCCGCTCGCTCAGTGGGCAAGGAACTACCTTTCGGTGATTCCGTCCTGACCGTGGAGGAAGCCTGCCCCGAAGCCTTCGACGAGCTCGATATGGCCATTTTCAGCGCGGGAGGAGACACCTCGCGCGAATTATGCCCACAAGCAGCGGCCCGCGGCTGCATGGTGGTGGACAACAGTTCAGCCTTCCGGATGGATCCGACCACTCCGCTTGTAGTTCCGGAGATCAATCCGGAAGCGTTGGCTCAAAACAAAGGGATCATAGCTAACCCGAATTGCTCGACCGCCGTTGCCCTGATGGCGCTCGCTCCTCTCCACAAACGATTTGAGCTGCGTCGTTTTTTCTGTAGCACATATCAGGCCGTGTCTGGCGTGGGCACCTCGGGGCTTGTTGAACTTGAGGAACAAGTGAAAACCTTATCGATGGGCGAAATACCGGTTCCCGAAGCATTCCCCCACCCCATCGCCTTCAATCTCTTGCCTCACGTCGACGCTTTTAGAGACGACGGATACACAAAAGAGGAATTGAAGATGCGGAACGAGAGCCGCAAAATACTGGATTTACCCGAGTTATCGGTTTCCTGCACCTGTGTTCGGGTCCCTGTATTCAGGGCTCACTCCATATCCATCAACGCGGAATTCAAGAAACCGGTCAACGTGCCCGACGCCCGGGATGCCATTGCCGAGTTTCCCGGAGTCGATCTGNAAGATGATCCCGACAACAAAATTTATCCCATGCCAATCGAATATTCGGGGATCGAACCATGCGGCGTGGGACGTTTGCGGGTTGACCATGCCTTTGAAAACGGGATTGCCCTTTGGGTAGTTGGTGATCAGTTGTGGAAGGGAGCCGCCCTGAACGCCATTCAGATCGCTGAGTTGTTGCTAGAGAAGAACTTAGTATAGTTCTACAAGGGATTTCGGTGTGTTTGCGTTAAATAGGCGCCAAATTTGCTAAGTATGATATGAACTCATACTACAGCATATGGATCCCATTACAGCAACCGGTCTCATTTCCTTAGGCAAAAACTTGCTTGAGAACACTTTACTGAAGCCAAACGGAGTAGAACAACCACCGGATGGCAAAGCATTCAGCAACATGCTGGAACAAGCTGGCGGAACATCTGAAACCAGCGGCATAGCAGCTATTTTGTCCCAATATGGGGTCCATTCCCTGGAGGACTTGCGGAAACTTCACCTCGACCTCAAGCGTCAATTGCTGGACAGCCCTGACTTGGCTGTGGCTCAAGCTGGAAACAACGGAGGAAGCATACATCTGATTAAATCTGCAGACGGAACTTTTGAGGCTAGTCTCTCCAATGGAAAAACCGTCGATTTTCCACCAAACTCGCAAGTAGCTGAGACAGCTGAAGCCTTTCATCATCTGTCGACTTTTCTGGGTGAAGGAATAGCAAAGGATNGNCCAGGTTCCATCATTCTCAATTCCTGAGGAAACGCGTTGTNAGACGGAAAGAAACTTCTCGTGGCGACCAACCCGGATCATGTCCCATCCACCTCGCCCAGAGGAAAAGGGGCATTTCCAAGCGTATCGGATTTCGTTGTCATTGACCGCGTCAACCAATGCCCGAAACTGGCCTCGCTTCGGAGCATAAACCAGACCTTGAGTTCCCTGCTGAACTCGGACGACAGCTTCATGGCGCAAATTGCCGAGGTCATTCGTCTCGATCCATCGCTTACCGCTCGTGTACTCGACTTGGTTAATTCAATCTTTTTCGGAAGCAAGGGAAGTCAGCGGGTAACCAACGTCGAAGAAGCATCGCTTTTCTTGGGTCTGAGCCGCATCAGCGAATTGATTATTGCCACACCAATAATCGAGGAGATACAGGCCTTTGGAAAACAATCGGAGGTGGTCGATTGGACAGAATTTTGGCGGCATAGCATCGGTACCGCCATCATGACGAGGGAACTACTCGCTGCTGCTAATATTCAATGGGAAGACGAGGGAGATTATATATCCGGTCTCGTCCACAATCTGGGCAAGATTATAACGGCCGTTACTTTTCCTGAGCAATTCGGCAAAATCTGCAAAACAAGAGGAAGTCAAACACAAGATATTTGCGACCAGGAAAAAAGCCTTCTTGGGTGGGATCATGCCAAAATGGGAGCCTTTTACCTATGGAATCACCATATTGCCCCTGAAATCGTTCAAGCCACGCAATATCATAACACTCCCAATGAAGCTCCGGACCACGCCCAATTGGCAAGCGCCGTACAGTTAGCTGATCATTTGGTACGTTCCGCGGGAATACAAGGAATCGAACTAGTCGAACAACCAAGACCCTCCGATTGGCCGAAATTAACAGGTTGGGCAATCCTCTTCGGAGAAGATGAACTGATTTCCGATGAAGATCGCCTGAAAGAGCTAAAGGAAACCTTGGAAAGGGTAACTAGCACCCTCAAGGGGATTGTCTGAACACGAAGGCCTTGGATCAGGGCTTGATCCATTGATCATCACGTGCCCCATTGGCCACTTTCAAGGCGCCAATGGCAACAAACGGCTTGCTATCCCTGTCAATGATAGTGACCGAAGGATTCTCATAGCCATCCTCTCGCAATAATCTCTCCAATTCCTGTCCGATGTTGCGAATTCGGCTTCCTCCGCCGGTCAGGATGATGTTTCCAAGCATGTCAAAAACCGATTCNGAGGAAGCCATCGCAATGATTTTCTGGGCGGATTGGAAGATTTCTCCAAGCAATTGATTGCAAGCATCTCCGATTTGATTGCCCACTTCCAGCTTGCAAGGCTTACCTGCGACAGGGGCTTTCACTCGAATACCTGATTCCAATTCCCCTACATAGGAAAACTCCTCCTTGTACCGGCGTACCATGGAAAGCGATAAATTGGTTTCTGGATAAGTTTCCTTGATCGATTGCGCCAAAATCTCATCTACCTCGTCGCCCCCATAAGGCATGCTCAATTGGTCTTCCGCGCTAGGGAAGTAGCCTTGCACGATACAGTAATCAGTTGTTCCGGCCCCNATGTCGATAAATAGAGAGTTGGCAGCGGGGTCGACATAGTTCGGATTCCCTAACTTAGCTTCGTCGCGACCACCCAAGGCAGCAAGGAAAGGTTCCGGAATGAACAACACACCATCGAAAGCACCAACCGCAGCTTGCTTGAGATTATCCATAGCGGCATCATCGACACAGGCGGGAACTCCTATCACGGCCCGAACCTGCGATTTGCCATCGGAATCAACCCGGCTACGAAGATCATGCAAGAAAAGGCGCGTTGCCTCCTGGTCCTGCACCACTCCATCAGTCAGGGGACGAACAAGCCTCAGATGCAATTCATTGGCAATGGCATGTTCACCAAACAAAACGGAGGAGTTTCCGGGAAGAATACCGGATAAAATTCCATCTTCGGCATATCCCACCACCGTAGGAACGAGGGAAGTCGACGGCTCGCCACCCGGTTTGGGCAACTTGGTGGCATAACAAGACAAATAAGTGCCAAGGTCCAAACCCATCAAAACATGAGAACCCTTGGTTTTTCCAGATGAGGACGTCTTGGCTGACGAACCCCGCTTGGCCTTGGTTTTCTTGGTGGATTTGGTTTTACTCTTGGTAGCCTTGGATGCGGTAACGTCCATCGTCATTTGCGAATTCATGTTGTTGCAAGTAAGGGGACTTTTCCGAAAACCCTAACGATAAGCAATGAAAAGTGATTTCTTGTGAATAAGTTTTGTCTAATTCTCGCCCAGAATGTGATCGATCATGCCTTCGATGTCATCAAAGGAAATCCGGCCAGGCTTGGCTTCCTTCAATTCATGGAAATCATCCGGTGATTCCTCATCCTCTTTCGAATCTTCTGCAGCGGAAACTTCTTCGACAGGCTCTAGCTCGGGTTCGACGCCCTCTTCAAGCTCGGNTATTNCCTGATCCATTGCCGGTTCGGGNTCNGGTTCNGGTTCTNGAGCTCAGGTTCCGGTTCTGGCTCCGGTTCCGGTTCGGGCTCCGGTTCCGGTTCGGGCTCCGGTTCCGGTTCGGGCTCGGGTTCCGATTCGGGTTCTGGTTCCGGTTCGGGTTCTGGTTCCGGCTCGACTGGAGCAGGAAGAGTTTCGGGGAGATTGATTATCGGCGCAGGAACCTCGACGACAATGGATTCCCGGGCGATCTCCTCAAGTTTCGGCCTAACCTCTTCAAGTACACGGTTAGCGACGCGACTGGCCACCATTGACTCGAACTTACCTGAAAAAAGATCAAAAATGGCAGCCAGTTCCTCAGCTCTTTCAGAGGCATCGTCAAACAAACCTTTCAATCGTTGTTTTTTTTCGGCGGGATCCAAGTCACTCGTCTTGGCCCAAGCGGAAACTAGACCAGGAACTTCATCCCTCAATACTCGGACAGCCTCCTTTTGGTCACCTGCTATTCGTCGAGAACAAGCCGTGCGAAAAGCTGCTTTGAGCTTACTCCAAGGATCGTGCTGGGACTCTTCAGGCATTGGGGCGTTGTCTTTCAGTTAATGCAGGATACGAGAACGGGGCTAATGAAGCCTGTCGCCATTGCCAACCCTTTTCGGTGGTCCAGTCCATTCACCACGAAAAAAGGTGGCGCACTCTTCCTCTAGAAATTCCTGCGCCAGACCCATTCGCGCAATGCAGAAATCTCTCATATCAGTAGGGAATGGCGCGTCGAAGGCAAGTTCCCTGTCCGAAGCATCCAACCGGAAGGTGGCGGCGTGCAGAGCTTGGCGTGGCATAGGTAGAAATTTCTCCAGACGGGAAGTCCAACCATTTTCAACGAATTCCAAGTACAAGGTTTCATCATGGCCATAAAGTTTTTCTCCCACCAAGGGAAATCCAAGCCATTGAGAATGGACCCTAATCTGGTGCTTGCGTCCGGTTTCAGGGCGAATGGCGGCCAAGGTATACCCATTCGACAACAACAGAGGAGTAATGCGAGTTAGAGCCCGCTTCGCTTTTGCACTTCGACTGGTAACGCGTTGCTTAACGAATACTAGGCTGTCGGGATCATTCCCCAGCCAACCTTCGGCAACCAGGTTTTCGGCAAACTCTCCCTCCATCAATGCCAGATAGGTTCTGCTCACCCGTCTGTCCTGAACCGCTTTTTGAGCAAAGCTAGCCGCCTTCTTGTTTTTTGCCATTAGAACCACACCACTGGTTTCCCGGTCCAGTCGACTGACCAAATGAACCTCATTGAGTCCGCGAGATGCCCGGCATGCTCCCACCAAACTCGACCAAGGTCCATCTTTGGATGGATGACAGACAAGCCATCCGGGCTTGTCCATTGCCAGAAAGTCATCGTCCTCGAATAAAATCCAGTTGGAGAAATCTTCTGGTTTCACCTTGGGAGCGGAATCACCTACGAAAGAATTGGAAGATAGTGTCATCGCCGTTCCTCCTTGAAACGGTTCAAGCGCAACCTGCGAAGAGTTACACCAGACAACCTGGCTATCCACCCAAGGGGCAAACGCGACACCAAGACAGCCAAAAACCAATCAACGAAACCACAGGTAAGTACGGGTTTCCCCTTGAGCATGGATAAAAGAATCTTGGCAGCGACTTCGTCAGGTTCTCGGCCACTTACGTTGTCCAAGCGTCGCTGGAAACCTGCTGACCGAAAGAAATTGGTTCGCACTGGGCCGGGACAAGCTGCCAACACCTTGACACCTTTGGTTCGCAACTCTTCCCCAAGTGACAGGCTCCAATGAAGCAAAAATGCCTTGGTTGCACCATAAACGGACAAATACGGGGTCGGCTGAAAGGCGGCGAGCGACGAGACGTTCACGATGTTCCCGCCACGCGTTTCAAGATACGGCATGAGCCAAGACGTGAGATGTACGACTGCTCGAACGTTCAAGTCGATCATGGAACCAAGCTTGATGAAATCATCTTCCGGAAAATCACCATATGCTCCAACACCTGAGTTATTGATCAACAACAGTTTACCATCTAATCTAAGGTCGTCCAGAAAGTCTTTTATTGCAGGAAAACAAGAATTTATTGCAGCCGCATTGGACAAGTCACAAGAAACGTGCTTATTTGAATATTCCGGGTAATGGAAACACGGTTCACTACGAGAAATAGTAATGATGGGAAAATCCCCTCCCTCATCGCGTATCTTTTTTACCATTGCCTCCCCCAATCCCGAAGACGCCCCGGTGACGATAGCGCCGGCGTACTCCTCGAACCTTCGTACCGCGTTCATTCCTTGGTCACCCCCCGTGAACGCGGTGCCAATTTCTGCGTTAACTCAAAGTAACTATAATATATTATTATGAGAGAAAATGTCATTATATCTGGATTGCACATGGACCTTACGGATGCACTGAAGTCAATCGTCATGGAGAAAACGGGGAAATTGTTCAAGCATGAGGAAAGTATAATTAGATTAAGGATTGAACTCGAGAGTACCACTTGTTCGGCAACACGACAAAATGAATTTGTGGCCAAAGGGCACGTCGAAATGAACGGAAGCCCAATTGTCATAAACGAGGCCAGTAACGACCTCTACAAATCCATTGATCGGCTCATCGACAAACTGGATCGGGGGTTACGTCGCCGGGCGCGCTTAAAGCTAGTGAAGCGCAAGAAAACTTCCCTCCATGATTCAATCGCCATGGGTTCACAACCCCACTTGGCCTGATCCCAAAACACAAAGCAATTTACAAAAAGCCGGGCACTTGGGTCGCCCGGCTTTTTTTGGGGCTTGCAAAAGATGCTGGTAACCCATTGTTTCCGCCAAATGTCTGCTCCTACCTATGTGATTGGTTTTCTCCTGATTCTTACTGGTTTAATCGGTTTCATCACCCAGACCCCATACCTATCGATTTATCCATCCGGAAAGTTCGAGAATGGACTGGAGATGACTCTTGCAGCCGAAGATGCTCCTACCCTAAAATTTGAATATTATTCCTTGGGATCGCACAACGACAAGGAACAGGCAGAGGCCTTGGCCAAGGAAATCATGGCGCAGGGCAATAGTGGAGAACACCAAGGATGGTATGCCATAGCAAGCGGCGACGAGAAAAGCCCAAAACTCCAGATTTTCCGTAAAGATGGCCTTTCCCTGTCGGTAAATGATTGGTCAAGAATCAAGGATGGTAGCGGAGCTCAACCCAAGGGGACCATGAGCTTCGGGAAAAGTCCAACTGCCTTGATTCCGGCCCTCTTCGGCTTAATTATAATAGGGTGCGTAATCGGTTCACAGCGAAAGGAAGATCTACGCAAACTATTAATGCACATAGCCGCGGGAATCGGTCTGCTCGGAACAATTGTCCCCGGGAAAATGGCTTGGTCCTCCTACAACGCCTTGGACAAGGTCAAGGAGACGCTTGGAGAATTGCCATTTTTAAATGCCAACACCCAGCCTCCCTCGCCTGGCAAGTTCCTCTCCCAAGGAGTGACCGCTGCGCTCTGTTTCTTTTTCCTCATCCTCTGCATACAGTCATTTGTCAAAGCTCGGAAGAAACAAGCTGCGGCCAAAGTTGTCGCTCGACCCCCGCTTGATGACCCCCAAAAACCGAAATCCACAAGGGAGGACAAAAAGCCAGATTCCGATAAAGAAGAAGATGATAAAGAAGAAGATAAACTTCCAAGCATGAAGAAAAAGCTTGGTCACGATGAAAAGAAGCAAAATGAAGATTCCCAGAAATCAAAGGGCCAATCTTCCAACAAGCCCTTGGCGTCCCTTTCATCCGATAAAAAGAAAGTTGATCTGAAATCGCCTCAATCCCCTTCTGCCAAGAAATCTCCCGACAAGCCATCGCTTTCCAAATCAATAGCTGGCAAACCACCGGTCAATGCTCCATCCGATGCAAAGAAACCAAAGGATGACAAAACGGAGTCCAAAGGAAAATCGGGGTCACCTACTCCATCTGGGCCGAAAGACGGAGGACCCATGCCTCTCCCTCCCCGTTCCAAGGTTACACCAAGTAAAACATTACTATCTTCGGATAACAAGGCTGACACCGAAAACAAACCCGAAGGTGACAAAAAGGACCCTATTCAGAAATCAGGACCACCTGCATCGGAAAAAAAGGATCGAGGCCCCTTGCCTCCTCCAAGCTCGGGGGAAACACCTGACAAAACAGTACCCTCCTCGGACAAAAATGCTGATGCAAAAAACAAACCCGAAGGTGACAAAAGGGACCCAGTAAAGAAATCAGGACCACCTCCTCCATCCGAAAAAAAAGAGCGAGGCCCCATGCCTCCTCCACCAAAGGAATCTCCAGGCAACCCTCCTCCCCCTCCTGGTTCGCCTCCATCCCCTAAATCAAATTTAACTGACTCAGCATCAGCATCGCCCAAAGCCTCCTCATCTGATCAAAAGGGCGGTAAATTTCGCCTCTCAGGCAACAAACCCCTCCGTATAAACAGACCCAAGAATACCCCATCTTCCGCAGACAAGAAGGAAGACGACGCAAACGAGTAAGGTTCCGACCTCCACAAGAATCCTCCTTGGGTCAAATGGGGGACAAAGGGGAAAAAAGTGCTTGGGGACAGGTTGCTCCGACACCAAACAAAAGTCGGAAATAAATAGCCCTTAACCCATTCATTTTCAATGGGTTACAATAAATCAACGGGCCACTTCCGTCCCCTTGAATCTAACTCCGCGCAAAAAAATGGCAATTTCCGCTAAATTTGCGGCTAACCACGCCGATATTAAAGAACAGTATTTAAAAGTTTATTCAGGGTGGCATGGATGCCGCCCATATTTCTTTCAAACCTTGAAACACGGAAGTAACATAGGTTGGGATTCTCTCCTTAGGGATGGAATCGAAGCGCCTCACGCGCATCGGGGGGTGTGGTCATGACGATGATCGTCAACAGTCGCCAACTAGCGAGCTTGACCTCGTCCTTTTTGGACAAGAACCATGGTAACCTTGCTCGTGGACTCACCCGTCTTTCCTCCGGCATGCGATTTGCCACCGCGGCAGACGATGCAGGCAACTTGGCCGTTTCAGTAAAGTTGAATTCAAGTCTCAAGCGGTCTTCGGTCATACACAAAAACATACAGAATGCCCGATCCTTTCTCTCCATGCAGGAGGACGCCTACAAGGGATTGGGCAAGATAATCGATCGAATGGCAGAGCTTCGCACCCTGTTTGACGATCCAATCAAGAGTTGGAACGACAAGAGGGATCTCAATCTGGAGTTCAAGGAACTTCAGCAAGAAGTCATGCAAATGTCGCGTGCGAAACTCAATGGGGTGAGCTTGTTCTCGACGGAGGACCAATCGAAGTTCCCCTTTTACCTCCCCACAGGCGACGGCGGGTCAAGGGTACAAGTAACGCGGACGGGTTTCTTTGATAACGTGGGTATAATGTCACCTGGAGTTGGTACCACTCCGAATTTCACTGTTTCAGGAAACATAGGGTCAATGGCCGATCAACCCTTCCTTGTATCAGCTCAAGGCACCGCTCCAGACACGAATTTCGATGCCATTCAAGGAACGATGTCTCCAGAGGCCTTCACTGTCGGAATCTCACAGACGCCCACAGCCCTTACCAACGTCGGAGCAACGCCATATGATGCCAAACCCATCGTACGAATCCGTGACAACGCAGGAGCCGAAGTAGCTCAAGTAGACGCAACTGCAATCACCTTGAACGGCGACGGGACACTCTCGATCGATCTTTCCACTCTGCCTGCTGGCGTAAGTGGAGCCGGTTCCTACACCGTGAAGGCAGATGACGGGGCAATATATCTTGATCCTTTGGATGTCACGAGCCTGAACCAGGGCTCCGGATATTTAGCGGTTCCGGGAAGCACTGTCCTGGCGCCAGACGGATCCATAGCAACGGACATCACTGCCAACTTGACCTTGACCGGCGACAAGTTGACGGTCACAGCCTCAGGCACCCCCACGCAATTGGGGGATTACATCATACAGATCGACGACGGTCCGCTTTCCTCGGACAAGGCGACGATAAGCTCATCTCTCACCACCGATGGCCTTTATCAATCATCGGGAGCGAAACCGACCGTTCGGGTCTTCGACAACACCGGAACGGAAGTCGCCACAGTGGCTTCGGGGAACGTTACATTGAACGCAAACGGAACGGTTTCCATAGACCTAACTGCCCTCCCTCCTTCGGTCGTGGCCGGAGTCTATACGCTGAAAGCAGATGACGGAACCGGTTACCTCGATCCGAACGATCTAGTGACAAATAACGTAGGGTCAGGATACGGGGCGGTTCCCGGACTCTCCATTCTTGCTCCTGATGGCACGGTCAACCCAGGTGACGTCACCGCAGCGCTGGCTCTCTCGGGAGACAAGTTGAACGTCACCGCCAGCGGCACGCCTCTCCAAGTGGGCACCTACAAAGTGCAAATAGACGACGGCCCCCTAACCTCGGACACAACCGACGTCACCTCCTCGCTAACCACCGACGGTCTGTACGATTCCAGTGGAGCCAAACCCATATCACGTATCTTCAATAACCTTGGTGTCGAAATCGCTCAAGCTGCTCCCGCAGACGTCACGCTAAATGCCAATGGCACCGTTTCAATCGATTTAACTTCTCTTCCCGCGGCCGTTAACGCTGCAGGAGCCTACACGGTGAAAGCTGACAATGGCGCAGCTTACCTAGATCCAGATGATCTGGTGACCAACAACGTGGGCTCAGGATACGGGGCAGTGCCTGCCTTCTCCGTAATTGCTCCGGATGGCACCGTAAATCCGGGTGACGTCACTGCATCTCTTGTGCTTGCCGGAGACAAGGTAAACGTCACTGCAACTGGCACTCCCTTGCAAGTGGGCACCTACAAGGTTCAAATCGAAGCAGGCCCACTCTCCTCCAACCTCAACTCGGTCAGCTCATCAGCTACCACAGATACCCCATACGACGCAAAGCCGGCTGTAAAAATATATGATGGCACCGGAGCTGTGGCTGGTACGGTCAGCGCATCCGACGTAACCCTAAATGCAAATGGCACCGTTACTGTTGATCTATCAACCCTGCCCGCGGGAGTAACACCAGCCGGCACCTATGACGTAAAAGCCGACGACGGCGCCATTTATATCGATCCGACCACCACGCCCCTGACTAACGTGGGCTCGGGATACACTGCCTTGCCCTCATCCGTCACCATCACTGGCCCAGGCGCCACCCCCACCGTTGTAACTCAGGATCCGGCCACCGCGATTACGGTCGATGGAGCGACTTTCAATTTCACCCTCGTAGCCGACAAGCTCAACATAGTCACGGCGGGAACACCAACCAAGGTAGGTGATTTCACCATTCAAATCGCCGATGGTCCTCTCAGTTCAGATACCGCCACCATTACTTCCGACGACACAACCGACGGTCTCTTTGTCACCGAGCCAGCCGTCCAAATATACGACAACACCGGCGCCGCCGTGGGAACGGTGCCCGTTGCCTCCGTAAACTTGAACGCCGGTCCCGCTCCCACGGCCGGCACAGTCTCCATCGACCTCTCCGACCCCGCAACATTGGCTACCGCAGGAGTGGTCACAGCCGGGACCTATACCGTGAAAGCTGACGATGGATTGAAATTGTCCAGCACCACGCTGACCATCGGAGACACCCCCTATACCGCCCTGCCCTCGTCGGTGACTATTCTGGGACCTTCGGGGGCTTCGGACTCAGGAGATCCCTCAGCGGGAGCAATCGGCCCCGCGGACGGTGTCTCCATCGCTTCCGTCACACTTAATGGCGGGAAGTTGGACGTGGTTCTTTCCGGCACGCCTACAGTGGCGGGAAATTTCACCATAAGGGCGGCCGACGGGCCGAGCCAGGGCAGTCTCAGCCAAACAGTGGCAACCATTCGTGGCACATCGACCACGGAGCAAGTCACCGCAAGCGTAATAGCGGACCCTACGCAAAAAACCGCAACCAAGCTATGGGAAACCCTCACGCCTAACGTAGCCAGCGCAGACGTGGACACGCGTCCGGTGATGAGCTCTTCCGGCACGCTATTCTTTATCTCCGGCGAGGGTGGCCCTGCCCAAGTACATTCCGTCAATTCCACCGATGGTTCCGAGAACTGGGTCGCAAATCTCACTACGGATAGCCAGGCCAGCCCAATCCTATCTCAAGATGAATCCGTTTTGTACATCGGAGACGCCGGAGGAAACCTGACCGCTCTAAACACGTCGAACGGAAACGAATTGTGGTCGTTCGACACAGGGAATACCGACGACATAAGGACAAAGCCTGCCCTCTCTCCAGATGGAAGCACCGTTTATTTTGGATCCAGAGATGATAATTTATATGCCGTCAACACTGCTGACGGATCACTCAAATGGAAATTCGATGCAAATGGAAACATTGATTCCTCGCCCGTGGTGGATGCAGCGGGCGTCATATACTTTGGGTCCAACTCAAACCACACGTATGCGGTGGAAGACAATGGGGGAAGCGCGTCTCAAAAATGGCGACAGAACCACTCCTTTGGCGCAGACGTTCGTTCCTCTCCCGCTTTATCGAACGATGGCAGCCGATTATACATTGGTGATGCCGGAGGTAGATTAACGGCCTACCAAACATCCAACGGCAATAGGCTTTGGAGAACTAGTTGGACTTTTTCCAATCCAATCAACACTGACATAGCAGTGGGTTCCAATGACAACATATACTTCATAGGGGCCAACGATCGCTTGGAGGCCTATCGTGACAATGGGGGTTCCGCCACACGTTTGGGACGTTTTGACGTCGGAACTTCGGGGAGTCGCAGTTCACCAGTGGTAAATTCCTCTGATCGTGTTTTCATTACGTCCGATAGTGGAGCGCTGTTCGCCTTGGATGGCACAGATCCAAGTACTTGGGGAAATTCCACAAACTTGAATGGAGTCATATGGACAGGTCAAATGGGGGGTACCTCCGACAGCACTCCTGCTCTTTCGGCGGATGGTTCGATTGCCTACGTAGGCTCTGATGACAACAAACTCTATGCTTTCACCGATCCTGCCTCGGGATTTACGTTGGATGCGACCTCGGTCGAGGTCGGTCAAAATTATCTCGCGACGGATACAGTGAACCCGAGCGACATTAGCTTGTCAGGAACAGCTGCCGCCGGCATCACCGTGAGCAGCACCTCGATTGCAGATGGCAAAGTGACGGTCAACTTGGCCGGCACTCCGACTTCGGCCGGCACCATAAACGTATTGATCAAGTCAACTGCTGAAGGCGCGCCCTATCTCGATTACATGACCGAAGTGGGCAGTGGCTTCGCCGCAGGACTCGATCCTTCCACGCTTACCGTGAGCATCACTCCGGACAACAGCTTTGGAAATGCCGGAGTCATCGGCTTCGAGGCAGATGGTGTCACGCCCCGCGTGTTGACCGGCACCGTCCAACCTAGCTCCGTGACACTAACCGAAGGAGGAAACACCTATACCGGAGGCATAAACGCAGGCACAGGGGCTCTCAAGTTAATTACCTTCACTGGGTCCCCTGAAGTTGGCGGAGACTTTTTAATCACTGTAAACGGGCCTGCCACGGGCACTGCTTCGGACACAACAGTGGCCACTGCCGCGATTACCATGGCAGCTCAAAGTTTTGTCGTGGGGCCCGCAGGCACCGCAGCTGATCAAAAGGTGACGACATTGCAGGGCACCATGGCCGCTCAATCCATCACGGTGGCGCCAACCGGATCCATACAGACCGTAAACGTCGATTCCCTGCAGGGCACCATGGCATCCCAGGGATTCAACGTGGCCGCCGCAGGCACTGCGCCAGACGTAGATTTGGATGCATTCCGTGGCACCATGGCGGCGCAAGGCTTTACCCTTGCTCCGGATGGCACCGCAGCCGACGTAAAGGTAACGGCCATTCAAGGAACCATGCCTGCCGAAAACCTTACGGTGGGTATAATGGCCACTCCCAATTCGGTCACAGGCGGGAGCGACTATGCGAGCAAGCCGGCAGTCAAGTTATACGATAACACCGGAGCCGAGTTGGCGACCGTCAATGCCACTGACGTCACGCTCAATGCCAACGGAACGGTTTCAGTCGATCTATCCACCTTGCCAGCCGCAGTAAACGCTGCTGGCAACTACACAGCAAAGGCGGAAGACGGCCCTCTTTACATCGATCCAACGGACACGCCCGCCACTAACGTGGGGTCCGGATATGCCGCTGTCCCCACCTTGGACGTAGTGGCCCCGGACGGAACCTTGAATCCAGGAGACGTCACAGCCGCGCTCACCTTGGTGGGCGACAAGCTAACGGTGACTGCAAGCGGCACTCCCACCCAAAAAGGGATCTACAAGGTACAAATAGCGGATGGTCCGTTGTCTGCGAGCGCAACCTCCATTACGGCTGGAACGGGCTACGATGCTTCGGAGACTCCCGTAACCACGATATCCGACTCAACCGGAGCAGCCGTAGGCACGACCACGGTCACAAACAATGGTGACGGCACCCTCACCATAGATCTCTCCACCTTGCCCGCCGGGCTTACTGCTGCCGGCAACTATACAGCGAAGTCAGCCAATGGCACCATCGCCACCACACCTTCGCCGGTCAACGTGGGCAGTGGCTACAACACAAGCGACCCGCCGCCCGCCGTAACCATTACTGGTGGGCCTGCAGGCACTCTTTCGATCGCTTCCACTGCGATTAACCCAGATGGTTCCGTGGGAATCTCATTCGCCGGCAATCCTTCCGGGGCAGGACCTGTATCAATTTCCGTAGGCAATGGAGGGACCTCCTCGCAAATCGACGGCTTGACGAACGAAGATCTCGATCTCTGGGATTTCTCGATGTCGGACTTCACCCGCTACATTCAAGTACTGGCTAACGTCAGGTCAGTGAATGGGTCTGAATCTTCCAGCTTTAGCGTCAGCGAGAGATTGCTTTCCAGAAACTTCGAAAATTTGGAAATGGCCTCCAGTCGCATAACGGACACGGACGTGGCTTCCGAAATGGTCAAGGTGGCTAAATATCGGATCAAGACAAGCACGGCGGCTGACATGCTAGCCAAGCACAACAACCTGAGCTCGATGGTCGACTTGACCGTCATGAATCTTGCCTGATCTTCCCCGAAGCCTGACTGTCGCGTTCATTGCCGACAGCCTAAGGCAATCGAAGAGAACACGGAAGAGCTGGTACACCCGGAGGGAGTCGAACCCCCAACCTCCTGGTCCGTAGCCAAGCGCTCTATCCAATTGAGCTACGGGTGCGCTGCAAACCACGAAAAATGCTCTAGCAAAGCCTACTTCGCAAGCAAAAAGGGGCTGAATACAGAGTGAAATATAATTTCCAAGCACTACGACCGGAGAGATAGTTTAGTTTGCCCGAGAAAGTAAAACTCGGTCCAGGATCGATTCTGTTTTCTTTTGCCTAACCTTGAACGAGGATAAACAAAACCCATGCTTTTCAATGAAAACGCCTCCGCCCATATGGACGGAGGCGTTTTGCGGAAGTGCCTTAAGCGGTAAGATCCTCAGGGAGCGCTGACGGTGAGGCGCATGTACTGACGTCCTCCGGCAGCTGCAGCGGTCTGCACGGTGACGTAAGTCACTCGCTCCATTCCACCACCGATGTCCACTGGAGTACCTTCCTCGACCGCGTAGGAGGAACCTTCCATCCAAACGCGCAAGTCGGTGCTAACCTCCACCTTGTACTCGATACCTTCGGCGTTTGCGCTCGAATTGTAGCGAATGAAGGTGAAGCGTTGCTTGCCATCGTCCTTGTTACGGACTCTCGGCATGCTCTTGCGTTCGTCGGGGCCTAGTGAATCCATTCCGAAGGCTCGTTCGAGCAAGTTGTTCACACCATCGCCATCGGAGTCAGCCGAGTCCTCGTCGAAGAGGGCGGCGGCATCGGCTGCGCTCAAGCCATCCACCATGTGCTGCATCCGCGTGATGAATTCAGCCTTCTTGGCGGAGTACCTGTCATCGACCCGTCGTTCCTCGAAGAAGGCGTCCCTGCCTGGTTCCTTTACGTTAAATATACGGGACACCTCGGCGGTGGCATAGTAATCGTTGTTGCCAGCGTGATAGGCAGTGACCTTGATCCTGCCGGTTCCCTTCAGGATGAGCTTGCGGCCATCCTTCGTGAACATGGTGGAATCATCGGCATCAGGCGCGGTCACCGTAAGCGTGGCAGTGAGTCCGCGGGTCGTCTTGATGATCGGCAGGAAGAACGGTCGACGGCCCAAGGGCAAGTCACGCACGCCACCTGCAGCTCCCACGTCGGGGAAGATCAGTTCCTGGTTGCTCTTGTTACCGATCTCGAAGGTCACGGTGGCGGAACACGGAGCGTAATCATTGTCTCCGGCCTGCGAGGCCTTGACGGTGACCGTACCCAAGGTGTTACCGGCCTTCACCCTCTTGGGAGCATTGCCGATTATGCTGACGTCCGTGGCAGGCTGCGACTCGATGCTGAAGACAACGGGCAAACCGGTGGGCTCGCCACCGACAAGTGCCTTGGTGAAGGCTATCAAGCTGGCATTGTTATCTCTTCCCATGTCACCGATGTCCTGGAAGACCATGACCTGACCGTTTTTGATCTGGACGGTGACGTCCACGTCGGGAGCAGGCAAGTAATCATTGTTACCTGCGCATGAGGCTCGAATAACCGCGGTTCCCAATTCGTTGAAGGTCACCGTATTGTTATTCGAGTCGAAGGTGAGCAAGCTACCACCCGACACGATGGAGAAGGTAACAGGCAGACCGGCGCTCGAGGTCGCATTCAGATCGACCGCGAGGTTCGGGTTCTTGGCCTGGTCTCCCATCGTGAAGGCGATGGTTTGTGGCTGCTTGTCTATCACCGTCAAGTCACGTGACACCGAGTTGGCAGCAGTGAAGTGAGAATCACCTCCCTGACTTGCCGTGATGGTGGTGGTGCCCTCGCCTACAATGGTTATGACACTACCGCTCACGGTGGCCACCGACGTGTTGGAGGACACGTAGGTTAGATCCTGTCCGGAATAGGCCCATGCATCAGGTTCGAAGGGGTCATCCTCCGTGGTTTTCTGAGGAATGGCGGCAAAGGTGATGCCACCGGCGTCTTCTTGGTTGCCACCGAAGACCGGAGGTCCGACGTCGCCAAGGTGAGATGCCGGCAGGTTGTCGGCCAAGTCCCACTTGTGGGCAAGGTAGGCTTCGACCTTCTGTATGATCATCGGATGCAAGCCGCGATCGAAGACCAACAGTTCGGAGATATTCCCAATCAAGGCACTGGCTCCGTTTCCACCGCCAACTCTAACCTCGGAGCCTGAACTCGGGATTGTCCAAGAATTCTCACCATTGGTGGCAGTTCCAGTCAGTTCGGCACCATTCTTGTAGAACTGACCGGCACCAACCGTGGTGGAGTTTTTCAAGCGGAAAGAACCGATGGTAACTGCATCGGCAAAACCCGAAGGGAATGCCAAGTTGCCATTGCCATATGCAAATTCGGCACCTGCAGTGACGGAAACTAGTTGTCCCGCGGTGTTCGAGGTAGATCCAATCTTCAATATGTTCTTATTGGCTGCTGCACCTGTTTTCTTGGCTACCATGATCACAGTAAGCGAAGGATTTCCGCTCAAGCCAAGAGCATTGCTCAGGCTGAGGAAATCGTTGCCATCGAATACAACGGCGGGTTTGCCACTGTTTTGAGTGGGTTGCCAGACAGGCATGTTGGCATCCGTTCCCTGCGTGATGTCGTTACCGGCGTCGGAACGGTCCTTCCAGAGGGACACCTTGCCACCGCTACCGAATACGGAAGCGGTGTCCGGAGCATTGTCACCGTTGACGTCGAACCCGTTCAGCCAGAGCTTGAGCCCCGGTATCGAGTCGGCGTAGAGATTGAATTCGCTGACCAACATGTCTCTCGTCACCGGAGTGGCGGCGTTGAAGGTTTCGTTGCCGGACTGTGATGCCGTGACGGTAGTGAATCCGGGGCCAACGAGATGAATCAGTCCAGTCTGGGAATCCACTGTTGCGATAGCTGCGTTGGCAACCGTGTAGGTGATGGTAAGATTCGAGTCCGTGGTAGCGCCAGGATCGAAGTCGAAGTCACCGACCGATTTCATGAAGTCATCAGCGAAAGTGATGGTCTGCCCCACCTTGTCGATCGTGATGTTTTCTGTAATCGAGGCGCTTTGCCATTCCGATCCACTGATTACACCACCGGCCTGCGCCACCGTGATAGTCGCGGTGCCTGCGCCGATGATGTTCAGCTTGTTGCCGTTGGTACCGGATATGGTGGCTACGTCTGTGTTCGAGCTGGTGTAGGTGATCGGACCACCGGAAGTTGCGGTGGCGTTCATGTCGAGAACGTTACCGAAGGCCAAGTTGGATAGGTCCTGCCCCCAGGTAATGGTCTGCGGTGACACGGTGTCATCCTGCACGGTCAGAGTCTGGGTCACGTCGGACGCCGCGGCATAGACCGCGTTACCACCCTGTGAGGCAGTTATTTCAGCAGTGCCGCCGCTGACCAAGGTCACAACGTTACCGGAGATGGTCGCCACCGCGGTATTGGCGCTGACGAAGGTAAGTCCCAATCCGGAAGTCGCGTTGCCTTCCAGCATGTAGGTACCGGCAGTCAGTCCCTGATTGGGGATGGCCGCGAAGTTGATGGTCTGCGGCACCTTGGTCACGGTGAAGTCCTGCTGAACGAGCGGAGCCGGGTTGAAGCTGCCGTTACCATCCTGCGAGGCGGTGATAGTGGTTACACCCTGCCCCACGATGACTACTGTTTGGTTGTAGTCGCCGGACAAGGTAGCAACTGCGAGGTTCGAGCTTTGATAGCTAACCGGCAGCCCCGAACTTGCGGTGGCGTTCAGATCGAAGTCCGGATCAAGCGCCGTCTTGTCAGCCAAAGCTTCGAAGGTAATGGTTTGGTCGGAACGAGGAGTTGCCGTCACGATGAACTGCTGGGTGGCAGTGCCAAGGAACCAGTTGTCATCACCCGCTTGAGTGGCGGTAATCGTCACGGTGCCTTCCTTCAAGGCAGTCGCGGTGGAACCGACGAAGGAGACCACCGTTGAATCGTTGCTGTCGAAGGTAAAGGCTGTCAGGCCGGAACTGGCCTCGACAACCATTTCGATGGTCTGTCCCACCTGCCTGTCAGAGAGAGGTTGGAATACAAGTTCCTGAGCTCCGCCGAACGTCGGCAAGACGATCTTGTATGGATGCTCGGAAGGCAGCAGGTTCTCGAGACCCCACTTGTGGGCAAGGTATCCCTCGATCTTCTGGCGGGCCAAGGTCGGCAGGATGCGGTCGTAGGCCACGATCTCGGCGATCTTGCTTGGTACGCCATTACCGACGCGGTTAAGTTCGCCAATGGCTTGAGGATCGGTTCCCGTTCCCTTGTCGATACCATTGACCAAGAGAGAATAGGATCCGGCATCCATCTGCCAGGACGCCACGTTATAAGAGAGACTGGAGACAGCCGAGTCGATCATGCCTGATCCGCCGTCACGCTGGAGACCGACTTTTTCGGCCGCCGAGGTGGTGATCAGGTCGCCACCGAGCATTTTGCCTTTCCCTCCACTGAAGATCCCGGTTTGCTTGAATACCCCGAAAACTGTCTTCACGCCGCTAACGGCAGGATCCAGCTCCAAGGTATCATTCGCGGCGAAGACTACCACGCCCTTGCCGTTGAGGCCATTCTCCTCGTATTGCCCGGCGTTGGCGATTGTACCTTGGCCGGCATTTCGGTTATTGCCTGAACTATCGTTCCAGAGAAGGACGTTGGAGCCATCGACGTTGGTGTCTTGCTGATCATCCGCGTCAATGTTATGTCCATCGTACCACATGGCCATGCCAGCAATCGATTCCTTGAACAGGTTGTAGTAACCGATGGTCAAGTTCTGGCTGGCATCGGTGGCCGCGTTGTAGGAGGCATCACCCCCCTGCGTAGCGGTGATCGAGGTGGTGCCGGTAGCACGTATCTTGATCGTCTGGCTACCTGGAGCGCCTTCTACGGAAGCCACTAATGGATCCGAACTGACGTAAGTGATCGGCAAGCCTGAGCTGGCGACCGCGCCCGGATCGAAGTTGAAGTCGCCGATCGATTTGTTCGTCAACGGATCGTAGGCGATTGTTTGGTCGAGTTTGCCAACCGTCAACTGCGTGGTGACGTCAACTGCCGGAGCATAGTCGTCACTGCCTGGTTGACTGGCGGTCAAGGTCGCAGTGCCTGCCGTCAGGACCTGAATACGATTGAAGTCCCCGAAACCGGAGCCGTAGACCTTCGCCACGGTGGTCGCGTTAAGCTCGGCCGCATAGAAGCGCACGTCGTCGATCTGACCGTTGAAGTACGATGCAGCTCCATCCGTGCCAATCTTAAGGAAGCTACCTGGGACCACACTGGTATTGACAGCTGTGGTTCCACTGCCGCTAGTGGCGACCCCGTCAACGTACAACTTAACATCAGCAGAAGTGGCATTCAGAGGAACGACAACTGCAATATGGTGCCATACGGGCTTGCCGTCGGAATCAAGATCCGCCAAGCCGGAGCCACCTGTCACTTTCACGCCACCGCCAAGATCGACCTCAGCGGCTCCCGAGTTGAGAGATATCTTGAAGAGTGTGCCCGCGCCATTTGCGCCGTACTTGAGAAGCGACTTGTTGTCGACACTGGTCTTGAACCAGAGAGAGACAGTGCGCTTGGTTGCACCCGTGATTCCGGAATAACCGGAAACCGTGATATGGTCGTCGGTGCCGTCAAAGGTGAGCGCATTGTTAAACTGACCGGGACTCCAGGAAGCTGCACCTGGCACGGTACCATTTGGTCCCGCCAATGTGCCGGTGTAGTTACTGGACGCTGCGTTGTCCACGTCGATGCCGTCCTCTTCATCCATCTTCCACCATGTCTCTAAGTTGGCCTGCAAGGTGACGGCCAAACTTACCACGGAGGGATCGTCGACCGAGTAGACCACCGGCAGGCCGGTAGCGGCGCCCGGATTGGATTCGCCTGTACCGCGAATGGAGGTACCGTTTAAGTCGATGAACTGGAAGATCGACACACTGGACAGATCCTGTCCCCAGTTGATCACCTGCTCGGCCTTGTCACTCACGATCAAGGTGCCGTCCACGTAGGTAATGTAGTATTTGTCCGAGGTGGCGTCCGCGAGGGTGATTGGATAACTGCCCGCGTCACTCGAAAGTACAGCGGTTGTACTGGCCACCGGTGGAGCGGTCAGGGAGGTGCTCTCGTTGTCATCGTTGACGAAACCGGTCACGACGTGCGTGAAGGTCGGGTTGGCCACGTTGGTGAGGCGCAACTTGTCTTCCGCAGTGATGGTCAAAGGAGCCTTCGATATGGTGACGTTAAGATCCATCGGTACAGCCGTGAACATGGTGGGAATAGCTGTCGCATGAACTGTCAAGGTAGCGGTACCCGCCGAATTGATCGAAGCGACGTTGCCAGACTTGGAGGTAACGAAGTCGCCCGAACCTGCCCCGTAAAGGGTAGATACGTCAGATTGAGATAACACCTTGTTGTAGATTCGCAATTCGTCGATTATTCCCTTGAATCGCGGAGTATCACCATTGGTCTTGGTGCCCAAGGTCAGAGCAGCGCTTCCATTGGTGATGGCTGCAACCGTACCCTGAGTTCGATAGATACCATCGGCGTACATCTTGGAATTGTTGCTACCACCGCCATTGAAGGTCAGTACGAGGTGATGCCAATCGGAATCATCCCAATTGGTGACCGCGTTGTAATTCCTTTCCGTTCCACTGGAACCGCGCCAGTAGGCCTTGGTATTGTTGGTGCCGGAACGGAATTCGAACCCGGCGCCATTGTTGTTCACCTTGTTACAGATGAAGTAACCACCGCTATTGTTGACGGTTTGCTTCACCCAAAGTGAGACGGACATCTTGTCTCCGACGTTACCTGCGCCGGAAGTGAACACTACCTTGCTGTTGGCGGAAGTTCCACTGAACTGGACACCATTGCCGAACTTGCCGGTGGTCCATGAAACGCCTGAGCCCAAGGTTCCGTTAAAGTCAGTGCTCCAACTGTCAACGGCTTTGGTGCCAGTGGTTTCGTCAAAAGCCCAGCGATTGACCAATCCTTCGTCCAAAGTCACGGAAAGGACGTCATCTCCGCTGAAGGAGACGATACTGGGGTCACTGGAACTGTAAGTCACGGCTCCGCCGGTGGCGGTTGCGTTGAGGTCGAGTGGGTCGGCGCCGTAGACCAAGCCGAGGAAGGATTGCTCCCATTCTATGCCCCGGGCACCCTTGACCACCCTGAAGAAGATGGACTTGGTGTTAGATCCGCTGGCATTGGTCGCAGTGATTGTGCAATTGAAATCACCCACTGCTTTAGGCGTGCCAGTGATTAGCCCCGTATCGCTGATTTCCAAACCATTCGCAGCCAGAAGTGGAGCGGCAGACCAGGATGTAGGCGCACGGGTGGCGTCCACTTGGAGGCTCACGGGATTCCCGACGTAAGCGGCAAAGCGTGGGTAAAATAATTCCATGTCGCCATCGCCGCCGTTGTAAATGTTCGCTACGTCGGAGGCTGAAAGATGCGTGCCGTAGAAGCGTACGTCATCGAGCCAGATGCTTGACTTGTTTCCAACGTTGGGGCCGTTGCCTGCGTTGCCGGAATTGTCACGACCGCCGAACACAAGCTGTGAACCAGTTGCATTGACGGTGCCACTCCGGTTCTCCGAAGCGATTTGCACACCGTCGACGTAAAGCTGACGCTTGCCATCACCCCAACGGGCCGCGAGATGGTGCCATTGGTTGTCATTGATGTTCTTTGTGCCATACCAATCGTCGTTACCTGGACCACGCAAGGTAAAGCTAATCTGGTTTGATGAACCACTCCGTCGACGCAACTGCCAACCTTGGCCACTCTCACCTCTTTTAGAGATGTATGGCTCCCAACTACCATTTGGCCATTTCTTGACCCAAGCGGATATGGTGAAGGAAGTGCCACCGTCGAAGGTGCTTTGATCGCCGCCATCGCTCACCGTAATGTACTTGTCGCCACTCAAATCAACGGATTTACCTGAACCAAACGGAGTGTCGGTCTTGTAGATCGAGTTAGCTGACGCCACACCGTGATGATCATTGCCCGAGCTGTCGTTGGCAGTATCGTCGTCAAATTTCCACCAACCGAGCATGTCGTCCGGTCTCACGAGGTTATTGGTCATGGGAGCTCCCACCTCAGTGATATATTCAGCGATGGTGATGAGTGGCGAATTGTCGAAGATAGGAGGCAATTCCTTGTAGGTATGGTTCGCGGGAAGGGAATCAGCTCCTCCCCAACGGTGGGCCAGATAGCCTACTACCATATCCGCCTCCTCGGCGGTGAGCTCACGGTCGAATATTAGAACTTCCCCGATGTCACCCGCAAAGTCGTGAGAGGAGGTTGCCCCGTCCTTGCCGATCTTGATATCGGTTAAGGTTTCACTGGATGCGGCGATGAAGGAGTGAACCTTAGTTGCGTATGGGTCGTTGTTATTTCCTGCGCTAATCTCCCAACCGGACTCACCGATCAAGTAGGCATCCGAATCGCCACCTTGGGCGTCACGCTTGGATACCACGAATGCGGAAACCGGGCCGTCCTCCGTACGCAGGGCGCCGTTCACGAAGAAGTGATCGCCAGCGCCGTCCATTGTAATGGCTGCCTTGTCGCCAAAGGTGTTTGTATTGTAGGTCGGCTGGTTACCGGCAAAGGTCTGCTTGACCTCTTTCTGGGTATTGGATTTGTCCACCCAAGCCGCGAGAGAAATGCCATTCGTGACAGCATCTACCTGGTCGTCGCCATCAACGTCGGATGCATCGAGCCAGAGTACGAGATTCGGAATACTATCCTTGTTAAGCAAGGTATTGGCAGCCACGAAGGTTTTGACCGGCACGGTCACACCGCCACCTGGATTGGACACAGTGGCATTGTAGTAGTATGTTGTGCCGTTGGTCAGTCCGGTAATGTCGTGGGAGACAATGCCGATGTCTTGAGCTTCAGCGAGGGTTGCATTATAATCCCAGGACTTGCCGGCTTCGCTACCGTTTTCATCACCCCAGAAGAAGGTCACTGTGGCTGGATCACCACCAAGATTTACTTGTATACTAAGTGGATTCGATCCCTTGTGGGGATGAGAACTGTCCAAGTCGTCTTGCAGACCCCATTTCCAAGCGAGTTTACCCTCGACGTCAGCGATCTCGGTATCGCTCAAAACAGTGTCGAAGATCAACAGTTCGCCAATGTCGCCGCTCCAGACACGGTTGTTGTCTCCCCGGTCCTTGGAGAAGCGGTTTGCCTGAATACCGGTGCCTCCAGCCTTGAAGGACACGACGGAGAGCACATACGGTTTGAACGTGTTGAAAGGATCAACGGCGGCTCCATTGATTTTCCAAACGGCGCTAGCGTTTCTCGTATTGCCGTGAGACCAGCTGTTGTGGAGGATATTATTCCCATTCGGGTGAAAGTGGTGACTACTATTGTGTCCCAACATGGGGCGATGGTTGCCGGCTCCTGCATTTTCCTTCACCACCCAGAACACAGTCTGAATATTGGTGATGTTGGAGAAACTGTAGTGCTGGCCGTTACCGTTGAAACGCATCAAGGGCAAGCCGTTCTGGGCATTGTTCACCAAGGTGGGAGAACCGTTCTTGGTGGCATGGTTGCCGTTACCGGAGTTATCGGTCCAACTATTGCCACTCACACCTGAGTCCGCCTTGAGCCAAAGCTTGAGTCCGGTGAAGTCATTGGCGGACATGGTCCCGTCTACGGTGTAGCTGATTCCGCCGATGCCTGTGATCTTGGTATTCAAGGTGGCTGCTGTCGTAGACAGGTTGGTGGCTGGCTTGGCTTCCGCCGTGGGCAAACCGACCGTGATGAATTGACCAACGTCGGACCAAGCGGTCTTTTCGCCGGAGCCTGCCGGATTGTTAACTGCCCTGAAACGGTAGTAGTATTGCGTGCCCGCAGTCAGACCAGTAATTGCTTGGGACAAGGCGCCGATGCTCTTTTGCCCCATATCGATATTATCGTCCCACGAGGTGGTCTCGCCGCCATCTTCGTCACCATAATAAAGGGTGATGACAGGCTTTTCCGTAGCTGGATTACCATCGAAGGAAAGCAAGTGGCCTTCCGCGTTGACGGAGGAACTAGCGATGGAAGTGGGCTGTGAAGCAGTCAAAACCGGTGGGCCAACCGCATTGTTGGTTGTGAAATAGAGAAGTTGGCTGACACCGGGCCCTGTCGAGTTAATGGCATGCACCTGGGCATTGTAGAAGGTATTGGTAGTGAGACCCACCAATGACACTGGATGAGTTCCCGTTGTCTGGGTACCGGCCAAGGAGAAATTGCCATCCCAAGAACCGTCTCCGACGTCGCCGTTGCCACTGTTGTAGAGAGCGGTGACGTCCGTTTCCGTGAGAGCCACACCATAGACGCGGAAGTCGTCGATCAATTCGGCGAAGCGTTGGTTGCCCCCTTGGTAATTGCCGATCGCGTAGATGTTATTACCGGTGGGCCTGTCGGAATCGTCTTTGTAGGCACCGTCGATGTAGAACTTGGTGGTACTACTATCGGAAACAGCGACGAGGTGATGCCAAGCGGCTTGGTAGTTGGCCGACGGCAAATCGAAACCGGAGTCACGGAAATCTCCGTTGCCGCTGGCAAAGACTCCGAGATCGTTGTTGTTGTTTTTGATGATCACGTGGTGACCATGCGAGCTGCCACGACTCAAGGTGCGCCATTGTCCGGTGGGATAGAGNTTCTTGAACCAAGTGGAGATGGAGAAGGTAGCCGCGGTATTGGAACCGCCGAGACCGAGAGGATCGGCGATTTGAGCATAGGCATTGGCGCTGCCAGTCGGTATCTTGAGGGCAGAGGCCCCGAACTTCTTGTCCGTGGTGGACCAAGTGGCTCCGCTCTTCAAGGTAGCGGACTTGCCTGCCCCCGCGGAACCAGTGTTGGCGGCGGTGATTCCCTCTGCTTCGTCGAATTTCCACCAACCGATGATGTCAGATGCTCGGACAATCGAGCTTTCGGCGAAATAGAAGGTCAAGGTAGGATCTTCTCCTCCAGTGTCGAGAAGGTTAACGCTGACCGAGGCAGAGGTACCACCCACGGTGGTGACGTTGAGATCGGTCAGGATCGGAAGGTTGGGCTTGATCGTCAGGACGAGCACCTGTGACTCGCTGGTACCCGCGAGATTGGATGCTGCAATCGTGACGTTATGGTCACCGATTTCCTGAGTCACTCCGGAAATCAAACCGGAACCGGCATTGACAGTGAGTCCTTGTGGCAGAGGGTTCGCGCTGAATGAAATCGGTCCCTTTTGGGCGGTGATTGAATGCGCGATGGATGGTATCGCCCCACCCGTGTCACCCGTGAATATGGCTGCAACGTCGGAGGGGTCGAGAATGGCTTTGTAGAAGCGCACGTCATCAAGCCAAACGTTGGAATGCCAAGTAATGTTGGGCCCAGTGTTTCCATTATTGTCCTGGTCCCTGGCGCCGAACACCAAATGAGCGTGGCCGGTTCCCGGAGTGCCGGATTCATTCTCCGTACCCACCAAGGAACCATCCACGTAGAGTTTGCGATAGGTGTTGGAGCGAACCGCGGCAATGTGATGCCAGTTGTTGTCGTTGACGTTGGTGGCGACCGGCCAATCGTCATTACCGGAAGTATTGCGTATGCAAAAGTTAATCTGGTTTCCGGAATTGTTGTATCTCCGCAAGCTAAAGCCTCTTCCACTTTCACCATTCTTAGAAATGAAGGGTTCCCAATTACCGTCGGGCCATTCCTTGACCCAAGTAGTTATGGTGAATTCCTGATTCACCGTGAAAGTAGACTGATCTCCGCCATCACTGACGGAAATGTAGTTGTTTCCGTTGAGATTCACGGATTTCCCCATACCAAACGGCGTGTCCGAATCATAGATGTTCGCGCTCGATGCCACACCATGGTAATCGTTGCCCGAACTATCATCAGCTGTGCCGTCGTCGAAGTTCCACCATCCGAGGAGGTCGCCGACGCGTGTGAGCTTAGTGGCATAATTCGCGTTGGAATAATAACCAGTTGCATTGAGGTCACCAACGAGGACAGGAGCCGTGTTTTCGGCAATAGTGCCATAACCTACGTCAACGGTGCCTTCAACCAAGTTGCCGCTATAATTGAAGGCAACTCGACCACCACCGCCGTCAAAGGCAGATGTCTTGGTACCACCCTTGGCTTCGATCGTACCGTTGTTGACGATGTTGCGTCCGGCGAATCGCAAGGAACCGCCGGAACCACCGCCACCTTCGTTATTACCATCGGCCCTGGTACTCATTCCACCATTGGCGGAAATAGTCACACCAGTNGCAATGAANAGNTCNCCGTCACCATNNGCTTCGAGNGANATGGCNCCGCCNCCGCCTCCNCCNCCGCGTGACGAACCAGCTCCACCACCGGAACCACCATGCAGATGGTTGAGGGACTCGTTGCCGTAAATCTGACCTTCAGTGGCGGAATCGACACTAAGGCCCAAGGAGCCATAGCCGCCTCCGCCGCCTTCGTTATTGAGCACCTTGGCAGTTCCCTTGCCGGGCCCATAACCGTCATCGTTTCTGTTACCGCCGGGATAACCTCCCAATTTGGCAGTACCACCGATACGGAAATTCGACCAGTTGCCCCAAGGGTTATCGTTGTTAACGGAATCTCCGCCATCTGCGTTGAGATTGGTGCCAATGTTGATATCACCGTTGTTGGCGGTCTTCAGAATGAGGGCATTGTCGCCCTCGAGTACTACGGTGACACCCGATTCCAAGTTGATCGAGCTGAAGGTGAAAGTACAAACACCATACAATATACCACCGTCATCACCGGTCGTAAGGACACCTTCGCCATGCTGGCCGTCGGTGTGATGCCAAGTGCCATCCGTCGTATTGATGGTAAGGGTACCGGAATTCAGGTACAAGTCGCCTGGGTTCGTNTCGCCAAAGACNGCAACCGTNCCGTCCTGCCAACCCGAAACGTCGACGNTACCAACGAGCACGANTCCGTCACTATCCATGGAGANGCGTCCGCCGCCNCCATCNNAATCGGCCTCGGCCACCANGCCNNTGGCCTNNAGNGTNCCNAGATTGGTGATCGAACCACCCGANAGGCGAATGGANCCGCCTGAGCCNGCNCCNCCACCCTTGTTTTTATCGGAGGTNTCGCCACCATTCACGCTGATTTTTGCGCCTGCCTCAATGGTAATGGCTCCCGAGCCATCGGCTGCCAACTCAATGGCGCCACCACCGGAACCACCAGCTCTGTTTTGGCCGCCGCCGCCACCGGAGCCGCCCAATAGATGGGTCACTGCGCGGTCGCCATAGGGGAGGCCCCAAGGATTGGTCGATTCTCCGGTGTGCCAGTTACCATGTCCGCCGTAGTCACCGTAACCGCCGCCACCGCCGTCATTGTTGTTCGGATCCCGGGTCCTTTTCTTACCAGCTCCTGGTCCGTGACCGTCAGCATCTTTGTTGCCCCCGTTCCAACCACCGAGGCGGCCTACGCCACCGTCGTTGTTGGTCAGGTTCATTGCACCGTCTCCCACAAGGGACGTCGAAATGGTGATGTCACCATGATTGCGCGTTTTGAGAGAGAGGGCGTTGCTGCCTTGCAAGGTAACGATAACGGCTGAACTAAAGTTGATTTGGTCAGCCGTGAAGGTGCATATCTTGTAGGCGTATTCCGTATCGTCTGGAGCCGTATAGGTGTGATCCGTGAGAACACCTGCGAGGAACGATCCGTCGGTATGTGTAATGGTACCGAAGTCGGTATCTATGGTGAGGCCTCCAGAGGTGAATACGAGCTCGGTGACCTGTGGACGCAAGATCTTGACCGTTCCGTCGGAACCATGTCGAGCTCCGGCGCTTTGACCACCTGTCGCGGTGATATTTTCATTCGTCCCGCTCTCATGGTTGATCAAGCTGGTCACGGCCTCGAGGAACACACGTCCTCCACCGCCGGCCGAACCACCTGCTCCACCGCCGTCAGTAGAATCTCTGTTTCCCTTCTCGATGCCGATTGGACCGGCTCCACCGTTGGCAGATATATTCACACCAGCATTGATGACGACGTTTTCACCTTTCAAATGGATGGCTCCACCCGAACCACTGCCGCCACTCCTCCAAGCTTCGTTGTTGTTGTTTTCCTCCCATTCGCCACCTCTGCCACCAACGGCAGTTACGTCTCCGCCCAAAGTGAGGGTGGCAGCAGATACAATCTTGATGGCGCCGCCACCGGTACCACCAGTGGCCCAGTCACCGCCCCCCCCACCGGACCCGCCGAGGAGGTGGGTAACGTCAATGTCACCGTAAGTCAGGCCGCCTGCGGGCACTGAGTATTGAGTGCTCCAACCAGTGTTATAGCTAGTGCTTTGAGCTCGCGCTCCGTTGCCTCCGTAGCCACCGCCGCTAGGCTCCCAACCGGAAGTAATGCCATCACCGCGGGGATCGTAATGTCCACTCCATGGACGACCGCCTCCATTAAGGGTACCAGAGGTCAAATTACTTGGGCCGCCACCGGAACCAACGTCCGTGTCGTTCCATCTGTTGCCGCCAAAGCCACCGCCGAGCTTACCCATCAAATCTTGTTTACTGAGGGCGTCATTATCCGGCGGATTGTTGTTCCTATTGATACCTTCGATGCCATCCAGATTCAAGTCAGCAAGTATGGTAACATCACCCGTGGCGCTAAGTTCGATCGGGTTCGCTCCCGTCAAGCTAACGGTGACACCATCACCGACGTTGATTGAGTCGAAGGTGTACTTGGCAACCTCATAAACGAGAGTGTTACCCAAGTTGTCGACGTAGCTTGTGCTAACGATTTCACCTGAACCGCTGGTGCCGGCGCTATGACTCCAGGTCGGAGTCGGGCCATCGGTATTGAAGGTGAGTGTACCTGTGTTGACGTCGATTTTCTTCTCCGCCACGAAGGAACCCGTTGCGTCTGACCAGTCATCCCCGAGCGAATTGGACCCATGGATGCGATAGAAGTAAGTATTGCCTTGGAGCAACCCGGTAATGGAAGACATCAGATCGGTCTGCATGTCGCGAGGCATCCCATTGGACAGGCCCGGTGTCTCCACGGTCCATAAACCATCTTGCGCAGGGTTAGCCGGATTGATCCGTGTCATGCCCTGCGATGGAGTCTGGAACGAGGGGTTGAAGCCAGAACCGCCGCCCCATTCGCCGTGTGACATGGCGAACAAGTAAGTTTGCCCCGCAGTAAGAGAAACGTTGCCCGAGGTAAAGTTGCCGTTGCCACCCAACTTCTCGTTACCGTTGTCGCCACCGGTTTCAAAGATGCCGTCTTGGTCGAGGTCGATCCACATGGTCACGCGGTCGTCCTTGTTTTGCATCCTGAACTTGTGGTTGCCAGTTGAGGTGGGATTGAAGTCCGCAACAAAGAGGGACATGTATCTATCGTTTTGGTTAATCCCGATACCGGCGTTGATAAAGTCGGAGTCGCCACTGAAACGAAACCCGTTGGCTGCGGGATCGTTGGGTTCGCCGAGAATCATCAAGTTGATTCCAGACGGAGTGAGATTCCGCAAGTTCTCGATATCGTTTCCGAAATAGCTGTTCCAAGTGCCTTGGTTGTTGTTGAAGGTGTCCCGGTTATAACCGCGGCCCTCGAAGCCATTTCCGGCAATCATTACCTCGGTGTAGTAATTGCCCAATTCGACCTCATATTCCCAGAGAGATGAATCGGTGCCGCCGTCAATGGAACCCCAATAAAGGGTGACGTCCACCCCAGTGGCAGGATCACCGAAATCAGGCGCTGCATTCAGGTACGGGTGTGAGGCCGGCAGTTTGTTGGTCATAGCCCATTTGTGGGCCAAGTAACCTTCCATAGCTTCCCTTTCACTCGAATCGAGGACAGATTTGTAAATGAGCACCTCGGAAATATTCGCCTTGGCCGCAGATTGGTGACCGGTGCCGTTGCTACGCACTTTACCGCCGATACAAACCGGACTATTGGGAGCCGACGCAATGGCCATGGAGTCGGAGGTGGAGTCTTGGACCGAACCGTTGTGATAACCAGCGCGAACGCCACCACCATAGGTCAGTATGGCAATACTTGCATCATTGTTGGTAGCGCTATTCCAGTTTCTGCCATCGCCACCTAAGGTGCCACGAATAACGGATTGCAATTTATTATTATTGTTGGACTTACGTAGCATCCATCCTTGGCTATCCTCGCCGTTCTTGGAGATTAGAGTTCGCCAGTTGCCCATGGGAAGCCCTTTGAAAACGATGATTACGGTCATGTCTTCCCATGCGTCGAACGCGTCCGGGTTTTGGACGTCCATCATGTCATCGTTGCCGTCGAACATCAGAGTGGGTTTGCCGTTGAACCCAGTGGCAAGATACTTGGGTTCGCGATTGGTGGCTGCCTGATAGGTAGTGGCGAAGTTTTCGTTACCACTACGGTCCCCCCAGTAGCCCACGGAGTCGTTGTTGGATGGGCTGTCCACCGGATCGGAAAGGGTCGGTCCCTTGTCCATCGTGTAAGAGGCGTTGGCATCAAGCCAAAGCATGAGGCTGGGGAAAGTGGTTGCGGTGAAGGCAGAAGATCCTTCGGTTACTTCTCCCGCGCCGATAAAGGACACCTCGCCCTTAAGGGTGGCTCCCGATCCTGAAACGTCGCTGAGGGGACCGTTGGCCACAAGCGGAGTGGTCGATGCGTTGGTATCGAAACTTTGACTGGATGGGGCCCAAACGCCATCCACTGCGGCCGAATTGAAGGCCCGCATGCGATAATGATAAGTTGTGGCAGGCGAGAGGTCACCAATTATTTCGCCGAAGGCACCTTGACCTTTGTCACCAATGACAATCGCATCGGACCAAGCGGTGGCGTCGGCAGCTCCATCGCTGGTACCGTAATAAATAAGTACTTCGGGAGCATCTCCTCCGGTTTCGGTTACGTTACCATTGAACATCGCGGACGTCGGTCCCTTCTCGGTGGCGGCTACCGTGGTGATGGCTGGCGCCGTGGCCTCGACGGTCAAATTAAGGATCACTTGGTTTTCCTCGTCCTCGGAGTCAGTTGTACCCAAGACGTCGGGATCAGAGTCCGTATCGGTCATGTCACCATCATCATTGTTGTAATAAACCACGAGGGAGACAGCGAATTCGCCGGCTACCACAGGGGCTCCGGTAACGGCTCCGGTAGCGGTGTCAAAGAGAAGGCCACCTGGCAGATTGAATGCAGCGTAGGCGGCGATTGCCGAACTATCTATGGCATTCACATTGTAAGTGTAAGCCTGCCCCGCAGTCGCTGTTTCGTTGAGCGAACTGGTGATCGATCGAGGACCACTTACGGCGCCGAAGCCGATGAAAGTGGAACCATTCTTCTGGTTGTCATAAGCCGCCTTGATCCAGTCAGCGGAACGAGCGGTGGTGGCAAGGCGACCCTCGTCGACCGCTCCATTCCAATAAGAACCCAGAGCACTACCCTTTCGTCCTAGGTAAAGGTGCGCCGTACCGTCGACTACAGCGGCTATGTTGCCCGAGCCCTTGGATACCCCGTCGGCGAAGATTTCACAGGTCGTATTGTTGTAAACAAAGGCGAGATGGTGCCAATTACCTGCCGACCAAGAAGCAGTGACATCCTTGCCTGGTCCAGAACCACTTGAGCCGCGAGCTTGAATCCTTGTGTTGTTGCCATTGGATACATTTTGCATAAAGCCGTCGGCTCCATTCCATTCAGCGCCCTTGTTGGCAAAAAGGCGTGGATTGCTGCTAGGGGGAGCGGAGCCCGACCCCCATTTAGCCCAAGCCGAAACGGTAAACACTTTATCCATATGACCGGCGGATTCACCGAAGTCGACGTAATCGCCGTTGCCATCGAGGGCAACCGCGGGACCCACCACACCCGCTGTGGTCGTGGTGTCGCCTACGGCAAGGCCATGGTGACTCTTGTAACTGGAATCCACGAAATTGGATGCAACCAATTCGGAGAAGTGCCATACTCCGTGGAAATCGTTGAGCCAAGCGGACCCGTCAAAAATGTAATCGGGAGCGAGAGCGTCCTGGGCATTGCCCCAAGCAGCGGTAACCACGGTCCCGGTGCCATTGAGATCTCCTACGTTAACCCATACACGAGAGTGTCCGGAAGAATTCCAGTCCTCTATCTCGTAGGGCAATTCCCGGCCGTTTGCCCCGAAGAAGCGTAAGTCGGCCGCAGTCGGCGACAAGAAGGTATTGTAGCTGAAGTTAGCGGATTGGCTGCCACCGCTGACGGTAAGATCTTGATGAAAGTCTACCACGGCGGGGAAATCCTTTATTGCGGAAGATCCCGTGTATCCAGAGAAAGTAAGGTCCATTTTGTAAGGATACAGAGATGGATCGGATACCCGAACGGTAACAGTTTCGGAGTCACTTCGAGGCTCTCCGGTAGCATTGGTGCCTGTCACTGTCAGGGTGATGGCGGTATCTCCTGTGGTCACCGGCGTGCCGGTAATTTCACCTGTGTTGGTGTTGATCGAGAGCCCGGGAGGAAGACCAACGGCAGAGTAGGTCAAGGTACCTCCGCCCATGGCAACTGGAGCAACTGGTATCATCGCCGAACCTACCTTGCCGAATACATCCGGAGCATCAGTGAACCAAGGGGGACCTTGGAAGTTGTCATAGGTGATATAAGTGGAGCCAACTTTTTGGTTTTGGTAGGATGCGATGGCCCACTCGGACGGACGAGTGACGTTTTCAATACGAACTTCGTCGATGTCTCCTCTATGCCTACCGTCACCATTTTGACGAGCGCCTATCCTGATGGGTTGGTCACTGGCACCAATCGGACCACTGTCGGTCAAATCCTGAATTTGCACACCGTCCATGAAGATTTTACGTTTACCTTCGCCATAGGTGGCAACGAAGTGCACCCATTGATTATTAGGCATGTTAGTCGAACCCGCTTGGTCGTCATTTGCTGAAGTGCCACGCAGGGTGAAGCACACCTTGTCCTGATTGTTATGTCGCCTCAACTGCCAACCCTTGCCACTCTCACCTTGCTTGGAGACAAAGGCCTGCCAGTTTTCTCGCCAACCATCACGCTTCACCCAAGCGTGAACAGTCAGTGTTTCATAATGATCGAAATGGGTTTCATCGCCTCCTATTCCGAGATAAGAGTTGTTGAAATACTTGGAGCCGCCAATGACACCGGTAGAGTCAGTAACAGTTCCAGTGTTCGTTCCTGCGTTGCCAGCGGAAGTGGAATCGTCTGCGGAGCCATTCAAGTGCCAAACACCAAGGTGGGAGGATGACCAAGAGGAGCCATCGGAGGTATAAGAAGGGGCGACGGCGGCTGGATTACCCCAACGCATGATGATCTTTTCTCCAGAAGCGAGAGTAGGCACTTGTACCCATATAGTGGACTCACCGGCTGGATTCCATGTTTCAATCTCATATTTGCACTCGGCTCCAGTCGACGTCTGGAAGCGCAAATCCGAGGCAGGGCCAGTGAACTGACTATAGCGAAAGCCCGCGTCATAGAGCGCAGCGTTGCTTTCGTTCAGCCGGATCAACATCGGCCAATCCGACAATGCGGTGCTTTCCGAATAGTTGGGCGTAACATCCATTGAATACTCGTAGGGTCCGTTATCGCCCACCGTAACAGTAAGTACCTGAACGTCCGAACCGTGGGCATTGGAGGCAGTAACGATCGCAGTGTAAACCCCACCTGCAGGCGGCACACCGGAAAGCGCCCCAGTGGAACTATTGATGCTGAGCCAAGGATCAGCGTTATACAACCCGTAGGAAGTGGGAGAGGCAGTTGCAATTAACTGATGGGAGAGCGTCATGCCGGAAGCTGACTCGGGGACAAGCGATTCGGCGGCAAACCGAGGCTCAAGGATACCGGGGTCCGTATTCTTCCACGGATGGCTGCCAACCAAGTCGCCCACGAGTCCGTATTTCCATGCCAATGCACCTTCCGTTGCCTCTATTTGAGCGTCGGTAAGAGCAGTGTTGTAGATCAACAATTCTCCCAAGTCACCGTTCCAGTAGCGACCACCTATGTTGCGGTCGTTGGAGAAGCTCGACGCTTCGACGTTGCCTGTGGTGCGCAAGGAGAGAACGATCGGAGTAGCCGGTGGGAATGAATTGCCGGCTTTGCCGTCGGTTGGGATACCATTGACGCGGAGAAGCCCGTTTTTCACACGGTTATGGGCGTGGTTGCTGTGCCAGAACCTGTTGCCTCCGTTCGTGTGGAAGTGATACCTGTTGTTGTCACCAAGCACGAAGGCATAGGCGTTCAACGTTCTACTGAGGACCCAGAATACGGTCCGGATGTCGGTCATGTTGGGAAACCCGTGGTACTGTCCATTGGTGCCGTTGTACCGCATGACAGGCTTTCCATTCAGCCCTTCCTCGACCAAAGTAGGCGTACCGTTCTGGCTAGCGTGGTTACCTTGACCCGACTGATCGTTCCAACCTGTGCCCGTTACACCTTCAGCCGCATCGAGCCACAGCTTGAGACCAGGATAAGTGGGAATAGGGGCTTCCGTTTCGGTCACTGGACTAAAGACGAGCATAGTGTCGGTCCAAGTTGAACCGGCTGAGTTCTTGGCTTCGCCGCGAGCAAAATATACTGTGGGCGCAGTCATGCCGCTATTGATTTCGGCGCTGAGACTACCAGGTGTCGTAATATTGTTCAGCACACGATGGTTCGCCCAGTTGGCCTCGGTTTGGTTGCCATCAGTTGGGCCCCAATGCCAGGTGTAGGTTACGGTTGCACCACCGGTTCCGGCGATGGATCCGTTGAATTTGGCTGAAGTTGCCGTTACGTTTGTGACCGAGAAGACAAAGCCGAGTTCCGGAGGACTGGCGCTCGAGGGGGTGGTGAAGGACTGGGTGGTCGTCCATTGCACACCGCCGCCTGCGCCTGCTGAGTTGTCCGCCTTGAAGCGATAGAACCAAGTCGTGCCCGGAGGTGTGAGTCCGTTGAGATTGTGAACGACTTGGCCGGCTGGCTTGGCGCCGAGCGAAGCTTCCTCTTCCCAATCCTCTTCGTCGCCGTCCTCGGTGCCCCAGAATACGGTAACAACCGGATCACGGCCACCCGTTGCATTGATATCAAAGGTCAGCTTGGCGCCGTTGGACACTATGTCGGAGTGACTCCCTCCGCTGATGATCGGAGCGGAAACCGGCATTGTGATGGTAAGGGTATCGGTGGCAGTGAAAACATTATTCTCGGCCACGAGGGTCACTTCATAGACTCCACCAGCTGTAGGGGTCCCGCTAATGTCACCGGTGGTTTGATTGATACTCAATCCCGGAGGCAAATTGAAGGCCGAGTAGATGGGTGTGGTAACGGTAGATTCCACCGTGAAGGTAAACGTAGTTCCAACAGTAGCCGAAGCAGTGTTGGCGCTGGTGATGGAGGGTGCCACGAATTGGTCTCCGTAGCCGGCGTTGATTATGTTGCCGATATCCGAAGAGCTGAGAGCATAGTTGTACAAGCGAACGTCATCGATCTGTCCTCTGTACCAACTTCCGTTGCCATTGTCACAATGCGCTCCGATATACAATGTCTGGGAGCCATACTGAAGGGTGTTTGAGCCGCCCGAAGCCAACAATGCCCCGTCGATATAGGACTTGGCGGTGGATGCATCATTGGTTATCGCCACGTGACACCATACACCGGTAATACCCGTAAATGCGGTGTTGGGAGCGCCGGCGTTCCAGTTATTGCTCCACTTGGCGCGGTGATGAATTCCCCAGAAGTCTGCGTTGGAAGCTTGCATCCAGAAGTTGTAGGCACGACCTCCGCGACCGAAGGCACCAACCCAATAATCATTGCTTTTCACGGACTTGATCCAAAGCGACACGGTGTAGTTCGCGACGTTCATGGCAGCATTGTAAGGGACCGTCACCTTGTCATTGTTACCGTCGAAATAGAGTGAGTTGTCGAACTTTCCAGGTTGAAAAAGCGCTCCATTCACGGTGCCATGCATGTTGTTGCTCGAGGAATCGGATGCGGTGGTACCATCGGTTTCGTCGAATTTCCACCAGCCCACGATATTGCTTGGGCGCACTGTGCCATCAGAATAAAGTTGGGGCGTGAATACGGCCACGCTGCTACTAACGAGATCGCCTGCCACGTTGCTGGCTGCGGTACGGGCATAATAAAGTTTGCCCAACTCAAGTCCGTTGAGGGACGTGCTGAATGGACCTGACCCAGTCAAGCCAAGAGGCACTACGTTATCCCAAGTGTTGAGATCGGCATAGTCGGTGCCACGATCCTCGTCACCCCAAACGATTGTGACTGACGGGGTCTCACCACCAGTTGAGGTGAGGGTGCCATTGATCAGGGCAGTGGTTGCGGTTACGTCAGAAGAGTTAACGTCACCCAGTACCGGGGGTGACAAGCTGGCCAATGTCTGGAAGGTAGCGGCGGATGGAGACCAAACCAAAGTGCCACCGGCGTTCGCGACGGCGTAGCGGAAACTGTAGGTTTTGCTCACTTCGAGACCGTTGACCTCACGAGAAATTACACCGGGAGATACCGACTCGGTTACGTAGGAATGGGCCCAGGCTGACGGGTTGGTTCCCTTGTCTGTAAGGTCAACAAATACGATTGACTTACAAGCGGTGCCAGTGGAATCAGCGAATGAGCCTTTCAAGGTGGCTCCGTAAAGACCGGGGTCGACGGCTTCAACGGCCGTGACGTTTGTGGGCAGGGCATAAAGGGTGACCCCAACTGCCTGAAATGAACTACCGTATCCGTTCGTGGCAATTACTCCTGCGCCACCATCGGTATGTACGATATGGTCGACGCCGATCCAGCCCCAACCGCCGGACTCCTCGTCACGAATTCGTAGCTTGATAGTCTTTCCCATGTGAGCGGAGACATCAAATTGGCCAGCGGAAAAAGTCGACTGAGTGCCACCCGTGTTCACGTCTATCACGGTGCCGTTTTCGTCGAGAAGCTCGAGGCAAGTGTTGGCTCCACCACCACCGGCTGTCATGAAGGTAATGAACTTGCGGCTCACCGTGATGTTGGGCGAGGTAAGTGTGCCTTGAGGGGCATCGCTGTTACCAGCGGTGTGGTAAGTGCCGACGCAACCGTTACCAACCCTGCCGTTGAAGTAAGTCCCGGTAAAAGGTGCCGAACCAAAAGCGGTCCCGGTAGACATCCAACTGCCGTAGTTTCCACTCTCGAAATCAGCGATTACTATATCACCTCCAGAGGCAGAGGGAGTACCCGTCAAGGTGCCCGTATTGGAATTAATGTTTATACCGTTTGGCAATCCACTGATGGACCAAGTCACGGTGGAAATGGAGCTTGGCAGAGTGGCGTTGAAATCAACGGGATTCATGACACCGCCTATATTGGCACTTATGTTGGACGGGCCGACAATTGCGGGCAGCCCGCCATCACTGTATCCACTATTGTAAATGGCAGTTATATCGGAGTCGGAGAGAGCCACGCCATAGACACGGAAATCATCCAACAACTCGGCGAAGCGTTGGTTGCCGCTCCAGTAATTGCCTATCGCCCTGATATTGTCTCCGGTGGCACGGTCCGATTGGCCTTTGTAGAAACCGTCTACGTACAACCTGGTCTTGTTGGTAGAGGCATTGGAAACAGCCGCGAGGTGTTGCCAGGTGTTTGCGGATGCGGATGGCTTGATCTCAAAATTCGCATTGCGGAAATTTCCGTTGTTGTTGGCGTATACCCCAAAGTTATTGTTGTTATGGTTGCCCATTACGTGGTGGTGGCGATTGGAACCTCGGGTAAGTGTTCTCCATTTGTTGCCGAAGTAGTACAACTTCTTGAACCAAACCGAATAGGTGAAGGTTGCCTTGGTGATGTCACCCCCCAAGTCCAGAGAGGTATTAAGCTCTGCATAAGCGGAGACGCTTCCCGACGGAATACTTAGGGCGGAATCCCCCAACTTCGAGTCCTCGGTCGAATAAGTCGCGCCATTCAATAACGTAGCATCATGCGCAGACCCAGCAGTTCCGATGTTTCTTGCAGCGGTTCCGTTTCCTTCATCGAAGGTCCACCACCCTATTATGTCAGTTTCGCGTGTAACCGGTTTGGTGAATGCAATCGTGATAAAGGACTCACCCGTCAATTCGCCGGCAGTGGTTGAAGCAGCCGCTGCAGGAATTGAAATTCCAATGGAGGCGGGATCAGTCGTTGGGGTGACGTTGAAGGAGTAGGTGTGCCCGGAGCCTGTAACCGATCCGGTCAGGGTACCTCCCGACACGGTAATATCGGAAGCTGCGAATCCAGTCACCGCAGTGTCCACGCCATCTTTCTTGAAGGTCAAGGTGACGGGTATAGGTGAGGTGTAGGTGCTGGCAGCAGATGCGAGCGTCGGCTTGATTATACCTCCAAGGGCTGGAGAACTGGTTTTGTAGGGATGGGAGGCAGCCAGAACGGAAGTCAAATTCCATCTATGAGCCAAATATCCCTCCACCAAGAGGCGTTCTGATGCAGGCAGTACTCTGTTATAGACAATGAACTCGGCCACCTCGCACTTTGAGTACTCATTGTTGGTCCTATAGCCACCAAACTGAAGTTTCTTGGGTTGGTAATTGTTGTTGTGTGAACCCGTGCCATTTGTGGTTATTTGAGTTCCGTCAAACCAAGTATTGCCCTTGTCCACGTTATTCATGGTGGCGATGTGAATGTGAAACTGGGTGTCCTTGCCACCGCCCGCATTCATCAACCAACCGTTAAAATGGGTGCGTTTCATGTTGCCGCCATGGCTACCAAACAACCAGTTCCAGTTTTCGCGGTCAGATATGATGCGATTGGTATTGCTGGTGGCAGTGTAGCGATGAACTGAGAGCATGGAGAAATTCGGCACGTTCGGATGCATCACCTTGTTGGTGTAAAGACTGTCGTCGCCATCAAAGTTGACCACGCCATATCCGTTATAGGTTGCGGAGGATGGATCTCCCCTTTTGCCTGTGAAATTATAATTCTTACCAGACTTATCGGTCCAACTGTTGACTGCCGTTCCAGTACCGAGTCCGTCAGCAACGCCATTTCCATCAACGTCATTGCCATCCATCCAGACTTCGAGACCGGGCAATACACCGGTACCAAAAAGCAATGGAAAATTGTGGGCGATGGTTTTACTGCCCGCGGAGCTTGATTTGATGCCGCTCATAGCCGCACCGGCTGGAATGGAAATTGTACTGGTTGAGGGGAATGTCGTCGGGGTGACGTCAAAGGAATAGGTATGACCCGATCCGCTGAAATTATTAATGGATGCCCCGGTGGCATTGAGGTCGGTCGAAGTAAATCCAGTGACCGAAGTGTTGGCATCACCAATTTTGAAGGTCACACTCGCTGATACAGGGGAGAAATGGGTCAAACTGGGTGCATTGAAGACGGGTCGTGGATATGGATACAGATAATCCCCTGCCCCGTCGTTGTAGATGGCTTCGGCATCCTCAAGCGTAAGAGCTACGTCATAAACGCGTACGTCATCGACCAAACCATTGAAAAACCTCTCGGTATTTCTGCGGCCACCGATCTTCAAATCTTGGGTACCTTGGAAGTGGGCGCTGGCCGTTCTAGACTGTATCTTGCTGGCGCCCCCCAAAACATTGGCATACACTTTCTGTTCCTTGTTCGATGCCTTGTAGGTAACGACAAAATGCATCCAATCTGTTGTGTTGTTGAACATTGCATCATCAATGTTCATGTCATTGGACCAAAACGCATGCGTAAAGGTGTCGTGATCTCGGAAACCTATGTGAATTCTCTTGTTGTTTCCTTGGTCACTGTGACCAATGACGTACCCTTCACCGGTATTGTCTCGATTGACCCAAAAAGTAGTCGACCAGTCCACGTTGGCGAGGGGGATGCCAGCGCCTGCAACTGTTATGAAATCACCGTTTCCATCGAGGTCGAGGGCACCATCGAATTTGCCTCCGGTAACCCAGGCCGGGTTTCCGCTGATCACTCCATTATTTCCATTGCCACTTGAATCGGATGCTACGGCGCCAGTGGTTTCGTCGAACCTCCACCAACCAAGCAGGTCATCGAAGCGAGTGACAGTAGGCGTGCCTATAAACGCTACACTAGCGGATGCAGCGATATTGTTATCCGTTCCGTCCGTGGCTATGTTAGCTCCAATGGACACGGTGATGGTGGAGGGATCCAAGGTTGGGACGAGCTTGAAAGTATAAGGATTAATGGCTAAGTCATTGCCTGTGCCTCCCGCATAGATGGCTGCTACGTCGGCTGCGGTCAACTCCACGCCATAGAGACGAAAATCATCCAATGCTCCTTTGAAATTGGCTCTGTTCTGGGCATCGTCGCCAATTCGCATATCAGCTGCGGCTATAGTATTGAAGACCACCGAGGTGTTATTGGGGCTTGAGCCAACCACGGCGCCATCGATGTAAAACTTTACCCCGGCGAGGGTTGTGCTAGCGGGTTGGGTGACAGTTAGGAGACGCCATGCGTCATTATTGTAAGTAGCGGAGGTGCGATGCATGCCGCCAGCGTGTTCGAGGCGGGGCTTACCGTTATCCAACCAGAGACGGTACGACTTGCTACTACTACTCGTACCCCAGCCAGTCACGCAATTACCGGGTTGGTTTGTCTTGAACCATGTACTCACGGAGCGTGCAGGAGTGCCTAGGACACCTTTATAGCCCACAATATTAACGAAATCATTGGAGCCATCAAACGTCAGGGCCTTGCCGAGCTTGCCGTCGATCCAATCCTCGTTGGCCATGTTCGTGAGCGTACCGGTACGGCTATTTCCGCTTGAATCGGCTGCCGTGGTACCAGTGGTCTCGTCAAACTTCCACCAACCGAGGAGATCGCTTTGACGCGTCACCGAAGATCCGGTAGGCGCCGCGAAGTCACTCACGGTGGCATTTGTCACAGTCAAGTCGCTGGCGTCGAATCCTGTCACCGCCACAACCGAACCATCCTTGATGAAGGTTACGGAAGAGACAATGGGCGCATCCGCGGGCGTGGCGTTGGATGGCACCGTGAAGGTCGGCACGAGATCACCTGCATGCCCCGGCAGGGCTAGCAGCATGGTTCCGAGCGCGGCTTTTCCCCAAAGGGAAGTCGCGGATGCAATGCGGTTGATGGTTTGGCTTAGTTTGATGCGTGCTGTATTCATATCACTTGTATCTCCGGCTCGGAGCTTAGTGGTTGGCTTATTTGTAAATTGAGAACGGGCAGTTCCTGTTGAACGGGCAGAGAAAATGGAGCGATGATTCGCTTCCTTGGTTGTGCTTCGATTGATCCGCTTGGTCATATCTAATAATTTAAAACTAATTAATTATTAATTTTTGATTATTGGTCCTGCCTTGATTTTTATATATATGATGCGTGCGTGAGTTAGTTATAGTCGCCCGTACACGGGTAGACCGGCGACTTCCATCGAAACGTTGACGGAATCCGCGTAACTACCGCCTATGCTAGCGAAAAGCACTTGCGGAGCCCCTTCCTTTCGAACGGACACGGAGACGACTAGATAATCGGTCCCGGCGGGGAGATTGATTTCGCTTTCTGTCTGCTCCCAGGTTTGAGGATCCGTGTCAGCCACTAATTGAGCGACTTCACGGCCAAGAGCGCGGTTTTCTCCATCTTTACGAGCGATGGCATGCATGCGGAGAGCATAAGAAGTTCCTTCGTCAGCTAGGCCAACGGCCTGATTGAAGTGAGCAGTGGAGCGGGCCGTCACCTTGCGATTTGAAATTTCATCACCGAGGGCACGGACGTCGATGACACGTAGAATTTCAGTGGATTCGGCGAGATCTCCGGAAGAAGATACGGGAACGGGAAACTTAACCATGTCCGAGCCTTGGTGAGGCTTGACTCCTTGATCGGCAACCGTGAGCAAGGAGTCCTCTCCATGCCAATCAGCGAATTCACCTTGTACCTCTATTCTGCCTTCCGAAGCGGTTTCGCTTCCATTTTCAAGTGCCTCGATGGGCAAATTGACCTTGTCTAGCAATTCGTTCTCGTTAAATCCACCAGTCATGGCCACTGCTTCCTCAACGATTCTTCCTTGAGAAGCGGGAGGAAGAACAGATGGTACTTCCGTGTAAATGCGTTGAACTAGCTGCCCTTGTCGGCTGCGCTCCGCTGTTATGGTCAAGTCGTCCAATTCACCGATTTCGATGATTTCGGACTTTTCCTTGAGCAATGCGATCAATGGATTGCTTGCATCGCTTTTGAGAATCGGCAAGACGGCTTCGTTTGGAAAACCACTTGGGGCTTCGGACACCACCGGCCTAACTTCGTTATTTTGTAGTGCAAAGTAGGAGGCAAGTCCGATTCCGACAACCAAGGCAGCTGCTGCAGCCATTCCCTTCAACCCACCGAACCAATGTTCGAAAACCAACAAGGCGCCACCACTTTCGACAGGTTTTTCCTCTGCCCACTCGGCAGGAGAGGTTTCCCACTGGAGCAAGGCTTCCATCGCCATGTTGCGAACGTAGAGTTGGCGAGCCTCGGGCTCATCTCGCAAAAGTGCTTCCAAACGCTCCTTGTCTTCGGGCGAAATTTCGCCATCGCCCATTGCCCAAATGAGGCGATTGCATTCTTCCCGGACTGCTTGGGTTTTCATTTGTTTTTTTGGTAAGAAAAAGTTGTGAAGCTCCTATACGCGCGGGTGCGTCTTATGAACTAAATTGTCGTTAGGTATTAGCCAAAAACCGCAAAATGTTACGTTTTTTTTTCAAATATTTACAACTAAATTCATAAGTTGCTGTTATTAAATTACTTGCAAGATGAAAAAAATCACCTTTTCGAAGCGAAAAACTGAGAAAAAGAAGCTGAACTGAAAAAAGAGCGTGTCTGGAAGATAGTGGTCAAACCTTGCCAAAAATCAAGCTGGCGTTATGGCCGCCAAAGCCGGAATTATTACTCATCGCAAGTTGGATCGCATGGGGTCTAGCCACATTAGGAACATAATCCAGATCACAGTCCGGATCTGGTTCCTCATAGTTGATCGTGGGTGGGATCAATCCAACTTCTATCGCTTTGCAGCAGGCAGCCGCCTCAATGGCTCCCGCAGCACCCAATAAATGACCCGTCATAGACTTGGTGGAGCTGACCAAAAGGGCATCTCGGGCATGGTCGCCGAAAACATTCTTGATGGCTTGGGTTTCCGATCTGTCATTGTATGGGGTCGAAGTACCGTGGGCATTGAGATAATTTATCTCGGAAGGCTTTGCTCCCGCATCTTCAAGGGCATGATTCATGCACTCGGTGAGGGCAACGGCCTCTACGTCAGGCGAGGTGATATGGTAGGCGTCGCAAGTGGCCGAATAGCCTCGTAACTCGGCATATATTCGGGCTCCGCGCGCTTGGGCCTGATCCATTTTCTCGAGAACAAGGACACCCGCGCCCTCCCCCATGACAAAGCCGTCGCGGTTTTTGTCAAAGGGACGACTGGCTCGCGAGGGATCATCATTGAAAGAAGTACTCATTGCCTTCATGGAACAGAAACCGGCAAAGCCTATGGGGGTAATGGCTGCCTCACTACCACCTGCCAACATGACGTCAGCATCACCATTTGCCATTTTACGAAGGGATTCCCCGATGGCATGAGTTCCGGTAGCACAGGCGCTTACGAGGCCGAAATTGGGTCCGCGCGCTCCTATCTCGATAGCAATCACACCGCTCGCAATATTGGCGATGAGAGAAGGTATCATGAAAGGAGATACCTTGCGTGGACCGCGATCCAGCATGGTGCCGACTTGACGCTCGATTGTTCCCAGACCTCCGATGCCAGAACCAACTAGAACACCGACACGAGACTTGTCATAATTGTCCAGTTCTATGCTGGAATCCTCCACCGCCAACTTGGCCGCTCCAACCGCAAACTGCGTGTACCGATCGTTGCGACGAGCCTCCTTGGGGTCCATGTAGTCGGAGGGATCGAAATCATTGACCTCGGAGGCCACCCTAGAAGTATAAGCCTCTGAATCAAAACGGGTTACAGGCCCAATTCCAGACTTCCCAGAAGCAAGGGATTCCCAAAAGGCATCCACACCGGCACCAATAGACGAGAGCACACCGATGCCAGTAACGGCAACGCGTATTTCGGACCTCTCCTCCATCATGCGAGGTAGCCTAGACTACCCTTGGGGACCGGTTCAAGAACCGGCTTTTCCCTTGATGTAGGACAAGACGTGTCCAACGGTCGTCAGTTTCTCGGAATCCGCTTCGGGAATTTCCCCGCCCACTTCATCCTTGAACTCGTCTTCGAGCGACATGATTAACTCCACGAGATCGAGGGAGTCAGCTCCGAGATCATCCACAAAAGATGCTTCGGGAGTTACTTGCTCCTCGTTGACGTTAAGTTGATCAACAATGATTTTCTTGATCCTATCTTCGAGATTATCAGACATAGCGTGAAAGAATTGATGTTAGGAAATCGTTCATCAAATGACCATGCCGCCGTCAACCGTAAAAACTTTTCCAGTAACGTAATTTGCGTCCTCGGAACAAAGATAAGAGGTCAGCGAAGCAATGTCATTGGGCTGTCCAAAGCGTTTCATTGGAATAAATTTAAGGGCCGCATCTTTAATGCGTTCATCAAGCCCGGAAGTCATGTCCGTCTCGACAAAACCAGGTGCAACAACATTGACAGTGACGGAGCGGGCGGCAAATTCCTTGGCCAAACTCTTAGTCAAACCTATCATGCCTGCCTTGGCCGCGGCGTAGTTTGCTTGACCAGCATTGCCAGTCACACCGACCACCGAGGAAATATTCACTATGCGACCCCAGCGCCTTTGCGTCATGGGACGGGCAAGGCCCTTTATCCAATGAAAGCAACTGGTGAGGTTGGTCTGTAAAACGTCATTCCATTCGTCTTCCTTCATGCGGAAGAGCAAGTTGTCTCTGGTAATGCCAGCATTGTTGACCAGTACGTCGACTTGGGTTTCGGAAGATAGCAGTTGCTCGCAGGCATTGGCGACGGCGGTTCCATCGGAGACGTCTAGAGGCAAAGACTCGGCATCACCGCCAGCCTCTCGAATAGCCTCTGCGGCAGCACCGCAGGAGTCCGGGGATTTACTGACACAGATAAGGCGCATGCCATCGGCGGAAAGGCGCTCGGCGATGGCTCGACCAATGCCACGGCCGGCTCCTGTGACAAGGGCAGTGCGCGGGAGAGGATGATTTTCTTCAGACATAAAAGTAAAGGTTGCTGGATGAAGATTGACTTTTGGACAATTTCTTCGGGCATATCAACACGCAAGTGAAAGAGATGAAAAAGAAGATGGACGGAAAGACTGCGATCGAACCCGAGCCCATGCGCATCCAAAAGCTACTTGCGGCCCGAGGCATATGCTCTCGGCGCAAGGCTGAGACTTTGGTTGAACTTGGGAAAGTCACCATTAACGGATCACCCGCACATACTGGACAGAAAGTAAACCCTGCTACTGACCGGGTCATCGTAAACGGCAAACCGCTGCCCTCTCCTCCGAAGACGATCTGCCTCTTGCTCAACAAACCTCGCGGTTTCGTCTGCACAAACGATGATCCCCACGAAAAGAGAACCATCTTCGATCTATTGCCAAAGTCCATGGCCAAGACCCGCCTTTTCTGCGCCGGGCGGCTGGACAAGGACAGCGAAGGCTTGGTGGTGGTAACCAACGACGGGGCTTTGGCCCAAAGCTTGGCTCATCCATCGAACAAAACGCGGAAGGTCTATCAAGCCGAACTGAACAAAGCTTTTGATCCTCAGCATATAGGACTTCTACGCCGAGGAAAAATGGTAGAGGGAGAGCGGCTATGGTTGGACAAGGTGATCCCGTTAGGGCAAAAGGAACCACGCCGGTCAAGGCGACTGGAGATTCATCTGGGCCATGGGCGGAAGAGGGAAATTAGACGATTGTTAACTGCAGTAGGCTACAAGGTGACTCGCCTGAAACGCACTAAACTGGGTGCTGTTTCCATCCGCAGAATTCCCAAAGGAAGCTTCAGAAAACTAACGGACCGAGAAATTAATTTGCTATTCTCGGAAAACCCCTCTAGCTGAAAAGCATGATGGGAAACGTGATGAATAAAATCACGCACGTATTATGCGTGCATATATTAATACTTCCGGTTACAGGGCTCGGGCAAGCTCTTCATCCGGACTATCTCGACGCTTCTGCCGGCAGTCCTCAATTGAGGCGATTGCAGCCGGATGCGCCTAGCTCCGTATCGACAAACTACAAGACTCGGCTGATGGGATACGTCCAAAGCGCCGATGCCGGACAAGCTCCCTCGGGAACGGCTGTGCGCGCTGCCCCAACTAGCTCGAGCCCCTTGCTTGCGACCATTGAGGACGGCGACTTGATCACCGTGACAAGGAGTGGAGAATGGAGCAAAATTGTTTTGCGCCGACCTTTGGGATACGGTGCTCCGCTAGCAGCCGGTGAAGTGGAACCAGTCATCCTTGGTCAATCGGCTTTTACTCCTGCAGAAGAAGTTAGCGCCACTCCCATAACTCCAGGCAACGTCGGAGAATTGGACCCCCTCGAAACAGAACAAGAGCCAGAAGGAAACATTAATTTGCCGGTTGAGCCGCCAGGTCCTTTGCCCGCAATAAACTTGAATCGTAACTTCGAAGGTCTCTTGGTCCTCAAGACTCGAGGATTCGGTTTGCAAAAAGATTTCCCCTACCAGTTGTTAAACCCGATCGGCAAACGCTTGGCTTACGTTGACGTAAGTGGAGTAAAAGCTGTTGACGCACTCGATTACAATGATCGTAAAGTGACTATACTCGGTACAATGGAGCCAGTGAAAGAAGGATCCAGCAAGAGGATCATAAGGGCTAAACTCATAAGAGCCCGAAACTAGGCAGCAAGCTCCATGGAGCTGATTGACGGCAATCGAATATCTCGAAAAATCATCGAGGAACTAACCGCCGAGGTAGCTGACCTCGACGGGATCAAGCCAGCGGTAACTTTCGTGCGAGTGGGTGAAGACCCCGCTTCCGTCTCTTATGTAAACAAGAAGGGAAAAGTCGCTTCCGAGATAGGGATAGAAAGCAACTTGCAAGTTTACCCAGAGAGCATTTCTGAAAGTGAATTGCTAGCGGAAATCGACGCGCTGAATGTTAACCCTTCGATCCATGGGATTCTTGTCCAAGCTCCCCTGCCCTCACAAATAAACGAGCGTACCATCTTCAACCACGTGCTTCCGTCAAAGGACGTGGATGGATTCAACGCAGCCAATCTCGGGCGTCTTTGCCAAGAGGACCAAGATGCTTTTGCCGCATGCACGCCAGCTGGAATCGTCGAACTCATCAAGCGCTCCAACGTGGAGACGGAAGGCAAGCGAGTAGCCATTCTGGGGCGAAGCCTGATCGTGGGCAAACCCGCAGCCCTTCTTTTGTTGCGCAAGGGAATACCCGGAAACGCCACCATCACGATTTGTCATTCTCGAACTCGCGATCTTCCCTCGGTTACGCGTGAGGCTGATATCTTGGTGGCGGCCATCGGAAGCCCTGAATTCGTGACAGCCGACATGGTCAAAGATGGAGTTACGGTCATAGACGTGGGAATCAATCGAGTGGAAGATTCCACCAAGAAAAGAGGTTACCGTTTAGTAGGTGACGTAGCCTTCGACGAAGTGGCCGAGAAATGCTCGAAGATAACACCAGTGCCTGGCGGGGTTGGCCCAATGACTGTGGCAATGTTGATGCGTAACACGGTGAAAGCCCTATTACTGGCTCGCAAAACAATTTCCTGACAAGGAATTAATTCCAATCCATCGCCCATGGAACCATCACCCGGCGAAGAACAAAAGCCCGCTCCTCTCTTTCTGCGAATGTTGGCATTCGTGATGGATTGCATCTTTGTGATCTTCGCTTCTCTGATCCTGGTGAAAGGCTTTTTCCCTGATGAAATTGCCAGCGGACGAAAGACAATGGAAAGATATAACGATGAAATGCTCACCTTGAAGGAAGCCGCAAACAGAGGAGATCGCACTGCCAATGAAGCAATGCAGCGATTGCTGGAAAACCTAATTCAGGAGCCCAGTTGGATCGCGATGATGGAGGCAGCAATCTTAAGCTTCTTGTGCACGGCAATAACCTATTGGTTTGTAGGAGAGCGTTTTTTCGCTGGATCTTCGCTCGGTAAAAGAATGTTTTCCTTGGCAACCATTAACTTGACGGATGGGAATGCTCCCGGGACTGGCATCGCCTTGTTTAGGTCTTTCCTTAAAGCCATAGCTTTGGTCCAGCAGTACTTGGCTTTGAGCTATCTTGTCGCGCTATTCAACCACCGTCGGATGACAGGACACGACTGGGCTTGCCGAACTATCGTAATACGCGGTCAAGTGAAAGTCAAAGAGCAGGAAGAATCGACAAACTCACTTCACTAAGTTTTCCTTAATCTAATGAAGCTTGAAATCGCATTTGTCGGGGCTGGGAAAATGGTGTCCGCAATTGTCAACGGACTGCTGACTAAAAATATTTTTCAGCCAAAGGAAATGGCCTGCGTGAGCGCTCCGGACGGCACCTCGGAAAAATTAGCCGAAGCCACGGGAATCGGTAGCGCCGAAACTTTGGAAGATTTACTTCTGGAGGGTTCCAAAAGATTGCTTCTCGGATGTAAACCCCAGCAGTTCAACACTTTGGACACAGGTCTATCTGAATGGACATCCAGCTGCACGGTTCTCTCCATAATGGCTGGAATAACCCTTGAGACCTTGGCTCAAACCTTCCCCAAGGCACGTCATCTTATTCGCTCCATGCCCAACACACCTGGCCAAATCGGAGCAGGGGTGACGGCCTACGCATTCGCAGGAAACGCAGACGAGGACGCGAAGACTGACGTTGAACGTATCCTCGGCTCGCTAGGCAAGGTCTTTGCGGTGGACGAGCCCCAAATTGACTTGGTCACGGCGATGAGTGGGAGTGGACCTGGTTATGTCTTTGAATTTGCCTGTGCCTTGGAAGAAGCGGGAGAAAAGATCGGTCTCGAAAAGGACTTCGCTCGCACTTTGGCAATCGAGACAATTCTTGGATCGGGTCGGTTAATGGCAAGGAGCGAGGAACATCCCGAAACCCTCCGAAATTACGTGTCCTCCCCCAAAGGCACGACGCTAGCAGCCCTCGAGCAATTTGCAAAGGGTAACTTCCGGAAATTGGTCGCTGATGCAGTGGTGGCCGCTCGTGACCGTTCACTTGAATTGTCTCGACCCGATGCATGACCTGAGCGCAGGAATAACTCTTGTAACTGGCGGAGCCGGGTTCATCGGCAGTGCTTTGGTGTGGGCTCTCAATCTAAGGGATTTGGAAAATATTTGGGTGACCGACTTCATGGAGGATGATTCACCTAAGAAACGTAACCTGAACCCTCTTCGTTACGCCAGATATTTGGATGCGGGAGATTTGCGATCGTTGGTAAAAGTTGACTCAAAAGAACTGTCCGAAATACGTACTATTCTTCATCTCGGAGCCTGCTCAAGCACAACTGAAACAAACTCCAAATACTTGGATGACAACAACTTCAAGTATACAAAAGAGCTCGCGGACTGGGCTCTTGGAAAAGATATTCGATTCGTCTACGCCTCATCGGCGGCTACCTATGGGGACGGTTCCGCTGGCATGGACGATATGGTCGAGGATCTCGAGCGATTTCAACCGCTCAACCTGTATGGGCTATCGAAGCACAAATTCGATCTGCACGCTCGTGACACAGGTATGCTGTCTCATTGCGTGGGCCTAAAGTATTTTAACGTTTATGGGCCAAACGAAGACCACAAGGAAGACATGCGAAGCGTCGTGCACAAATCCTTCGGTCAAATTCGGGATACAGGTAAAGTCCAACTTTTCAAAAGCCATCGCCCCGACTATGAGGACGGCAAACAGAAACGTGACTTTCTTTATGTCAAGGATGCTGTTCGGATGACACTTTTCCTTGCCGAAAACAATCATGCCAACGGACTTTTCAATCTAGGCTCGGGCCAAGCGAAGACTTGGCTCGACTTGGCGAATGCGATTTTTTCGGCGCTCAACCGCGAGCCTCAGATTGAGTTCATAGACATGCCCGAATCCATACGGGAAAAATATCAGTATTTCACCGAGGCGAAGATAACAAAGCTGAGGGAGTCAGGCTACCGGGACAACTTGTTCGACCTGGAAGAAGCCGTGGCAGATTATGCGATCAACTACTTGAGCACAAGCGGAAGACTCGGCGAATAGCGTTTACTTGAATTCGTAACGGCAGGGCCAAATCTCACGGCAAGTGGAAATGATTTCCGCAAAGACCTCAGGGGTTACAGCTTGCTTGGGATCATCTCCTATGCCGCGTGATGGCTCGACGTGAGCCTCGATGCACAAGCCATCAGCTCCGTAAGCAATGGCCGCCAAGCAACAAGAGGGAACATAGCGAGCATGCCCGACGCTGTGCGATGGGTCGACGACAACCGGCAACCAGCTCTTTCCCTTGATTAGAGGGGTAATCGATTCGTCCGGTTGATTGCGGTAACCATCGAGAGCCGGGGTGGTACCTCGAGGGCAAAGTAAAAGGTTTGGATTTCCTCCTGCCACCACATACTCGGCGGCGGCTAAGAATTCGTCCACCGGAGCAATATGTCGCCCACGCTTCAGCAAGACGACCGTGGATGTGCCAGCAGTCCTATTGCCAACCTCCTTTAGAAGCGAATAGTTAAGTGCGTTTCTAGTCCCAATCTGGAGTACGTCGACACCTGCATCCAAAGCTATCTCCAGTTGCTCCAAATCCATCACCTCTACGTCGAGAGGCAATCCCGTACGCTCCTTTGCCTCCACCGCAATGGTCATCGCGTCAACGGATCCTTGATATGAATAAGGATTGGTTCGAGGCTTCCAGACCCCACCGCGCAAAGCGTGCACGCCCGCTTCCTTCAGGGCCTCAGCGGTTTCCATGTAAAGGTTTGGGTTGCGCGGATCGACGGCGCAATGCCCTCCCATGAAAAAAGGACCGTCAAGGCCCACCGTGGCGGCGCCAACTTTCACTTTGTGGTCAGCCAACGCTGACTTGCGGCCAACAAGCTTGTGGGTCGACTCAATGAGATCGACTCGGGAAACGTAATCCAATCCAAGGATGCGATTGAACATCAATTTGTGTGTCTCGTCCCCAAGGATTGCATAGACGCATCGATTGACTCCCACTATCTCCAACACGGTGCAACCGAAAGACCCGACGATGGCGTCAATTTCCTTGCGTTGGGCCTTGGTAAGCTTCTTTGCCTTTGGTATGATCATGGGAAACCATAACGCCGTTAGGGCGAGGAATGAGTGGTCGCAAGCCAAATCGAATTTAAGCCAGTGCCAATGTAGAGCAATTTGACATGCCCGAAAATGAGTTGAAGCATTCTCAGGATCCTGATTTCAGAGGCGTGAAAATTCGATTCAAGGCATTTCAGAGACAAAGCAAACAGTGCGCGAAAACCAGTGCAACCTGCCTACCCAAGGCGAGATTTATTTTGGGAAAAGGCAAATTATCCCGAACATCGAAAAGAAGGCGTTCCTCAGGGCACCTCGGCTCCATCGAGTTTGTACTGGCGAATTTTGTTTCGGAGAGTGCGAACGTTTATTTCGAGCAAGTCGGCGGTTTTCGTCCGATTTCCACCAGTGGATTGAAGCGCTAGTAAAATGTGCTCCTTCTCTATCTGCTCCATAGTAGGTATTTCTACTTCACCGGCGCTACCTTTGGGCGAAATAACAGGGGACCCGTTGGATGCCTTTGTCGAAGGGGAAGTTCGCTTGTTCAATGAAACCGAGCTTGTGCCGAGGCCAAGCAATTCGGGACCAATGGCTTTTCCTTGTTCAGCAAGAATGACAGCTCTCTCGACGGAGTTCTCAAGCTCCCTAACATTTCCCGGCCAAGAATGAGCTAGCATGGCAGTCAGGGCCTGTTTGGAAAACTTTGCCTGGGACAAACCATGCTTTCTAGCTTGGCGAGTCAGGAATGTTTCAGCAAGCAAAGGGATGTCCTCGACGCGATCACGCAAAGGAGGCACCTCTATGGGAAACACATTCAAACGATAATACAAATCCTCCCGAAAGTTTCCTTTCTGAACTTCTTCGATCAGGTTTCGATTGGTGGTGGTCAAAACGCGCACCTTGACTTGGATGGTCTTGTCTCCCCCAACTCGTTCAAATTCCTTCTCTTGTAGAACGCGCAGAAGCTTTGCCTGGAGAGAAGGTGCAATTTCACTGATCTCATCAAGTAAAATTGTTCCTCCATCGGCCAATTCGAAGCGCCCTTCTCGCCTTTGGGTTGCTCCCGTGAACGAACCTTTCTCATGTCCAAAGAACTCGCTTTCCATAAGTGTTTCCGAGATGGCGGCGCAATTAACGCGAATGTAAGGCTGGTCGGTGAGCAAACTATTCTTATGCAATTCTTTGGCCACTAGCTCCTTGCCAGTGCCATTTTCTCCGGTAACCAAAACAGAAGCTTCTGTCTTGGCGACCTTCATCACCATTTCCTTGAGGTGATTGATCGCGGGGGACTTTCCGACTATCTCACTCGCCACGGAGCCCTCCTCCTCAACGTAATAGCGATTAACCAATTTCATCTTGTCAAAAGATGCGGCTCGGTCCACGACCACTTCAACCTGATCGAAGGAAAATGGTTTGAGGACATAATCAAAAGCACCGGTTTGCATGCAGGCGACGGCGGACTCGACGGATCCAAAGCCAGTCATCATGACAACCATGGGACCATCTGCCTTGACGGCCAATTCCTCAAGCAACTCCATGCCATCGCCATCAGGCAAACGCATATCGAGAAAAACGAGGTCGAAGGCATCTCGAGAAAGAATCTTGCGGGCACCCTTCAAATCCTCAGCGGAAGCCACCGAATAGCGCTTGTTCCGCAACTGGGTCTCCAGCGACTTGCGGATCATCATCTCATCATCTACGACAACTATCTTCTCGATTGCCATTCTTATCAGGAACAGTCATTCATTGAGTTTCAACTAGTAGGAAAAATTTACCATATCCGCACTTTTTTCAACTCATTTCGTACCACGGCGCCAAAGCTGAAGAGAGAATCTCCATGGCTTCCAGCTCCGCAATCCAGTCCATTGTCATCACAATTATTCGAAAATTGCGTTTAGGCCGATGAATGCAGAGAGCAAATTCCCAATATTATGCATGGCAAAAGAATTCTTGCAGTTCGCCCAAAAATCGGTGGTTCCGACATGGCATGGACTTATCGTGGACGAAAACCTGCAGTTCATCGTCTCCGGTGAAGAAGAACAAGTAGCTTTGAGCCAGTTGCTGGATCCACCTGTCGATCTAAAAGAACGCACATGGGAGTCAATTGAAGCCTTCGCTGCCGAAAACCAACCCTTTGGCTTGTTGTCCTGTGATGGATCCGATCCCGCTTCTGATTGGAATGGGCAAAGCGAGGTAAAAAAGGTGACTCTGGCGAATCGACGCTCGAATTCTGACTTGAAGGCATTGCTTGAGCGTCCTTTCGTCCAACAGTGCGATCTCATTGTATCGGACTTCCTGCCGGAAGAAAGTAATGTTAACGAGGGCGAGCAGGATGAGGAATCTTCCGCGATCTCGCTCCCTCCTTGCTTTTCCTTCGTCGCTCCTGCCATTCCGCCTCTTTGCAGGAGAGCCAGCAATGCAAAAGGGCATTTGCTTTGGGTGGTCGATCCAAGTTCAATGGTTTCGGGCCTGATAAATGAAAAAGTCGCCTCGATCCTTGGGAACATGGAAGAAGACAAGAACTTGGAGGTGATCTGTATTGAGCCTGATTCATCCAAGGATCTGGAACTGACGAGCAGTTTGGCGAAGGCGAGCGCAGTCCTAGCCGTGACAGGAGATCCTGCCTTGGGACACTTTCTAATCCGTTCAGCCAACCAATTGGGGATTCCCTGCATCTTTCCCCTAGAGGAACCATGCAGCCCGCTTCGTTTCAATGCCGAGGAGCTTGAGCACTACGTCACATACAACAATTACGGCAGAGCAGGCCTTTCCACCAGAGGACTGCTCTCGAAGGCAGTTAAGCGAGCAAAGGTAGAGAACGCGGAAAAGCCGTTGAAACAAAGAGATGAACAACCATTGGAAGCACCCAGCTCCCTTTGGCGGAGCATGATCGAAGAAAGGAAAAGTGGTCAGTCACGCCTTCCCTCTTGTCCCAACGGTCATGATATTAGTCGATTTGGAAACGAAGGCGATTTCGAACCGGTTCCCGATTGCGATCTCCCGCCATTGGACAGCAATAATTTTGACGTCACCCTAACCCCAAGACCCTGGATGGTCCATCCGAACTTCACTCAGTCCATCATTGGCCTGCTCCGGCGTTCCGAGGTGACTGGAAGCATTGCCCTGACAAGCGCAATTGCCGATCTGCTGAGCGAACATCTGTTAACGCTCCAGCCGGATGCTGAAGTAGCCAGTCGACTTATCAGGAACCTAACCCGAAAGGATCCGACATGGTTGGAACGAGTCGCTGAGGATATTTCCACTTGGAGAAAGTCTGGCGTAATAGTGGACGTCGCAAGATCAATTTGGGCCTCACATACCGATTACAACGAAATCCAAAGCGAGAGCCTGAACGCCAGAAAGCAGGAATTCCAGGGATTGGCCAATCTATTGGTTAAACAAGTGAATTCGAACCTCGTCTCTCCCTACATGCCAAATCCCTTGTTCAGGTTTCTGTCGGCCCTCAATCTGGTCGAGGAGCATATGGACGCCATTTCAAAAGTGTTTGCAGCCCATCCTGCAAACGACCGACTCTATCGGGTCCTGTTGAACTTCTGGGGACTGGTGAACGGAAACTCGGAAGCATGCCAGACCTTGGCCCCGACATACAGCGATTCCAGCAACCTGAATCTGGCGCACGGACATTTGTTTTTGTTTTTGGGAATAGCCAATGACTCACTTCCTGACATCGATGAAGCGGTGACCAAAATTTTGTCCATGGGATATCTTGAAAAATGGATAAACGGACTTGCTTGGGATCGCCTCATGGCAACTTTCTTCCTCGCCCTGATTGGCCTTGAGGAAGAAGCAAAGCAACAATTTGATGAAAACATCGCGTCCAATCGAATCTTTTCCCCTTTCACTGATTTCTTTGCGAATATACCGAAGTTACGTTCCTCTGGAAAGATCCCGCTATCAGAACCCCTCTTGGACGAAATTCGACAGAAGCTACAAAAGAAGGAATGATTCCCCCTTCCGAAAGCCTTTCGCGGAGCAAGTCGAGGCATGCAAATGAGAACCAGGCATCGCCATCTGCGAAAAAATCGCCAAGCACAAACTTACCTTTGTAAATGTGCGGTATAGCTGCATGGCTAGAAGCCTCGCCCCGTTCTTCCGACCAACTTGTTCGGATGATGGAATTGGTTGATCACAGGGGACCCGACGACGAGGGATTCCTCAGCTTAGATGAGTTTGAAGGGTCGCCACTTCGCTGGAAACAAGGCTCCCTTTCATCCAGCGTTGAGATGCGAATCGCCTTGGGTCATCGCAGGCTTTCGATCATCGACCTATCGCATGCTGGCCACCAACCCATGTCCCACCCCACCGGGAAGCTTCACTTAGTCTACAACGGTGAAATCTACAATCATCCGGAATTAAGACAGGAACTGGAAGGAAAAGGACATGCCTTCCGCAGCAAAACCGACACCGAAGTGCTGCTGGCGGCGTGGATGGAATGGGGGGAGGATTGCTTGAAGCGATTCAACGGAATGTTCGCATTCGTACTGCTTGATACCGAGGAGCAATGTATCTATGCCGTTCGCGACAGATTCGGAATCAAACCTCTGTATTACTACCAGACCTCAACCGGCGGCATAGCCTTTGCCTCAGAAATAAAGCAGTTCACCGCACTCAACGACTGGGTGCCTAACCTAAATGGCCAAAGGTGCTACGATTACCTTGCATGGGCTCTGACGGATCACACCGATGAAACTTGCTTCGAGGGCGTGAACCAAGTGCCTCCCGGAGGAATGATCCGAACCAGTGCCCCCAACGCAAGAGGCGAGCCAAGATTGACGGTGGAGAAATGGTATAAACTGCCGGATCGGATTATAGGGATTTCGCTCAAGAATTCCGTCAAGGAAACCCAAAGACTCCTTGCCGACTCGGTTCGACTGAGGCTACGTTCGGACGTCACCGTGGGCTCTTGTCTTTCGGGTGGCATTGATTCTTCGAGCATTGTCTGCCTGATCGATCAACTTACAGACAATACCGCAACTCCTCCCAAAACCTTCACCGCAAGCTTCCCCGGAGATCCCAAAGACGAAAGCCAATGGAGTGACTTGGTTTCGCAAAACACCCGAACCACTCCCGTTCAAGTTCTTCCGAAATCAAATGAAATTCTGATGAACTTGTCTGAGTTGGTTTGGATGCAGGACGAACCGTTTGGGTCTACCAGCATATACGCCCAATCCGAAGTCTTCCGCTCGGCCAAAGCAAATGATGTAACTGTCATGCTGGACGGACAAGGAGCGGATGAGCAATTCGCTGGTTACGATACCTTTGTAAAGAATCATCTCCGATACCTTAGGGCCAAAGGTCGGACGAGCGAATTGCGGGAAGAGATAAAGGCAGTCAGAGCATGGAGGGGAAGTAGCTTTCGAAGCTTGGCCGATTGGTTGAAGTCACCCTCAATGGAAGGTCGCGAGAAACCAGACTGGTTGAACTTTAGGAAACTTGGAGCCAATCCTGACGACTTGTTCGAGTCCTTGGGCACTCGTGATTGCACGACGGAAAGCTTGGCCCGGGCGATGATAAGGAAACGCAATCTCCAAATGCTGCTACACTGGGAAGACAGAAATTCCATGGCTCATTCGATCGAGGCTCGAGTGCCATTCCTCGATCACCGCTTAGTCGAATACGTTTTGTCAACTCCCGGTGAACATAGGTTAACGGGTGGTACAACGAAAAAGCTGCTTAGAGATGCCATGAAAGGCATCGTGCCTGATCCCATTTTGAATCGTCGAGACAAGCTCGGCTTCGCAACGCCCGAAGAATCCTGGATTCGAAGACAAGAGCCAAAGGCGTTCGAACAATTGGTCGATCAAGCTATCGAGGCGAGCAATGGCATCCTTGCCCCAAATGAAACACGAACTGAAGTGAGAGCTCTCTTGAGCGGAGAAAAGAAATTCACTTTTCAATTGTGGCGCTTCGCCTGTTTCGGCGCATGGTTGAATCGTTTCTCCTTGTCGCCCTGATCCAACACGCATTTCCCGAAGTGACTGACGAAAATAGAAAAAGGGTACTTTTCATATGCTATTTCTTTCCGCCAGTTGGTGCTGGCGGAGTATTCAGGGCCCTGAAATTCGCTAAATACCTACCTCAATTCGGTTGGGATCCAACGGTATTGACAGTTAAGCCCATGGGGGCCTGGGTAACAGATGAAACGCTCCTCGAACAAGTAAACTGCGAAATAGTCTCCACGGGATCTTTTCACCCGGTCGGAAAATTCCGCAAATGGAAAGACGAACACCCGAATGCGTCCCCCGTACTCAAAGGATGCTTGAAGTGGTTCGGGGAAACCCTGCCCGGCAAACTCATGGTGCCTGACACTCGGGCGGGCTGGATTCCTTTTGCCATCGCCAAGGCGCTATGGCTCCACATGGCCAAACCATATGATTTGATCCTGACAAATAGCCCGCCCCATTCAACCCACGCAATCGGCTTGTCATTGAAGAAAATAACTGGTCTACCATGGATTGCAGACTTCAAGGACGGATGGCTTCATGACCCCTATCGCCTACCGCAAAGCCATTTACGAGAACGAATGGAATCGGGAATGGAGCGCTGCATAGCAAGAAACGTCGATCATCTGATCACGATCTCAAGACCCTTGGCCGACTATTTCAAAGAAATTTGCTCCAGCAAGGTATCCATAATTCCAAACGGCTTCGACGAGGAAGACTTTCAAGCTAACGATTCTTCCAAAAGTCCTGAAGTGACGATCGGATATTTTGGCGCCATCTTCGGGGATCGTGACCCGACCAACTTTCTCCGCGGAGTGGAAAGATACGTCGAAAGCCACCCCAATAAGGAACCGCGAATCATCTTCGTGGGTCCGGTGGATTTACCTTCGCGGAAAAAAATTAAGACATTCGATCATCTCGATGTCGAAATCATTCCATACCTCCCTCACCACGAATGCCTGGAACTCATGAGCAGCTGTCATGCGTTAGTTACTTTGGTGGGCAATGATCCCAGAAACGATGGAGTACTGACGGGGAAAATATTCGAGTATCTTCGATCCGGAGTACCCATCCTGGCGACCTGTCCCAAAGATGGCGCGCTATGGAAATTCCTGAAACCCGTGCAACGCGCATTCACAAGCGCCCCCGAAAACATCAAGGCAATCGCCGAAGCAGTTGATCACGCCATAAGTTTTTCCAAGAAACCTGATTCCAGCGACTTGCATCCGGAAATGAAAAACTTTGAGCGCAAGAACCTAACTGGAAAATTGGCCGATCTCTTCAACTTGGTCACGGGAAAAGAGAAAGGCTGAATTCCAGTCGCCGGAAATTCTGCAAGCTAAGTTCGATGGAAATTCCAATGAAATCAATGGATTAGGGCCGAATTTATTTCGATCGCGTTAATCCCTGTTCACATGCGGTTTCCAACAAGATGTGAATAACTTTAGTATGATTTTGGAAAAAAGAAGGTTGAACGTTTGACTCAAAGTATTTGTCTTTCCGTCTAGACGGGGTTGCAAATGATGGGGAGCCTGGGGGGGCGCTCGGTTATTGGCGATCGTAACAAGTTGAACTTACATTTGGGCAGACAGCCACCAACAGTAATTTTAGTCATGACGAGCAAAGAGCAGAGGGAACTAAGGGAGGAACAAATCCACTCTCTTAAATGGGCAATCGACGAGCTAAAAAAGGAAAAGGAAGCAATCACTGGTCGACTGGAGGAATCACGTCAGGCAAGTGAATTGAAAAGCAATTTGAATGATGCACTTTCCGAACAGGAAACCCTCAACAACCGCATTGCGGATCTTCAGGGAAACCTCCAAGAAATAAAGGGTGAAGGAAAAGAGGGCTACGAAGATGGGGACTTGGACAGCGAGGAATCCTCGTTGGAAGAACGTATCCTCATCGCATCCGAACGCCTGGCGGCCTTGGAACAAGACCGCGACTTGGAACACATCGCCCAACGATTCAAAGGCGAAGATACTGATAGCGAACCAGCCGGATTCGACCGACTTGCAATAAATCCACCAACAAACGAACAATCCATGGAAGAAGCCACCAGAGAAAACCGCATCAAACAATCTGATCCTATCGAAGATTCCTCGTCCGAACCGTTGCCACAATTTGGCAACAACGATTCTGACATCAAAACAGGTTCTGGTTCGCTCATTTGCCGCGAGTCAACCAGTGACAGTCTGCGCGAAGCTGCTGCCGCCTTGGATCTGGATCCGGAATACCTATTGGACAAAAGTATCCAAGCGGTGCTGCGTATGATTCAAAGGAACAAGAGCCGTGTAACTTTCCCGTTGGAAGTGAAGCAAGTGGATTCCATCGGCTGAATCCGCTGGTAGACATCTTGATTTTTCAGGCGACAACCAACGCCTGACTCTTTCGAACTCGTAAGGCTCGTTTGCTCATCAAGCTTCTAGCATTGCAAGGACAGGTCTTCCATCCATCAGATTTAATGGAGTGGTTTCTTTTCCAAATCCAAAACAAATCGGTCAATTCAGCTTGTAGATTAAAACCGTTCGCTCTAAACCCATTTGAATCCCAAATCCGGGACCAGCTTAGCCTCAACCATTCTCTTTTCTCATGAAATTCTCAAACCCCCTATTTGTTGGTCTAATCGTTCATTTGCTTTTTGCAGTCAACGCATTCACCGCAGACGACGCAAAGCCTGAGAATTCTTCCAAGGGAACGGGGGATTCCAATCAAACCGCAAATAACTCATCTGAGGAAGAAAAGAATCAACCGGCTGAACCGAAAACTCACGAAGTCGATCGCAAGCCTTTTGAAATCAAGGTCGAACTCCAGGGATTGTTTGAAAGCTCTCGCATGGAGGAGGTTTTCATTACTACTAAATCCTGGGGGGAGCTCTTGGTGCTTGATGCCCTCCCCCAAGGCGCAACGGTTAAGAAAGGAGAATCCCTCGTCTCATTGAACATGGAAAAAATCGATGAGAAAATTCGTAACACGCGGAACGAGTTGGTCATCATGGATCTCGACAGACAAATCGCCAAGGCAGACCTGAAGCTTGCGGAAATCATGATTCCGATGGAGCTAACCACTCTGCAACAAAAGGACAAGGAAACACAGGAAGACCTGGCTCGATACCAAAAAATCAATCGGCCCCATAGCGAAAAAGCCGCCGAATTCAATTTGAAGACCTACAAGGATAATCTCTCCTACCTTCAGGAGGAATTGAAACAACTAAAGAAAATGTACGAAGCCGATGACCTGACCGAGGAAACTGAGGAAATCATTCTCCAGAGAGCCGAGAATGCAGTGGAGAGAGCCAACTTTTCCTTGGAAGGGGCCAAGATACGCCACGAGGAAACTTTGCAATTCAATATTCCCCGTGAAGGCAAAAGTATTCGGGAAGCGGCCAAACGGAATCAACTGGCACTGCAGGCAGCTTTAAAGATAAAGCCCGCCGAACTAGCAAAGAAGCAACTGGAATCAAAAAAGCTCGAACGGCAGCGCGAGAAGGCCTCTGAAAGCCTTTCCCGACTTGAACACGACCGCAAGGCAATGAAAGTGCCCTCGCCCGCCTCAGGGGTCGTCTATCGGGGTTCTTTCGACAGAGGGAAATGGTCAGGCGCTGGCACCCTCAAGAATCGCCTGCGGAGAGGGGGAGTCCTCAAACCCCATGAAGTCTTTATGACCATAGTCGGTCAGGGGCCTATCTTCATGCGAGCTACGCTGACCGAAAAAGACATTCGAAAATTACAGCCGGGGGCCAAAGGTAAAGTGAAGACAATAGCCTATCCTGATCTTCAACTCTCAGGCACTGTCAGAGAAATTTCCGCAACTCCGGTGGCCCCTGGTCAATTTGACGTGATGGTGGATGTTTCCATGCCGAAGGATGCTCCGGATCTGCTCCCCGGCATGAACGGCAAGATCGAGATCGTAACTTATCGCAGCGAAAGGGCCTTGGTGGTTCCCTCTTCCGCCGTATTCAAGGATGAAAAAAAGGGCGAGGGATGGATTGCATACATTCACCGAGAAGGAAAGAAGCCCACTCGCAAAGTAATCAAGGTGGGCAAGAAATCGGGGAACCTAACCGAAATACTCGGTGGACTCAAGGACGGGCAGAAAATCCTCGCTGAAAAACCCGGTAAATAAATCTTTGAACCAATGGGGTTCAAATCCAGTGGAAGTCATGATTTGAAGAGATTGTTCGCCAGTTCGGGACTTTGGTTTCTAGTCATCGGAACCACCTTTGCCCAAGTCGAACGTCCCGATCGGCTACCCGAGGTTGAATTCCCTACACAAGCTGCAGTCAAACAGGCTGTCGACAAGGGCTGCTCCTTCCTGCAGGCCAAACAGAATCCAAATGGCTCGTGGGGTTCCCCCCGAAACACCAAGGGCATGAACATATTCGCACCTGTCCCTGGCTCCCATCGCGCCTTTCAACTTGCCGTAACCTCGCTTTGCACTGCTGCCCTAATTGAGATCAAGAGCAACGATCCCACATACGCGGAAACGATCCTGCGAGGTGAAAATCACCTGCTAGAAAAGCTTCCCTATCTCAGGCGTGCCACCCCCGTTGCCATCTACAATGTCTGGGCTCATGCCTATGGCATCCAAGCTCTCGTTCGGATGAAGAGCCGGTTGAAGGCAAACACGGATGCCAACGCCACCCGCCTGCAACGAATCGATAAGGTGATCAATCATCAGATTGGGATGTTGCAACGTTATGAATCCATAGATGGTGGCTGGGGATACTATGATTTCAACGCCCAGACCAAGCAACCCTCAGGCAGTTCCATCTCCTTTGTAAACGCGACTGCCTTGATCGCCCTACACGAAGCAAAACAAGCGGGTATCGATAGTCCGGCTAAAATGGTAAAGAAAGCTTACGACGCAATCCAGAGGCAACGGCTACCCGACCACAGTTATCTTTACGGGGAATACCTCAAATGGAAACCGCGACGCGGAATCAATCGACCGGGAGGAAGCCTGGGGCGGTCCCATCCTTGTAATCTAGCCCTCGATCTGTGGGGAGATGCTTCGGTGACGAGCGACGTACACAAGCTTTGTCTTGATCGCCTCATTGCCCGAAACGGTTGGCTTGACGTGGCCCGCAAGAGACCAATTCCTCACGAGTCGTGGTTCGCGGTGGCAGGGTACTTCTACTACTATGGCCACTATTACGCCGCCTTTTGCATTAAAGCCCTCCCCCAGAAGGAACAAAGCCTCTATCAAAAACATCTGGCTGCAATCTTGGTTCCGTTGCAGGAGAAAGATGGTAGCTGGTGGGACTTTCCGTTCTACGACTACCACCAACAATACGGGACGGCCATGGCCTTGATGGCCTTGCAACGCTGCCGACTTAAGTAAATGATTCAATAGGCAATCGAGAAATCCTCGTATCGCTGTGGAGCTCTTTCCTCGACTACCTGACAACCTTCGACGAAGAGGGCCATTTTAGATCGCAAGGCTTCAAGAAAAGCCCTGACCACGATCTCCTCTCCTTCCGCATGCAGTTCCACTTTGCCATCAGGTAGATTCTTGACGAAACCAGTGATCGCAAAATCTTTCGCCACAGTAAGCGTGGACCAGCGAAAACCAACCCCCTGCACCCTTCCGTCAAAGAGAACCCGTAGAAAAAAAGTATCAGTATCAGCCACAATTATATTTTTTCCTTGGCGGGAAACACGATCGACAAGCCGTTCTTCGAATTGCCCGAATAAAAAAGTTTGACCATTGCTTCAGCAAAGAATGAATTGTTGGACAACGTTGGGCAATCCCAACCTCCTCATGAGCCAATACGATTTTGATAATTTCCACTTCGACGGAGAGTGGGATGATGCTGAAGAAATAGCTTGGGGAGAATCCGAATGGCAGAAGTATCTTTCCTCCTCGGACTCTGAAATCACACGTTTCATCACAATATACAATAGTGTGATCGAACGAGCGAACCGCTTGGATGAAGCCGCTCATCTAATGGGTTGGGACCGAGAGGATTGGGCGATCGGAGAAGACGNCGAGGTCCCGGACGAAGCCACGGATGAAATCTCATGCGAGGAATCTTTTGGAGCAAACGCGCCCTATACCATTCATCGCCACCCTGTTTACATTGCGACGGCGGCGCTATACCTGCACGCACGCAAAAACTGGGAACATTTCCTCTCCGTGGGAGGGGCCAAAACAGATGCTCAGTTCGTCTGGAAATATGCGTCCAGCCTACGCGATGGCGAAATGCACGCTTCTCTTGGCGTACAATGCCTCGATCTTGGGGACAACCAGTTAGCGGTTTGCCATTTCAAGCAAGCCCATTCGGCTTTAAACGAGACCTTGAGAATGAATTCGCACCTGTCGAATCTGCATCCTCACCTTCCATCGCTACCCAAATATCAGGAAGACGTTAGAAAACGCCTTTTGGATTTACGTGAAATCTGGTTGAGAGTGATTCAAGAGTGTCGCCGCTAAAAGGCGACTCAACCAACCGATAGCTGACCTGCTATTGGTTACTTGTAGAAGAAGGTCGGCTGAGATGGATTACCATAACCGTTATTATGTAATTTAACAGGCTTTACCTTGCTCGGCGAAGAGAGGTTTGCGGCTTCCTCGTCGGAACCGGCATCGATGATCATCAAGCGACTTGCGCCTCTATTACGTTCGGTGAAAAAGACATGACGACCATCGTTTGCCCATTCCGGTTGCAGGGAATCAGCCGAGCCCGAAGTGAGCCATCTACTCCTTCTGCGAGAGATATCATATTCAGCCAACTGGAAACCTCCAGCAACTGCAGCTGTAAAAACAATACGGTTGGGATTCCTCGGGTTCCAAGAAGCTTCGGAACAATGGCGGCTAATCGAGGTGGGAATTCTAGACAACTTTCCATTGGTCAAGGAAACTTGGTACAACTGAGGTTTTCCCGAAATATCAGAAGTAATGATCATGCGGCGCCCGTCTGGCGACCAACACGGTCCCGACTCGTTTGAATTGTTTCGAGTCAATCGTCTTGGTCTAGCCCCCAGCACATCAGCCAACCAAAGTTCGGGATTTCCCGAAGAGGAGAGAATGAACGCAATTTTTTTTCCAACGGGACTTTGGACTCCTGACAGATTACTTCCCTTGTATTTGGCCACCGTCCTATGCTTGTTGGTGTATAGGTCCATTAAGAATACATCGTTAGATTTGCTTTTGGTACTTGTGAAGAAAATACCATTGCCGGCTGACGACCAACTTGGATTAAAGCAAATGGCCCTAAACTGCGTAATGTTTTTGGCCCGCAAAAAAAGAGGNTCCACAATATAAATTTCCTTATGTGAAGACAGATCGGAGATGTAAGCCAGCTTGCCGGAAAAGAAACCGGGAACACCAGTGGTCGCCAAAACGGCTTCGTCACAAGCATGCAATAAAGCTGAGGTGGAATCTGACCCACGAACAACTTTGCGGAGGAGGCTTCTGCGGGGCGTTCCCGTTGAAATCTGTAGTTCCACCAGCCCATTCCCCACAGTTCGGAATTCAAAACTAAAGTCACCTCTGGCGGGAGGAGCCATGAAAACATAAGCTCCATGCAGTCGAAAAGCAGCCTTGGCATGATTGATTAAAAGGGCATCTGTTCGGCCAAAATCCAAACGAAAGACCTTTCTGTCCCCTTCTGTTACAACGGTACCAAGATCAATTGTCCCTTTCTGCGCCCAACAAGCAAGCACCGGCGAGAAAAACCAACACAAAACACAAAACAAACGAATTATCATAAGACCTCCATCCTTCATTCCTGACCTTTCTTCCAAAACAAATGAACTGCAAGAGAAAACCCCCCTATTCAAGAACTTGGACTAAAGAAAGGGAGAAATGCTCGAAAAAATTTATTTCATTTTGCTAACTCGTAAAAAAACTTAATAGTTGCACCTTTTACTTTAAGAAAATTCCAAACATTCAATGAACAGAGAGATTATTACCGCAGCCCTCGAACAGGTAAAGTATCCCGGATTCAGCCGGGACATCGTATCGTTTGGCCTAGTCCAAGCAGTTGCCTTTGAAAATGGGGTAGCCAAAGTATCCATTGAAGTTACCAACGCCGATCCAACGGTTCCGAATCAAATAAAGAAAAGCATCGAGGATAACTTGGCTCAAATCGATGGCNTCGACAAAGTGGAANTCNCCGTGGTTGTCAAAAAGTCATCCGNGCCAGCATCTAGCCCTGAGAAAGCGATGCCTGCAAGCGAAACACTCTCCGAGGTTGATCACATAGTGGCGGTTGCCAGTGGCAAAGGAGGCGTCGGAAAATCTACCTTTGCCGTCAACCTAGCCTGCTCCTTCGAACAAATAATGGGGGGCAACGGAGGAATCGGGCTAATGGATTGTGATATCTACGGGCCTTCCGTTCCCTTGATGATTGGTGCGGAAGGCCGACCCGAAATAAATAGTGATCGATTGGTACCCTTGGAAAACTTCGGCGTTCGCCTCATGTCGATGGGATTCTTGATAGACGAGGACGCACCGGTTGTGTGGCGAGGTCCGATGGTCATGAAGACCATTCAACAATTCGCTCTCAACGTTGAGTGGGGACCATTGAAGATGATGGTGGTGGATCTGCCTCCAGGCACCGGAGACGCTCAGCTCTCTCTAGTGCAAACACTTCCCTTGAGCGGTGCCGTGATAGTGACTACACCCCAGGCTGCAGCCGTGAACGTAGCGCGCAGGGGAGCCCGCATGTTCAATTCGGTTAACGTCCCCTTGCTCGGCGTGGTGGAAAACATGAGCTATCTGGAAGACCCCGAAACAGGAAAGAGGCAACAACTCTTTGGGCAAGGTGGAGGGAAGCAGGCAGCGCAAAACCTGGAAACCGAGCTGTTGGGTGAAGTGGCTTTGGACGAGCGCATTCGATCAGGTGGAGACAACGGCATCCCCATGGTAATTGGTCATCCCGATAGTCCGACGGCGGATTCCTTCCGCCAAATTGCGTCAAAAATCTTGGANCGTCTGTAAAAGACAAGNTAGTCCATGGCCTAGGGGCCAATGANCTTCAGCTCCCCCAAAAGCCATGGGACAACTAGGAAAGTTGCGCGGCTAGCTCTTGACTTCCTTGTGCAGTGTATGCCGACGAAGGTGCTTGTTGAACTTCTTCTTTTGAACCGGTTCGGTCTGCGTTTTCTTGTTTCGAGTGCTCATATAACGAGAAGGGGGCTTGCCCTCTTTTCTCGCCTCCGTGCATTCCAGAATAACATGTTCCCTTGGCATAATGAGTTGAAACATATTGTAATGGACGACGGAGGCAATACGAAATCGCAATTGAAAGAAGTTGCAATTCGCCTCCTTCAAAGACAGATTTAAACAACTAATTATGGAAGTTGACGCGTCACAAAACGAAAAATTAGCTGACCTCGCCCAAAGGGAATTGCAACTCAAGGGCGAGGACAGGGCGGACATGGAATTGCCTGAAAATAGCCGCGACAGCTCGACGAAGGTTACCCAGATGGCAGATGACGCTCCCGTATCCGCCGAGCTGTCACATGACTCTTTATCCGAAAAACCTGGCGTGATCGACAATCTTGAGGAAACTGGTGAAGATAGTACTCGTGACCCCTCTTGGCGTGTACTTGAAGGTGATGAATTTGTCCCCATGTCCTCAGAGGCTGCAGGCGATTTGCACAACGATTCCCGTTGGGAGGACAGGGATCATGATGCCCAAAGGGAAGACATGTCGGAACAAGAGAAAATGATAGAGGAACAGGAACGTGAGTTTCTAGATGCCTCCAAGCCTGCCGATTTTCAAGGCCGCTCCAATTCAAACGAAACCCTTGATCCATATTATCAAACAGGGTATCAACCGTCGGACCCTGCTAGTTCAGGACGAAGCCTCGACTCCTTTGCATAAAGCACTGAGAGGATCAAAGGGCTTCCAGTACAAAGTGGTCTTAATGTATGCTTTGTCATGGTGACCTTGAGGTAACTAACAAATTGGAAACTCCCACACAAATTCAGTTGATTGGAAATGAATTGGCCGTCATCTGGCCGGACGGTCGAGAAGATTTCCTCAATGGAGAATTCCTCAGAGCCAATTCACCGAGCGCCGAAAACAAGGGGGAAGTCGATGTTCTGGGAAACCGTTGGGGTGGAGACGGACCGCGTCTCTTTCCGGGAGTTACAGTGACTAATTTTCAGTACGTCGGAAAATACGCCATCCGACCCATTTTCAGCGATGGACATCAAACCGGTATATTCAGTTGGTCCTACTTAAAAAAACTGGGTGAAGAAGCTTAACTGGAATACAGGAAAGGCTGGGCACTGCTCATGCAAGGCCCCGACCACTTCTCTTGAGGAAAGTAGACATTTCGCTAACAACCGGATGGTCAGCCTGAGGTCTGGACGCCAATTCTTCCATGGCTTGGGTGCGATTCAAGCCTTCTTTATACAAAAGCTTGAAAACCATCTTGGCTAATACAATCTCGTCGCTAGAAAATCCGGCTCGCTCCATACCGATCTTGTTAATTGAGCGACCTTCTGCCGGAGAACCATCGGCCAGAACAAAGGGTGGCACGTCTTGTACAACCTTTGAACACGCCGCCACCATGCAATGGGAGCCCAATTGGCAAAACTGGTGAATCCCGACACCCCATCCAACGTTGACGTGATTTCCCGCCTGCACGTGACCACCAAAAGCGGAATGACTGCTCATGATCAAATGATCTCCAATGCAACAATCGTGGGCTACATGTGAGTACGCCAGAAAAATATTATCGGAACCAATAGAGGTGACATCTTCTTGCTTGGTCGCCGGATGAGCCGTGACATATTCACGAAAAATATTTCGGTCGCCAATTCNTANCCCCGGAGAACCTCCNTCGTACTTGAGGTCATGAGTCTTNCCACCAATCAATGCATANGGAAAAACCTCGTTTTCTTCGCCCATGACAACATTGCCATCAACCGTGGCATGATGACTCAACTGGCAACCACGACCCAGAACAACGTCTTTTCCCACATAGCAAAAAGGCCCGATCTCAACGTCCTCACCAAGCTGCGCTCCCGGTTCGACTAGAGCTGAAGGATGAACGTTGGCAGACATCACGAAAAGTTTCCCGAAATTAAGTTTCCGCGGTGGCATCAATCAAAGAAAACATCATTTCCGCGGAAGAAACCACTTTGTCGCCAACTCGGCATTCACCCTTTGCTGATGCAATCCTGTCTCCCCTCACCTTTTCAAGAGAAACTCTAATCTCCAACTGATCACCCGGTTCCACGGCTCGTCGAAACTTAACCTTGTCACAACTCATGAAGAAGGCGACTTTGCCTTCCGACGAAGTGCGCTTTAGCATGAGAATTCCAGCCGCTTGCGCCATGGCTTCGATTTGGAGCACGCCCGGCATAACCGGACGCCCCGGAAAGTGCCCCGGGAAAAAGGGTTCGTTGATAGTAACGTTCTTGACCGCAACGAGGCTATTTTCGCCGTCCATCTCGAGAACTCGATCGATCAGCACGAAGGGATAGCGATGGGGCAAGACGTCAAGAACCCTACGAACGTCAAGAGAGGTTTNCTCGGNTTGAATCAAGGCCTTGGCCTTCTTGGCTGCGGAAGCTCCTTTACCTTTGCGGGTGGCTTCCAGGCACTCCAACAATCGCAAGGTAAGCTGCGAATTAAGGGCGTGACCGGGTCGGACGGCAATTACATGAGCCTTGAGCGAAGGCCCCAACAAGGCCAAATCTCCAACTACGTCGAGGATTTTGTGGCGAACAAATTCATCCTCGAAACGGAGGGGTTCCTTGGAAATGACCTTGTCGTCACGAATGACAATGGCGCTATCCAGGCTGCCTCCTCGAATTTTACCCAATTTAATCAATTCCTCGATATCCTCATATATAGTGAAGGTGCGAGCTGGAGCAATGAGGCTTTCGTAATTCTCTGGATCAACGTCTATGCTTAGATGTTGCACGTGCACGCCACGGTCGTCGGCGGAAGTACAGGTAATGCGAAATCCATCATGAGGTAAGGCGATGATTGAACGATTTCCGTCACTGACGGACAAAGGCTCTTCCAAAACAAAGAATTTACGCTCGGAGTCCTGCTCGACCGGTTCAGCTTCTCGAATCAACTTAACATATGGTCCAGCCGATCCGTCCAAGATCGGAGGTTCGCTGGCGTCAAGCTCAACCACCACGTTATCAACACCGCAACCTCGCAGCGCGCTGAGCACGTGCTCCACCGTATGCACTTTGGCATGTCCCTCGGCGATTGTAGTGCTTCTGATCAAATCGGTCACGTTCTCTACGCTCGAGGAAACCTCTGGCTTGCCATACAAATCGGTTCTCCTGAAAATCACTCCCGTGTTTTCCTTGGCAGGCTTGAGCGTAAGGGCAACCTCCTCGCCCGTGTGTAGCGCTCGTCCGCGTATTGAACGCTCCCTCCGAATCGTTCGTTGCTTCATCAAAGCTCTTAAAACAATACTAAGACCTGGAATTGGTCGACAGTAAATTCACAAACAAATCAACATTGAATAATTTGGCTGATCCAAGACACGGTTGCATCATGAAAATAATCTTCATATGAATTCAAAGTTATCGAAGCTACTTCTAAATTCAAATGATCAACAAAACATTAAAGAGACGAATCAAGCACTGGTTTTATCGACAAACGAGCAACTTGCTGCGTTCTCATAGTCATCATCGTTTCATGAAAGCGGCCATGATCATTATCTGCTTCACGACGGCTGCCATCTTCGCGTTGCTAATTTACTTCGAATAATCAGTCGAAGTGCCGCCAAGGCAATGACCTTGCGAAACTTGGGCTTACCTGAGATTGGGAAGTTTACTTAACGTTTCTTCGTGAATTGCCTTCGTCCAAGTGAGATAATTCGTCGTCTTCACGGCCGATGGCAATTGCGAGTCAGCATGGTAATCTCGTAACCGTTGATAACCATTTGCCTCGAGATAGGCGGCCAATTTAGAGTTCGACGCCTTGTCACTGATCAATGCCTCTGCAAGCTGAGGGAGACCTTCAGCCATCTCGCCTTGTTCCACTAAACGGGGCTTCACTTTGCGTTGGGCAAAAGATTCAATCGCTCGAGCATTCAAATTGGATTTGAGATCAATTAAGTTACGACTTGCGTCCAAGCTCCTCAGATTTTGCAAATTGGACAAGGGGCGAATGTCTGACACCAGATTCGAACTCAAGGACAGGTATTGCAAATTAACATGGCCGGACAAGGGGCGCAAATCAGTCAGGTTATTGTCATTTAGAAGAAGCCGGTTCAAGGAAATCATGAAACGCAGCGGTCGAATGTCGCTCAAGCGATTTTGAGACAAGTCAAGGTAAACCANTGCCTGCAGGTCCATCAAATCNCCGACGTCGGTTATTTGATTATGATTCAAAGACAATTGTACCAGTGAAGGATACTTCTTAAGGGCGGAAACATCGGAGATGTCGTTGACACCTAGCAAAAGTGTTTGCAAACGCGGCAACTCTCCCAAAGCAGATAGATTATCGAGACCATTGCCATACAGGTAAAGGTCTCTCAGGAAGACCAATCCATTCAATTCTGTGAGCGAATCATTGTCCCACTTGCCGTTTCCATTCAAATCTTCAAATGACTCGTCTGGATCAAAGGTATCGTTGTCGTTGAAGTCGTCGAATGATTCGGAAAGCCCCAGTTGATTTCCTTGGGCAAACAGACTGTGAAGGAACTTGAGCTTGGAAACTCCGGTTAAATCTCTGAGGCGGTTCTCACTTACGTCTAATTTCCTGACAGAAGATAACTTGGCTTGGAAAGTGGCTCCTGAACCCGTCCTCGAATTCACCCTGATGGCTGGAGCAGATGTGTAGCCTGTACCAACTGAGGTAAGTACAATGGCAGAGATAACGCCTTCAGATTCGATCAAGGTCGCGGCTGCGCCGGATCCTCCGCCACCCTCTATTACAACAGTGTCGTTGGAATCATAGGATTCACCTCCATTCTCGACCCCGATGAAGGCGAGGCCTGCCAATTGATCCACGCCCGCTAGCGTCTGCAATTGATTTTGGCTAAGGTCCAATTCAGACAACGCGGGCAAGTTCTTCAAGGAGCTCAAGGATTCCAAGCGATTACCACGCAAATCGAGTCGACGCAACTTNGGCAGGCCCTCCAATTCAGAAAGATCAGCTATCAGATTGTTTTCGAGTGTAAGAATTTCCAGGCTCTTGGCGTGGCGCAAGCCTGTTAAGTCTCGCACTTTCGCTCCATTAAGCTGCAAGGAATGCAAGCGGGTGGCCATTAACTCCTTGGTCAATTGGGAAGGGTCTACCCTAATTGCATTACTAACCGCCTCCTCCAAGCTAGCCTCAGAGAAAAAAACCGGCTCGGCGTGAACTTCCGAAAACCAAGCCAATCCGAAAACAAAGATCGGATACTGAATCAAATTCCTCAGGTACATAAACATGTCAATGGGAGGAAAGTCTGAAAGCCTTCCTCTTGGTTATACATAAATATAAAGTCGGCGGCAAATTTCAAAAGTTTAGGCCAAGCTTTTCGGCAATTGAATATATCACCAAAAAGAACCTGTAAATCCGGCGTTATTCCAAGCCAAACGGAGGAGATTGCCTAACTGCTCGAAATATTGGTCCACATATCGATCGAGACCGAGTTGATAAAGTAATGCAGCCAAGGCCAGGAATGGACCAAAGGGAACCTCTACTCCCCAACCAATGGTTTCGCCGCGGTCGGAATTATTGTTTTCAGCGGAAGCGGTTTGGGAGCGACTCCTGAGCAAGACAATTGGCAAAAGAAGTGAGGTTCCAACCAATGCTCCTCCAAAAATACTGAAGAGAGCTCCTTTCCAGCCACAGAATGCACCAACGCAGCCAAGCAACTTGACGTCGCCTTGTCCAATCGCCTCACGGCGCAAAACGGTTTCAGCCATGATCCCTACCCAATACAAAGTACCTGAGCCAACTAACAATCCCAGAATGGCGGACGTCAGGCTGGCCATGCGCGCAAGCAATGCATCATCCCACCATCCCGACAAAGCGGGAAAGGCAAATGCCAAGATCAACCCGACAAAAGCACCACCGACACTTAAACGGTCGGGTATGATCATATGCTCCAAGTCAATGAAGGTTGAGCAGAGCAAAATACTGATGAAAACCAAATTAACCGAAAGGAACAGGAAATAGGGTTCTTGGCTCTGAAAATGGAATCCGGCGAAGACAAATAGCGCTCCAGTCAAAAGCTCTACGGCAAGATACCTTGAGGGAATCGATCGACCGCAACAAGCCGCCTTGCCTCCCAGAAGCAACCAACTGAGGACAGGAATATTTAAGCGCCAAGGTATTTTCTGGCCACAGGCGCATTGGGAAGCAGGGCTAACCAAGGATGTCCCTCGCGGAATACGATGAATACAAACATTCAAAAAACTCCCCGTGATCAAGCCAAAGACAAAGAGGATTATCCCCAAAGCCACAGGTTCGCGCATTAGCTCCACCAGCATGATTCTATCCTTTCTCCGCCTCCTCTATCAATGCCTTGCGGGCCGCAGCGAACATATTCGGACGCGGCACTTCCGCGCCACTCCAGATCTCCAATGAGCGGGCTGCTTGGTGTACAAGCATGGACAATCCGTTCGCGGTTCTCATCCCTAGAGCCCGAGCAGACTGAAGAAAGCTTGTCTCCATTGGATTGTAAATCATGTCATAAACAATCGCAGCATTTGAAAACGTAGACAAGTCGAAGGGCAGTTCATCTTCGCGGTGAAGCCCAAGAGAAGTTGCGTTGACGATCAAAACGCCCTCCTCGTTAGGTAAATTCAGAGGAATCTCATCCAAAGCGAATCCTTCCAACCGTTGATCTCCATCGGGAGACAAGACATCGAAGAGTTCATCAAGGCGTTTGCTCGAACGATTGCCGACCCAAAGTTCGGAACAACCAGAGGACAAGAATCGTGTCGCTGCTGCTCGAGCTGCGCCTCCTGCGCCCAAGAGGATGACTGAAGCACCTTCAAGGGAAAACCCGAAATCATCCGCCAAGGCACGCTCCAATCCATGGCCATCCGTATTGAATCCATCGCATTTTCCGTCTTCACTGAAAACCAACGTATTGACTGCACCAATTGCAGTAGCTTCCGAATCAATCGAATCAATGTAGTCAAGAGCCTGAACCTTGTGCGGGATTGTCAAGTTCAACCCGCGAAAACCAGAAGATGCGAAAAGCCCCAAGGATTCTTGCAGGCGTTCCGCTGGAATCTCGAAACGGAAATATCTCCAGTCCTCAAACCGTGAATCAGATAGAACCATCTCAGACAATGCGGCATTGTGAATCGAAGGACTGATTGAGTGACCTATGGGACAACCTAGGACAGCCAATGAACAACCCTCGCGCCGCCAACCCACCAAGTCCTCGATGGAGAGGGTGGATTCAGGCTCCGGAAGCTTTTCGATAGGCTTCATTGAATTCATCGCCAAAAGTGGAAAACAATTGAGCGGAGTCTTTATTACCCGAATGCAGATGGTGGGCCACCAAATTGCGACAGGCACGACGAAGGAGATCGCCAACAGTGATTGGCAAAAGGTATTGAGCAGAATCATCCAAGCCTCGTTTCCTCAAGAAGGAAATCACTTCATTCGAGGTTCGCATTCTTCCTCCTTCGAAGGCATCAACGTAAAAGGGACTATCACCAGAGAAACAACCTACCATAAGGCGACCGGGCAAAGCAATGGGTTCGAGATCCAAGCCAATTCTTCGAGCAACCAACAAGAAAATCACGCAAAGAGTGATCGGTAGTCCCTTTTTTTCCTCCAATGCAAAACTCAGAGAACTATTCAAGGGGTTGTGGAAATCTAGTTTGGGTCCACGCAATGACTCTTCGTGGAAAAGGACTCGCGAAACCAAGCGGCAACGCTCGGATGGGGAACTGGGCAAAAGAGACAATTCAACGCATCTATTGGCCAAGTCGTCGAGACGCAGACAGGTTTCAGTGGGATTCGATTCAGGGCGAATAACTTTGTCCAAAAGCAGAAAGCCACTCTCCAATTCATAAGAAAAGTCTCGAATGAATCGACGAAAAGCCGTGGTTCCATCCTCCCAACCCAATTCCCGCAGAAGCTCTGAGGCTATATGCGCCTGAGCTCCACCTTGACATTCAATGGATCGGAGAAATGAAATCCCGTCACTACCCCACCCCGTCAGTTCCTTGAGCACCGCTTGGCGGACTACGGGAGCCTCATCGTCCAGCAAACACATGATGGCGTCACGATTACCGTCAACATCAGCATCTTCCCTCACGGAATTCATTGGACAAGGAAGTGTACTAAGTGGCAACTCCAAAGGGAGACTTCAATGCGAAACCCTGTCTCCAAAAAATGCGGAGCCTAGCCGAAGGAGCGTGCTTCCCTCGGCTACCGCAGCCTCCAAGTCACCCGACATACCCATGGAAAGTTCGGGCAAGCTTGCACCCGAACTTTCAGCTAATCTGTTCCCAACTTCACGCAAGCGAGCAAATGCCCGCCGAGCAACGTCCGGATCGCTTGAGAAGGGTGCAATAGTCATCAGTCCCTCGACCTCGATGCAAGGTAGAGATAGCCCTTCTTCGAGCAAGGCTTCGGCCTCCTGGGGAAGAACTCCAAATTTGGCAGGATCTTCTCCCGCGTTAACTTGGAGCAAAATGCGTTGAGATGCTCCTTCGCTTTCCATGGCGGCATTTAGTCGTCGAAGCAATTTCACGGAATCAACCGATTGAATGCGATCAAAGCGACCCGCTGCAACCTTTGCCTTGTTGGACTGCAGGTGTCCGACCAATTCCCATTGTAATTCGGGAGGGGCGGTTTCCATTTTGCTCAAGGCTTCCTGCACTCGATTTTCTCCAACCACAGGATAGCCGGAACGCAAAGCATATTCTGCTGCGCCCAAGGGGAAAGTCTTTGTAATCGGGAGCACACGAACCTCGCTGGGAGAACGCCCACAGTCCGCGCAGGCAGAAGTTATGCGCTCCCTGACCAAAGCCAGATTTTCCAAAAATAATCGTTCGTCGATCAATTCATTCATTAGAGGCTCTCAAAAGTGAGGGTTGACAAAATAAGATATATTAATCAAATGCGCCGCCGTGCAAATCTCAAACCTAAAGACCTATTGCGACTTGGTCGAGACCAAGAGCTTCTCAAAAGCAGCCAGACTTAACGGTGTGACTCAATCCGCTGTAAGTCAGCAACTTAAGTCTATGGAGATACATTTTGACATGTTAATCATAGACCGTAGTCAGAAGAAATTTCGCCTCACGCCACAAGGAGGAAAACTCCACTCCTCCTTCAAGGAAATCATTCGCTTATACGAAAAGTTGGAATGCGAGCTTCAGGAGATGAGCAACGTGGTGAGTGGAACGGTTCACCTGTCCACGGTGAACAGCATAGGATTGCATGAGTTGCCAAATCAACTGAAGGCCTTCATCAAGAAATTTCCGACCGTTAACGTACGCGTGGAATACCGCCGTTCGAACTTGGTTTACGAAGATGTACTGAATGGATCAATTGACTTGGGTTTGGTCGCTTTCCCGGTCAAGAGAAAGGAATTGACCATCATACCTTTCAGCGAAGACCAACTTGTGCTCGCGATTAATCCCAAACACGAATTGGCCAAACGAAAAGCAATCAACCTAAAGGAGCTCGAGGCAATGAGTTTCATTGGTTTCGAGAGAGATATCCCAACCAGACAGGCAACTGANAAATTGCTNCGGGAAGCAGGTGTAGAAGTCACAATGGTAATGGAATTCGACAATGTGGAAACCGTCAAGAGAGCCATTGAGATCAATGCCGGCATAGCCATTCTGCCTGCATCAACCATCCGCAACGAAATTCTTCAAAATCAATTGAAAGAAGTGCCGCTTAGGGGGGGAAGCTTCAAGCGACCGTTAGCTATCTTGCACCGCAATGACAAGATTCTTAATCCAGCGATGCAATCCTTTATCGAGTTGCTCAAGCAACCTCGCAAATAATTGGTTCAGCTCACTTTGGAACAGGAGGGCAGCGCGCCTCTTTCAATTTGGCGACAAAACTCCCAACCACCACCTTGCTCTGCATGCGAACGGGCATTCGTCGCTTGTCAGTGGAATACCAGATACGGAGGTATCCTCCGGGACTTTTCTTGAATACACCTCGCAGATTTTCAAGGGAGGGAGACACCTCGTTCGCCTGATATTTGCCCGAAGGTGTGCTGATTTGTTTTTTTTCGCCCACCTTGACAACTACTTCCTGCACACGCTTGCCATCACAGGTGGGCAGTTTTCTGTCTTTGCCAACGGTAACGTCACCCAAGCGAAAAAGATAGGCAATTGCTAAAGGATCAAAAACTTGGTCAGGAATTTTCAAAGGTTCATTGGTAACACCGTGATTGGAATAAATCGCAATATTTTTTTTATAGTCGAAGCGAACCTCCACGTTTCTATTGGTCTTTCCCTCTCGTTGACTTTTCTGGAATAAGATGGACCGCCCAAATCCTTCTTCAACAAAACTGACTGCCTTGGTGCGCACCTTGTAAATTGAATCGGCAAACTTGTTAGTCGAGACGGTCAGGGAAATCTTATGGCATTTCGTACCATTAACTTCTTCAGGATCATGGGTTTCAAGAACGGCATTCCCAACTGAGAAAAACCCCCATTTAAGCTGAAAAATAAGTTTTTCGCCTGGAGCAAAAGGTAAGTTCGCAGGTTCTTCTTCCTTTTCCGCCATGAGCGAGACAAAGGCAAAAAAGAAAGCACCGAGGTAAGTTATGATTCCTGATTTCATTTATCGGGTGAAACAGATTCCAATCGCCAAATTTCGTCAGCATATTGCCGTATAGTGCGATCCGAAGAGAACTTGCCGCAACGAGAAACGTTACGAATGGCCATGGAGGCCCATCTGGCACGATCCGAAAAAGCTTCCTCAACCTGTTTATGGGCGGAGCAATAAGAATTGAAATCAGCCAAGAGAAAATAGGGGTCGCCAAACTCCAGAATGCTTCGCGAAACATCCTGTAGCGCTGCCCCCTCTCCCGGAGTGAAGAAGTCGGAGGAAAGCCAATCGAGAACAGCTTTTATTTCTTCGTTTTCTTCATAGATTTGTCGAGGGTCATATCCTTCTGCGCGAAGTTTTTCAATTTCGTCGACCGTCTTGCCAAAGATGAAAATATTTTCAACGCCGACCTCCTCTTGAATCTCAACGTTAGCACCGTCCAGAGTACCAATGGTAACAGCGCCGTTTAACGCAAATTTCATATTACCGGTACCGGACGCCTCTTTGCCTGCAGTGGAGATTTGTTCGGAGAGATCCGTTGCAGGAATGACCATTTCGGCCACCGAGACGCCATAGTTAGGGAGAAACAAAACCTTCAATCGATTTCCGATTCGAACATCATCGTTGATGCGTTTCCCCACGAGATTGATGGCTCGAATTATCGTCTTGGCCAATTCGTATCCCGGAGCTGCCTTGGCTCCAAAAACAAACACTCTAGGCTGAATTCCGAAATCGGGATCCTGTAACAAACGACGATACAAAGTAAGAATATGCAGCAGATTGAGATGCTGCCGCTTGTATTCGTGCAACCGCTTGATTTGTGAATCAAAGATTGCATCGGGGTCTAGTTTTAAGCCAANGGAGGAGGTAACGTAATCACAAAAGCGTTCCTTGTTGGCTCGCTTGATCTGCATGAAGCTATCCTGAAAGGACGAATCGTTGGCATAGGCGTCCAGTTCTTTCAGCCGATCGAGATCTTTTGGCCATCCCTCGCCAATTGTCTCAGTGATTAATTCCGACAACCCAGGATTACATCCCAAGAGCCAACGACGAGGCGTGATGCCATTGGTCTTGTTGTTGAACTTGCGAGGATAAAGCTCCGAAAACTCCGGGTAGAGCCGAGTTTCGAGCAATTCGGTGTGCAAGGCAGCCACACCGTTGACGGAATGCCCTCCAACTACCGCGAGATGAGACATGCGGAGACGTTGATCCGCATCATCGGAAACGATGGACAAAATTTTCTTTTTCTCGTCGTCGCCAGGCCACTTAGCCTCAACTTCATCTCGTAGAAAACGCTGATTCACCTCGAGAAGAATCTCAAGATGTCGTGGCAAAACCTTTTTAAAAAGTGAACTACTCCATGTCTCCAAAGCTTCGGGAAGCAGGGTATGATTGGTGTAAGCAAAAGTTTTCCGGGTAATATTCCATGAGAAATCCCACTTGAAACGTTCCTCGTCCACCAAGATTCTCATCAATTCCAGAATGGCAACCGATGGGTGGGTATCGTTCAGTTGAATAACCACCTTGTCGGGAAATTCATCCCAAGAGTCATGCCGCTTGCGGTAGCGTCTGATGATATCGCGCAGGGAGCAGGCAACGAAAAAGTACTGCTGCACAAGACGCAGTTCCTTGCCGCTCTCGGTTTGATCGTTTGGGTACAATACCTTTGAAATAGTCTCGCCGATGGCTTTTTCCCTGACCGCTTCGACGTATCCGCCTTCGTTGAAAATCTCCAGATCGAATTCTTGCGAGGATTTTGACTCCCAGAGTCTGAGGAAATTGACGGTTTGTGTACCGTAGCCAACGATTGGCAAATCGTGAGGCACTCCTTCGATGCTCTTGGTGTCCAACCAACGCGGAGCATAATTTCCGAAGGTATCGTAGGCAGGTTCTACCCGACCATATAAATGAACAGTCTGGGCATATTGCGGGCGCACGATTTCCCATGGATTGCCGTATTTCAACCAATCATCCGGCTTTTCAACCTGATGACCATTTTCAAAGACTTGCCGAAAGAGACCGAATTGATAGTGAATGCCATAACCAATGGCTGGCAAATCCAAGGTAGCCAAGGAATCGAGGAAGCAGGCTGCCAATCGCCCTAGACCACCATTACCTAGCCCCATGTCATGCTCGACTTCACAAACTTCGCTTAACTCCTGCCCTAGCTCCAGCAGGGCGGCAGAGGCTGTGTCTAGCAATCCGGAATTATGCAAGTTCGTGTTCAACAAACGCCCCATTAGATATTCCAAGCTCAAATAATAGACCCTTCGGACATCCTGCTCGTTGTGCTTTTTTTGGGTCGAAATGAAACGATCCACGACATGGTCGCGGACAGCAAGCGAAGTGGCAGTCCATAACTCATGCTTGGTCGCACTGCGCAAATGTCGGGCCAAGGTAAGCCTGAGGTGGCGGAGAATGGCTTCCTTGAAAGCCTCCACCGTGACATCTTCAGGAGCGCCACTGGACACGACGATAGCTCGCTCGCCTCCCGTGAGAGGCGTGTTCTTTGCCTGCACTTTAACTGCCCTCCCCTTGTGGTAAGTTTATCAGCGAGCTGAAAACTTATGTACTACAACATGCTTGTATTTTTCTCCGGGACGAAGTACGCAGGACTGCCAACCTTCCTCGCCCTGATGATTCGGGCTGTCGGGAAATACTTGGGTCTCGAGGCACATGCCAGAACGATGGAGAAAAGGAGCCCCTCCGCTGGTAGGATCACTCGGCCCCGGCAAATAGTTGCCGGAATAAAATTGGATTCCAGGTTGATCGGTGTGAATCTCCAGAACTCGTCCACTGCCTGGATCCCGAAGGGTAATGGCATGGACAAGGCCCGGGCCATCTCGCTTGATCACCCAAGTGTGATCGTATCCCTTGCCAAAGGTCAGTTGCTCGTNTTCCGATTCAATGCGGGCGCCGATTACCGTAGACTCGCGGAAATCCATAGGGGTTCCATTCACGTCGGCTAGACTGGTGGGTATATTGGTTTCATCAGTAGCAACGAATTGATCGGCATTGATGAGGAGTTCGTGATCCAGAATAGTGGGATCTCCCCGACCAGCTAAATTGAAGTAACAATGATTGGTGAGATTTAGAACGGTAGGCTTGTCCGTGGTGGCCTCGTAATCGATCCGCAGTTCGTCNTCGTTGGTGAGCGTGTAAGTCACCTTACAGGCAAGAGCTCCCGGATAACCTTCCTCGCCGTCCGGGCTGGTACGAGTGAAAGTTACGGAAAGGCCATNATCATCTTGGGCGGTGGATGCATCCCAAATATGTTTGTCAAAGCCGCGCTCACCGCCATGGAGATGGTTTTTGCCATTGTTGGTGGCAAGGCTGTAGTTTTTGCCGTCCAATGTGAAATTGCCGTCAGCTATGCGATTGGCATAGCGCCCAGTGATGCACCCGAAGTAAGGGCTCTTCTTGACGTAATCCTCAACCGACTCGTAGCCCAAGACGACGTCGGAGCTTGTTCCATTGAGGTCTTTAGTCCAAAGCTCGACCACGGTTCCACCATAATCGGTAAGCTTTACCACCATGCCATTTTGATTGGTTAGGACATATAGACTGGCGTTGCCTTCGACGGTGGTTCCAAAGGGAATTTTATCTATCGACATTGTTGTTTCTTCCTGAGTTTTGGTGGAACAACCTGCAATCAGCAGAAATCCAGTGGCTAGGGATGAAAGTTGTAACAATCTCTTGGTGAGCATGACGGACCTATGTTCAAGGGGAATTTATATGTTTGCGGGAAAGCGGTGCATTGTTCGCGCAGGCATCGAACTGGCAAGCTAGAAACGGCGCCCGAATTGAGCCTTCCACTCCTTTCGTCCGTACTCCACGTAGGTCGGATGACCCAAGGGACATCTCAAGGGGTTGCGACATCGAAGCAATTGATCGACCAAAGAAATGATTTCTGACTCCTCATAGCCAGCGCCCTTGCTTTCACCGCTCAAAGAAACCATACGGATTAATTGGTCCTGCCCCAAGGTCTTGGCCACGTTTCCACCGCGTTCTCTAGCCAAAGAGATTATATCTCTCAGAAAAAGTTCCGCAGCCTCTGGCTCCATCCAAGGAGGAATGGCTTCCACGCGATGGAAATTTCGACCAAACTCGGCCACCTGAAACCCCACTTTCTCGAGCATTGGCAAATGGGCCTGTAAAATCTCAGTTTGGAATGCATCCAATTCCAATGGGACAGGCAAAAGCAGGGCTTGTCCCTCACGAGCTTCTTTTTGCGAGAAGACATCCTCAGTTTCCTCGAAACGAATGCGTTCAATAGCCGCCCGACAATGCAACACCACCAAACCCTCGTTTGTTCGGAACAAAGCTAAGTCGTCTGCCAATTTATCCAAGAACCGCCAAGACGCTCCGATCTCGTCACGGCGGCCTGCCACTGGCGCTCGGTCTGCTTTCTCAAGAGAATCGCTCTCCCGCGGTGAATAAGTTGTGGGCAGATCATTTTCCGGAACAGAGACATTTGGTACGATATTTCCTGCAGAGACCTCACCGCGATCGCTTGGGAGAGAAGAAGCGTCCAAGGTTGGAATTGTAGACGCGACATCACTTTGAACAGCCGTGGAAGTAGATATAGGTGGGGATGGAAACAAATCGTTCGCAGTCCCTTGGGCTAGCTGGAGAAGGCGGCCATTGATCGTTCGTATCAGGAAGGCCCGCAACCTGCCTTCTTCGCGAAAACGGACTTCTCTCTTGGTGGGATGCACGTTTACGTCCACTGCAGAAGGTTTCATTCCCAAGAAAAGAAAAGCGGAAGGATAACGACCTTTGGGCACATAGGTGTGATAAGCCTCGATCGTTGCGTAAGAGAGTGCCTTGCTGTCGACTGGACGATTATTCACCATAAAGATCATTTCCTTTCTGGTTGAGCGCCCCACGCCCGGTTTGCTGATCAANCCAGTCAAAGTAAAATCGTCCGACTCCCCATCCAATTCAACCAAGTCATCAGCGAAACCACCGCCAAAGATTTCACGAAGTCTGTCTCGCAAGTCGGAACAGGTCGGTGAGCGGAAGATCGTACGTTCATTCTCGAGCAGAGTAAAAGCAGTCTCAGGATGAGCCATGGCGTAGAGTCTCGCCAAACGACAAATGTGGGCAGACTCGGTGTTGTCAGTACGTAGAAACTTGCGTCTGGCAGGCACCGAATTGAACAATCTGGCTACCTCGATGCGTGTGCCTTCCGGCATGCCGCAATCTTTCTGGTGAATCAATTTGCCTCCGTTTACCAAAATCTCCGTACCGCCATCCTGACCTCTGGCTCGAGTGCGCAGGGTAAAACGACTGACGCTCGCAATGGAGGGCAAAGCTTCACCCCTAAACCCAAAGGAGGTAACGGTCTGCAAATCATCGGCCTCACGTATCTTGCTAGTCCCATGTCTCTCCAGAGACAGCAAGGCATCATCTGGACGCATGCCATGGCCATCATCTTCGACCCGCAGGTATGACTTGCCGCCGTTGCGAAATTCAATCTCGATTCGGCGGGCTCCGGCATCCAGACTGTTCTCGATCAACTCCTTGACCACAGCGGCAGGACGCTCAACTACCTCTCCGGCAGCAATTTGATTGGCCACGCGATCGGGCAGCACACGAATGGACGACATTTGCGCAAGCTAGTTACGAAGCAACGTAAGGCTCAATCCCAAAAAGTTTTCGTGTCGAAATTGACTTGGACGGGAACCAAGAAAAGGCACTTTATTTAGCTAAAAGAGCTAATTTCCAGACACCCCCCGAAAAAGGGTGCGGCCATCTTCCTGAATCACTTTTTGAGCCACGTCATTAATGTCGTAAGCCTCATTATTGACGGTGCTGTTTGCGATCGATATGGCAGCCCTAATAAGCTTGGAATCCGTTTTTATGCGATGACCGTTAGCTGAGATGACACGTTCTATACCGTCTAGTTTATTGAGATCCTCTTCCGTCAAGGTGATTGTACGAACGATCCTCTTAAGTCTCTTTTTATGACTTTTTCCTGCCATGACGTGTCTTAAATAATGAATTCCTTAATTTACACTAACATTAAAAAAAAGCTTTTCCGTAAATGCTCCAAAAGTCAATGCCTATTACCTACCTGTTTGGAGACAGCAAATCCTGAGAAATGAAAATTCCTTCAGGGCGAACAGTACAGAATTTTAGAGAGTCGGTCTTGTTTCGCTCGAGAGAGGGAGGCTGTCGACACATGATGACGAAACCTGATTCAACCAAGTTTCTCAGCAGCCAGAGACTCTAGTTTACAAACGTCCAGAGCGAAACTCCGGATACCTTGGGCTAACTTTTCAGTTGCCATGGCATCTTCATTTAGAGCAAAGCGAAAGGACTTTTCATCATAGCTAACTTTCTCCAGGGAAGAAGATTGAGCAACGCTTGCATCTAGCTTAAGATCAAGTGTTTCGGTGTCATGCTGCAACTCCTCGAGCAAAGATGGACTAATGGTCAACAAATCACAACCGACAAGTTCCTTGATCTCGCCGATATTACGGAAACTAGCTCCCATGACTTCCGTTTCGTGGCCAAACTTCTTATAGTAATTGAATATCTCGGTGACAGATTGTACGCCAGGGTCTGCAGCTCCCTCGTAGGTTTCGCCAGTCTTTGCTTTATACCAATCCATGATACGCCCCACGAACGGGGAAATAAGTTGAGCCTCGACATCTGCGCAGGCGACAGCTTGGGCAAGAGAGAAGAGCAATGTCATGTTACAATGGATGCCTTCTGTCTCAAGAACTCGAGCGGCCTGCACACCTTCCCAAGTACTCGCGAGCTTGATCAAAATTCTTTCTCTGGAAATACCTTTTTCTTCATAAGCAGCAATTAGCTCCCGCGCCTTGCTCACGCTGCCATCAGTATCAAAGGACAGCCGCGCATCAACCTCCGTCGAAACTCGCCCCGGCACGATTTCGAGGATTTCGCAACCGAAGCGAACGAGAAGGCGGTCAACAACGGCGGTTGCAGACGTCACACCATCAGCCTTGGCCTGTGCAACGACTTCATCTACGAGATAAGCATACTCTTCTTTGCTGGCAGCCTTCAGGACAAGGCTTGGGTTTGTGGTGGCGTCACGCGGCTCGTATTCCCGCATGGATTGGAAATCACTGGTGTCGGCAACCACAATGGTATGTTGCTTCAGTTGGGCCAAGGCACTAGGCGGGGAACTGTTGGGTGTTTCGAAAGATTCGCTCATGGTTTTTCAGGTTAAAAGAATTAAAAGGTTCAAAGAGACTGGCAGGCAAAAGGCAAAAAAAAACTCTCCGCCACAGTTAATGCGCGGAGAGTTTCTGGAAACAATTATCCTATCGAAATTATCCTGCGTTGCGGCCGATGCAGTTAAGCTCCTCGAATGCGCGATGAAGCCGTTTAACGGTGGATTGCTCTCCCAACCGCAACCAAGAGCGAGGATCATAATACTTCTTGTTCGGCTTATCTTCGCCATCGGGATTTCCAAGCTGAGATTGCAGGTAGTCCTTATTCTCCAAGTAAAATTCACGGACACCGTCCCAAAAGGACCATTGAGTATCAGTATCAATGTTCATCTTAACGGCGCCATANGAAATGGCTTCCTTTATCTTCTCGGGATCAGACCCTGACCCGCCATGAAACACAAAGCTGATTGGCTTGGGCCCGGTGCCATGTTTTGCCTGCACGAATTCCTGGGAATTCTTCAAGATGATCGGTCGAAGCTCCACGTTGCCGGGCTTGTAGACACCATGGACGTTCCCAAAAGCAGCAGCCACAGTGAATCGGTGACTAACGGCTGAAAGCAACTCGTAGGCTTGGTTGACTTCGTCGGGTTGCGTGTAAAGGCGCGAACTGTCAATGTCGGTGTTGTCGACCCCATCCTCTTCTCCTCCGGTGACACCAAGTTCGATCTCGATAGTCATGTCAATTTGNTTCATCCGCTCAAAATACTCCTTGCTTGTCGCAAGGTTGTCTTCAACGGGTTCCTCGGAGAGATCCAACATATGTGAACTATAAAGAGATCGGCCAGTTTGCTCGTAATGTTTCTCTCCGGCATCAAGCATCCCATCCACCCAGGGTAACAACTTGCGTGCCGCATGATCGGTGTGGAGTATGACGGGGACCCCATAGGCTTCTGCCATTTGATGTACGTGATGGGCTCCGGATACAGCGCCANCCACTCCCCCCTTATGATTCTCATTGCTGAGAGATTTGCCTGCAAAGAAAATCGCTCCCCCATTGGAAAACTGAATAATGACCGGTGAATTCACTTCCTTTGCCGCTTCCAGCACGGAATTAACCGTGTTGCTTCCAACTACGTTAACAGCAGGCAAAGCATATTCATTTTGTTTGGCGTGATCGAGAATCTCTTGAACTTCGTCACCAGAAGCAACGCCAGGTCTGAATCTTTGAGTCATGGTAATATTTCGGGATGGTTTTTAGATGAAGGTAAAAACAAACTATAATCAATAGGGAAATAGGCTTGTTTTGAAGCAAAAAAGAACACTTTTGATACTTTCAGCGCCCCCTGTTTTCGAGCAGGGCTTCCTCAACGCCACCATCATCCAGGATTTTCTCGATTTCAGAAACCCGAACAAAAGTAGTGCTGGTATGAGGCAATCGATATCTGGAAAAAACCTTTTTCTCCAAAAGGTAATACACCTTACGAGGCGAAACCCTAAGGATTTTAGCCGCCTCGGAAACCTTTAGGATACGGGGTTTGGGAGGTTTCCTCATGGTTCCCATGATTTCCTCCTGCTTGATGACGGAATGTTCCAATTGAGACATTCTGCGATTCATCGATTCGAGCTTGTCATTGATTTCAGAGAGAACGTGAAAGATCGCCTCATTCTCCATAACGGTCGGATCTTTGATTCCAAACTCCAAACGTTTCTCGTTCTGAAACTTAATAGCATCGATACGACTCTTGAAATAACGACGGTACCTACGTTTCCGATGCACGAAAGTAATGCAATGAGAGGAATTCCTTCCCCTGACGTAAGAATAAGATACCTTCATAAAAGCGTGGCGGCCGAAAATCGTGATTTACTTTTCTCTAAACCCGAGTTCAAGTAAAGAAAAGTGCGGTTTACNCGCCGTTTCATATGCCATGAGCGATAAAGATTTCACAGATGTTGTAAATTCTATTCGAAAGCAAGATTCACGCTTCGACAAAGGCGCCTATTACTTTATTCGCCAAGCGCTCGACCATACACTCAAGCATATCAAGGAAGATCAATCTGGAAACAACCATCATGTATCTGGCAAGGAATTGCTGGAAGGCATCAAGGAATATGCCTTGGATCAATATGGTCCCATGACCAAGACTCTTCTTGACGCTTGGAACATCAAGCGGTGCAGGGATTTCGGGGACATAGTGTTTCACCTGGTGGACGCGGGGGTGTTGGGGAAAACGGAAAACGATTCACCGGAGGACTTTGCCGGAGGCTACAACTTCAGGGAAGCCTTCGAATCTCCTTTTCTTCCGCCGTCCAAGAAGGAGGGGCCTGATCATTCCCATAACTGATCACTTGATGACCGTTGCCCAAGGTTAATAACCAAAAACAAAACGGCAGACAAAAATCAGCAACAAAAGTAAGCCTGTTGCCACTAGCAGGGCATCCTTGCGGAAGGGTGTCGGAGAAGAATTGACCCGATCTTCATCAAATACTTCGTCCGGCAAGTCCAATCCATCATAGATTGTGTTCTCTGACCATCCCGTCCGCTCATCCGANCCNCATTCAGGGCANGCAGNAGTTCCATCCTCTACTTCGGTTCCACAATTCGGGCAACAGAAAGCCATCTTGCTNTAATCCGTTNNAGCATCGGATTAGCCAGTATAAAAGCAATCTGGATNCATACAGTTGAANGAAAAAAAGTTTGCATTAGCCTCGTAATCAGGCATGTAAGTCTATTCTCAAAGATGGTAGCCCCTACCGTCCAAATCATGAGGCTTATCTTCCCAACGGCCATCCGTACCGCGTTTGTTCGCGCGGGGCTAGTTTTTATTGCCTTGGGAATTACCGATTTGGGAGCCAAACCAGCTTGGAAAGCTGATGTGGAAACGGTGCGGGCCGCAGCGATAAAGGGTGATTCGTACTATCAAGGATTGTTAGGCATTAAACTCAAATATGGAGATTCCGGTTTAAAGGTGGATTTGATTGAGTCAGAAGAATGGTCTGCCAAGGCAGCTAAAAAGAATGGCGCTTTTGGGTTGTGCAATCTCGCGAGCCTCGAGATGAGGAAACGAAATTTTGAAAAAGGACGATTTCTCTTCGACGAAGCCCATTTGCATTCCAATCTGCTTAGGCTTGCGAGAGCCGAGGACGCTGTAGCCATATTCTGCCTAGGTTTGATCGAGATGGAATCGACACCTAGAAATATCGTAAAAGCTGTCCGACATTTCGAGAAGGCCTCAAGTAAAGGCTTTGTTCCCGCCCAAGCGATCCTAGGCATGCTAAAACACAACGGCATCGGAATACCTCAAGATAGAACAGAAGGCATCAAATGGTCGAGGGCAGCAGCCCAAGCCGGTTCTCCCCACGGAAAATTTCAACTTGGCATGGCCTACTCCATTGGTGAGGGAGTCGAGTTCGACCAATCGAAAAGCATGCAACTAATCATGGCAGCAGCCGAGCAGGGCCTGGGCTCTGCCCAGCTTACTTTGGGAATGAAGTTCGCCAATGGTGAGGGTGTGGAACATGATTATGCGGAAGCCATCAAATGGTTGCAGAAAGCGTCCAAACAAGGAATTGGCGAAGCGACATTTCAGCTTCGCCGGTGCCAGACGATGCTCAAGCACCAGCCATCCATCGTAATCACGCCGACTCAACCAAGGGAAACGGTTGCCCAAACACCACCGACTAACCCAGTCGTAACGAACCCGCCCAAACCGGCCCCGGTTGAACCCGCCACACCGCCTGTGATCGATGAAGACATGAAGCTTCGCCTTCAACAAGCAAGGCACCTATTGCTAGTGGAACGCAAAATCTCGCAAGCAAAGTCCATTCTTAAGCAATTATCGGCAGAAGGAGTCACGGAGGCTCAAAGACTCCTTGGAATCGCCCACTACCGTTCAGAAGATTACAGAGATGCCCATAACGTGTTTGTGCAGGCAGCTCAAAAAAGTGATCCTCCATCGCAGCGATATCTAGGCATTATCTATTTTCTTGGGCAAGGAGTTGAGCGAGACTACGCCAAGGCTAACGAGTGGCTTGGAAAAGCCTCCATCCAAGGTGACCAAGAGGCAATTCGATATCAGGAGATCTTGCAGAAATTCTACAAGGAATAGGATACTAGATAATTCCTCGAGCTCGGGAAATATAAATCCCGATATCAGAATCAACTACTTGGCAAAATCAGCGCTGGCCACGTCTAGGCTAACTTTGGACCCATCCTTGACTTGGATGGGCTTGGACCAAACTACCCCAACAGCTCCCAAGGGAGATGCGCCAGTGATAAAATATTCCCCTGCAGGCAGATTTTGAAGTCGTGCCAAACCATTCGCATTGGTTTTGAATCGAGCGATTGAAGACTGCGAAAGGGCATTGCGTATCTTTGCAGCTACTCCAGGATAACTGTAGCCACGATGAATGGAACGGGCCCAAAGCTCGGCAGCTGATGAAATCTTAGAAGGCAATCGAATACCTGCCCGCGCTACAATATCTTCGATATCGCGCTCCTTAGTCAGGAAAAATTCGACGTTGGAAGCGGGTTTTATTTGGTTGTTAAGAAATTGTACGGTAACTTCGAAATCAACCTCAGCATTGCCACGGTCGACGGTTAAACCTACTGGTTCCGAAGGGCGAAAACTAACGCCTTCGGAAGTTGGAGCTGGCGAAACCCTGGTACGCGTCCTCCAGTCATCAATTGATCTGCGAGAAGGCAGAGGTCGAGGCTGTAAACTTGGTGGTGTTCTGACCGGGGAATCAAAGGTGGTTATACGAGGAGTGAAAGAAGTGGTCCGCGAAGGAGGATTGGACAAACCTGGGCTTCTGCGGGTAAAGGGACCGGGATCGATCGAGGGTGCCCCTGGTTCGCCTCGTAAGGAGGCAATTACTTCGCGAGCCTTGCGAAGCCCTTCCTGTAAGGCCAAGGCTTTTGCTTCCTCGCGTTTTAGTTTGTCGTTGAGCAAGGTCACCATTTGGTTGGCTGCCTTTTCTCTTTCGACGTCACTTCGCCGGCGAGCTTCCACTTGGGAAGACTGATCCTGCAGAATGGCAACACGCTGATTTGCTCGCTCCAGTTCCGATTGAGCGGCAAGCAACTTCATCGAAGTGTCTCTTAATCGGTCTTCTGCTTGCGAGCGACTTCCACTGGCAGCTTGAGCTGCTTCCAATTCAGCCCGCAAACGAAGCACTTCGTCACGAAGAGACTTGGTGGTCGAGTTTTCAGCGGTTCTGCTAATAGTGGGCGAGACGGTTCGGATCGGAACAGTGTTCTGCAGTTGAGCGATGCGTCCCTCTGCCTGTGCCAGGTTTGTTTCCAACACCATGACTTGACGCATGGCATCCTTAAGCTGGGTGCTGACTCTGTCAAAATCGCCTCGAGAAGTCGCGTCAGACGTTTTGGAGATCTGCAACTGGCTTTCCAGTGAAAGGATTTTATCTTGCATGCTGGCTATGTCGCCAATCGATTCTCGTGGCGTAGCCAGACTTTGCTGCAAACGACGAACCTCGGCTTTGTATTTTTCCAAGCCAGTTTGAAGTTCGAGGTTACGGCGAAACAAGTCATCACGTTCACGCTTGAGAAGCCCATCGTTTTCCGATGACTGCTGGGATGCTTTGTTGGCTGCGGTCAGCTTGGCATTTAAATCCTCAAGGCCGGCTATTCTCTCATTCAAAGCTTTCTGGTCAAACGCGAGGGCATCCTTTTCATCTTTAAGTTTCTGCATGGCCAAAAATGATTTCTCCAACTCGTCGTCAAGGGCGGCTGCATCTTTCTCTTTTCTGGATAGGGCCTCTTCAGTCTTTTCCTTGTTTTTCTTTAAGTCTTCAATCGCATCGGTCATTAGCTGCAATCGCTTGCTTAACTCGGCGACGGCACTATCATCGCCCGCAGTGCGCGCAGCTTCTAAATCGGTGATGTCCTGCAGCTTTTTCTTGGAAGCAGAAAGTTCTGTCTGAAGATCGATGATTTGCCCCGTTGCTGCTTCAAGTTCACTTTGAAGTTTAATTTGAGCAGGGCTAGGCTTTTCGGAGCTTTGCAGGGATGTGGCCAAATCCTTTTTCAAATTGTCGATTTCTTGCCTAAGCAAAGCCAAGGCGGCCGCATCAGCTTCGTTCGGTTCCGCTGGAGCCGGGGAGACTGGATTAACCGGCATGCCTTTGGCCAAGGCCAACTGGCGCTTGAGATCGTCCAGTTCCTGACGGAGAACTGCATCGTTTCCAGCCATTTGCATGTCCATCATGTTCGCAAGTGCCTTTTCCAATTGAATCTCAATTTCAGTGTTTTCCTTGTCTCGAGCAATCAAAGCATTCTGTAACTCGCTTAATGCGACACGCGCGTCTCCAAGTTGTAACTCAAGAGCTTTAACAACTTCAGGAGACCCAGTCGTAGATGGATTTCCTTCCCGGGCTTGAAGAAGTAATGCGTTCAAGCGCTTTTGGGTTTCGGCCAATTGATTTTCGAGATCAAGGGCGCGCGCTGCCGATCCATCTGCTCCTTCTCGCTCTTTTAAATCATCTAGTTCCGCCTTGGTGTCAGCCAGTAACTTCTCGAGGGTGGCCACATGAGCTTGGCTTGTTCCGGTTCCCTGACCTCCTGCGCTCAATTCGTCCAATTTCGTTTTAGTCAAAACCAGTTCGCGTTCAAGAGCGGCCACGCTCTCCGACTTACCCTTGAGCAAATCATGCATGCGGCGTTCAGCATCTAGTTTGTCCGCTTTGGTTCGAGCAAGCTCTTCTTCCAGATCAGCTATATCAGCTGCTGTGGAAGCCTCAGATTGACCCGATCGGGATTGGAGCGCGGCAATCTTTTCACGAGAAGCTTTCAGCTCGTCGTTTAGCTTGGAAAACAGTTGGCGGGAATTCACCATATCATTGGATTGCGCCTGCTGAGCCATCGCCAAATCCATCTCCAGCGTCTGCATTTTCTTGCGAAGTGTCTCGACTTGCGCGTCCTCTCTTTCTTGGTCATTCATCTTTGATTCCATCGCAGTCGCCAGACGGAGACGGAGATCGTCTACTTCGGCATTCACTGATTCGGACTCGCTCAAATTTTGCTGCAAGACTTGGATTGTACCGAGAGCTTCTTGTAATTGCGAAGCAAGGTTCTCGGTTCCCACAGTCTCACCAACACCGGCTTGTTTGAGCCGAGCAATCTCACCGTCGGCTTGGTTCAACTTCGCTTTTAACTCGGCAATCAATTCAGCTCCTTCGCCGGTTACGTCATGGAACTGACCCCTGGCTAATTCCAGTTGATTCTGAGTATCTTTAAGCTGTTTCTCCAGAGAAGAAATACGAGTGGCTGCTTGACGCTGAACGGATTCCTTCGCTTCCTTTGCCAAGAGTGACTCCACTTTGGCTTGCTCCAATTCATCGCGCAATTGAGCGGACAGGGCGTTAGCTTGATCGACGTTTACGCTCTGAACGGATTCGGTTGAGCGAAGAACAGCGTTTAGCTCGGCCAAAGTGGTGCTCATCGAGTCAACTTCCTTGAGTTGATTCTGCAAGTCAGCTGCTTGAGCAGCTATCCTGCGCAGCTCATCGTCCTTGTTGGCTAACAGTTCGTCTTTTTCCTTCACTTCATTCAAGACAACTTCCTTGCTACGGCGAGAAGCCTCCAACTCAACTTGAAGATCTCGAATCAACCTAGCCGCTTCCATCCTTTCCTTGTCGATTTCACCAGAAAGTTGCTGCATCCGGTTTTGAGCCGCACCCAAGTCGGCATCCATAATCTCTATGACGTCAGAACCCTGATTCTGGGCATCAGCAGCTTGACGAAGGACTTGCTGTGTAACGGACAATTCATTTTCCAAACCCTTCACCAAATCGGAGAATTCTAGTTCCTTGCGGGCCATGTCCACTTGGGCAAGATCAAGTTCGTCGCGAGATTGTTGCAATTGATCCTCCAAGTCAGCAACTTGCTTGGATAAGGAAGTTCTTACCTGAACCTGCTCTGCCCGAGCTTGCTCAAGGGCCAGCTTGGTGCCATTCAAGCTACGTATAAGTTCATTGACGCGCTCGGGATTAGACCCGGTGATGGGAGGGGTTTTACCTCCAGCAATTTGGCTTTCCAAATTAGCGAGTTGTTGCTCGAGGTCTTCCTTGCCAGAGAGATCGGCTCGTAGTCGCATAATTTCACCAAATGCCTTCTGCAGTTCACTTTTAAGCTGTGTCGAGCCAGATCCACTTTCCAAACTCTGCCGTTGCAAGGCGAGCAATTGAGTTTTTGTTCGGTTCAATTCCTCTTCCAATTCCAACATGCTGACAGCATCCCGGCCTTCGACGTTGGCCAATGCCTTGACGCGAATTAATTCTGCTTTGGTACTTTCCAAATCGGCGCCCAAAGTATTGATGACCGAGGCGGACTTGATTTTTTCCGCATTCAAAGATTCGCGAGCTTGGGTCAACTCGGCTTTGGCGGCAGACAATTCTTGTTCCAGTCGAACCACCATACGGTTCATGCCCTCAACACCCGAGATTCCCTCATTCTTCGATTGCAACAAAGACGCTCTCTGACGCTCCAAATCACCAACCAATTTATTTGATTCCTCCAACTTCATTTGCATGGACAAAATTTGGCGAAAAGCTTGCTTGAGTTCATTTCGTAGCTTCTCCACATCTTCGTTCAAGCTGGCCTGCAATCCTTGAGATGCATCCACCTCGTCTTTCAGCTTACGGATAATATCTTCGGATTCCGCACGCCCTCCTTGATTGCGTCCCGCATCAATGTCAAGTTCGCCAATCTCAGGCTTCAAGCGAGGATCACTCGCCCCACCTTGCTTATCAGCAATCAAATCGATAGCGGCATCCAAATTGTTTCTGAGTTCGGCGGCATCCAGTTCATTACCTCGACCAACAGCTCGAGCAACCTCTTGGGCATCAGTCACTCCTTGACTGGCAGCGGCAAGGATTGCCTCAATGCCAGCAACTTCATCAAGCACAGTTTGCCCAAGACGCGAAGATTCATTCAGCGAATCGGCAATCGCGTCATGAGTATCCGTAAGATTGTCCTGCAGGAGCGTAATCGCAGGCAAGGCTTCCTCGGGCGAAGCACCGCCGGCAAGCGAATCGGCAAAGATGCCTTCTGTTGCCTTTAACTTGTTCTCCAAGGCATCTAACTTGCGAATCGCCTCCACCTTTCCATTGGCGATGTTTTGCTCTCGCACTTTCAAACGGGACAACCCTTCGTTGACTTGGTTTTGCAAACGGGTCAATTCGGTGACTCGATCGGCATCATTGGCAATGACTCTTTGGGCCAAGCTCAATTCGTCCTTGGAACGCTCCAAATCCTTCCGCATGCGCTGAAGCTTGGCTTGGGCGAGGCGATCAGCTTCGCTGTTGGCTTGCTTGGCACGAGCCAAGGCTCTTCGCGTGGTAGCCAAGTCCGCCTGCAGTCGCTTGATAGGATCGGCTGCCGCTGAAGACCCGCCAGATTCACCTCCAGGCAATGGAGGGAGGGCACCTCCGGGGAGCGACGGGGGAGATTCCTCAGGGGGATCTTCCGCAAGCTGGCTGAACGCCAAGCTTCCCAGTCCAATTAGCACGGCGCCAATTCCAAGGATAAAACGCCAAGAACGGGAGGGAACGAGCTTTCTCATGACTTTAAGTGAATTACAAAAAAAGAAGGTGCGATCAACAATGAAAATTTACTACTCGCGCGAGGAAGTGAATTAATGGGGTATAAAAGGCAAAAGAGAAAGATCGAAGATGGTGCCCGAGGAGGGAGTCGAACCCTCACACCTTGCGGCACCGGATCCTAAATCCGGCGTGTCTACCAATTCCACCACCCGGGCATGAAAAAGAGCTGTACATCAAGTCATGCTCAAAACCAGGTCGCAAGACTGAAAATAGGGAAAGAATCCCTAGAAGTTTTCGCCGATTGATCCCTGGTAGATCCCCAAGCCGATAATTGCAATGACCACTAGCATCAAAACTAGGGTCACGGGAAAGGAAATCACGATTGCCGACAACTTGGCTCGGCGCTGCTCCTCGACCTCATCAAAAGCTTGCAAGGGTGGAAAGATTGCCTGACGAATCCATGCAAAGTAATAATAGATGGAGATGACGACACCAATTAACATAACTCCGAATAAGCCATGCAACCCCGCCTGAAAAATAACGACAAAGAGCAGCAATTTCCCGATAAATCCAGCTAGTGGAGGAATGCCAGCCAATGAACCTAAGCTCGTTGCCAAGACGAAAGCCAAGAAAGGCTGTTTCTGGGCTAGGGAAGAATACCCGGATAGCGGTTGGTCAGAATCATCATCCGAGGGAACCAAGCTCATGACACCGAAAACTCCGTAGGAAGCCAACAAATATGTGAGCAAGTAAAAGGCAATGGCCCAAAATACTCTATGTTCGGGCACCTCCGGATGCATTGCTGCAACAATACCAACCAAAAGGTACCCTGCATGAGCCACGCCAGACAGGCCCATCAAGCGCTTCACGTTGCGCTGGGTTAGAGCACCCAGGTTTCCCATCAAAATAGTGAGCGCTGCTACAACGGAGAGAGCGGGCATCAAGAAATCGCTCATGCCAGCCAAAGGACCCGAAACCAAGTTATAAAGAACAATGAAACCAGCTGACTTTGAAGCAACGGCCAAATAGGCCGAAACGGCGGTTGGAGCTCCCTGATAAACATCGGGAACCCATGCCTGAAACGGAACGGCTCCAAGCTTGAAAGCCAAGCCTGCCAACAAAAAGGCTACTCCTGCCAGCAAAAGCGGATGATCCGGATGAGCTGCGCTAACGCTTCCCATCCACGAGAATCCAAGCAGATCCGGTGTGGATGCCAAGGAAAGCGCGGAATCTTACATGGACGAAAAATTGCCTGAAGCCCCATATAGAAGGGTTATGCCGAAAAGCAAGATAGCTGAACTCATCGCCCCGAAAATCAGGTATTTCAAGCCAGCTTCCAAAGAGTAAGCACTACCGCGATGGTAACCGACCAAAACATAAAAACAAACCGCTACCATCTCTAATGAAACAAACAACATCAGGAAGTGATTGCTTTGAACCAGAAGCATCATGCCAGCCGCGGCCAGAGAGGTAATGGCATGAAATTCAGTGGTAGGCAACCTAAGCCTACGAAGACACGGAGTGGCGAAAAGAGAAGTCAGCAAGGCGCAAGCACTGAAAAAACAACGCATGACATCACCGCGATAGCCTTGATGAAGCAAGCCGTTGAAGGTAGTGTTGGAAGGGTTGGGATCAAAGGAAAGATAATTCAGGATGAGGTAAAGGAAGATCCCGCCTTGCATCGAGTAGGCAAACCAATCACTTGGTGCCTGACCCTCTTTCCGAAAAGCCTCGCGAATCAACAAAAGCAAGGAACCGCATGCCAAGAAAATTTCTGGAACCAACAGGGTCCAATCATTTGCCTCAGCATATGTCTTGAAAGCATCCATTTTATGGCTGCCTCCCTTGCCCATCAATAAGTTCAATGGAAAACTTGTGGCTCACTTCAGCATCAACGGGGTCTGCAATTGTTCGAGGCCAAATCCCAATCCAAACCAAGGCGATCAACAAGACAAAGGCGGGTATGCGTTCGGTTGTAGTCAAATCCTTGACGGGATGATCCTTTTCTCGCTCAACCAAAGCTTTTGATGGTTCGCCGAAAAGAATCCTGGAAATCGCCCGCAACCCGAAAAGGGTAGAAATCACGACACCTAAAAGAGCCAAGGCCAAGGTGAGGTCCTTTCCTCCATCGGCGGCAATCGAGAGGAACACACCGAATTCGCCCCAAAAATTCGCGAAACCCGGAAGGCCAATGACAGCCAAAATACAAGCAATGAAAAAGCAGGCAAAAACTGGGATTTAGGAAGCAAGCCCACCCATTTCAGACATAACGGATGTTCCTGTTCGCTGCCAAAGATAACGCTCAAGCAAAAACCAAAGCGCCACAGCAAGACCATGTCCCATCATCAAGAGAACTGCGGCTGGAATACCCATGCTGGCTCCCATGGCGATCCCAAGAAAGCAGTAACCCATGTGCATGACGGAACTGTATCCGATCAAGCGTTTCAAATCGGTTTGGGCCAAGGAAACCAACCCTATCAACACAACATTACCCAAAGCCAGCCAAACCAAGAGCTCACCCCACCCTTGCATACCAACTGGAAGTAATGGCGCAGCTACTTGAACAAAGCCATAAAGACCAAATTTCTTGAGCACTCCCGCGTGCAACATGGAAACTGAAGTTGGAGCCGCTTGGTATCCTCTAGGCGCCCAGGTGTGAAAGGGGAAAAGAGAAACCAAGATACCGAAACCAAAGAGAAGCATAGGGAAAATCCACAACTGCACACCCTTGTCCAAAGGTGTTTGTCTCAAATGTTCAGCCAAGCTAGCTAAATCAAAGGAGCTGAGTCCCGAAGAGACGTACAATGCAATCAGGCCACCGAGAGAAAGCAAGGCGCCCAGGGTGAGGTAAATCGTTATCTCAACGGCTGCCCCTCGACCTTCCTTCCCTCCTTGCAGGCCTATCAATATAAAAGTGGGGATCAGAGCCAATTCGTGAGCGAAATAGAAAAAGAACACATCGACAGAGGCAAAGACCCCCATTAGTCCTGCTTGCATCAAGGCAAGCAATCCCATGCAAGCACGCGATTCAACCATAGGTGAATTCAGAGCCTGCCAACCAGCTGCAAATCCAACGATTCCAGCCAGCGCGAAGAGCGGCATGGAAATTCCGTTCAAACCAAGGCGAAAGGCAATCCCCAGTTTGCGCAAACCAGTGTCCTCCCATTCCAAAACAAAACGATATCCGTTTAAGGCAACTTCAGCGTCTTGAAACCGAAACAGGGCCCAAATAGCCGCGAATGCGGGTACCCCAAAGGTCAGAATGGCCAATCCACGGCTCGAACCGAGACCAATGAAAAACAGTCCAGCCGTCACCAAGGGCACGAAAATGGCCAAAGCAAGGATTGATTGGTCTAGTTCAGCACCCATATCACCACTCCAAACAACCGCCAGCGTAAGCGAGCAATGCAACCAACCCCCCAAGAAACCACAAGGCATAGCTTCGAATGCCTCCACGATGAGCGAAACCCGTCGCCAAACCAAATAAGGCCGTGATCCCGGCAACTCCACGGACCATCAATCCGGAAATAAACAAGAGCTCCAAGGCTTCAAACACCTTGGCGATAGTCTTCAGTGGCCGGCGAAAACAAAAGTCATAGAATTCATCAAAGAAAAGACGGGAATGACAGAGCCTGAAGAAGACGTTGGCTCTTTCCGCCAGAGGATCCGAATCCTTGGTTTCGGAATAGAAATTCCAAGAGCCCCAAAGCCCAAAAATCCATGCCAAGGAACCGAAGGTCATGACAAACAAATGGCCGCTTGAGTCGTGGACAAACGCGAGTTCGGCAGAAAATACCTGACTCAACTCATTGGGCCAGACAAACGAAAAGCCGCCAAAGATGGCGAACACAGCCAAAACGACCAAAGGAATAGTTACTACGGATTCGCTCTCCACGGCTGACTTGGCCGACTTGGATCGGGACGATCCATGAAACACCAACCAATACAGGCGACCCATGTAAAATGCAGTCAGCAAGGCACCAGCCAACAACATCGAGAAAACAGGGATACTGTCTTCGTAAGCAGCTAGCAACATGGCGTCTTTGCTAAAGAAACCGGAAGTGAGGGTGACACCGGATATTGCTAATACACCGAGAAGGAAAGTACCTGAGGTCCATGGCATTCGCTTACGAAGCCCGCCCATTTTAAAAATGTCTTGTTCGTGATGCATGGCCATTATAACCGAGCCAGCGCCAAGGAAAAGCAATGCCTTGAAAAAGGCATGGGTTGTCAAGTGAAACATGGCCAAACCAGGCATTCCTACCCCAACGGTGGCGGCCATGTAGCCGAGTTGGGATAGCGTGGAATAAGCCAACACTTTCTTGATGTCAGATTGAACCAAGGCGCAAAATCCAGCATACAATGCCATAGCCGCTCCAAGCAATGCGATCAAGGTAGTGACCTCGGGAACGAGAAGGAAATCAATCCTGACCAGAAGATAGATTCCAGCAGCCACCATAGTTGCGGCGTGGATGAGGGCGGAAATGGGTGTGGGGCCAGCCATGGCATCGGGCAACCAGACATGCAAGGGGAACTGAGCGGACTTCGCCAAGAAACCACAAATCAGTAGAAAACCCAGTCCGGCCGTGACTAGTTCCGGGTGCAGAGGAACGACCTTTGCCAACTCCGTGAATTCAAGGGTCCCGAAACGCGCTTGGGTCAAGGCAATGCCCATGAGAAAACCGATGTCACCTAAGCGATTTACAACAAGAGCTTTCTTCGATGCCGCGGCGGATTCTTCGGCATGAAAGTAATGAGCGATCAGCATATAAGAGCTGAATCCAACCAATTCCCAAAAGATGAAAAGCATGGCAAGATTGTCTGCCACCACGATGCCAAGCATCGAAAACATAAAGATGGACAAGCCTCCGAAGAAGCGACTCTTGGCCGGATCCTCCCGCATATAACCTAGACTGAACACATGTATCCAAAATCCGACGAAGCTTACAACAAAGAGGAGCAGGCGGGCTTCTGCATCCAGAAGGAATCCAAATGACAGCTGCAAATCCCCGAGGGACAACCAAGAAACTTTTCCCATGGCCGACTCGCTGTCTGCCAAAATGACACTCACAGAGATGAGCATAACCAAACCGGCAGCACCCGTGGAAACCTTGGCCGCGAGTTCACCGTGCCGCCGCAAGAAAAACAGGATGATCACCGCAGAGACGAGCGGTATCAAAAGAATCGTCGAGATCAAGCCTTCCATTTCAGCGACCCAACAAATTGAGATCCTGCACGAGGAGACTCTTCCTCTTACGATACAAGGCGACAAGGATAGCCAAACCGATAGCAACCTCGGCAGCAGCCACGGTGATTGTGAAAAAGGTAAGGATAACTCCATCCATGTTGGCGTAGTATCGGGCGAAGGCCACCAACGCCAAGTTCACGGCGTTAAGCATTAATTCGAGACACATCAGCATGAGTAGGGCATCCCGGCGTATAAGAACACCCAGCAAGCCAATGCAGAACAGAGCCGAAGCCACTGCCAAATATTCACCGAGTCCAACTATACCGTCCATCTAGGAGTCCTCTTGACCTTCGGCCATATCGATTTTTTGGCGCCGTCCAAGCAAGATGACGCCAACCATAGCAACCAACAAGAGGAAGCCTGTCACTTGAATCGGCAACATGTACTTGGTCAGCAATGCAAAACCGAACGCTTTGGCTCCCTTGGCAAAAGCCAGAGGGTTTTCCGCAGTTGGCAGTGCTCCAACTTCCGGAGGTTGGACGGCGCCTTGCCCCGCCCAGTGCAGGCCAATGGCAACTACCACGGCAGTCACAATCATCCCGGCGACGGCAGCAAATAGCTTTGGTTGAGCACGTTGTTCCTTATCCACGTTCAACATCATGATAACGAAAAGAAAAAGCACCATGATCGCACCCGCATAAACAAGAACCTGCAAGGCAGCCAAAAAGAAAGCGTCCAGCGTAAGGAATAAAACCGCCAAGGAAACCATTGACAAAATCATGCAGAGGGCGGCGTTAACCGGATTGCTACTGAAGACAACGGCAACCCCTCCGAATATCGTCAAAGTTGCAAAAACATAGAATACCCACTCAACGCCCATGGACTACTCTTCCTCCAGATTTTCAAGTGGCTTGACTAAACCTGACTTCTCCGCCGCCACCCGCTTTTTGTCCCATTTGAAGTGTTGGTCCGGTAAGACCCCACCCATTTCATATAACTTATTCTTCTTGAAACGCAGCTCTTCTCGAGAATAGCCGTTAAGGGAAAAGGTATTCTGCAAAAAAATCGCTTCTTCGGGGCAAACTTCCTCGCAATAGCCACAATATATGCAACGCAACATATCGATCTCGAATTCCTCGGGAGCTTTTTCAACGTGAATTCGATCTTCCTCCTCGGCAGAAATTTCGCCAGGGGTGATACGAATGGCCTTGGGAGGACAAACGAATTCGCACAATTGGCAAGAAACGCACTTTTCTCGCTCATTGGGATCCTTGACCAAGGTAGGTACACCTCGATAGGCGTCTGGTATGGCAGGTCTTTCGTCAGGATACTGCAAGGTCACCTTGCGGCGAAATAGATTGATCAAGGTGGTCTTTAGCCCTGACAGGATTGGTGGCAAATAAATACGTTCGGCCCAAGTGAGGGGCTTGCGTTCGATTACCTTCGTCTTGGCCATTGAATTACTAGGCTTTCGGAAAGTCCATCCAGGAAGCTAGGGCGGCATAGAAGATCAGGTTGGCAAGCGCCAATGGAAGTAATTTCCCCCAACCGAGCTTCATTACTTGATCATACCGGAAGCGAGGCAAAGTCCATCGCACCCAAATAAAGAGAAAGACTATCGAGCAGATCTTGAATAAAAACCAGACAACGGACAAGACCGCTCCAAGCCAACCCACGGGCCAAGGATCATCCATGCCTGGAAGAAAGTGCCAACCTCCGAGAAAAAGAATTGAGAAGATGGCTGAACCAACAATTACATGAGCATATTCGGCTATGAAGAAAATGCCAAATTTGAAGGCACCGTACTCAGTATGAAATCCCCCCACTAGATCGGTCTCGGATTCGGGCATGTCAAAGGGTAATCGATTAGTCTCGGCAAACAAGGCGACGAGGAAAACCAAAGCTGAAACAGGTTGGAAAAAAACCATCCACAAACCATTGGCCTGCCAATCCATCACCTGAACCAAACTAAGCCCTCCTGTTGAACCAGGTTGATTAACCCAGAGAAAAACTGGCAAGATGGAAAGCCCCATGGCGAGTTCATATGAAATCATTTGAGCGGAAGCTCGAACTCCTCCCAGAAAGGGGTATTTGCTGTTTGATGCCCAACCCGCAAGAACAATGCCATATACACCGAGAGAAGAAAGTGCGAAAATAAACAAAATCCCGACATCCAAATCCGTCAAAATCAGAGGAATTGAGGATGTCCCATCGTCCCTCGTATATTGACCGAAAGGCACCAATGCGAGGATGCTCAATGCAGGCACCAAAGAAAGAATGGGAGCCAAATGATAATGAAACCGATTAACGTGCCCTGGGCAAATTTCCTCTTTAAACAAGAATTTCAAGCCATCTGCCAACGGCTGAAAAATGCCTAAGTTACGAAGCATTGGGCCGATGACCGGCAAATCTCCGATGATGGGTAGGGAAGTCTTGTTTGGACCAACCCTTCCTTGTATCCAAGCTGACACTTTACGCTCAGCTAGAACAGTGTATCCGGCGAAGGTCAACAAGGCGCCTAGCACCAAGATCCCGTAGATCACTTTAATTGAAAGAATTTCCCAACTCGTTTCCATCTTAGCTCAACGGGTTTTCCGGGATTTGCTCTTTGTCTCTTTCTTGAAGTCAGCCAAATCAAAATGAAGTCCTTTCCTCTCGACGTAGGCCAAGGAACGAAATTTGCCCGGATCCAAGAGTACGCCATCCAAGGGAGTGGTTTCGAAGAATTGTCCCTTGAGGACGGATTCTTTCTGGTCATTTATTTCCAACCACAATTCGTTCAAGCTAATGGAAGGAACCTCCACTCCTCGGAGCTCGGCAAGCAAACGATTCAAGAGCAACAAGTCGGGCAAAGTCCCTGATGGACCTGGCACTGCCTGCAGGAACTTTTGCAAGCGAAACTGCTGGTTAATAAAAGAACCGCTACGCTCGAAGGAAGTTTGAGCCGGAAGCACGACGCGAGCCTTGCGGCTAGTTTGATTCTCAAGCGTACCAAGATACACCACTTGAACCTGTTTCAATTGTTCCGCCGTCAACCCCGCTTCGAACAAATCCTCTCTGATCGAAAAAACGGTTTTTATCTCACCCTTGGAAATTCGGCGCCCCAAGGCTTTTAGGTTTTCAGACGGGTAGCGTGAAATAAAACCAGTGGCCAAGGCACCCCGTAGATTGGGCGTGCGATCAGCCGATAGAAGCAAGCCATCCTCCTCTCCGATATGTCCCCGAACAAAAGTGGGAGCCTCAAGGTAATTGGCAATTTTCTTGAGCAAGAACTGCTCCTCAACGCTACAAGAGCCAGACCCCACAACGGCCACGGCCCCCTTGGAAAGAAAGTTGCTTGCTACGGCCAAAGCTTCATCCAAAGAAACGTCCTTTTGGGCGACACGAAAAGTTCGCAAGCGATTCTCGTCCTCGATCTCCCTGAACAATTCCCGTCCACTGTCTGGCATCCAAGTATCGTTGACGGCATCGTTTCGTCTCGGGGTAATGCGATGTACCACGCCTTCTCGACTTGAAACCGTAATGTTGCAACCAACGCTGCTCTCGGTACAGATGGCGGGAGTCTCCTTGAGAAACCATGCACGCATGCTGAATCGAAAGCTTTTGCTGGTAAGGGCGCCCACTGGGCATATGTCGACGGTATTGAGGGAGTAATTGTTTTCCAGTTGTTTGCCAGGGTAGCAAGTAAGCGTGGAATGACTTCCACGATCAACAAAGCCCAATACATCGTCATCGGCGACTTCTTGGCAAAATCGTATGCACCTAGAGCAAAGGATACAGCGTTCATCGTCTAGCATCACTCTGGGGCCAAGGTCCACCTGCTTCGGCTTAACGTTCTTCTCTTCTACAAATCGACTGTAACCTCGCCCGTAGTCTAGGGCAAATTCCTGAAGACCACACTCTCCGGCTTGATCGCAAATCGGACAGTCGAGGGGATGATTAACGAGCAAAAACTCCATTACTCCATTGCGACAATCTAGCACTTCCTGCGAATCCGTTTTCACATGCATTCCAGGGCCTACGTTGGTACCGCAACCGATAACTGGCTTCGGCATCCAACCAATCTTTTGCTCACCATCTTTGTCCAATAAAGGTTCACCGGTTGTTCGATCTTTCATGGGCATACCCATTTCGACCAAGCACATACGGCAATTGCCAACGACAGATAGTTTGGGATGGTAGCAATAGTGAGGAATCTCCTTGCCATGAAGAGAAGCCGCTTCAATCAGGTTGATGCCCGCCGGCACTTGAACGAATTCACCGTCCAAGTTAATGGTCAACATGTTTTCGGCTTCACTCATTTGGTCACCTTTTCACTAGCGGGAGCAAAAGGTTCGCTAACCTCAAGTTTCTGAGGGCTGGCCTTGGCAATGAAATCGTCCTTGAATTTTGAGACAAAGCTTTGCACGGGCCATGCGCAAGCCTCGCCAAAGGCACAAATAGTTCGGCCCTCGATTTGGTTGGCGATGGACAAAAGCAAGTCAGCATCCTCTTTTCTGGCTTCACCACGAACCATCCGGGCAGTCACTTTTTTCATCCACAGGGAACCTTCGCGACAGGGCGTGCATTGCCCACAACTCTCATGGGCATAAAAGGCAGAGACGTTGGCAAGGGCTTCCACCATGTCCACACTGTCGTCCATTACGATAATCCCTCCTGAACCAGACATGGAGCCAGCTGCCATGGGACCATCAAAGTCCAATGGAATGTCCTCTAGACTCCAATCAAACTCGGTGCCATCTTTCAAACGACCTTGGTATCTCTCACCGGCACGCAAAACTTTTGCAGATGATCCGCCAGGGATGACGGCCTTGAGGGTACGACCAGGCAGCAAGCCCCCGCAGACTTCGTGAATCATTTGGCCAAGGGTTATCGCACCATTCTCGAACTCATAATACCCGGGACGCTTGACCTGCCCGGAGACACACCAAAGCCGGGTACCGGTGTTTCCCGCATGTCCGAGCTTGGCATATTTCGAGCCCCCCATGTCCACGATGTGCCTGACATTACAGAGCGTCTCCACGTTATTCACGATGGTTGGACATTGGTACAAGCCAAGTGCAGCGGGAAAGTATGGCGGCTTAATGCGAGGGTATGGGCGCTTGCCCTCTAGAGACTCGATCAGCCCAGTCTCCTCGCCACAAATGTAAGCGCCAGCGCCCCGGTGTACAATAATTTCACAGGAATACTTGGATCCTGCTACACGATCACCGACAAAACCTTTGGCTTTGGCTTCGGCAATTGCTCTTTCCAAAATTCTGGCTCCCTCAAAAAACTCTCCGCGAATATAAATGAAAGCTAATTCTGCCTGAATTGCGTAAGCTGCAATCATCATGCCCTCAATCAATTGATGAGGATCCTTGTAAATGATTTGGCGATCCTTGAAGGTTCCAGGTTCAGATTCGTCGGCATTACAGATCAAATAAATGGGCTTGCCCGAGCGGCGATCCAAAAACTTCCATTTCATTCCAGCAGGGAAACCGGCTCCACCCCGACCTCGGACTCCAGATGCTTCAACCTCGGAGCAAAGATCTTCGGGCTTCCGCCTGACTGCGCCTTTGAGGATTTTGTAACCGCCATTCTTGAGATAAGTTCCGAGATCGTTTCTATACCCTGAGCTATCCCCTTTGCTCATAATGATTTTCTTTTCACGAGGAGCTGAGCGAGGAGTCTTTTCGTGAGGCTCGAAAATACCCTTATTTACCTTCGTTTCGTAACTAGTAAATTCGGAATCGGTTTCAAGCGTGCCCTCCCTTAGGCATTGGGCGAAGTTCAGGGCGTTTTCACCCTCCACGTTCTCATAGGTTTCCTCATTCACGATAACCACTGGCCCAGTGCCGCAAGAGGCTTGGCACTCGACGAATTCAATCGAGTAATCGCCATTCTCGGAAACTTCTCCTTCCTTGCATTCCAATGAATCCTCCAAGGCTTTGCAGGTGCCGTGGGAACCTCGTAAGGCACAAGATAGGGTTCGGCAGACGCGAACATGCGTTTTGCCCAAGGGTTTGCGCCTGAACATAGGATAAAAGGTAACTAGTTCGTAGACGTTTATGGGTTGAAGTTTCAACTTGGAGGCGACCCATTCTATCGCTTCGTCGCTTAGATAACCCTGATCCTCCTGAATCAAGTGAAGCAAAGGCAATACGGCGCTTCGCTTGACCGGATAGCTCTTGATAGCTTCCTGTATGCGCTTATTGGTTTGCTTGCTCAATTTCATGGCAATATCAGCGGTCACATTCCCCCATCACAAAATCGAGACTACCCAAAATGACCGTTGCATCCGTCAACATATGCCCGGGAAGCATTCTTTCCAAAATGCTGAGATTGCAGAAACTTGGAGCCCGAATCTTCAGCCTGTACGGTACTCCCCCACCCTTCGAGACAATAAAAAACCCGAGGGCACCCTTCGGATTTTCGGCCTCGAAATATACCTCACCCGCAGGCAACTGGGGCCCCTCCGTAACAATCATGAAATTTTGGATCAACTCCTCCATGCTAGTCATCACCTTGTCCTTTGACGGTGGGAAAATTTTTCTGGCATCCTCGGCGTACCAAAGGCCCGAAGGAAAGGTCTCAACGATTTGCCTTACTATACGTAAGCTCTGACGAACCTCTTCCATTCGAACCAAATAACGATCATAGCAATCACCAGTGGTTCCAATGGGTACATCAAAGTCGTAGTTTTCGTATCCACAGTAAGGACGATCCTTACGCAAATCAAAATCCACCCCGGTCGCCCTCAGGTTGGGTCCAGTCAATCCATAAGCCAAGGCATCCTCTCGAGATATGACTCCTATGCCTTCAGTGCGATCGATGAAGATACGATTACGCGTAAGCAACTTGTCACAATCATCCAGCGCGGTCGGCAACTCTTCGCAAAATTTGCTCACGCGACCAAGCCAACCATCCGGTACGTCGCGGGCCACACCGCCAATTCGAGTGTAGCTGGTAGTAAAACGGGCTCCGGTTAATTCCTCGAACAAAGCATAAAGTTTCTCACGCTCAGTAAAGGTATAAAAAAATGGCGTCCAAGCACCAGCATCCATAGCATAAACGCCGATTCCAAGCAAATGACTGGAGATCCTCGCTAATTCGCAAACCAAAGCCCGAATAGCCTGACAACGTTCCGGCATTTCAAGGTCGGCCAATGACTCCACCGCCAAAGCGAAGGCGACGTTGTTGGCCAAAGGAGAAATGTAATCCAATCGATCAGTAAAGGTAACGAATTGGTTGTAGGTCATATTCTCAGCTATCTTCTCATCACCTCGATGAAGATAGCCCACAACTGGTTCGCATTTGGAAATGACCTCGCCATCCAATTCCATCATTAATCTTAGAACGCCATGGGTGGTTGGATGAGAAGGCCCAACGTTCAGGGCCATGCGATCATTGCCCATTTTCTCCCCTGCTTCACCACGGGCAGCAACGTCGCGGTACTCTATTTCCTCGGAGCGTATACTCATCTTGGCTTGCCACGCTCCTCTGTCCAAGATTGATCCTTTCCTCGGGGTTCGCTCTGACTAACGTGACCCTCGGAAGGGGCCACGAAGGGACCACCCATCATGGGGGCAGGCAATACGGATACTCCAGTATCCTCTGCGACGTCAGCTGCTGGTAGTTCAGTAGGCTCTCCGGCCAAGGGAAAATCCTTCCGTAAAGGAAAATGAGGATAACCATCCCACATCAGAATACGTTTCAAGTTGGGATGATTGCTGAAACGAATGCCAAACATGTCGAACACTTCACGCTCATGCCAATCCGCGCCTGGAAACAAAGTGGCCAGCGAAGGAATCTCGGGTTCAACGTTGTTCGAACAATCTATGACGATTCTCAAGTAGTTCTTGAAGGACAGAGAATAAAAATGGCAAACAGTTGAAAATCTAGGTGAAGACTCCTCGCCCCAATCCACCGCAGTGAGGTCAACAAGCAAATCGAAACCTTCTTTTTGGGCCAAGGCCTCTCCAAGTTCCAACAGGTTCGAGGCAGGGCAATTGAAGGCAATGCAATCTGCGGATTCTCTTGGTGAAAGAAAAGCAAAGCGTTTCTTAAATTTCTTGGTCCAATCGTTATCCATCAATCCCTAATCACAGAGGTTCAACGGTCTTTTGAGCATCAGCAGGATCTATTGAGTTCTCGTACCCAATCTTGTGCTGCAAACTGATCATGGCATCAAGCAAGGCTTCTGGTCTAGGCGGACAACCACTGACGTAAACGTCTACTGGCAGAATTCGATCGACTCCCTGCAAAACCGCATAAGAGCGATACATTCCACCTGAGGAAGCGCAGGCTCCCATGGCGACGACCCACTTCGGGTCGCCCATTTGATCATAGATGCGCCGTACGACCTCAGCCATTTTATAGGTCACCGTCCCAGCAACTATCATGCAATCAGCCTGTCTAGGTGAGAAGCGCATGACTTCCATGCCAAAACGGGAAACGTCAAATCTCGAAGACGCGGCAGCCATCAGCTCAATTGCGCAACAGGCCAAGCCCATGGGCATGGGCCAAACAGAGTGTCTGCGAATCCAGTTCACCACGGCATCGCGCCGGGTAACTATTATTTCCCCCTCGATTTTGCTGTCGTAGGCAATGGATTGGTCAAGCATATGAGCACTTGATTTAAGAGGAGGAAAATAAAGAGCGCCCTTGCATATGCAAACTTCAAATCGTGCCTGTGCAAAGTATATTGCCAATCAATTGGGGAAATGGGTTGAAAGGCCTTAATTTTAGTTGTTTCCATTAGGCAAGATCCTTTGGGATTGACTCCGATCCCCCAGCGAAACTAACTAAAACTTACTCTATCGGCTTAGGAGAGGTGACAGAGTGGCCGATTGTGCAGCATTGGAAATGCTGTGTTGTGGAAACGCAACCGCGGGTTCGAATCCCGCCCTCTCCGCCATCAATCAAGGGCAGCCAGAATGCCTTCTTCTCATGAACGAAGGAATATCTTGGCTTGGCTAGAGAAAGTCGCTTCCGCCACGTCGAGCAAGAGAGGCGCGGTCATTGGTTGGTCTTGACCAGGCAAATTTACTGTACCCGCTATCAAAACAGCGGTCTTGCCATACAAATCAACCTTCTCTCCGTCTTCCGGCGATATAACTGAACCTTCGTTAAGCCAGCGCCTAAGTTGGATTTGAGTCCATTGGCGGTATGGGTCACGCGAACTGATTATGTTCTCAGCAAAGCGAGATCCGGCCGTCTTCCACAAACTAGATGACAAGTCGCTTGACTCGCTCATTACCTGTTGCATCGACTCGGTCGAAAGCCAAAGCGCGGTCACGGAGGTATCAGCCAAGACATTAGCGGTGCGAGGCACACCAGCCAACACCGACATTTCACCGATTACGGCGCCTCGACCCAGAAGGTCGACTACCAAATCACCTATAGCAACTTGGACACTCCCTCTGGTGATAACAATCATTCCGTCACCGGCACCGCCTTGTTCCATGATTCGGTCACCTGAATTATAGGATCGTTGCTCGGATAGGTCGACGATCTTGGAGATCACCCTATCAGGCAAACCCTTCACCCAAGTAACCTCGCGAAGGACTTCCTCCGGTTCGGGGATGCGCAATTCAAGGGAACTTTCCATAACATCCTTCATGCGCTCTTCAACGGCTGTTACCATGCGATCCGTCTCATCCGGCTCGAGCATGCCTTCCTTACGCAATTTCTTGATGTTGGTTCGCTCATGATTAAGAACGGAACGGATGGCGTCCTTGGTTTCGATTCCGACCGTCACTTCAGGATATTGCTCGTGCAAATCCTTCAGATAATTCAACGCCAGCAAGCGATTTTGCCTTATTTCGTTCTTGAGTAGGTTGGAGACCTGAGCGACCTTCTCCGCATCGCCCGTGTCATCTAGATCCGAGGCCAGGCCGTCGACCAATTTGACCACTTCATCTTGGGCAACCACATAAGCCTTGGCCGCATCGTAGACCACAGCCAAACGTTCAGTGAAAGAGTTCTTGAAGAAAGGTAAATCCTTCAATGCCTCGAGCAATTTTGGTATTCCGAGTATCTTCTCGAGGTATTCACGCTGATGAAGAGGCTCTTTACCCTGAAGGTCGAGGAATTCACTCAAATTGTTATCCAACAGGCCAAGGCTTTGGGCACCCAGTACGCCTTCCTTGAACTGGGCCCAATAACTACTTTTTTCCTTTTCAAGCAGCCGGCGCCGGGTTTCCGACAAGGTATCCATTTCAGCCACTTCGTCTGCGGTCAGCGGATAGGTAACGGGTTCGGGCAAATACTTGCGCACAACACTCCAATTTGCTCCGCTGAGAAAACGGTCGCCCTTGAGCAAATCCATTTCCGTTTCACAACCTTTCACGATGTTCCCGGAAGCATTGGAAAACATCAATTTCTTGACCGCGGGCAAGGCCGTCAATCCCAAGCGATTGACCAACCCCTTGATCGTGGTCGCATTGACTAACAAAGTGAGCAGCACTATGCCTGAAATGAGAAAGAGGAATTGTTCACGAACTTTGGTGGAAACACCGATCAAAGCGGCTTTGGCCACAGCACCGGAACCTTCGCCGACGATAAAAACCACCTGTTCACCAGTGCTTAATTTTTCGCGAACGTCCATGCTTCCTCCGCTCGAAAGAAAGCCAAGATTCTTTTCAGCGGTTTCAACTGATTGGGAAATGCCAACAATCTTTCCATGGCTGATCTCCGCCTTGGCATGGGCAAGAAAAGCCAATTCATGATATCTGGCCGGCGCAATGGCAGCGAAACGATTTGCTTCTTCTGCCGATGCCACGAATATTCCAGTGGTGCCTTCCTTGTATCCGGAGCCTCCTTCTTCGACTTGGAATTCATAGCGCAGATGCTCGCTGTAGACAACCAGAGCCAAAGCCAAGCCGATGGCTCCGCGCAAGGCACCCCACCACACTACGATGGCATCTTTCTTGGGCAAGCCATAGCCCGCTTTTTTCATCAGTGGATAGAAGGCCAGTATGTTGATGCCTCTGACCACATGGATGGCCAAATACACAAGGCCTAGGATAGCATAGTCCATCGGTTCGGGTTGAACCTTTTGAGCGATCACTACGCCAACCACTATGAAAATGATGACATTCGCTATGAAGGCAGCCATCTCCCAAAACTCATGCATAAAATGAGCGACTTCAGGGCTGATTCGCTTGGATCCCACACCAGCCATCAAGATGCCAAGGGCGACCAAGCCCAACACGCCGGAAACATGAAAAAAGTATTCGCAAATAAAGAAAACCGCATATGAAGTAACCAGTACCACGGTAATTTCCACCATGGGGTCATTGAAAACTTTCCTCATCCAGAGGATGGCGATCAAACCGATGAGCACGCCCAACAAACCGCCGGCTGCCCCAATCTTACCGAAGCCAATTACAGCGGCTCCCACGGTAAACGTTCCAGTTCCAAAAACCGCGGCGCTTAGAATGACGAAAGCCACGATAGCAGTACCGTCGTTGAGCAAGGATTCTCCTTCAATCAAGGTCCCGAGCTTTTTACTGGCCCCCAATTCCTTGAGCAAAGCCACCACAGCCACGGGATCTGTGGCGCTGACAACCGCTCCGAACAACATGGAGATCAACCAAATGTATGCCCCTGCCTCCACGTTCCAATCAGCCAAGACACCGCCACTGTCACCAAAAAGCATGATCATGCCCGCAAAGCAGGATCCCGTCATGATTGTGGCAGTTACAATGCCTGGACCAGCAAGATAAAAGGCGTTTAGAACGGATTTCTTGAAAGTGTGGACGTCGAGGGCAAAGCCCGCCTCGAAAATCAAAATTGGCAAGAACACGTAAAGAATGAGGTGACCATCTAAATTACCTCCCCAAGTGATAGCTCCGCTGACTGTATCCACCACCTTGTGCCACAAGCCCTCGGCATGTGCGGCGTGTTCATCTCCATGTTCGTGGGCATGACCGCCATGCGGACCATAAGCCCGGTTGAGAGCACCCATGCCCAAACCGATAAGCAAAAGCAAAACGGTGAAAGGCAGGGGAACTTTTTGGAGAAAATGCTTGGTGGCGGCACCAATTATCAAGGCAAGTATCAAAAAGAACAGGCCGTATAAATAGTCATGGCCGCCAGAAGAGGCGAGAATAGCAAGGGGTTGGATCGTCATTGGTGTGGATAATTGGAGGGTGACTATAGTCAAAGAATCCACATCCGATTGCCAAGAGAAAACTTCCGCGGTCTGTAGACCTTGTATTCAACAGAGTGCTTTATCTGTCGAAAATACGTCCTGGAAAGGATTTGGATGAAGGAGGTGCAGTAGAAGTTGGAAATCTAATGGGCGGACCTGGAACGACTGGCAATTCCTCCACTTGCAAAGAATCGTTTCGAGAAGGAGCAGGTGTACTCGAACCAGTTGCATTATCTGGAGATTTTACAATTGGTTCTATTTTGCCTACGGCGGTGTCTTTAGTACGGAAGTGTTCATTCGCCGGGAGGTAGGATACACCCAAAAACAAGTCTACCCGTGCGGACTCGCCAACCATTCTCTTGGATTGTTTGTTAGCCACGTTGGCTAATGCACGAGTGAAAGAAGGCGGATTACCAAAAAGGCGGAGCAACCTGGATGTCTGGATGAGTTGAGCCAAATCTAAATCAACGATTCTTCCAAACTTACCTTCGGAGTTACACTCGATTCTTTGCCCAGGATCGAGCTTCATTTGTTTGCGACGCTTTTTGGAGGTAACGGTCACACAAATGTCACCAGTTAACGCAATAACCCGCAAACCGCCATCGGAAATAGTTTCGGCTAAGAACGCCCCCTTCCCGTAAAGTTGAAACGAGTGAAGGTCGGTAGACAGAATTAGTTCGGCTGATTTTCTCATGGGTTTGGCAAGAATAGCGCCATTACTCAATTTTATACCCCCATCAAGAGCCGAAAATGAAATGTTTTTGCCGAGACGCAGAGTCCATCCTCCTCCCAACAGTTCAAAACCTCCTTCACTAGAGCTTGTAATGTGGGCTGCAGGTGGCAGAAAACGGCCCTTGGCCAAAGGCACAGCCTTGTCACCTGGAACTTGAGACGACCCCTCGGTCACACCGGAAACAAGGTACATGGTGGCAGCATGCCCCTTGAGAATGGACCAATGGAAAATTGGTGAGAGCAAAAACAGGTATATGACGAAATTCTTAGCCAATTTAATCTTCAATGCGATGATTGAAGCATGAGGGCAAGAACTTTAGATTTAAAAAAACCAAACAAGTAGAAGGACTTGTCAGCTCAATACCTTGATGCCTCTGCGAAGATAAGTGGGAACATCCAAATCCTCGTCTTCGTGCATATTGCGTTCGGTGTTGTCGAAATAGCCGCGTTGATTCTCTTGTTCGACAAAGTTGAACTCTGATTGCGAACGATCCGATTCAAGCCTCCTTTTACTGCTTTTCCTTAACTTTGAATCATGTGGTTGGCTTTGGGCAGGAGCAGTTGCCTTGGCATAGCGAGCTTTCGCAGGATCTGAGACAGCATCTGGAGCAACGTCTGCAACAGGAATCTCTGGCTCAAGGTCAGTGGCGCCAATCACGCAAATTTCTGCTCGGTCGCCCATGTTTTCCTCCACGCATGCACCAAACACAATCCTACCCTTGCTTTTGAAGCGCTCCTGCAAGGTTTTCATGACTTCATTAACAGCGGCCATGCCCAAACCAGGCCCTCCCATTACGTTAACGAGCAAAGTGTCTGCCACACGGGATGAATCGGGCACGTGAAGCAAGGGACTAAGAAGCAAATCCTCGAGAGCAGCATGCAAAGCATCCGGTCCTTCGCCTGATCCAAGCCCAAAGAGAGTGCGTCCGGATCGACGGGAAAAAGCACTACGTAAATCAGCGAAATCCACCGACACCAAACCCGACCCATCAAGCATTCCGCAAAGCGATCGAACTCCCCGTCCAATCCATTGATTGGAGGCGGCGAAACAACCTAGCAACGACTCATCCTCGTCATCCTGCTGGAGTAACAAATCATTGGAAAGAGGGATCACTGCATTGGAAGATTGGCGAAGAGCCATGATGGACTCCTCGGCCAATCGGCGGCGGGTTGCGCTTTCAAAATTGAACGGGGTGGTGACGAAAGAAAAGACAACCGCTCCAGCGTCCTTGGCACATTGAGCTACCAACGGTGCTCCGCCCGAGCCAATCCCTCCACCCATGCCGGCCATGAGAAAAAGCAAGTCAGAACCTTCCACAAACCTTCGGACGCTTTGTATCTCATCCTCCAAGACTTTACGTCCCAGTTCATGATCTCCTCCAGCCCCAAAACCACCAGTGAGGCGACGGCCCAGAATAATTTTCTCGGGAGCAAGGCACTCGGACATTGCTTTAACGTCAGCATCAACTGCTCCTGCCATAACTTGATTGAATCCATCAAGTCGCAGACCCGATGCCAAATTGCAACCAGCTCCGCCAACACCAATCGCTCGAATGCGAAGCGCTTCTGGCTTGGATTGGTTCCGGAGCATGGAATCGATGCTATCGTAGTTTTGAGTCATGACATTCTTCTTGGTAAATCGTTGCTTGGTAGATCAGCCTCCTAAAAGTTTAACCAAAGTACCCATAAAGCCTCCACTTCTCTTGGTGAAATCAGTTTCCTTGGGCTGACCGGTGAGAGCATAATGAAGTAAACCTACGACGGTTGAAAATTCATGTTCGCGCAAATCCTCGGCTATTCCGCCGGAGAGAACCGCTCTCTTGGCGGGAAGTCCAAGGATGTCGGTTGCTACTTCCGTAATTCCAGGCAATAGAGAACCTCCACCAGTTAAATGAACGTTAACCGAACTTCCCTCGGGTATGGCTCCATCCAAATTCTTGCAAAGGATGTGAAAGATTTCCTCTACACGAGCAGCGATTACTTGCCGGATAGCATTTCGAGAAACCTTACGGTCACCTATTACCTTGTTACCAAGCAACCAGACACGCTCGTCCTTGTCATCTTCCCCGACAAAGGCACGGCCATGCATTTTCTTAAGGCTCTCCGCATGATCTTCGTCCACACGCAAGCCCATGCTAATGTCATTGGTCAAATGGTCGCCGCCCAAGGGGATTACGCCTGCCTGGCCGGCGCAACCATCTCGATAAAGAACGTAATCCGTTGTTCCGGCTCCTAAATCAATTACCAAGGCTCCGGCTTTCCTATCGGCGCGAGATGTGGCAATTTCACCTGCCGCCAAGGAGGAAACGATGACATGGCGAACTTCCAAGCCATAACCGTTGATCACGTCTAGGAAATCCCTGACAACGTTCTCGTCACCATCCACTGACCAATATCCGACTTCGAGTTCTTTGCCAACCAGGTCCATCGGATTGTCCACGGGGCGACCATCCAGAAGAAATGGATTTTGAATGAAATGCACGTATATTCGGTCATCGGGGAGCTCTTTACGCTTAGCTTCCTCAATGGCTCTCTGCACATCCGCTTGATTAACGCGATTATCGGCTGAGCGTACTCGAGCCGAACCGGGATTGAAAGACCCGTGAAGATGACGGCCCGTCATAGCCAAGTAGACCTCGTCGGCTTTGACACCAGCGCTCTTTTCCGCGGAATCAATGGCCAAATGAACCTGTTCGCTGGCCTCCTTGAAATTCACCACCTCGCCTTTCTTGACGCCAAGGGAAGCGACCGAATCATAACCCACGATGGTCAGACTATTTTCATTCGTTATTTCACCCAAGATGATTTTCACCTTGGACGTTCCAATCTCCACAGCTGCAACTATTTTGCTCATGTCATCACTTGTTTCTGACGAAAACGGATCGGCCGAGAGACAAGTCTATTGACTCCACTTGGGTAACACCCGCAAGGGACCGATCATGAAGAAGATATTTCAAGCGTTTCATTTGGTCGGGGAAACTCGTAGGACCAAATCGCAGGCGCTTGACCTTACCTGCCTTAATCAAAACATAGGCACCGGGATCTCCTTCGAAATCGGGGCCGAGTCGGTCGAACGAAAGAATCTTCCAGTCGCGATAAATCGAGGGATAGTACCGTCGGGCATGATCGAGGAGCTTACATACTTCGGCAGCTCCTTCGATCTTTTCTATGCCCGCGGCAGTCTCGACCAACGAGGTGGTCGGCAAGAGAAAGGGTAGATTCTCGAGTAAGGTAGGCTTGAAATTCTGCGGCTTGAAAACGATGCCTTCCGAAGAGACCAAATATTCCTCTATTCCCTGATCTGGGCGCTGGGTACGCAACCTAAGGATAGGTCGGCGCTCTTTTAATCGGACCTGAAGTGAATCGGGGAAGAATCGTCTAATCTCGGCTGATTCAACTTGTCCTATCATTTCCAATTCTCGTCGCAACTCATGGATATCCACTTCCATCAAGGACCGGGTTTGCTTGATAGAAATCCAGTTGGAAAACCACCGAATGTCGAGAGCCCCGTCGCTGGCAAACTCCACCTTTGCCACGGAATGCGAAGGTCCGGTCAAGTCGATGGGATGACCTCGTTCGGAATACCATTTCGGAACATACCATGACAATCCGAGTAATGCTGCGGTTAAGGAACATAAACCGATCCATTTCGCGACTCGTACTACTTTTCGGTACCGCGCAAATTGGCTCCTTGCTCGAAGCCCTTTTGTCTGCTGTCGAATATCTTTCCATCCACGTGGACGAGTAGACGAGCTTTTCTTAGGCTTTCGAGTAGTCATCAGTTTCTCTCCGCCAGAGTTTTCTCTTGGAATCTTTTGATCGAGGGAGCGATCAACGTGTTGACCAAGCGATCGAAATCATAGCCTGCGCAGGAAGCGCTCTTGGGCAGCAAACTTGTCTCGGTCAGACCGGGTATAGTGTTGATCTCCAGCAAATACCAGGGCCCATCACCAGTGGCGATGAAATCAACCCGGGCAAAATCCCTGCAACCACAAACTCCGAAAGCAGTCTCGGCTGCAGTCCGCACATCGGTCTCCAGCTTGGGAGGCAAGACCGCTGGATAACGATATTCGGTGGAACCTGACACGTACTTGTGCTTGTAATCGTAAACACCACCTTTGGGGATGACCTCAACTACTCCAAGAGCCTCGCCATTGAGGACGCCCACAGTCAATTCACGACCAAAAATGCGTTTTTCGATCATCCAATTGCCCCGAGGAAGAGGTGCAATCGCCTTCTTCAAAGCATCCAGTCCTTTCACCAAGGAAAGAGAAACACTACTGCCTTGATCCATTGGCTTAACCACTAGATCGGGGCCCAACCGGTCGACTACTTTCTCATGATCCACAAAGCCTGATTCCTCGAAAACCACACCATCAGGCACAGGCACACCTGCAGTCTCCACAATGGCCTTGGTTCGTTGTTTGTCCATGCACAGGCGACTTGCTAGCACTCCGCTTCCGGCATACTCTATGCCTCGGGCTTCCAACAAAGACTGTAGTTCTCCATCCTCGCCAAAAGTACCGTGGATGGCTGGAAAAACCACCATGCTGCTACCGTCCAAAACTTGAGGAGCTGCAGCTTCGTTTAGTTCGAGCAGGTCGACGGCATGTGTTCTCTCCAAAGCCGCCGCAACTGCGCGACCCGTGGCAAGCGAGACTTCGCGCTCTTCCCCCACCCCACCGGAGAGAACTGTAATCAAAGGTTCTTTTTGAATGTTTCCTCCCATGATTTTCCCATTAAAGTTACTTCAGGTTCCAAAACAATCCCTCGGGACGCCTCCACTTTGCGACGCACCAAACTAATGAGAGACAGAACGTCCTCTGCGGTAGCACCTCCCCGATTAATAATGAAATTTCCATGCTTGCGTGACACCTCGGCCTCACCCACGCGAATGCCCTTGAGACCTTCCTCGTCAATTAACCGACCAGCGGACTCACCCATCGGATTCCTGAAAATACATCCCGCGCTTGCTTGGTAGGGTTGCGTATGCTGACGAGTTTTCGCAAATCCTCGCAATTGATCCAAAATGAGGGAATCGGTGCTCGTTGCGGGCGCTCTCATGGTTGCATTGATCACAAAGGCATCCTTGAGTTCGGGGCATTCTCGATAAGCAGTGTGAAACTCCTTGCGATTCATCTCACGCCTCACTCCTTCCTTGTTCATAATGGTGACACTCTCGACAAGATCAAAGATATCACCCCCCATGGCACCGGCATTCATCCGCAATGCCCCGCCTAAAGTGCCGGGAATTCCCTCAAGAAACTCGAATCCACTCAAGCCTTGACTGCAGGCCATTAGGCAAATCTCCTTCAAACGAGCACCTGAGCCGACAATCAAACGATTGTCGGACATGGTCTCGATGGATCGCCAAGACGAACTTCGCATGCAAATGACAATCCCTTCATAACCCTCTGTGGGCACAATCAAATTAGATCCCCTTCCCAGTGCAAAGATCGGCAATTCGAAGAGACGGGCAGCCATAATCAATTCACGCAAATCATCCAGAGAAGATGGCTCGCAATAGAGCCTTGCCTTGCCTCCGACGCGGAGGGTGGTCTTACTGGCCAAAGGTTCGTTGAATCTAAATGCAGTCTCAGGTGACAAGCGTTGCCTCAAATAGCGACCACAAGCCAACCAACGATCTCTTCCAGTTGCCTCAAAATGAACAAAGGCAGAAGCATACTTCTCTATGTCGCCGGCACCTAGAAAAAGAACGCAATCCTGATCGTCGGAGTTCTTTTCCAATGCATCCGACAACTCATAAAAGCCTTGATAAACACGTGTCTGGCTCAGGGAATCGGGAAGCAACCCAATCAAGGTATCGGAGCGACCCGAGTCAGAAGGCGTTTCACCTGCGCCGTAAGTTGGCAACAAGTACAAATCATCTGCAACTGACAAGGCTTCCGCAAAAGATTCGCGCAATGAAGTTTGTCTGGAAAAGCGATGTGGTTGAAAAACGACTCGAAGATGTCGCTGAGGTGAAACATTTCTGAAATGCCTAAGAATAGCCGTCAATTCGACCGGGTGATGGGCATAATCCTCCATGATCATCCGTTCGGCTGAGTCGCATAAAACAACTTGGCGTCGCTTCAATCCAGGGAAAGACCCCAGTCTGTCCAGGGGTGCCTGACCAGCAATTTTTTCGCAAACGACCAAAGCGGCAACGGCATTCCAACCATTGAAATCTCCCAAGGCTCTGACAGATTCCTCGACCTTTCCATTTTCCGTATTTCGGATGACATGCAACCCGCGGTCAGTTTCCTTGACCTCGGCGTCAAAACATCCGCCCGGGCCAAATGTTGAAACTTCGCAGGAAGCCTCTTCGTTTGCCAAATTTTGCAATTCATGGCCATAGGGGACAAAAACCTGACCTTTTGTTCGCGCAAACAGTCGGCCATAGGCGGCTTTCATATCTTCAAGGTCTTCGTAACGATCAACGTGATCCAAATCACAATTAAGAACCACAGTGATTTCTGGTTCAAAACACTCGATCGTGCCATCGCTCTCATCCACTTCGGCTATGACCCATTGATCAGCAGCCCAACGAGCTGAAGGTACGCCAGCCTCATCAAAGAAGCCACCCACGACATAACCAAAGGCAACGTCAGCATATCCCAACAAATGGACGAGCATGGCAGTCGTAGTGGTTTTGCCATGACTGCCCACTACGGCAACGAGTTTCTTGTCGGTCACGGACTGAGCCAATGCCTGTCCTCTGCGGAAGATGGGAATTTCACTTTGGCGGGCAGAGATCATCACAGGATGATTGGATTTGATCGCGCTGGAATGAACGATCTCGTCAAAGCCTTTTCCTGGATCAGGAAGCTCGGCTAACTTCACACCGCCAGACAGAAGCATTTCTCGAACGGGTTGGGTAAATGCATCGTCACAGGCAGTCACGTCGTGACCCGCTCCACGAAGAAACAATGCCAAAGGAGCCATCCCCGTCCCACCGGCTCCCATCATCAAGATCCTCTTTCTCACGGCACCCTCATCCTAGTGTCGGCGCCAGTCCTGGCGCCGTGGTTTGTCGCTCTCTTTCCAATTCCTTGAAATAATCATCCATGTCACGTGCGAGAAAATCGAGGGGGTCCCCTTTTTCGGCATGGTCTAGATTTCTTCGCAAGATGGCTTGCAACTCCTCATTGAAAGCAAGCTCCCTCACTTCCTCGAATAGTGTATCCATGTCGGACTCCTCACACACGACTGCAGCGCCCTTGCTTTCCAGGAATCCTGCATTAAGTCTTTGGTGATCATCCGCCGCATAAGGATACGGGATAAGTACGGAAGGGACCCGGCAGCGAATAATCTCAGCGATGGAACCGGCTCCGGCACGGGAAATCACAACGTCAGCGCTTGAAAGCAATGCGGACATATCATCGCAAAAAGGTACGAACCGCGCCGTGACCCGATGGGGACCACTTTTCAACTCCACGGTGCCCTGACTTTCATTTCCCGGCCCAGTAACCGCGTAAATGGACATACCCTCAGATGCCAAAGCATCAGCATTTCGTTTGACCCAGCGATTGAGCGCGGAGGCTCCTTGGCTTCCTCCTATGAGTACAAGCAATCGACCGTCCACTCGCATGCCGATTCTGCGACGCGCTTGACTACGAGATATTTGACGAATTTCTCGACGCACAGGATATCCGCAAGCGCGAGCCCGCTTAGGTGAAAGCCCTTCGATCCGAACGCCTTCGGGCAAATAGGTGCGGGCGGAACCTCGAGCCAAGGCCTTTGTGGTTTTGCCCACCCCACGATTAGCCTCATGCATAAAATAAGGCATCCCGCGCAATTTTGCAGCCAACACAGGGGCAACGGAAGAATATCCCCCGAATCCGAATACATAATCAATCCTCGCCTTACGAAAGAATCTCAGGGAAGAGTGAATTCCTAGAATAAGTTCCTTTGTAAAGAGGCCAAATTTCAGCGGATTCTTGGAAAAGGGAGCTCCGGGCATCTTAACAAAGGAAAGATCCCCGTATTTTTCGGAAAGTCGGGCATCGACCTTCTTTTTACTAATGAACATCCAACAGGGATGTCCGCGTTCCTCCATTGCTTGAGCTAGCGAAATGCCGGGGGCCAGATGCCCTCCGGTGCCTCCGCAAGCTATTACCATGTTGCTCATTGTTCCCTAACCGCGGAGAGGACCGGACGATTCCATGAATGAAGAACGTTCACGATGAACCCTATTAAAATGAAAGTTACGACTAAGTTTGAGCCACCGTAGCTGATGAATGGGAGAGACATCCCCTTGGTAGGCAAACATCCTGTAACTACGCCGACGTTGATCAAGGCCTGCAGGGTAATTGCCAACAAAGAACCTTGAAGCAAAAGGAAATCGAAGAGCCGAGGAGCCTTTCTGGCATGCCATGAGACAACGAGGAAAATCAACAGGAACAAGAGTACCACTCCCACCGTGCAAACGAGTCCCAATTCTTCCCCTATAACGGCGAAGATGAAGTCGGTGTGAGCTTCCGGCAGAAACAACAGTTGTTGCCTGCCCCTTCCCAAGCCCACGCCTGTAACTCCTCCGGCTCCAAAAGCGAGAATACCTTGCCAGAGCTGGTAGGCGCCATCGTTCAAGTTGGCCTCGACGTCGAGAAAGGCTGTCACACGACGCAAACGAACGGGATCCAAATACACGAGGATCGAAAAGACTGTTGTTCCCAATGCCACCGTGGGTAACAGATAGAGCAAATTGGCTCCTCCCTGAAACAACATGATGGCTCCTACCGCTCCCAGCAGGAAACAAGTGCCGAAATCTGGTTGCAGAATAACCAGACCGCATATGCCTCCAAGCATAATGCATGGCACGACGTATCCTTTCAGAAAAGTTTTGGTTTCGCGCTGATGCATCGCCATGTAATGAGCCATGGACAACACCAAGCCGACTTTCGCGAATTCCGAAACCTGTAGTCGGACGGGACCGAAACCGAGCCATCTCTGGGCGCCGTTTACCTTGATTCCAATTCCGGGGACGAGGATGAGAATCAATCCTAGGATCGATGCAGCGTAGAAGAACCAGGAAAACCGCCGAAGCACATCCAGCGGCGTTCGCCAGGCCAACAGAAATGAAAAGACGGCGATGACCATCCATACAGCTTGTTTCGCCAAGGTTTTGTAAGCTCCCGGGAAAGTGGATTGGGCCGCGCTGAATAGCATGACCAACCCGAGAAGAGTCAGGGCAAAGGCCACCGCAACCACGAAGATCCATGGAAAAGAACTTCCGCGCAGACTCGATCCGTGGCTGATGGATGAATTCATTCAGAGGCCTCACCTTGGGCTTCCCGACTATTCCTTCCGTGGTTGAAGTGGTATAACCGGAGCTTCCTCGGCACCCCGAAAAATATCCTCGAGGGAATCGGGTGTATTCGCGTCTGGATCAGGACTGGGCTCCTCGACAATTGCCGCTGGGGTAATAATCAATGACTGGCCGACTTTCAAGGCAGCCGGATTGTCAATGTTGTTCATATCTGCAAGCAATTGAGACGACACTGCATATTTACGGGCAATCGAAAAGAGGGTCTCTCCAACTTTGATCACATGCGTCACTTGGCCGGCGGGCGCAGGATCAACGGGAGCAGGATCCGCAGGAGAGGGACTCGGGGGAGGGGTCCCTCCAGAGGGAACAAGGAGCCGCTGACCGATTTGAATTACGTCTGAACGCAGATTGTTCGCATCCTTGATCGAATTGACCGACACACCATAGGTACGCGCAACCTCAGACAAGGTGTCGCCACTTCGAACCAAATGAACCTCAGCTCCGGTCGGGACTGGGACCGGTTGGTCAGGAGTGACCAAGGGCTCGGTGGTGGAAGAAGCGCTCACTGGCAGGAAAATTTCCTGGCCGATATTAAGAGTGGCATCCTTGGCAATGTCATTTGCCGATAGAAGGCGATCCACGGTTAGGTTGTTCTTGCGGGCGATTGACCAAAGGCTATCCCCTTTTTGCACCTTGTAGATCGTTACGCCACTTGGACGCAGACCTCCTGATGTGGATGGTTCCAGACCTGGCTCGGTCGGCACCAACAAATCACCTGGTTGCGGCGGCGTCGGCGGAGAACGCTCCCCAGAACCTGTGACCGTCGGCGCTTCGGAAAAGCTTTCACTTAGGCCAGAGTTAAATCCACTCGGAGAAGCGGGCTGAGCGGCTGTCTCGTTTTCGTCTTTTCCCTTCCCTTTGTCAGGAGAAGAAGTTTGGCAGCCTGGCTGCAACATAACGAGCAGAATCACGGCGACGTGCAATGAAAGCACGATTCCGAATATCTTTGTTAATTTCATGGTGTCTTCCTTGGTTGTGATAAAAGCTAATAATCAAGCCATGTTGCTTCTGATAAGTTGTTTTTCGGGCTTCTTCAAATTCAAAACGGCGCGCTCGAAAGATTTTCCTCGATCTTCATAGTTTGCGAACTGATCGAAGCTAGCGAAGCCAGGGCTGAAAACGATGTCTGCCTTCCGGCCAGCTTCCTGAAAAGCCGCCCTCACTGCATCGCCCAGGCATGCGAAGGATTGAGCTGGCGTTCCTATGCGGGCAAAGTGAGAAAGCATATCGGGGGCACTCGATCCTATCAAGTAGGCACGCTGCACAATATCTTTGAGGCGGTGACAAAAAACTTCCAGGTTCCCGCCTTTCGGTTGGCCACCGCCAATCCAAAAAGCCTTCTTTGCAAAATGACCGCAGGCTGCAACCGCAGCTCCGAAATTAGTTGCCTTGGAGTCATTCCAAAAAGATATCTCGTCCACCTTGATAGGCTCAGAGAAACGATGATCAGGCAAATCAAATTCCCGAGCGACGCGCCGGACAAGATCGTCGGGCAAACCGCGTTCTCGGCAGAAAGCTCGAACCAAGGAATAATTCCCACTTTGGGGACCTAGGGAAAAAGGAGAATCTTCAGGAATTTCCTCATCGGAATGGATCGTTGCCGATTGCCAATCGAAGCCTCTCAAGTAATGGCGCCCCATAGATTTCGCGGCTTGCATGACACCCTCTCCTAAGAACAAACGATCGGGTGAAGTCCTACGGGCAAGGTTGGCCTTTGCTTCGAAATACTCATGCAAATTTGCATGCCTATCGAGATGATCTTCCGAGAAACTTGTCCATAGAACGGAAGATGGTCGCAGTAATTGTAGTGTCTCCGCCTGAAAGGAACTAACCTCACAAATTGCAACGGCAGAGGAAGACGCATGTTCAATGACGGCGGCGGAAAGCGGATAGCCAATGTTGCCAGTGGCAAAAGCCTTGATTCCGTATTCCCTTAAAACCTTGGTTAAAAACTTGGTAACTGAGGTTTTCCCATTCGAGCCGGTCACGGCAATGATCTCACCGGGCCAGACAATCGATGCAAAATCCAACTCTCCGATGACGGAGCAGCCTGTACTTTCGGCTAATTGCAACCAAGGGTGATCCTTGGGGAAACCCGGGCTAGTCACTACTAATTTGGCCCATCTGGCTTCCTTTGGACCGAAAAGCGCGCCGTTTTCGGCGAAAGTCTTCACCGAAGACCCAAGGGAACTAGCCAAGCGAGCAGCTGCTCGTCCGCTGACCCCATCGCCTAAAATAGCGACGGGGCAGCGAAGAGCGTATTTTCTTCTCTCGCGGTTTCCCTTCATCTCAACGTAGCTTTAAGGTAGCCAATCCCGCAATTGCGAATACCAGCGAGAGAATCCAGAATCGGATTACTACCTTGTTTTCGTGCCATCCTTTTAGCTCGAAGTGGTGATGAATCGGAGACATGCGGAAAATCCGCTTGCCCGTCATCTTGAAAGAAGCGACCTGAAGAATCACGGAGGTGGCTTCCCATACGAAAATGCCTCCCACGATTACCAAGGTGAAAGGTTGATGTATAAGGAGCGCGACAACTCCGATTAATCCGCCGATGGCTAATGAACCCGTGTCTCCCATGAAAACTTCCGCGGGATGGGCGTTGAACCACAGAAACGCCAAACCTCCGCCCAGAAGAGCGGAGCAAACTACGGTCAATTCCCCTGAACCCGGTATCCAACTCACAGATAGATACTGGGCGATCTTGGCGTGACCTGAGGCGTATGCCATAATGCCAAAAGCGAGGGCTACCGTAACGGTGCAACCGATTGCCAGACCATCCAACCCATCGGTCAAGTTGATAGCGTTGCTCGAGCCGCACAAGACTAGGAAAAAGAATGCCATCGCTGCAAGCAATGGCATGGATTCCACGAAGGGGCCTTTCCAGAAGGGAATCCACAGTTCCCGCATTTTCTCGGCGCTGCCCAAGCTTTCTCCAAAACCACTGGTCAACATCAAGGTGACGACCACAGCGGTCAACGCTTGTAAAACAAGTTTCCAGCGACCTGCCAATCCCCCGCTTTTCCTTGAGGTGACCTTCAAATAATCGTCTAGAAAACCAACTCCGGTAAGAAGAGCGTAGGTAACTAGAGAAGTGAGTACATAGATGTTCGGCTCCGCCCACAACAAGGTGGAAATTGTCACCGCTAGAAAGATCATCAGCCCTCCCATGGTGGGCGTTTTTTCCTTGTCTTCGTGCAAGGTAGCCAGCTCGCCGACTTCCTCTTGATCTCGAAATGCCTGCGAGACATTTAGCGTTTTCAGTTTGCGAAAAAGCCAAGGGCCAATGAGAAAACCTACCAAGAGAGCAGTTCCTCCAGCCATAATCGCCCGAAACGTGATGTATTGGAAAAGACGAAAAGGCCCGAAGATATCTTCGAATTGCTGTAGGTAACTCAGCATTTGTCTTCATTAGATTCATCCTCGCCAAATCCGGGCACCAATATTTCGAGACGGTGTTCGCGGCTCCCTTTCAAGAAAACAGCTCCAGAAAATGAATCCACATGTTCACGGGCCTGTTCCGCTGCTGCAAAGTATTCGACTTGATCCGATTGACCGATTCCTTCACCCACGGCCTCAGCTGAATCACCGATCAACAGAACTCTGTCTTCCGGACGTAGGGGAAGACTGCTTCCTAATTCACGATGCAATTGCTCACTTTCGAGACCTAGTTCCTCCATGCCACCAATCACGTAAAGCCGCGGTTTCTCATTCTCCAAGCGATGAAAAAAGGAAAGTGCATCCGCCATTGAAGCTGGATTCGCATTGTAGCAATCAACGTAATAAGAACGATCTCCCGAATCCAACTGATGTCCACGCATGGCTGAAGGACGATGAAGCTTCAAGCGCTCACGAGCATCCTCCGTTTCAACTCCGATTTCCAAGGCAGTCGCCAAGGCCAAGGCCAAGTTAGCGGTCATGCCGGGACTAAGGATGGGAATCGAAAAAGAAGCCACCGGGTAGCCGCGCCGTCTAAGCCTTAACGACGCGGCATTCCCGGTTTGGTTTGTTTCAGTCGACGCATCGAAAATGATAGTCCCCTCATCGGGATCTTGTTCTGGGGAACCTCTTCGCAAGACGAGGCGTTTTCCCTCCAGATTTGCAAATGCCTCGTGCTGAAGGCAGCTCTCTGGCAAAACGGTTACAACATCTCGACCGGCTCGCTCACATAAGAGCGCTTTTTCCCGAGCCACTGTCTCTACTGATTTCAAACCTGCCAAGTGCCCGGGACCAACCATTGTAACAACTGCTATGTCAGGTGCAATGGCAGAGGCTAGTTTGGTCATTTCACCGACTTCGTTTATGCCGGCCTCAATAACTGCTCGACAATGACGCTTAGCATCGATTTCCAGCAAAGTTAGCGGTACACCAATCAAATTATTGAAGTTTCCCGAAGTTGCATGGCAAACCTCAGGGTCAAGCAAGAGACGCAAGGCATCCTTTGTTGAAGTTTTTCCACAGGTGCCGGTTATACCAATCACCGTCCCCTTGAATCGTTGTCTGTGCTCTCGCCCAATGTTCAAGAAAGCTTCTCCACAATCCCCCACCTTCAATTGAGGCAAATCGCTCGACTCCACCCAACGTTCAACCAAAGCGGAGGAAGCTCCCCTATCCTTGGCTGCATCAAGAAAATCGTGACCGTCACGCTTTCCTGTCTTAAGGGCGACAAACATTTGACCGGCTCCCAACCGGCGGGTGTCTTGACAAAAGCCTGTCACGGAAACCTCCGAGCTCCGACAGTTCCAATCGCCGTCGCTCCAAATTCGAAGTTCATCTGGACAAAAAATTGCCATTAGCATTTTTCCCAATCGGCCCTCTTGTTGCGAAGCAACTCGCTGGCAACCACCCTATCATCGAAGGGATGAGCGGTCCGATTGATTTCTTGAAATGTTTCATGACCTTTCCCGGCGATCAGAACACAATCACCGTCGTCCGCTCGGTCCAATGCCTTGCTGATGGCACTGCGACGATCACGGACAAACTGAATTTTCTCGGGATCAGAAACACCTTTTCTCATGTCCCTGAAAATACGGTCTTGCTTCTCCGTCCTGGGATTGTCCGCAGTTGCCCATGCCAAATCAGCCATACCGCAAGCAATTTCGGTCATTTGCAAACGCTTACCTCGATCACGATCACCCCCGCAACCAAAGACAACCTGTAAACGACCTGGCGTGAATTCTCGCAGCATTTGCAACGCATTACCCAAGGCGTCGGGGGTATGAGCGTAATCAACCAACACTTTGTAGGGTTGGCCTTCGTTTACTTCCTGCATCCGCCCATCAACTCCTTGAAAAGAAGGTAGAATCGCAAGAGATTGCTTAACTGGTTGCCCCATCGCCGATGCAATCGCAAATGCCGCCAAGACATTTGATGTATTGTAACGACCTAGCAGAGGACTTGAGACAGCGAATTCGCCCTCTGGGCATTCAAGTAAAAATTCCGTGCCATTCTGCGACAAATTTATTTCCCGAGCGCGAAAATCAGCGTCCAAGGCTTCTCCGAAGGTCATAACCCTCACTTGGGGTGGAATTTCCTCAAGCAACCGGCGGCCCCAGGCACAATCGGCATTAATTACTCCAACTGAAGGCAATGAGCCATTGGAGCCATTGAAAATTTTGCACTTGGCCCGAAAATAATCCTCCATTGATCCATGATAATCAAGATGGTCTTGCGTCAGATTAAGAAAGGCAGTCACTGCTAGGTTCAAGCCATTCACCCGTTCTTGATCTATGCCGTGAGAGCTCACTTCCATGACTGCTTCGGCGCATCCTGCAGATTGCATGCTACGAAGCATGGCGTAAAGATCTGCGGACTCCGGAGTGGTCTTAAATGAAGGCAATGCCCGATCACCTAGCTCATAACGCACGGTACCTATCATGCCCACCGGTTGATTTTCACGCTGCAATAGAAATTTAACGAGGGTGGAGACCGTTGTCTTGCCGTTCGTTCCCGTGACCCCTACCAACGCAAGTTCCCTGTCGGGAAATGAATGAAATCTCCTTGAGAATTTCGCCAATGCCTGTCGGGGATCGTTTACCTGAATGGAGGAAAAGCCATCTCCAGCTGGATAAGATCGGTTCGAGACCACGCCGATTGCTCCTCGCTTGATAGCATCCTCGATGAAGTCGTTGCCATCTTCACGCAATCCCTCGAGGGCAAAGAAAAGGGATCCCGGGACTACTCGTCGACTGTCCGTCACCAAGTCAAACACAAGTGAACCATCAAGTCCGTGTGTCACTTGCACTCCATTCTTTGGCAACAAATCAGCAAGCGGAATACCGTTTGCTCGATTATCTTGTGACAAATCAATTTTTGCCTTGGAATCGTTTTTCAAACTTGCTTGATGCATATTTATTGGCGGTTGGTCATTGTTACCCTAAAGCCCTGTGATCTCGGGCGCTCATTCTGAACAGTTTCCTCCGGTTGAATGCCGAGATAAGCAACCACTCCCTCGGCAATTTTCCGAAAAGATGGCGCTGCCACGACTCCACCGTAACCGATCCCACTAAAGCGTGGCTCGTCAACTACCACCGTGATGACAACACGAGGATTGTCAGCTGGCAGGAAACCGGAAAAGGAAGCGACATGTTTCTGGTTGGAATAACGGCCATCAACCAATTTACGGGTCGTACCCGTCTTTCCCGCCACCTGAAAGCCAGTTACGGCAGCCTTTTGAGCCGTTCCTTCGCTGGAAACGACATCGGTCAAAGCATCCGTCAACAAGGCACAGGAGTTACGAGACAAAGCTCTTCGTCTAGAAATTGGTTTAAAAACCACCATAGATTGCTCGTCGTTCCGGTAGATGCGTCGAACGATTTGTGGCTTCATGAGAACACCGTAATTGGCCACGGTCCCCATGGCGCAATGCACTTGCATGGGTGTCACGCTGACAGCATGGCCAATGGGCAAACGGGTAATAGTCAACGAGTCCCACTTTTTCACGGGATGAAGAACTCCCGCGTTCTCAGCGCCGATTCCAAAGCTTGTACGTTCACCAAATCCAAAAGCCTTGCAATAGGAGTACAACCGGTTTTCACCCAAGCGCAATCCGAGCTGAGCAGCCCCTCTATTGCTTGATTTGGAGATAACTTGACGGAGGGTTAATTTCCCTAGCGGGTGATGATCTGAAGGCAAATTCAGCTTTCGGCCGCGATATATCGCCGATGACTCGGAGCAATCGATGACTTCATCCATTTCGCCAAGTTTCTCGTTGAGGACAGCTCCGGCTGCCACGATTTTAAAGGTAGAACCAGGTTCATATAAATCTGCAAGAGCTCTGTTTCGGAGGGAGCTAGTTTCGAATTCATTGAAACGATTTGGGTCGAAATCGGGAAAATTCCCCAATCCTAGAATATATCCAGTGGATGGTTCACTGACAATAATCGTGGCTGAAACGGGATTGAATTTTTCAGCGATGGAAGAAAGTTCTTTCTCCACCATGTCTTGAATCATCAAATTTAGGGTAAGCTGTGCATTCAGACCATCGGTTGGAGGAACCTCCCTCAACCGATATTGAGCCAATTCGCGGCGGCGACCATCCTTTTCGGANTCACGCCANCCATCTTGACCTTTTAAGTAATAATCCAANGACTTCTCTACTCCCATTGTAGCAACTCCGTCGTGATTGACGAATCCNAGCACATGGGATGCAAATCGTTCGTTNGGATATCGNCGGGAATGCTTCCTTGTTCCGTAAACCCCTGCTATTTTAAGACTTAACACCTTCTGGTAAGTCTCTTCATCTACTCCATCGACTAATTTCGCCCATCTAATTGGAATGACCTGTTTACCATATCGATCACCATATCTTGATTTTGTCTCGAAGGATTTCCGAAGTTTGTCTCCATCTATCTTCAGTAAAGCGGCCAATTTCGGAAGCAAGTCGCGTTGATCGGGATCCACGCACTGCGGATCAACCCCTACTTGGACAAGTGATTCAGTGGTAGCTAGCAAATTACCCTTTTCATCGACAATATTGCCTCGTTTAGCCTGTAATGTTGCGAAATTCTTGCGATTTCCCTGAACAATCTCGAGCAAGTTTGGGCGTTCCCACACCTGAAGGTATGCCAAACGGCCTAAAAAGGTGCAGAAAACGGAGAAGACAACAAGGAATACGGAGTAGAAGCGAAAAGATGAAACGAAAACGCCTCTCATCGCAAAACCAGTGGTTGAGAATTTGCAGTTGCTTTCCTTCTCTGACGAAAATGATGAGGTAGGGTCAAGGATTGCCTTCGTTGAAATTCTGCATCCTTAACGAAGAATACACGAGAAGGCTTTGGCTTACTCAAACGATTGCCAACCAAGGCTTTAAGGGATGATGGATTAAGTTCTTTGGCCCGTTTTGCATTTAAACCGCGTAGCTCTCGGGCGTTTTCCGCAACCTCTTTCTCAAGCTTCCGGGAATCTTCGGCAGTACGAGAAATCTCCACTCTCAACCAAACAATACCTAAAGATCCCGCTGCAATGGTTGTAAGCAAAGCAATCCCAGTCAGAAGAAACTTAGAGGAACTTTTGATGGATTGGAAAAATTTCACAAGTTTGAGTCCGATAATTTTCGTATGGCCCGCAAACGAGCGGACCGACTACGTTGATTCCGTTCGATTTCCTCGACCTTTGGCTTGATTGCCCTGGTTCGCAGCATCTTGGCATGGCAAACACGGTCCTGAACTGAGCCGGAATCGCCTTTATGCTCCGGTCTTCCTGCCATTCGACGGAAAAACCTCTTGGTTATGCGATCCTCCAGGGAATGGAAGGAGATAACGACCAAAACACCACCAACCTTCATTTGCCTAAATGCTTGCGGCAAAGCCATGGCCAAAGATTCCAGCTCACCATTGATGGCAATCCTTATACCTTGGAAGGTTTTGGTTGCAGGATGAATACGTGAACGAGTATTGCCAATTGCCCGCTCAACCAAACGTGCAGCGCTCACCGTGTTGGACAAATCACCAGTTCCGCGAGCAGTTAATATAGCATCCACCACCCTCCTCCAACGGCGTTCTTCACCATACTCGCGTACAGCCCGGATCAAACTGGCGTTTGATGCAGTCTCGAGGAATTCTGAAGCTGCATTGCCTTCTCGAGGGTCAAGTCGCATGTCAATAGGTGCATCCAGACGAAAGGAGAATCCTTTGCTGGCCTCAGCCAACTGAAAGGAGGAAAGCCCCAAGTCGAAGAGCACTCCGTCGAACAACCCATCCACCACTTCGTTCATGAGATGGAAGTTAGAATCAACAAATCGAAATCGATCGCCGTACTGGAGCTTGAATGGCTCGGCTCGTGGGCCCGCGTCAGGATCGCAATCCAAGGAGGTCACTTCCACCCCGGAAGCTGATTCCAACAAGGCCTTGGTGTGACCACCGCCACCAAAAGTGCAATCAAGGTAACGCCCGTTGACAACAGGATCCAAGGCTTCAAGCACCTCATCCAAAAGAACTGGAGTGTGCTTCACCATGGAAGGTTCACAGACAAATTCAGCTGCTGGCGACATGACGGAGTGATGGGAGTGACCCCGTGATCGCCACCGAAAGGCCGCGGAATAAGAGCGCGAGATGGAGAGGTCGAAACGGGCGGGTAGCGGGTGAACCTTTTCGGGGTGAGGTTCTTGCTCGTTTCGTGCCTACCTCTCTGTTCATACCTTCAGTGACTGAATGGTNTTATGAAGACTTCTAAGGTCTCGTGGTTCCCTGTCGGCGAANCGCTGAGCGCTCCAAATGACAAAAGAAGATAAATTTCCGACAAGGATCGCCTCTTTCTCAATAGACGCATGTGCGCGCAAGCGATCAGTGAGGTTTATCCTGCCCTGCTTGTCGCAACCGAAGGAATCGGATTGGGCAAACAAATCCATCAAGTCGTCTTGGTCCTCTTCGGCCATACCTACTTCGGAGACTGTTTCCTGGAGACGTTCAATCATGGCCGGAGGATAAACAGTTATAAAGCCACTTGGATTGGGCATTGCCAGATACACGTCTCGGTCATCTCCCCGAAAGCGCCATTTGGAAGGTATGGTGAGCCGCCCCTTGCCATCAACGGAGTGCTCATACTNTCCGACGTAGATGCTTTTCTTGCGTGGCATACCCTATTTCCGAATTGACCCATTATTGTGAAAAGATGCCCCACATTGACCCATAACGACCCACTGTCAAGCCTTTCTCTCCATTTTTTTCCATCCCGNGCTTTTTTCCTCCTAGCAGCGGGAAAGGGCTGGGTCTGGGAAGCGAAGAGAAATGGGAGTGATCTAGGAGAATGATTACCACTTGAAGGCGTTCCATAATCCATCATGCTTCCAAGCTATGAAAAGAATAAGGGCTGATGAATTGCTTACGGCAGGAGGCTTGTGCGAAAGCCGAACTCAAGCGAAAGCAGTAATCATGGCAGGCAAAGTTTGGATGGGTTCCGAAAGAATCGACAAGCCCAGTCGCATGCTACCCGAGAACAGTGAATTGAAGATAGAGAAACCTCCTCCTTTCGTAAGCCGGGGAGGACAGAAGTTGGAGGCATTTTTGGAGAAATTCGAGATAGTAGTAAAAAATCTCGATATTCTCGACCTAGGTTCTTCAACCGGTGGTTTCACCGATTGCTTGCTTCAATTTGGCGCAAAAGGCGTCACTTGCGTGGACGTGGGCAGAGGGCAATTGCATGGAACGCTTCGCAACGACCAACGAATTGATCTTCGAGAAGGATTTAACGTCAGACACCTGGAGACAAAAGACCTTCCCCGCCCTTTCTACGACTTGGTGGTAATGGATCTATCCTTTATTTCGCTTCGCAAGACACTCGAGAAAGCGTGGAGCTTCCTTCGTCCAGGGGGCAAATTAATTGCCTTGGTCAAACCTCAATTCGAGGCGAAGAAAGAGGAGGCTGATGCGGGAAAGGGAATAATCCGCGATCCATGGGTTCACCGGCGGGTGGTGCGAGAGATCAGGGAATTTGTGGAGGGAAATTTAGCCCACGCCCAACTTTTCGGGAGTATGGAATCACCGCTAAAGGGAACAGCGGGTAACACAGAGTTTCTGCTTGGCTGGAAGAAATCGGCGGATTCCGACTAAGGATTCCGGCCTTTCTGGATCCAGTCGCTCAACAGATTTTCACGAGTTTGGCTTGCGCGACTATTTTCAAGGGCTTCGGCCCTCTGATCAACTAGAGATGGCTCGTCATCATCTATTTCTAGAATAACTTCCTTGAGGATCACAAACAAGCCAGCCTTGGTCGACTTCCCCGTAACCATACCGGTAACTTTACCGGTTTGGGTATCGGCATCACTTGCCACTGCAAAAATATCCTCAGCCAATCCACGCTGATCGGCAACTTCACCAAGCTGCTCGCGCAGTTCCTTGATTTCCTCACGCAAACCATTGATTTGCTTATCCTCGACTGCGGTAGCATTGCGATCCTTGGTAATTTTCACTAGCTCGTCCAAGTTCTTTTGAGCTTTCTCGACATCACCATCCAGCTTCTTGCTTCTTTTTTCAAAGCTTTGGCGAATACTGTCCGCGTCATCTTCCGCAAACAAGTGATGAGACAAGCCTTGATCTATTTTTGCGGCAATGTCAGCCAGAGACGCCTCTGCCTTCCACTCTTCACGTAGCGACTTGGCGATTTCTTCACCCTTGGCCTGAAAGGCATCCTGCTTTCGATCCGCCCTGAATTCTCTAAGCAACACACGAAAATCCACTTCCTCGAAATCCTGTTGAACAGATGGCAAGCGGGCATCGAGCAATACCACGGCAAAGCCTTTGCTTGTCTCGTAGGCAGCTTCCGAGAAGAAACGATGCCCAGGAAGCTGCATCATGTCACTCAAGGCATCTGCGGGCAACCCGATGATTTTGGAGGTGGAGTCGATTTCACCTTCCGAGAATGCCGCCATCCGTCGATCAGCTGGTTTGAATTCATCGATCAGTTGTCCAACGCTTCGGTCGTTCCGAATGGTTAGGGCGGTCGTTCCTTTTTCCGTTAATTTCCGGGAAAGGGCGTGCAATTCACTGACCAAAGCCTCTGCCCGTTGCTCGGCGAGAGAGCGAGCCTCCGCTTCCAGATCAGCCCTTTTTTCTTCAAGAACACGTTCGATAACTTGGGGCCTGACCTCTTCGAAGGTAACGGGAGCAAGCTGTTTCTTGGGTTGGGGGGGCACAACTGTTGCGTTGGCGTCTGAAGCGCCGGTGGCATTGCTATCTGCGGGGGGAGGAACGGACGGCACTACGGCAGCTGGAACGGGGGGAGATGCTTTGGGGGAAATGGGGTCAGTCACAGGTTGAGGCTTGGGGGCGGGCTTGGTCTCGGGAACATCGACCTTCTCCTCCGCCTTGTCTTCCACCTTTTCCCTGGGGGTCTCCTCCTGCTCGTTGGGTTCGTCCTGCTTGGAAACGCGCGACTTGCGAACGGATGGGCGTCCTCGAGGGCCTTTTCTTCCATCGCTTTCCGGAGAAACCTGATCAGGCTGTTCGGATTCCTCCAAATCCGGAGAGGTCTCGGAAGGTTGCTTGGCTGGGCCTGCGAACTCTCCCGAATGGAGGGCGAAGTAGGCTCTCAGCTCTGCCTCGGTCGGGGTGCTTGGTTTCTTGAGGTAGACGCTGTAATGGAAATCGAAAGCGGAGATTCCTGTTCGTGCGGGCTTCATGAAGATTTCATCTGTTTGCCGGTCTTCGTAGTAGGCAGCCAATTCATTCTCCAAATCGTTGGTGATTGTGAATGCAGCGCTAGACGAGCTGAGGCGAGGCATGGCAAAGGGTACGCCATTTTCTGGCAGAAAGAGGTTCAATCCACAGGAAGCAGTGGATCCATTCACATCAAAGTTGGCCAAACCGAAACTGAGGTCGGTTTTCTTCAAGGCGGCAGCCAAATTATCACGAGTACCTTTTAAATTGGCCGTAACCGAATTGAATTTCGATTCAATCAGAACCTGCCCCTCTTCTTTTGGTGCAGTTGTTAGAAAAGTGAAGGTTTTACTAGAATTTTCGTAATCCAGCTTAATTGTCGCATTGTTTTCGGGAAGTCCTTCAAGAAGCAAAGAAGCGAAAGGAAGAGGCTCCGGCTCAAATGTTTGGGCATCGAGGGCAACAGCCTCGAAATTCCACAAGAGGTCACCCTGACGAAGCTCGAGTTCACCTTCGAGAGGCAAGGCAAAGCCAGCAGAGCGCAAGGAAGCGTCGACCTGCTGGGCACGAAAATCCTCGAACAAGATAGCCTGCACCTCGTCTGTGGAAAGCTTTAAGCCACTAGCCATGTTTTGCAGGGCTTGCTCAAATTTCGCCGAATCGAGGGCGCCATTTTCGATAATGCCAGACCTCTCGTCGATTCTTGAGGCAAGAAAAGCTCGAAAGGCCTCCGTGATCGAATCCCGGGAACTGTCATCGTCTTGAGATAACGATCTATCTCCCAAAGTCCGTGGCAACAAGTTCCAAGCGGATCCGACTTGGAGAAGAGCTATCTTGGCTTCCATCGCCAATCGCACTCGGCGTCCCTGGAACTGACTCTGCTCCAACTCTCCCGAGAATACTTGGCGCAGGGTGTCGTTCCATGCTTTCTCGCTCGGAGCCGGTGACGTCCCCAATGCCCCGCTTACGGCGGCTTGGGACTCAAGCCAGCGTTGGTCATTCGGATCATACCAGTCGAAGCCGAAGTATTTGTCCCGACCTCTTTGCGCTTCCTCTGTGAAGAAATCAAGGGAAGAGGATCCGGTCGGGGAAATGTAAGGTACGAATGAAACGATGACAACGGCCAGTAGTATGACAAAAAGCCATTTGCCTCGCTTTTCAATGAGCTGTTGTAACCAAGTGATCATAATGGTAGTTGCGAAAAGGTAAACTGCTAGGGAAAGGAAGGCCGCTTGTCAATCGCAGTGGGCGAAATTCAACGAAGGCGAAAGCGGGGGGGATCGTCGTAAGTTTTCCTCGAGGAGCGGCTTTTTCGACTGGGTGCGCCAAACTCCTTGCCCACCTTTTCGCCTACCCCCATCTGAATGACTAGCTTCTTGAGCAAAAGATCCTCTTGGTCCCATGAGAAATAGAATTTGTGGACTTCATTCTTTTCGTCATCTTCCAGAATCGCCACAATTTCATTTGCCAGATTCTCCCATTCACCTTCGTGTCGCAGGCCAGCGTTATTATCGAACAAAACAGTCCCGTCGGCGCTGAAAGTGAAGCTAACCCTTATGCCTCGTTGGGTGGAACGCCCCTTGTTCAGGAGCAATCGAAGCAATTTTCCATCGTCATTGGCCAACTTGAAGTCTTTTGCGATTAGATTGTACCAAGCCCCGTCCTTTGTTAAAAAATAGACTTTTTCATCGAACAGCAATCTGCGTTTTGCTCCGTCCATGAGCCATTTGCCGTTCAAGTTCTTTTCGCCAAGCAAAAGTTCGGCGGGTCCGCCTCCACCCTCTTCGACTCCTTGCCTGAGGGTTAGTTCGACTGATACTTCCTTTCCACCATCGGCCAAAGTTCCAACAAAAACCCACTTCACCCAATCCCTGACCTCTCCTTCGTAGGAACCTTGAGGGTCATGACCACAACCAGTCATGCAAAAGCAGACGGAAAAAATCGCCGTGGCCTTGGCTAAAAGGATCGGAAATTGAGCCTGGTTATACATCTTCAGGGCAATAAATAGTTAATTCCGAGGGACGAGCGATTAATTTTTGGCATCGGGATTAAAAGGGTTGAAATAAATTTGCACTCTTTCCATTCCCTCTTGCTCGAAAGCACGCGGATCAAACAGTTTGATCCGACCTTCCTTGTCACGACCAGGGAAAAACTCACCCTCGGCCTGCAGTCGCTTGATCAAGAGAAAGCGATTGCTGTCGGAATCGTAGTCAATTACATCGATCCAACGCTTGTAGCGCTTCTCCTTTGCCCGTTCGTCCAGCGAGGTTTGTTTCTTGAAAATGGCATCCACGGCACGGAATGCAGGAGCATTCGAGTCGTTTTCCGGCAATCTTCTTCGGAGCAAACTAATTCGCACGTTGAAATGGCCCTCGTCATCCTTGGTCCATTGGCCGGAAGCACTTCGAATCTCGCCGTCAAATTTGCCTCTCCATTGAACTTCTCCCTCGTAGACCCCGAACTTTAGGGTGTAGTAATCATCGAAACCATCACATTTATAGATCGCAAAAGGCGAAGGAAATGCAGTCCGATAGAGCTCCCAACAGCCGTAGGAAAACAAACTGATGACGGATAGAAAAATCAAGAGAGTGGCCCACGGCTTGAAGGCTTTCTTCTTTTGCTCGGCTTCCCTTAGATTCGCTTCCGCTCCATCGGTGGAGCGTTCGTCGCTTTCGCGATAGGGGGAAGCAAGGCCTTCCGCATGGTGACCTTCCCGCTCGAAAGGCATTTCCGCGTAACGCAGGGCTGTGCCGGGGCGCGGCAATTGGGCCAAGGCTTCGCCAACGTCGGCAAATCTATCCGTGGGATTCTCCTCGGTGCAGCGAAGCAACCAAGCGAGCCAGCCCGAATTCAAATCCGCCGACAAACGAATCTCACGGTCTTCAGGGAAGGGTTCGCCGAACAAGGACCAGTAAGCGATGGCGGCAACGGCATAGAGGTCACTTGCTTCCTCTCCTTCTTGACCGGAACGTTCCTCGGGTGAGCGAAACATCCAAGTTTCCGCCGCGGGGCCGAGTTGGGCACTTTGTTCTTCAGCGATCTCCTCGGCACCTTCTTCAGGAGAAGCCAGGTATTCTCGAAACTCTTCCTCACCGGCTTGCCAAAGTCCGCTAAAAGTTTCCTCACCAACAATGCGAGCCATTGCGAAATCAGCAATCTTCACCTCGAGGCGATCGTCCTCCCCACGACGCAACATGATATTGGAGGGCTTGAGGTTACGATGAAGCAAGCCAATGCCATGGGCTTGCTCCACGGCCTGCAAAATTTGAGCTACGAGAAAGACAGCCTCCTCCTCCTCCAAGCCCGTGGGGTTAACTTTCAAGTAATCTCGTAAAGTGCGAACAGTCGTCCCATCCATCTCGAAACCCTCGAAATATTCGTAGCAGATCCAGTGCTTCCACTTGGCGATGTCAAAACGGTCGAGGCTTACCACGGCATCGTTTTCCAATTGTGAGATCACTTGACATTCACGGTGGAACCGATCTGAAAACCCCGTCATTTCGACGAAATCACGCTTGAGCACCTTGAGGGCAAAAGTCTCTTTGTCTTCTTCATCGAAAACTTCGTAGGTATCTGCCAGCAATCCGCCTTCGATGTGACGGATTATGCGGAAAAGGCCCACCCGGGTATCGACGTTCAGGACAGTCAAGGCATCAACCCCATTTCAATCGATTTCGCAGAACCTTGAAGTGAGAGTGCACTTCGCCCTGCAACAAAGGAAAGGTTTGTTCAGCCACTCTCACTTCCAAAGGTAATCTGGACGGCTCACCTTCTAATTCTCGTCCATCAGTCGCAACGGACAGCTTTGTCGGACCACCGGAAGTTCGATTAACTTGCAGACAAGCCTTGCCATCGAAAACCACACTGCGGCTCGTCAGGGTATGCGGGCAGATCGGAGTCATCAGGACAACGTCCGCAGAAGGATGGACGATTGGCCCGCCAGCTGATAGGTTGTAGGCCGTGGATCCAGTCGGCGTCGAAAAAATGAGGCCGTCACAAGAATATTCGGCCACCAAGTCATCCTCGGCTTGCACCGTAAGTCGAGCCAAACGGGCCTCCCCTGCGCTCTTTATGACAATGTCATTGAGGGCAAGGCGTTCTCTTCCCGAGGCGTCCTTGCAAACCAACATGGCTCGATGAACCACACGGTACCTACCTTCAAGAATCGGAGGAAAAGCTTCCTTGGCTTCCTCGGGAGAAAAAGTCGCCAAAAAGCCAAGCTGTCCGTGACGCACGCCAGCAACTGGCACTCCACGCGCCACGACCTCGTCAAGCAGACCGAGCAAGGTGCCATCTCCGCCTATGACAAAACAAGCGTCCTGATCATCAAGAAAGNCANATCCTCCACGGGATGACTGAAGGTGGAACGCACCTCCGCGCCTGCCTGCCGAGCCATGCGTTCGATGACCTCGGCTATTTCGCGAGNNCCGTCCTTGTCGGCATTGGCCGCAATGGCAATCTTGNTAAGTGGTTTCACTAAAAGGGTTTCGAAAGGGGAAAACAAGAAACTGACTCATCGAAAAGTCNGGNCTAGAATAACGTTGGCTNCTTCCGAGGGTCAAGCCCTCTCNCAATCAGATNATGCTTCCCAAGGAGCTTCCAATTTCGAGGTAATTGCAGTCTTTGGCAGTAAAACCGTTCGGTCTGCCGGCAAACGGGAGCGAAACCATTTTCGCTGTTTTCTAGCCAGGCGCATCGTGGCAAGAAAAACGGCCTCCTGGCATTCGGCGCTAGTATANTTGCCATCCAAATGAAGGAGGGCCTCCCGGTAACCGACCGATCGAGCTGCGCTCGGGTTGCTCCCAAGCCCTTTTTCACGNAAAGCCTNAACTTCTTCCAACAAGCCATTTGCCCACATCGAAGAGGTTCGGGCACGCACCCGCTCTTCCAANTCGGCGTCATCCCGGTCCAATACCCAAGTTATCTTGGAGAAATCCCGGAANGGAAAGTCCTTGGTCTGAAAGTTCTGCTGCAAGGTGAGCAGATCCTTCCCTGAAGCTAGGCAGCGTTCGAGAGCTCGAGTTACCCGCCTGGGGTTTTCCGTGTCCAATTCACCTAGGCCATTTGGGTTTAATTCTCGCAATCTGCCGANCAAGCCTTTCAGGCCTTCCNTCTCCTCCCAATCCATGACCTGGCTGCGAAGGTCANGAGGAACCNCGACTTCATCGATTACCGAAGCAAAAAAAGATTGGAGATAAAATCCGCTTCCCCCTACCACCAAAACTCGATTTCCACGTTCAATAATTTCATGAACCACGCGTTTTGCGTAAGCCAAGTATGACCCGACGTCGAAGGTTTGGCTAACTGGAACTAAGTCGATGCCATGATGGGGCGCCCTCGAAAGTTCTTCCGGCGTGGGCTTGGCNGTTCCAATGTCCATGCCTCGATAAAAGAGCAATGAGTCACAAGANAGAATCTCNACTCCACCTCGCTCCGCCCATGCNAGCGAAGCCTCCGTCTTGCCAGCGGCCGTCACCCCGGCCAANACGTAGATGTCCGCTTCNTCCGACATGTTGTCCGAGAGGTTCGAGCGGAAANAGAGAAAACGGATTGCTAGGGCTAGATCAGGTTGCTTCACCCCGAACACCTGCAGACAAGGCNGACGCCTTGGCTCCAATGACTTCAGGGATTTGTTCACGCTGATCCAGCATGGGCGGGATACAATTGACCAAGGCGCTGCCGACAACCACGCCATCAGCCAAGCGCCCCACCGCTCCAGCTTGGTCGGGGGTGGATATGCCAAAGCCAACCACCANGGGCAAGTCGGTATGCTTTCGAATGTTGGCCAAGCGATTCTCGAGATCTTGGGCCAAGTCGGTTCGTTCCCCGGTAACTCCTTCGCGGGAAACGTAATANAGGAAACCGGACGCCGCCTCCGCNATGANGCCGATTCGATCGGAAGGTGTCGTCGGTGCCACTATGAAAATATTTCGCAACCGATGTTTGCGGGAAGCGGCGAGCAATTCATCCGCTTCCTCCGGCGGAAGGTCAAGGGTGAGCAATCCATCCACACCAGCCTCACGAGCTTNTTTGACGTAATGCTCNACACCCGGGNAAAAAACCAAGTTATAATAAGTGTAAAGTACGATAGGCANATCGGAAAAGGAACGAATCTCGCGCACCAAACGGAAAACGTCNTCACGGAGACAACCCGCNTCCAATGCTCGTTGAGACGCAAGCTGGTTGGTTAGACCGTCGGCCAAGGGATCGGAAAACGGAACACCCAACTCCAGGATGTCCACCCCGTTGGAGGCCATGGCGCGGCAAATAGACAAAGATGTCTCGAAATCAGGGTCTCCTGCGCANACATAGCCGATAAAGGCCGCGCGTTTATCGGCTTTTGTTCGTTGGAAAAGCTTTCCTATTCTGTCTTCGTCGTTCATATTCGCAAACCTTGAACTTTGCCGCAAATGTNGCCAATGAGCAAGCCNTTGGTCAATAAGAACACTTTATTTGGTCAATCGCCATGATTTGGGTCTATCGATTGCTCTTCCCCATTGGCCTTGTTGCGGGGATACCNTATTANCTNTTGCGCATGCTCCGAAGAGGAGGTTATGCNGAGGATTTCGGTCATCGGCTTGGACTTTGGCNGCATTTGCCAGAAAAAAATGCCAACACTCGAAGAATATGGATTCAAGCTGTCAGTGTCGGAGAATTGCTAGCTTTGGGACCACTATTGAAGCGATTATCNGGAAAAAAGAATATTGAAATCGTACTTTCCACCACCACGAGCACAGGGTATCGGGTAGCGCGGGACCGCTACGGCNATCTCGCCTTGGCGGTGGGTCNCTTCCCTCTCGATTTCNTGNNTTTTTCGAGTCGGACGTGGAATCGAATANAGCCGGACCTGGCGATACTGGTGGATAGTGAATTATGGCCTGAACACATGTATCAGGCGCGAAAGAGAGGAGTTCAAGTTGCCATCGTGAACGCNAGAATGTCCGGNCGAAGCTTTGGTCGNCTAAGCAAGNCAGGTTGGTTNCGGAAACTGCTTGTTCCACCCGAACTTCACGTNATGGCCTCCGCTGCNCANGAAGCTGANAAATGGAGAAAAGTCGGCATTCGNTCGGNTCNNCTGTCAACTACCGGCAACCTGAANTTCGATTGCCAACCGGAAGAAATCCTCGACGCCAAAGCCAAGAATGANCTCTTGATGGAATTCGGCTTTCTCCCAGAAGAGACNGCATCTNGCCCGCTNGTTCTCTTTGGTGCCTCCACTTGGCCAGGCGAGGAAGAAGCATTGATTNAGTTCGTTNNGGANAATGCTAATCACGACCCACCTGTGCGTCTCGTGCTGACGCCTCGACATGCAGAGAGAGGAGACGAAGTGGCAGCATTGCTGGACAANCACNANATCAGTTGGAGGAGGAGATCCNATGAGACAGGAGCGNAAGGAGATGGCNCCCTAGTATACCTNGCGGACACCACAGGGGAACTTTCCCGTCTGGTTCAGGTGNCAGACCTCGTNTTCGTAGGCAAGACACTGCCCCCGAACGAAGGTGGCCAAAATCCAGTGGAAGCTGCCTCTTTTGGTATTCCGTTGGTATTTGGNCCCAATACACAGAANTTTTCCGAAATGTGCCGATCTCTTGCTGAAACTGGAGCGGGCATACGAGTNACCGACGAAGAAGGACTTCGAAAAGTTTTGGCGGGTCTTCTCCAGGACGAAGNCAAGCGAATTGCCATGGGGANCGCCGCTCGGCGNTGGAAGGAAGAACTGCAAGGAGCTACGNACAAAACCTTNGNATTACTGCTNGATTTGCTCGAAAGCCAAACGAANAAGGTGAGATAACGACCCAAAANTCCTAGGTTGGTGATTGACAAAAACAACCTTTCTCGAAATATCGAGACTGATTCTCAACAAGCAGTTTTNCCTATAGNTCCAACTAATGAACTACCTGAAATCATTCAAATTCAACTGTTCGGTCACACTGACCCTATTGGCAACCCTGACGGGTTTCTCGCAAGAAGATGCCAACGCAACGCCNACGGTNNCTCCGGCCNNGCAAGCGCNACAGCCCAAACTTAGCTTGGAAGAATTGGTCGTTGCCTTGAAAGCCAACAAAAATCCCGAATCCATGCTCAAGGAACAAGAAGCCCTGCAAAATTACCTGAAGGGAAAACTGGGCCGTGAAGTGAAGGTGATTATTCCGACCAGTTCGGCNGCCATAGTGGAAGGATTCGCCAATGGAACCGTCGACGTCGGCTATCTGAGCTCAACGGATGCAGCCAAGAACCTGGACGAGAAAGCAGCGTCCATCTTGCTTATTCACCTCCGCAACGGCAGGCCTCACTATGACAGCGTCTGGCTGAGCTTGTTTGAGAAAGATTACGAGTCGGTGGAGGACCTGAAGGGAAAGCCGGTTGCCTTCGCCAAACCAAGCAGCACCTCGGGATTTTTAATTCCCGTGCGGGATTTGCACGAACGTGGCTTGATCAATGAAAAAGTCGGTTTGGGAGATTTTTTCTCCAAGACGATTTACGGAACAGGTTACGTATCGGCAGTGGAGAAGGTGCTGTCAGGTGAAGTGGAGGCCGCTGCGGTCAGCGACTATGTCTTTTTGGGAGACAAATACCTGGATGAAGTGCAGAAGGGACAGTTGAGGATTCTTCAAAAACAAGGTCCGGTGCCATCCCATACCATCTGCTACCGACTCTCTTTGTCGAACGAGGATCGTGACGTCATAAAGAGCACATTGCTCGCGATGAACGATGATAATCCCGAACTCCGTGACAATGCATTCAACGGCCCGTTGATCGAGGTGAATCCGCAAGAACATCTCAAAGTCACCAGAGAGGCCCTTGAAATCGTCGCTCGACTCGATGAATTCGGAAGTGGATCGAAAGATGGGTCTGGAGGAAATGCATCAAGCAAAACCTTGCTGATCATTATTCTCGTTCTGTTGGGCATCGCCTTGGTCTATTTCATGTCACGATCGGGTCGTAGATTGAACTCCTGAAACTTCAAGGGAGCCTCTGGCTTCGACTCAAGGTAGCCTTGCGCTCTGGTCCCTGTCCAGGCATCCTCTCGCAGTGAATCAATTGGGTGAGAGATTTGTTGTTCCTCCAGGAGATGTTCTCATCGAGGCGGAGAACCTCGGATTGAAGCAGGATGACAGATGGCTTTTCCGCAAACTTGATCTACGGTTGCGGGCAGGAGAGTTTCTGGCATTGGCAGGCCCGTCAGGGGTAGGCAAGACAAGTCTGTTGCATGCATTGGCAGGATTGCGTGAACCAACCGAGGGAAAAGTTTCTTTCCCCTTCCTTGGAGAGAATTCAGAGAAACTTGACCATGCCCGCCAACATTTGGGGATCATTTTCCAAGATCTATTGCTTACCCCCAACGCCAGTCTCCTGCAGAACGTATTATGCGGTCGACTCAAGAATCACTCTTCGCTGAGCACTCTTTTCGGTTTCCCGAACAAGGAAAAGAGCGAAGCTTTTTCGTTGCTCGAAAACATGGACTTGGGAGCGTTCACAAGTAAATGGGTGGCCGAAACCTCACGTGGCGAACAACAACGAGTAGCCATTGCCCGCGCCCTGCACCAAGACCCAACCATCTACTTGGCCGACGAACCTGTTTCCAGCTTAGACGAAAGCCTCGCAAATCGCATCCTTGGCATATTTTCCGACAAGGCTCGGGACGAAGCGAAGGCAATTTGCTGCGTCTTGCATGATCCTCGTCAAATCGAACGGTTCGCGGATCAGGTTCTTGAACTGAAATACGGTGACCAAGACGGATGGAGCATTCGTATGACAAATGGGGAACCATCATGAGCAAGAGCGAAACAGAGGTCGGTTCGAACCCTTCGCCAAGTAACCTTCCATGGTACAATCGACTGGATGTCGTGAGTGTGACGTTCCTCGTCTTTCTACTTGCAGTGATATCTTCGATCGGAGCACTCGAGGGTTCCGGTCGGGACTTGGACTACTTGGCCAACTTGAGCCGCTTTCTGGATAAATTCCTTCCCCCAGATGTATCCGTTCTAGACCGCACGTTGGAAGCCTTGCTTGAAACCTTTCAAATCGCTGTGATGGCAACCTTCCTGGCCCTTGGCATTTCTCTGCCGCTTGCCTTGGGCGCAGCCCACAACCTGGCTCCAAGCTGGATGGTTGCTCTCACCCGTATGGCGCTAAACGTCATCCGAACGATTCCAAGTTTACTATGGGCGTTACTCACGGTGGTCATCGTTGGTTCCAACTCACTCGCTGGAGTAATCGCTCTGACCTTCTACAGTGTGGGATATCTAGGCAAATTCTTCAGCGAGGCGTTTGAGTCTACAGACATGAAGATCACCCACGCATTGCGAGGCATAGGAGCAAAACCTTTACAAGCCTTTCAGTACGGATTGTGGCCACAGGTAAAACCTCTGATATGGAGCCATTCGCTATGGATGCTCGAGTACAACGTCCGCTCGGCCAGTATAATCGGTTACGTGGGAGCTGGCGGCATTGGCATGCACTTGGCCCTTTATGCCGACTCGCCAAACAGTTGGGACAAGTTTTGCACAGTGCTACTTTGCATTCTGGTGGTAGTCACCTTTCTGGACATGCTAGGCGAATCAATTCGCCTTAGAATCAAAAAGCGAACCGGCGGAAAATCAGCCGTGAAAGTCTAGGACTTGTTGGCGGATTCCTTTTGGACGAAGTCAAGGACCTCGTGCAAAATGCCCTTGGGGCCCACATACCATGAGGTGAGTCGCCGTATCATGGAGAAATGCCCGTGAAAGTTGAAAATCTTATGGGTAACTTCTCCTCCTTTCGCATTGATTCGCTTAACAAACGCCTCCGCCTGCTTGACGTCCACCAAGTAGTCGTGCCTTCCATGAAGAACGAGAAAAGGAGGTTCGTCGCCATCAACAAGTGAAATGGGGATAACCTTGGGAGAGTTGGCGAGAGGAAAGAAAATATCCTCGTACATCCACTCCGTCGATGGCTGAAAGGTATACGGACAAGACAGCCCGACAACTCCCTTGATCCACGAAAAATCTCCGCCAACTGCCTTGAGGTATTTCTCGTCCAATGCCAAATGGGAAACAATATGGGCTCCGCTTGAATGCCCCATTAGGAAAATCTTTTCAGGATCTGCGGAATATCGAGCGACATGCGCTCGAGTCCATTTAACGACTTGAGCGGCATCCTCCACGAAAGCGGGGAAACGAACCTCCGGATAGAGGCGGTAATTAGCTAGAACAAAAGTCACTCCATTCCTCGCAAATTCCTCGCCAATTTCACGGTAGAAATCCTTCACGCCCCAGCGCCAACTTCCTCCATGAAAGAAAATGACTACCGGGGCCTCCTTATTGTCGTCAGACCACACGACGTCGAGCTTCTGGCGTTCGTGTTTGCCGTAGGGCAAATCGAGCGCTTTCTTCATTTCATGGCGCTGCGCGCCAAGGGCACTTGCAACTAATGAGCAAAGCAGTGCGCAAATGCAGATGGTTGTCCGTGAGACGGTCACTGGATAAAAGCTAACCCGCGCAATCAAGCGCAGCAAAAGGAAAGCAAGGAATTAGGTTTCATTTGATTGGATACCTTCAAGGCAAGGTTCGAAAAAGAGTGGGGCGATAGACGGGATTCGAACCCGCGACCCCCGGCACCACAAGCCGGTGCTCTAACCAACTGAGCTACTATCGCCACTAAAGGAACGCAACAAGGTATTCCCTGGCGTCTTTTTGTCAAGCGGAGGGCACTCGGGAAAGTTTATCTAGGAGAAGAAAGACTTTCCTCGTCGAGTATAGTGTAGGATCCTCCGCTCAACTGGGCGAATTCCTTGGACTTGCCCTCTAAGTCAACTGGCAGGTCGCGACCTTTTGGCAAAACGACTACCATATGGGTGTCGGCTAAATCCGGGATCGAGCGCATCAAGCTACGCGAAAACTTTTGGTAAATTGATGCCCAAGGCCAACGCGAATCAGGAGAGCCTAGCGGTTTGGCTGGCATGGGGATGCCGAGCTTTCGAATGGCAACGTCAATTTCAGCGTCACTGACTGCGATATCGCTGGATCGCAAGGTATCGGACTGCAACCATTTGGCCACGGTCAATCGGACAGCGTCGGTCTCACGCCTCCATCTTTCCCAGACTGTTGATCGCACCGCGGAAGAAACTTGGACTCCAGAAAGTTCGGAAACCGAAAATTCATCCGGGCGCAGCGATGAACAGTCGCCCGTAACAAGATAAATCAAATCGGGATCGAATGCCAGCGCGGCGCTCAATGCACGCCAAGGCCCAACGACTCCGTCAGGAAGCTTGAGCCCCAAGTCGGTTTCACCGAAGCGAGTCTTCACCCCACCGGGAACGTCCCAAGATGGGAAGGACAACCAAGAATATGCTGCCCGCTTATTGAAACCGGAAGCCTCGACGAGGGTTTTCTCCAACATATGCAAGCGGCTGATACCATCCAGCAGAATGACGTTAAAGGCAGTCTTTGCTCCCAAACTCTGAACACCGTCCCTAACTTCCATCAGCAGACGCTCGAAATTCTTTTCCCCATCAGGGGCAGTTCTCATGTATTGATTCAAGTCGAGAACGAAAACCACCTTGTTGCCCTGTCCAAGTACGCCGCAAACTTCGACTTCGGACACCATTTCTGCGCCTTGAGGAGGTTGCAGTCCGCCGAAAATGGGCGCAGTTACCGGCGGGCGAGAAGGTGTTTCGCGCGAAGGAGGAGCGGAGGGGTCTGAATTACCCTGGGGATTCAATCCTTCGGAAGCAGAAGCAAGCAAAGCCTCATAGTCGGGACGGGAAGAAGAAACCTTTGCCGGAAGAGCACTCGCATCACCACCTGAATTGCCAGTGCCAAACCAACCGGAAAGGTCCACCAGATCAAAATAGACGGCAGCCGCCAACACGGCCAAAGCGCAATTAAACAATATGCTGAAGGTCGCGATAAAGACTAGAAAAGGATTTTGCTTGGGAGCCTTGATCCTAACAGTCTGAGGAGCTTGAGGAGCCACCTTGGGTTCGAACACTTCCCCGCCCCGTTCGACCATTTGTTGGCGCCAATTTTGAATCTGCTCCTCGGAAAGACCATGCTGGGCATATTTGGCGCAAACTTGAGCGACGGAGGTTTTCATTGCCTCAAGCACCACCCGGAGCTTTTCCTCTCCGGTCCAGTCTTTGGTTTGCTTAGGTTCGTCGCTCAATGGTCTGGATGGTTGATTTCTTGCTAGGCAAGGTAGGCTCGGAATTCTTCCTTGGCAACCGCGAAAGCGCAAACGACCGCGGTATCCACGCGCAAGACGTTTGCCCCGAAATTGCAGGGAAGAAAACCCTTGGCTCGGGCGGATGCATATTCTTCGGGGGTAAAGTCACCTTCCGGCCCAACGAGCAAGGCAACCTCATCGGGGGTTTCTTCTGCTTTGTTTTTGTCCAGCCATTGTCTAAGGGAAAGAGCATCGGGCTCCAAGCTAGCCAAAATCTTGAAGGTTTCCCCGGACAAGGAAGCCAGCCAATCGGTAAAAGCGCGAAAAGGCTCGATCTCCGGAAGGAATGCATTCCCTGACTGCTTGCATGCCTCGATTGCTCCGGTCCGCCATTTTTCTCTCTTGGCTTCCAAACGCTTTGGATCGGTGGAGCCCTCGGTGCGATCAGTCAGCAAGGGAACCACCCGTGACGCGCCCATCTCGCCCGTCTGCCTGACAATCTCATCCATTTTCTTTCCCTTGGGCACCGCCACCGCCAAAACGAAGGCGGGGCGAAGAGGTACGCTAGTCACTGCCCCTGTCGATTGAAGTTCCACTCGCCNTGGGTCAATGCGTATCAAGCGACAGCGGTGAATTTCCCCTTGCCCGTCAAAAGTTTCCACCTCGTCTCCTTCTCTCGCTCGGAGCACCTTGGCCAAATGATGACTTTCGCGTTCGTCCAAGGTCACGCGACCATCTTGCCAATGGCGACCAGGGGCCAAAAATGACCTGTGCTTACGAGACATGGTGAATACACTGTGGAAGCTCGAAATGAATTAACCCTTGCGATGTCGTCCGAAAATAAGGTCGATGGCAAAGAAAAAGCGACGCTTGCCCGAAGCTTCTCCTTTGTCACAGAATAAGCAAGCAATCATGAGAATTTCCGGAGGAACATCCAAAGGCATCCCCTTGCAAATCCCCAAGGGAAACAGAGTGCGGCCTGCCTCGGAACCNTCGAGGGAACGATTATTCTCTTCTTTGGGTGACCTCGTGCAGGGCGCAATCTTTCTGGATCTTTTCGCAGGGACCGGTTCGTACGGGCTCGAGGCCATCAGTCGAGGGGCGGCGAGCGGGACCTTCGTGGAAAAGGATCATGGAGCAGTCAAATGTCTTCGCAACAACCTTGCTTCCGTCTGCAAAAGCGCCTGTCTTTCGCTCGAGGCATTTGAAATCGCCAAGGGAGACGTCCTGTCTTGGAAATCAAGGCAAACCCTATGCTTCGACTTGGTATTCGTCGATCCGCCCTACCCTTCACTGGAAGAAATGATTCCCAAGTTATTTGCAAAGCTCCTACGCGAGCAAAGTATCAACGAGGACACCTTGGTGGCGCTTGAGCTCCCAGGCGAGATGAACCTTCAACCGGAGGGTTGGCAACTTCATCGTAGATTGGGGAAAATCCGCAAGGGATCGCCCAGTCACGGACTGTTCAAAATCGCTTGAGCAAGGAATCACCACCAAGGTTGGGCCAAGACGCCCAAGGCGGTCAGGCAGGCAGTTTCTTGGCGGAGTACGCGATCCCCCAAATGAAGCAGCGTGAACTCGGCTTCCCGCAGAAGATCTCTCTCCCTCGGAGACCAACCACTTTCGGGACCCAAAGCCAGAGACACGCTTTCCTTGCCTATGGCAGCATCCGCCGAGAGGGGAGCATCTGCCTCATAGAGGTCCAAGGCAAGGCGTTCATCCGACTGCGAAAGGTCATCCAAGACAGCCTCTAGGTTTCTCCAGTGGCGCACCACCGGAATGAAAGAACAGAACGCTTGCTCCACGCCACGGGTCAGATGTCTCTTCCATTCGTCGGTGGTCCATAGTTTGCTGTTAGCGTAGGATGGCTCTCCCTTGTCAGCCCCGAAGAAATCAATCGCTCCCGCACCCAGGGCGGCAGCTTGTTCAAGGATTTTACGGGCAGTTTGAGGTCGGGGCAAACCAAGCAGCAGACGGATAGGAAAAAGATCGTTGCGGACCGCTTGTTCCCAAGCAAAGCCAAGGCTCATTCCTTTCGAACAATTCTCCAGCAAAGTGGCTTTCCCTCGGGGCCCATTGGCCACAGCAACCTCAAACGCGTCGCCCACTTTCAGGCGCAGAACCTCTCGAACATGGGTCGCCCGCGGATCATCGTCCGGCAAAATGGCCTTCTCCACGACCTTGTCGAAAAGGATCAAGTTCAACGGGCAACGAGCCAAAGGGCTTGGTATGGACGAAGTTCAAGTCCGTCTGCGGGCAGGTCGAGTTCGCTGCCGCCCAACAGGTCCCGGGTGCATCCATCGGGAAAGAGTTCGGATAGGCGCCCCTGATCGGCTACGGGAATGATTCNGGAGGTGAAGTTAAAGAGGCAGAGGATGGTCTGGGAATCATCAAGCGCGGTTCGCTCTAAGACAAAAAGCTCTGGGCCAAAATCATGAATTGCCTGGGGGGCATCAGGGTGGAAAGCGCAACAGGCCGACCGATGGCGCAAGGCTCGAGAATACCACTCGAAAACGCGGGCGGGGAGACTTTCGGCATCATCCAGAAGAGAACGCAGTTCGGAATCCTGCCACTTGCGCCGATTGATGCTTCGGGCCCTTCCCGTATCCTTCACTCCTTCATGATCGTTGCGGGTGCCGATCAAGGAATGAAAGTACACCGCGGGGATTCCCTGCATGGCCAAGGCAACCGCTTGGGAGCAACGAAAGCGAGCCTCAGTCAAGGCATCGTCACCTGGTTCGGCGAGGGCATCGAAATAGGTTATGTTAAGTTCGTATGGAACATCCTCCCCTTGTGTGCCGGACCTCATGGAAACATGACCGCCGCGCNCCTCGATCTTGGTTGCCAGCTGACGAACTTCGTCTGGAGAAAGAATGCCCTCGAGCGGACGTACACCAATGCCATCATGGCTGGCTGTAAAGTTTAGGTAGGAACACCCCTTGGGCGGAGGCGCGAGTTGCGAGGCCCACTCGGTCAAATGCCGGGAGCTTCCTTCAAGCAAACCATGCAAAAGTAAAGGAGGCAGGCTGAACTGGTAGACAAGATGAGCTTCGTCCCCGTTGCCAAAATAACTGACGTTCTCTTCGTGCGGAACATTGGTCTCGGTCAGCAAAACAGTTTCCGGAGCCACCACGTCCAGAAAGTCACGAAGGAGCTTGATGACCTCATGGGTTTGAGGGCGGTGAAGACAATCCGTGCCGACCTCCTTCCAAAGAAAAGCGACAGCGTCGAGACGGAGGATNCGGCATCCCATCGAGAGGTAAAGCATGATGATGTCGAGGAACTCGAAGAGGAGGTCGGGGCATCGCCAGTTCAAGTCCACTTGATCGTCGCTGAAAGTTGTCCACAGGTGGCGTTCTCCGGATCGGGTTTCAATGGGAGCGAGCAAGGGCGAAGAACGGGGACGAACAACCGCAGACAGGTCTAATTCGGGCTCCGCTTCGACAAAGTAATTGGCGGCAGGTTCCACACCGGAAACGTAATCCTTGAACCATGAGCTTTGAACTGAGCAATGATTGAGAACAAGATCGAACATGAGGGCAAATTCAGAACCCAAGGCGCGAATGTCTTCCCAGTTTCCGTAACTCTGCTCCACTTCACGAAAATCGATCACGGAAAATCCGTCATCCGAGGACCAAGGAAAAAAGGGAAGCAGATGGATGGTGGAAATCGCTCCCTTGAGCCTTTCGGCGCAAAGCTTGCGGAATGCAGCGAGAGGAGTGCCCTCCTCCCCTTGCACCATGTCGGCATAGGTAATCAATACGGTGTCTCGCTCGGACCAGCGCTTGCCCGGGGATATTGTCTGCAACCCGACCCCATAGCGGCCGAGCATATGATAAAATCGTTCCAAGAGAGGCTCGGCGGCATCACCGTAGAGTCGAGCCAAGCGCCGCCGAATGATTTTCAACTTGGCGTTGGAAACGTGTTTCAGGGAGGAATGCGACAGGAGGTTCATGTGAGAAAAGGATCAGTATCCGGTAAGACTGGATATGAAAGCGCGCAAGTTGCGCCTGATCACGGGATACCCGTAAAAGTGACGGGCCACTTCGTAATTGTGATCGACCATGGCTTGGCGGTAATCCGGATTCCGCAAGGTTTCCCGTACTTGTTCCGCGAGAGTGGAGGTGACGAAATTATCCATCGTAAGCAGGCGAAAGCCTTTGGGCTCTATGTCGCGCACAAAAATGGAATACCGGTTAATGAGAACCGGCTTGCGAAAATAGATGGCTTCCAAAAGGGCATTGCCGAAGCCTTCGTAAGCGCTGGGATAAGTCACTAGGTCGGCATGGTGATAAAGGTCCCATAACGTGTATATCTTGCGACCTTGCCCATCACGCTGACGTACCTCACCCATGCGGTCCGAGACAAATCGCAGGTCGACTTCTTCGTCGCTGGCCAATTGCTCCAGCATGCTCTTGTACTCGTAGCCTTCGTCACCTGCAGGATGAGAAATGACGAGCTTGCACTTTGAATCCTTCAACTGGCTGACCAACTTGATGGCATGTTCGATTCCCTTGCGAGCCACTATCCGTGTGGGTTGCAAGATAAAATAATCATCCGGGGCCAACCCAAGCTCCTTCCTGACGTCAGAAGCATAGGCATCGGTCGGTTCGGGCGGGTTGTCGAAATCAAAGACGTTGGGGATGACGAGTGAAGAAATGCCTTTGCGGAGGGCTAGCTGTTCCTGGGCTTCCTGATTGATCACAACGTCACGCATGTTCGACAAACTGGGAGGAAAGGCCATGTCCAGGTAATCGGGCACCGCATTGACCGCAAAGCGGGTGCGTTCCCAGTAAAAATCATGATGATGGGCAATCGCCGGGAGACGTGTCTCGGAAAGAAATTCCGTTAATGCGATGCCAAGTGGCAGGTGCATGGGGATTGCGAGCGCGTTTTGTGGCACCAAGATATCAATGGCGAATTTTTCCACGAAACGATAGAGCGTGCTCTTGAGGTAGTCCGCGAGGTCACGGATCCTGTCTGTCACGAGCCGACTACGTGTTTCGGTTCCCCAGATGCGATCGTTCAGCCAAAGNTTTTCCGGGAAACCGAAATAAGCTTCAGGGACAACGTAACTGATGTCGGCCTTGCGATCACTTTTGCCACTGTACCAAAAACTAACGTGACGGTCCTCCCAAAGCACCTCCGCCCACTTGGCGCTTTCAAGGGACACGCCATCCTGCCCCGCAAAGCGGGTAGATACGAATCCTACGTTCTGGCCCATGACATTTCGTTTTCTATCTTTCGTGCTTGGCGCTAAGGGCAATTTGGATCGAATTCAATACTTTCTGCAAAAGAAAGAAATTAGGGATCGAAAGACAGACACTTTTCGTAAAGCTGTCCACTCAAGGTGACGAAAGGAAAAAAAGGCAGGGTTGCGCAACCTAGTCCCGAGCAATTGCTCGAGGCCATTCCAGACTATGCGCAAAAGCTCAAGGATGCCCGCGAACTATTTCTGGCCAACGTTGTGATGTTCGGCGAAATCCCAGGGCCCACGTTCAGAGAAACAAAGCGAACCCAATTTTTACTCGATCGTTTTCACGAGAGCGACCTGCATGACGTTGCCATGGATGAATCGGGCAATGCCTCCGCCATACTCCCGGGCGCCGAACGCGCCAACGTCATATTGGTGGCTGCGCATGCGGACACCGTGTTCGAGGAAGATTCTCATCCTGCCATGGTAGTGGGCCAAGACAGCATCACCGGACCGGGGATCGCTGACAACAGCTTGGGCATGGCCGCGATTGCTTCTCTCCCCATGCTCCTTGAACTTCTGGATATCCAGTTAGCTGACGATCTCGTGCTGGTCGGCACCACAAAAAGTTTAGGTCGGGGCAACTTGCAAGGGATGAAGCACTTTCTCTCCACCAGGCAGGTGCCCATTCGCACGGGGGTTTGCGTGGAAGGAGCGGAGCAAGGGCGACTTAGTTACAGCGGCTTGGGCATGCTTCGCGGTGAAATCAAACTCAAGGTGCCTTCGGATTATGACTGGAATCGATTCGGGGCATCAGGGGCCATTGGCCATCTAGCCCGACTGGTGAACGGCATCATGGAAATACCCATCCCCCGCGAGCCGAAGACGCGGATCGCATTCGGTTCCCTGAGGTGCGGCACCTCCTATGACACCGTACCGCGACGCGGGGCCTTGCGCTTCGAGATACGAAGCGAGGAAGACACCATGTTGGCGGAACTGGAGGCCAAGCTGCGAGACATCATCGACGAGTTCTCCCTCCAGCACGGCACCGAGTTGTCGATGGAGATCATCGCTCGCGGAAGTAATTGCGGAATCCCCTTTTCCCACCCCTTGGTCAAAAGAACACGACAAATCATGGATGCCCTGGAGATCAATCCCATGGTCACTCCTAGCGCCGGCGATTTGAGCGCCTTGATAGACGCCGGCAATCCGGGAGTCACCGTGGGCATCACCACGGTCGAGAACTCACGCGAGGAAAACGAAACCATTTCAATCAAACCGATCTTCCAGGGACTGGCCCAATTAATCGGGCTGCTTCAAGCCATAGACTCCGGGCATTGTGATGAAAGTTGAAGACTGGCTGGAAAAAAACACTTTTCACCACTCGGAATTCTGGGATCTCCGGCAACTCGTCGAAGAAAAAGAACGCAAGGGACTGAAAATCTCCCTTTGCATACCCACGCTCAACGAGGAGAAAACCATCGGCAAGGAAATCATAATCTTCCGCTCCGAGCTGATGGAGCGATACCCGCTTGTGGATGAATTCGCAGTGATTGACTCGGGGTCGACCGATCAGACCCGTGAAATCGCCGCATCCTTCGGGGCGGACGTCTACCTCTCGTCCGACATCCTGCCGGAAACTGGATTCAAGCGCGGCAAAGGGGAAAATCTCTGGAAAGCCATTCATCAGCTAGAGGGAGACATCATCTGCTACGTCGACGCCGACATCTCAAACATTCACCCACGCTTCGTCTATGGCTTGGTCGCGCCTCTCATCTGGCAGGACGAAACCCATTACGTAAAAGCTTTCTACGATCGCCCACTTAACTATTCCAGCGGGATACGCCCAAGCGGTGGCGGAAGGGTCACCGAAATTCTCGTGCGGCCCCTCTTCTCGCTCTTCTTTCCCGAATTGACCGGCATCATACAACCGCTTTCCGGCGAATATGCAGTGAGACGCGAAGTGCTTGAGCAAATCCCCTTCCCCATTGGCTATGGGGTGGAGACCTCCCATCTTCTCGACGTCTACGAAAAATGGGGATTGTCGGCCTTTGCCCAAACGGACATCGACCAGCGGGTGCATCGCAACCAAACGACCAATGCCTTGGGCAAGATGTCCTTCGGCATACTGCAGTCCTTCCTTCGACGCCTCGAGCGCTTCGGTCGCTTGCCCGGCATACCAGACATGGAAACCATTTATCGCCAATTCGAGGTCGAGGACCGGGACTACAAGCAAGTCACTCACTCCATCGTGGAAGAGGAGCGGCCGCCGATGATTGAGATTCCCGCTTATCGCAAGAAATTCAATCGCGAGTAATTTCCAGCTGCCTATAATTCGCCCGGGGTTTTGAAAGTCGCCGTCGTCCATCATCATCTCGAACCGGGAGGTGTCACCCGGGTCATGGAAAGCGCCGAGGAAGCTTTGGCATCCACTGGAAATGACATCGCTGCAGTGGCCTTGAGCGGACGCCCTTATCCGGGCTCGAAACTTGCCAAGGTCTCGGTGGTGGAAGGCATCGATTACATGAAAGCCACCTCCGGAGAATCGGCCGAAACATTAGTCGACCGAATGGAGGAAGCAGCTTGCGAAGCGTTAGCCGGATCACCTGACGTCTGGCACCTGCACAACCACTCGCTGGGCAAGAATCCAGCCTTTTCGGAAGCCGTTCGGTTGCTTGCGGCAAAAGGGCGCGGCATGCTTCTTCACCTACACGATTTCGCAGAGGATGGACGCCCTTCCAATTACGCAGCCCTTCGAGACGGGCTCTCCGACATCGCCACAATTTATCCGACTGGCCCAAGGATTCGCTACGCCGCCCTGAACCGACGGGACGCTTCCTTTTTGGTCGATGCGGGCTTACCTGAGGAGCAACTCGTTCTTTTGCCAAATCCGGTCAAGCCGATCCTGAAAGACGAAAGCCAACCCATCTTCGACAACGGAATACCCGACAATCTCGTGCTTTGCCCAGTACGCGCCGTGCGGCGCAAGAACCTCGGTGAACTCGCCCTCCTTGCCGCAGCTCACCCCGAACTCACCTTTGCCAATACGCTCGGCCCAACCAACCCCGCATATAGGACTGCCTTCGACAGGTGGAAAAAATTTGCCAAGGATTTGAAATTATCTGTTCGCTACGCCATAGCCGAAGAAACAGACACATCCTTCCCCGAGCTAGTGGCAAGCGCCCGGTCATTGATCACCACAAGCGTGGGAGAAGGATTTGGCCTGGCTTTTCTNGAACCNTGGANNCANGGCAANCTTTTGGCNGGNCGGGANCTCCCNGAAATCACAGGGGACTTCAGCAANGCAGGCCTCGATCTAGNCCACCTCTACCAACGCATCGAGTTGCCGGTCGATTTAATCGATGCAAATGCNTTCAGGCTAGANGTGGAAAGCATNCTCGGAAACTTGTTTGCAGCTTACGGCAAACCCCTGCCAGCAAATGGCGCGGACCTGGCCATCGAAGCCATGGCGCCTGATGACCGTGTGGATTTTGGTCGACTGCACGAACCTCCTCAGGAAATCCTTGTGCGCGCCATCCATTCGTCGACCTCGCTCGCGGACGAGGTCAGGAGGCAAGTCAAGCTGTCGGGCCTATCGATGAAATTGGTCTCCTCCAATGCAGAGGTCGTTACGCGTGAATACGGACTTTCCGCATATGGGCAGAAATTGCGTTCGGTGTATGAGGAAATTGCCGGATCGGAAGGAAGCGTGAGCGGATGCCTCGATGCCGAGGTTCTCCTCGCCGCTTTCCTGAAACCGCAACGACTCTTCTTGTTACGATCTTAATTCAATCGCCATTCAATTGGGATCGGGCGAATCAATGCCACCCAATCCCAAACCTTCTGCGAGCAAGGCCCAGAAATTCGAGAAGTCCGGTTTCTCCATAGTGCCTTGTACAACCAGCGGATCTTTCTTCAGCATACGATAATCGCCTTCCGCCTTGATCGGAGCCAATACACCAAGGCTCTGCAGGATATCGACCAGTTCGCCCCGCGCCCCCACAGACAGGTTGAGGTTGAGCGCCCCCCCTCCCTTCCCTGCCGGAAAAGAATTCACCTTGCCCTTGCCATCCATCTTGAACGACTCACCCTCGACGGATAATTCACTGACTGTGAAATTGCCATCCGGCGCACGCTCGCCAATTATTTGAACAAAGTCATAGGCAATATCTCCCAAAGCCAAATCCATCTGTTGCAAGATGGCTTTCCTCGAATCCGAAAGAGATGCCTTGCCTTCCATAATTTCTCCTAACCGAACAAAGCTCCAAGGATCCTTCGGTGAATCCGGGGCAGCCTCTTTTTCAATCGTCGGGCCAAAATGCAACGAACCGTTACTGGCAGTCACTTTCAGCTGACCACCGAATCCAGCGATCGCCTCGTCCCACCCCGCTCCTTCCGCCCAACCACTAAGTTGCCCATCAACTGGGCCGTGGAGCCTAGTGGTCAGGTTCTGAAACATTACTTGAGTGGCCCTTGCATTGAAATTTTGCAACCGCACACCGGGTTCGTCCGGCGAACCCAAGCTCAGCGATCCATCTGCCGAAACGTTTCCATCCAACCACTTCCCCGTGGCATTGGCCAAAAGCAAATCTCTAGGCTGCAGGAACAGCTTGGCGTTGACCTCCTTGAATGGCGGCACCCCCTTTACCTGCAATTCTCCGAAGGAAAGTTCCCATGCGCCTCGGGCCCAACCGGGAAAACGCTGACCTTGAAGAAGAGCCGCCCGATCATCGGGGGCAGGAATGGTGGAAGCAAAAGCCAACAATTCATCGAAATGAAATTCTTCTCCGGACAACGAGAGTTTTCGACGGGAGGCATTCCCGTCACTCGGCAGGAAGATATCCAAGGTAGCGTCACTTTCCCTGTTTCCGCGCACAAGGGACAGGCGAGCCCAAGTGGAAAAGCCATCAGGCTGACTACGCACCGTGGTTTGCAATCCACCGGACATCGGATTCTCGCCGACCACTCGAAAATCCTTCAGGGAAGCATCCATTTCCAAGCTGAATTCGTCTCCCAGCGTGGCTTTGAGTTTTCCTCCGTCCAAGGCACCGGACTCCAGATCGGGGAACTCGGAAAAGCCCAACCAAGTCAGAGTAGTCAAGTCCATCTGCAATTCGGAAAGATTCAGTGAAGTGGCGAGGAATTCACCGGAATCCGACTGCTTGGCCATTAAGCCAAGGTTACCTGAAAGCGAAGATCTTTCATCTCCTTCCAGAATAAGATTGTTAGCTTGAATCTGAAGATTTCCAGGAACTTCGTAAATCATCTCCAAGTCTGCTCTGGCGAGCAATTCTTCGCCAAACACCTTCTCCCCTCGCAATATTCTCGCATTGCCGATCTCAACGGTCTGGTCGGATCGAAAGACCCAACCTTGATCGGTTCGCGATATTCTGCCGGAAAAGGCTTGGGCATCACCTTGCACCTCGCCGTCAGCCCATCGAATGAGCCCGTCCATTGGCAAACGGTTCCCTTGCACACTCAACAATTCGCCACGAAGGCCGGAAGAAACGAAATCTGGCTGGTTCAGATCCAGATTGATCTCATTTTCACAACGCAATCGAAATTGTCGCCCACCAGCCGCGCTGGCGAGATCCAGTTCGCCGTGACGAAGCAAAATATCCTCATTGGAAAACAAAACTTCTCCGGAAACCACGCCTCGAGCATCCTCTGCGTCAAAGACTCCGAAAGGTCCGGAATTCGGTAACACTTCCGACAAAAAGCCACTCTCCATGGTTCCGCCGAACTTGAATGACAAATTTCTCCGGGAGCTATTGGCATCCACCAATCGAACCAATAATTTGTCGACTGCAGCCAACTGTTCTTCGCCATCCAGAATCTCGAATGGAGAAACGGAAAACCTCCAGATGCCGTTGTCTTGCCCGCCCTCCAGAGAGAATTCGGGCAACACCCAGGAAGCAGCGTCGTATTTGGATGGTGTCAAAATTCTGGATGAGAACCAGTCCATTCGAGCCTTCTCCAGCTTGAGAGCAACCTTCACCTCCTCTCCAATAAGTCCGGGGAAACTCAAGCTACCTGATTGCGAGCCATGGAAAAGCTCTCCACGACCAGTTCTCAGTCGAATATCCAACCCTTCGGAGACAATGCCTTCCAAGTCATAACTAAAAGTTGACTCCAACTCCAGGGACACCTCTCCCAGGTAACGCAACAAGAAGGAACTCGCCTTACCCGAAAATTCAACTTTGCACAATCCGTTCCCCTGCTCCGGATTCCATTCACCGGCAAGAGTGGCAGCGGAATTCACCGAGAAGACCTTAAGCGGTGTCCAGATCGATCCCAAGTCGCGTTGGTCGAGCGCCACTTGAACCTCACCCTGAAAAGGATTGGTCGGGGAAGATCTGTTCAGTTCCCCCTCCGCAACGACCCGATCGAGATTAATCCATTTTCCGGCGATTGATTGATCGGCATCATCAAGCCGAAGCGTTGACACGAATCCGTTTGTGACAGGAAAACCCAGGTCATCGGAAACAGTGGCGTTGCCGTCGGCTTCCAGCAAAAGGACACTCCCATGCCTTCGCCAAGACAAGGATCCTGAAGTATTCCATGCTTGGGCGGCGTCTCGATTTTCCAGAGTCCCTCCGATTTCAGTGAAGAACTTGCCCTCGCCNGAAAAGTCAATCGATTCGGCNCGAAGGGAAAGNGGTACCTCGGAATCGTCTGATTTCACCCAAACGCCTTCCAGAGAAAGTGCATTCATTTGCAGGAGATCCTTACGAGGACGCCAATCCTCCAACGTCGCCAAAACTCTTCCCGGCCAAGGGAGACTAGTTGGCTCGACGTCGCGCAAGCGTGCATCACGAAAGTGCAAGTGGCCTATCGAGTCGCGATGTCCGAGCAACGCCCCCCAAAGCGAAAAGGTGGCGTCCGTCTCCCTCGCGCGCAGACGAATGCCGGCAGTTTGCAATTCGATGTCTTCGATATAGGCCGACCCCCAATTGAGTTGGCCTCGCTCGAAAGCCACCTCCTCGAAACCGACTGCGCGTTGCAGAATCCAAAGTTGAACAGGCTTGGTCGTCAGGAGGAAAGCGACCAACCAAACCAACGCGGCCAAAATGACCGAGACAGCCAACCAACGCTTGTATTTCCATTCGCTCATGACTTGAACGAAAGGAAGCCTAGACTCAAGAACACCGTCCCAGTCAACGGCGAATGCCAACAAGCGGGATTACTTGCCACGTTCCACCAGGCGCTTTTCCTTCACCTTGGTGGCTTCCTTGCCCACGCGATCGCGGAGGTAATACATGCGCGCCCGCATGGTAACGCTTTCCCTATCCACTTCCACTTTGTCGATGAGCGGAGAATGTACGGGGAAAACTCGCTCCACGCCCACTCCGGAAGCAATGCGACGCACGGTGAAAGTCTCCTCGACGCCATGTCCCTTGCGGCAAATCACGATACCTGCGAAGATCTGAATCCGCTCCTTTTCTCCCTCGCGCACCTTGACGTGCACCTTTACGCCATCGCCCACCTTGAAGTGGTCGCGATCTTCCTTTACTAATTCCTTGCTGATTTCCTCGATGATGGGATTCATGGCTGTATCTCCTTCAATTAATTAAGTCGGGTCTGCGATTGCGGGTTTTTCGTTCCGATTGCTCGTGGCGCCAAAGGCGAATCGCCTCGTGGTCGCCGGAAAGCAAGACGTCGGGAACGGTCACGCCGCGAAATTCGGCGGGGCGGGTGTATTGTGGAAAACTAAGGCGATCGGACGCAAAGCTATCTTGGGAAAGTGAATTCTCCTCGCCCAATACGCCGGGTACGAATCGACTGACGGCATCGATCAAGGTGGCCGCAGCCAAGGTACCGTTGGTCAACACGAAGTCACCAATGCTTACCTCCCGGGTAACCAATTGGTCACGCACACGCTGGTCGATTCCCTCGTAGTGTCCGCTAATCAAAATAATGTGGGAACTGGTTGACAATTCCTTGGATAATTCACGGGTGAGAGGTTCCCCGTCAGGGGCCATGTAAATTATTTCGGATTCCTCGTCACGCAATTCCTCGATGGAAGCAAAAAGGGGCTCGGGCTTAAGTACCATGCCGGGTCCGCCTCCAAAGGGACGGTCGTCAGCCACGTTATGTTTGTCGGTTGTCCAACTCCGCAAGTCGTGGGAGCGAACGTCGATCAATTCATTGCCAATGGCACGCCCGATTATGCTCTCCTTAACGATTCCCTCGAGCATCGAGGGAAACAAGGATATAACGTCGAACTGCACCTGGGTGGGCATCACAAAATCTTGAATAATACATGACTTGGAAGAAGAAAGAGCTCGGATAATCCGCAGGTTACTCCCCTTCTTTCTTGGCTTCGGCATCGTCCGAGTCGGATTCCTCCTCGGCTGCCTCGTCGCCAGCGTCGTCTGATTGCTTGTCTTCGGGTTCATCGGAAGACTCTTCTTCCGTAGCTTCCTCTTCGGCAGGAGCTTCTTCTTCGCTGGATTCCTCTTCTTCAGCGGATGCTTCTTCCTCGGCGGCGGGCTCTTCCTCGGTGGCCTGGGGTTCGTCACCGTCTTCCGACGCTTCTTCTTCGGCGGGAGCTTCCTCTTCGGCAGGAGCTTCCTCTTCAGCCGGGGTTTCTTCCTCGGCGGCGGGCTCTTCCTCGGCGGCCTGGGGTTCGTCACCGTCTTCCGTCGCTTCTTCTTCGGCGGGAGCTTCCTCTTCCGCAGCTTCCTCTTCAGCTGGGGCTTCTTCCTCGGCGGCGGGCTCTTCCTCGATGACCTGGGGTTCGTCACCGTCTTCCGGCGCTTCTTCTTCTACGGGAGCTTCCTCTTCCGCAGCTGGTTCCTCGGCAGCTTCTTCCGCTGGGGCTTCCTCAGCGGGCGCTTCCTCGGTCTTGGCTTCTTCTGCAGCTGGTTCGGCGGCAGCCTCTTCAGTTGCATCGTCAGCAGATTCGTCCGTCGATTCCTCGGCGGCAGCTTCGTCCACGGTTGGGGCANCGGTTGCCTCGGCCTTCTTGGCGCGGGCAGCTTGTTTGCCATCGGACCTCTTTTGCATGCGCTCGGCATAGTCCTCTTCGGAGAGGCGTCCGTTGCGTATCAGGCTCTTGGCGGTATCGGAGGGTTGTGCTCCAACGCTCAACCAATAGTCGATGCGATCCAGCTTTAAGTTAAGCTCCGCCTCGCGCTTGCGATTCTGCGGATCATAGGTGCCGAGTATCTCAAGAAAACGACCATCGCGCTTGACGGTGGAAGGTGCCACCACCATGCGATAAAAGGGCGAATGCTTGGAACCGTGTCTCTGTAGTCTAATTTTGAGCATCAAACGAAGGTGCTTCGATTTGGACGAAAGCGGACCATCAAGAAGAAAATGGCCCGCCTTGTCAACGCGATTAAGCTAAAGGACTAGGGGGCCGCGTTCAACCACAGGCGAACACCGTAGTGATAGAACACCGGCTTGCCTGATGGACTCTTGGAGAGGAAATATAGCCAGGTTTGCTGATGATGGGCATGAACGTTAGGAAAGACTCCCTTGGCGGTCCACAGCCAGCCCCAGTCCGCGCTCCATAGCCAAATACTGTCCTCGCTGGTTCCCTTGACATATACCCAGCCCAGGCCTTGGTGAAAAATCCAGTTGTTCTCGAAGGGACGGAAGGTGCCGAACCAAGGCAATTCGAACCATCCTTGGCCCAAGGCCGTGGCATTCTCCCAAGGATCGGTCTGCGGGGCCCGCTTGGTGGTGAAGCGCTTCTTGGCACCCAAGGCAGTGCCTTCGCCGTTGATCGCATAGGCTCGGTAATAATAACGAGTGGCGGGTTCCAGTTGCCCCACCGATAGCGCGAACTCGGTACCCGAGGATGCGCCCGGCACTTGCCGCGTGGACGGATCGCCCTCGGGGAACCACCAATCACGGCTTAAGATGATACCCTGCTCGGTCACGGGCGACATGCCGTCGGCCAAAAGCTGGCCGCTGAGACTGGCTCGGTCATGGTTCACTTCGCCCGCGGGCAAACTCTTGACGATGGGGATGAATAGGTTGCGGACCTGCAGCACAAAGGATTGCTCAAGGCGCCCTCCCCTGCCGTCGACCACCGCGAGACGAACGTAATGCAGATGCTTCGTTTCGTAATCGAGCACGGCATTCGTTTTCAAGACGTTACCGTTCAGCTTGAATGCCGCGTTGTCGTAATCGCCGGGACCATTAACCAAGCTGAAGATCAGCGTATCGTTGGCATCGGGATCAAAGGAATGCAAGTGCCCCACCATGGCGCCGGTGGGCAGGGCCTCGTCGACATACTCGTTGTCCAGGGTGAGATTTGCGGGCGGGCGATTAGGCAAGGATGTGGAATTGGCCGGATGTGTGCCCGCGGCCAACTCCTCGCCATCACTGAAGCCATCGCCGTCGCTGTCCTCGGCAAGGTCGTCGTCGACCTGCACGGTGAGGTTTTGGGCGCTGCTGGCAAAACCGTCGGATACCACGATCGTCACCTCGTAGACACCGTCCTGGTTCAAGTCGCTCGGAGACTCGTGGTCGGGCGGTTGCTTGAAGCTGAGCTCCCCGGTCGCTGCGTTGAGTTGGAACTTGTCCGCATCGGGCCCGGTCAGCGAATAGGTCAAGGTGGCGTTGGCATCTGGATCGCTGGCCGAGGCGAAGTAAGTGGAGGCATTGTTCTCCATCGTGGTGAAGGTGGTGTTGGACTCGGCGAAAGTCGGCGGTTGGTTGGGGAGGGCCACGGCTGCGGCGGGATCGAAGCCTGCGGGCCATTGGGTGCCGGCGCTGTAGGTCGCCCCGATGAAGGTGGATCCCGAAAGGTTGGCTCCGGACAGGTCAGCATTTGTGAAGTCCGCCCCGTCGAAGTTGTTGCCGGTGCGATTCCCTCCCGACAGATTCGCATCCTTGAAGTTCGCCCCTGAAAAATCGGAGTTCCTCGTATCAGAGCCGGAAAGGTCGGTTCCCTCGAAATTTGCGTTTTGCAAATGCTTTCCGACCGGATGGAAGGCGCTCAGGTCGATGGAGCGAAAGTCCACGCCCGGGCCGTAAGCTCCCGAGTGCAGGTAGTCGAAGCCCGCCGGCCAGTCCGTTCCCGTATTGAACCACGCACCCGACAGGTTGGCCGTAGTCAGGTCGGTTCCGTTGAAGTCAGCGTTGCGTATCCAGACGCCGGACAGGTTGGCGTTGGTGAAGTTCGCGTGGCTGAAGTCGGCTCCCCGAAGATCCGCGCCGGACAGGTCCGCGTTGGTGAAGTTCGCGTAAGAAAAGTCGGTGTTGCGCCGACCGGCGGCGGACATGTTGGCGTCCTTGAAGTTGGCTCCCGAGAAATTGGCCCCCAGCATGGGTCGCCCGGCAAGGTTCGCACCCCCGAAGTTGCCGAAGAGGTAGTCGGTTTGGTTGCCGTTGAAAGTGATCGCGAAAAGATCCTGCCCGCGGAAATCGGTGCCCGGGAAACTGGCGGCATTGGCGGGATCCGTCCCTTGGGCGGTCTCGATCGCGTCGCTGTAGCCATCGTTGTCGTCGTCCGTCTCGACTTCGTCGGTGATGCCGTCCCCATCGCTGTCGACGAACGCCGACCAGTCGTAAGGCCAATTGGCATTGGTGGCAAAGGAGGGGTGGATTAAGCCCTTGTTTTCATCGGATAAAGAGGATGCGTTTTGGAACATATCGGTCATGTTCGTTACGGCGGAGGCATTCCAGTCGCCGACGTCCTGGTTGAACGAACCGGCGCCGTAGAACATGAAGCCCATGTTGGTGACGGCGGAGGTATTCCAGTCGCCGATGTTATGATCGAAATCCGTGTCGCCTTTGAACATGCCGCTCATATTCGTGACGGCGGAAGTGTTCCAGTCACCGATGGTCTGGTTGAACGACGTGGCCCCGTTGAACATACGATGCATGTTCGTCACGTTGCCGACGTTCCACCCGCTTAAATCTTCGTTGAAGGTGGCTTTGTCCTTGAAGGCTTGAGCCATATTGGTCACAGCGGAGACGTCCCAGTTGCTTATGTGCCCGTAGGTGGCGGTCGCGTTGGCCTCATCGGAAAACCATAGGTTGATTGCGGTGGTGAAGTTGGCGTCGGTGATGGGCGGAGGAGTGAAGACGAACGCCGACCAGTCGTAAGGCCAATTGGCATTGGTGGAAAAGGATGTTTCAATCAAGCCCTTGTTGGTGTCGGAGAGGGAAGATGTGCCGTTGAACATGTAGGTCATGTTGGAGACGGCGGAGGTGTTCCAGTCGGAGATACCCTGGTTGAACGCTGCAGCATCGTAGAACATGGAGTCCATTCTGGTAGCGGCCGACGTGTCCCAGTCGCCGATGGGCTGATTGAAAGAAGTAGCGGCGCGGAACATGGATTCCATTCTGTTAACAGCGGACGTGTTCCAGTCGCCGATGTCTTGGTTGAACGCCGCGGCGTCGTAGAACATGTGGCTCATTTTGGTGACGCTGCTCGTGTTCCAGTCGCCTATGTCCTGATTGAACGACGCTGCGCCGTAGAACATGGCATCCATCTGCGTGACGCTGCTCACGTCCCAGTCACTGAGGTCATGATTGAAAGACGTACCGCGGAACAAGGAGTTCATGTTCCGTACGGCGGAGGTATTCCAATCGCCGACGTCCTGATTGAACGACGCGACGTTGTGGAACATATAAGCCATGTACGTGACGGCGGAGGTGTTCCAGTCGCCAATGTCTTGGTTGAACGACGTTGCATAACGAAACATGCCGCCCATACTCGTAACGGCAGACGTTTCCCAGTCGCCAATATCCTGATTGAACACCGTGGCCCGTAGAACATGTTGCCCATGTTGGTGACGCTGCTTGTGTTCCAATCGCCAATGGCCTGATTGAACGAGGTGACGCCCCAGAACAAGCCGTTCATGTCCGTGACGGCGGATGTGTCCCACCCGCTTATGTCTTCATTAAAGGAAGCCCTGTCTTTGAAGGCATTAGACATGTCGGTGACGGCGGAGACGTCCCAGTTGCTGATGTGCCCGTAGGTGGCGGTCGCGTTGGCCTCGTCGGAAAACCACAGGTTGATTGCGGTCTGGAAATTCGCATCGGTGAGAGCGGGAGGCGTGAAAACGAACGCCGACCAGTCGTACGGCCAATTGGCATTCGTGGAAAAGGACGGTTCAATCAATCCTTTGTTAGCATCGGATAAAGAAGAAGCGCCTTGGAACNNTNNGGACATGTTCGTGACGGCGGAGGCGTTCCAGTCGCCGATGTCTTGGTTGAACGAGGCGGCAGCCCAGAACGTGGCGGACATGTTCGTGACGCTGCTCGTGTCCCAGTCACCGATGTCCTGGTTGAAAGCCGTGGCGCCGTCGAACATATGGCCCATGTCCGTGACGGCGGAAGTGTTCCAGTCGCTGATGTCCTGATTGAACGCAGTGGCACCGTAGAACATGTACCCTAGGTTCGTGACGGCGGAAACCTCCCAGTCACCGATGGCTTGATTGAACGACGCGGCGTTTTGGAACATGATCCACATGTTCGTAACGGCGGAGGTGTCCCAGTCGCCGATGTCATGGTTAAACGCGGCAGCATTTTTGATCATGCCGCCCATGTTCGTGACGGCAGAGGTGTTCCAGTTACCAATGGGCTGGTTGAACGAAGTGGCACCNCTTAACATGTAGCCCATGTTGGTGACGGCTGAGACTTCCCAGAAACCGATGGGTTGGTTGAAGGAGGTGGCTTTATAGAACATTTGAATCATTTGGGTGACGGCGGACACGTTCCAGTCGCCGATGTCCTGGTTGAAGGAGGTGGCTTCGCGGAACATCTTGGACATGTCCGTGACGTTGCGTACGTCCCAGTCGCCGATATCTTCGTTGAAGGTGGCCTTGTCCTTGAATNCTTCGGACATGTCGGTGACGCCTGAGACGTCCCAGTTGCTTATGTGCCCGTAGGTGGCGGTCGCGTTGGCTTCGTCGGAAAACCACAGGTTCACCGCGGTGGTGAAATTATTGTCCGTGATGGGGGAACCCGGCCTTTCCAAATGGTAGAGCNCCGCCACCTCGTTTGCGGACAATGCCCGGTCGTAGATGCGCACGTCGTCGATGGAGCCATCGAAGAAGCGGGTCATTGATCCAGCGAAGAAGGTGGCTCCGATACGCCAGTGAGGATTGTCCCTAAAATCATTAGCCGGATCGTAAGCGCTCTCGGAATCATAGGTGCCATCCAAGTATACTTTCAACTTGGATGCTCCGTCCATTTGATAGGCGAAGAAATGCCATTGGCCGTCAGCCAGCCCTCCGGTATTGGAGTTTTTCGTTACAGAACTTTGAAAACGCGACGAGGTTTGCAGTTTTGTTTCTGAACCTATCAATGATATCGAGGCGACATGATGGTAGTCGTATCCAGAAGATGTGTAATCGGATAGGATAAATTGTCCATTTGCTGTGTTCAGGGAAGTATTGAACCACCCCGTGAAGGTGGCCGGTTGGTTGGGCCTTCCAATATCCGGGAATGCCGATGCTCCTAGGTCGATCAAGTCATCCACCCCATCAAAACTATACGCCTTGCTCGCCGCACCATGCCTGTCCGCTCCAAGGGTCGCTCCGTGAACGGTTCCGTGGTACACATTCCCCGACATGTCGGAGGCGTTGCCGTCGAAGGGATACCAGGCGACGAGGCCGCTGGTGAGGTCGACTGGGTTGTCCGCTGGATCGTCGGTAACATTGACGGTGACACTCTGGGTGGCGTTGGCTTCGCCGTCGGACACGGCGACGGTCACGGCATAGGCGTTGTTGCCCGCTGCGGAGGCATTGGCCTCGTAGTCGGGGGCGGCGTTCCAGGNGAGTTCGCCGGTGTTTACGTTCAAGGTGAACTTGTCCGCGTCGGGTCCGGTTTTGGTGTAGGTCAATGGGTCGCCGNCGGGATCGGTGGCTCCGATGAGAAAACTGGCCGATGTATTGTTCTCGGCGGTGGTGAAGGTCGCCGCGCCGCNGGCGAAGACGGGCGCTTGGTTGGGCGCTGGCTGCGCTGGTGCGCTGGCATTCGCCTCTCGGAAATAGAGGTCGCGATGCGGAATCAAGTCGGCCGCGTAGACTTTGTCGGAGTAGTTGTTTCCGGAGGTCTTACGTCCCGAAACCAAATAAATCTTATCTTGAAAAACTACGGCACCCGCATGACTGCGAGTTTCCGGAATCAAGCCAGCGTTGTTCCATTGATTAAGGTGAACGTCGAACACCTCCATTGTATTCTTGTAGGAACCGCCGGCAAAATGAATTCTGTTTTGCTCAGCCCAAACACTTGCTGCAGACCGAGTCTCCCTCAAGGTGGGACCATAACTCCAGCTGTTGGTTTGAGAATCATAGATTTGTGTTGTTGTTGCATTGATTGCCCAAATTTGTCCTCCAACTTTGATCAAGTTAGGCTGACAGGCATCGAGCATGGGAGCTTTGGTCACCCACTGATTTAGATTGGGAGAAAACTCTAAGACTTGGTTCAAGGCATTGTTTTCACTATCCTGTCCTCCGCACAGAAGTATCTTTCCATTGATGGTAATTGCAGAAGCGAGTTTGAGTTCTATAGGCAGAGAAGGTCCCATCGACCAAACGCCAGTACTAGGATCAAAAATCTCAACACTAGAATGATGGCTTCCTCCACCAACACCCCCAATGGCAAAAAACTTTCCATTAAGGACAGAAGTGGCAATGCCATTGCGGGCATAAGTCATGGAGGGAAGCGTTTCCCATTGGTTGGTGGAGGGATCGTAACGTTCTAAGATATTTTTGGCTGAAATCGCATATCCACCTGCGAAATAAATTTCGTTGTTTATTACACCAACGCCATCCCCGGCATGCCGAGCCACGCTCACCGGCGCCATTTCCTCCCAAACGTGGGTGGCGTTGCGGTCGGTGCGTTCGAGGACGGCGTGTTCGGCGGGTGGGGCGTCGTTGTGGTCGATTGCGGTTACTACGCCGATGGGAGGCAGGGCGGAGGCATTGCCGTCCAGCTTGGAAACGACCTCACCGGCGAATTTGTCCAAGGTCACGGACCCCGTGGCATTGGCGTCCCGAAAATACAGGTCCATGGGGGGAGTAATGTCGGCGGCGAATACTTTGTTGGATAAGTCGTTTCCATTGCGTCTGCCTGCCACAAAGTACACTTTGCCATCGAGTATGGCGGAATCGCCCACGAACTTGGCCTCGGGAACGGTACCNGCGGCGGACCACTGGTTGGTGGCCGGATCGTAGACCTCGATCGAAGTCAGGTAAGCGCCTCCGGNATCCNNGCCGCTCGCGACNTANATCTTGCCGTTCGCCACCCAGGCGCAAGGCCAGTTCCTCGTGTTTGTGAGCGAAGGGCCCGCGCTCCAGGAATTGGCTGTGGGGTCGTAGATTTCCACCTTGTTGCTGCTGGATCCGTCATTGCCGCCGATGGCCCACACTTTTCCATCCAACAGCACGGACTTCAAGCCACGCCGCGCCGTGGGGATGGACGCTTTCTGGGTCCATTGGTTGGTCCCCGGATCGAACTCGAAAACCAGGTTGGTGCTGACGTTGGAAGAATTTTGGCCGCTGATCAGTAGAATTTTGCCGTTCACCGTGATCGCGGTGGCCTCGTTGATTTCCTGGGGAAGGGACTGCCCCGCCGACCACTGCCCCGTCTGCGGATCGTAGATCTCCACGCTGGTCAACCCTTCGCCGGCGATGGCGTAGAGCTTGCCGTCGAGGACGGCCGTGGCGACGTCGGCCCGGGCAACGGCCAGGGCGGGCAAGCTTTCCCACTGGTTGGTCGCGGGATCGTATCGCTCGAAGCGTTTCTGGTTGGTGGAGGAACCACCCCCGCCCACCAGGTAAAGTTTGCCGTCGAGGGCGTCGACGCCGTTGTAGACGTATCGCGCCGCAGCCACCGGGGCCTTCTCTTCCCAGACGAGCGTGCCGGGACGGTCCGTGCGCTTGTAGAGGGAGTAGCCGGCGGGGGGCGCGGTGTCCTTGGGGACAGCGAGCACGCTGCCGGCGGATTGGGCATGGGTTTGGTTTACGTCCAACTTGGCGAGGGCGTCGGGGGCCAGCATGTTCAGGGTGACGGACCCCGCGGCTAGGCCGTCGGGCTCCGTGGCGGCCTCGGCGGTCGCGTTGCCGTCCCGAAAGTACAGGTCCATCGCGAGGGCAGGGAGATCGGCGGCGAAGACTTTGTTGGTGTAAACACCGGAAGCGCTGCGTCCTCCCACAACGTAGGCCTTCCCGCCGATGACCGCAGCGTCAGCAAGATACTTGTTTTGGGGCAAATCATTCGTCGGAATCCATTGATTGGTGTCGGAATCGTAAATTTCGACGGAATTGAGGAAAGAACTGCCATCCACTCCACCTGCCACATAGATTCTGCCGTTGGAAACCCACACTACAGGAAAATGTCTGGCCATGGTAAGGGCCGGACCTGTTGTCCATGAATCAGCCGCAACGTCATAGATTTCGACTTTATCGAGGTGGCCGGCGCTTCCTTCACCCCCGATGGCCCACACTTTGCCTGCTAGTAGAACTAACTTCATGCCGTACCGCGGAGTGAGCATCGGCTCTTTCTGACTCCATTGGTTGGTGACGGGATCATACTGAAGAACTTGGCTTAAGTGCTGGTTGGAGGAATTCTGCCCACCAACTAATAAAATCTTGCCGTCGACCGTGATGGCGTTACCGCTTTTCACCTCGCTCGGCAAAGCCTGCCCCATTGACCATTGGCCTGTCTGCGGATCATAAATCTCCACGCTGTTCAGACCGATGCCTCCGATGGCGTACAATTTGCCATTCAGGACGGCTGCGGCCATACCATCGCGCGCCGTGTTCATGGGGTTGAGAGTTTCCCATTGGTTGATGACGGGATCATAGCGTTCGGCAAGATTGTAAGTTGTTCCGTTTTCATAGCCGCCCAGGAAGTAGATCTTGCCGTCCAGTGCCTCCACACCATCGCCACCCTGTCTCCCCACCGAAACCGGCGCCTTTTCCTGCCAGGTGAGGGTGGCGTTGTATTCGTTGCGCTGGAAGAGGGTGTATCCGGCTGGGGCGGGATCGCCTGGTTTTACTGCGATCACGGAACCGGCGGGCAGGGCATGTTCGATCGTGCCGTTGCCGTCGAGCAAGTCACTTAGCTCGGGAGCCAGCTTGTCCAGCGTGACGGACCCCGCGGGCAAGGCGCTTTCCAGTGCGTACAGTTGGGCCACCTCTGCCGCGGACAAGGCCCGATCGTAGATACGGACCTCGTCGATGGAGCCGTGGAATGGATGCTTGGAAACACCTTGGCCAGTCGTCCATATACCAAGAGTTAGATCACCATGGTATCCAACGTTGCCAGCCGTTTCATTGATTGTGCTTTGAAGTACACCATTGAGGTAAATCTTGGACTGGGTGGGGGTCATGACCCAAAGAAGATTGTTCCATGCGCCTGAAATGCCACTTGGATTTGAGTAAGAAGCACCGTTCAAAGTATAGGGAACGGCACCAGTGCCTAAAAGGGCCCCATTCTTGTCAGCCCTGATTCCTGCCTTGTGGTTGTCCGTTGAAAATATCATGTCATTCCCAGCAGCCGATGTCATGTCATTGACCAAGGTGGAAATACCTGAACCCACTTGCAGTTTGAAATGGATGGATATCGTCATCGAAGTCATGTCAGGCAGGGAAACTTCAGTGGACAAATAATCATCAGAGCCATCGAGAGTGTATGCTCCAGCATCAAGACCATGGCGGTCTTGGCCGAGCTGAGCTCCGCTTGGAGTAAGGTGCCGTCCGTTGCCCGACATGTCAGAGGCGTTGCCGTCGAAAGGATAGTAGGCGACCAACCCGAAATCGAGGCCGGGGATGGAGGCGTTGGAATCGGGATCGGTACCAGCGGCAGTTTCCTGCGCGTAAGTAAAGCCGTCGTCATCCAGATCGGAATCGGGGGCGGGAGTGAGCCCGGTGGCTACTTGGACGGGGGAATTGCGCTGTAAAATGCGCCCATCACCCATTTGGCCGGAACTGTTCAAGCCCATCAACCAAAGAGAGCCATCGGTCTTGATGAAGCCACTAACAGATCTATTGATAAAAACCTTGGAGAC